>CAZCHE010000003.1:421-637244 GCA_964498395.1 uncultured Parapedobacter sp. | reverse complement strand
GCATCGGCTATTCGTACGACCACATCGTGAGCCGGCTGAGCAACGTGCAGAACGGGTCGCACGAGGTGACCCTGGGCATCACGTTCAACAGGCAGGCCGAACGAATCCTTAGCCCAAGGTTTTTTTAGGTAATCAGGCGTTGTGTTTTTAATTAATGATATATGTTATTGGATAGGTTGGCCCATTACTTGGCGGGGGATCCCGGGCGATACTCATACATCCTAGATAGCCCGCGTATAGAAATATGGGTCGAGGGGAAGGAGTGGTTCCCCATCATCATTTCCGCAATCAACGAGGAACGTTACGTCGTCTCTTGGGGCGAGTTGGAGTATCAATTCAAGGATGAAGAGAAGGCATATCAGTATGTTTTGAGGCTTTGTCGATATATTAATGAAAGCCTGCAAGATATACAAAGCAGGGTGCAATAGCTAAATAAATACGATTTAATGGTAGACAATTAAGAATTATGACAAAGTATATGCCGATGGAAAAAAACAGCGTGTTTGGGTGTGATGGAGTATTTGCCATGCCGTTCATGTTCAGTTTTTTTATGATTTTTGTTGCTGGCATTTTGTCGGCTAAAGGCCAAGAACAGCCTAGCTTGCGTGACCGCGCAGACGAGCTTTACCGCCGTTATGAATATGCAAATGCAGCCGAGATCTATGTAAAGTTGGTAGACACAAAAAGACCGCGTCTCCAAGATCTCGAGCGTTTGGCCGACAGTTACTTGAAGATGTTAGACTATGAGTCTGCGGAAAATTGGTATGCACGTGTGGTGGCCAGCGAGGGTAGTTCCCCCGAAAACCGGATAACGTATGGAGAGGTGTTAAAGGCTAATGGAAAGTATGCCGAGGCAAAAAAGCAGCTGGAGGAATACGCTTCCCAAACGGGTGATCGCGATCGGGTTGCCTTGCAAATCGCAGGCTGCGATTCGGCGGTGGTATGGATGGCTAATCCCACGGTGCATAAGCTGCGCAATGAAAGCATCAATACGTCGCTATCCGAATTTTCAGTCTTTACGATGGACGATAAAGTGTATTATGCGGGTGAACCAGACGGGTTCATGCGGGGAGTTGATACCTACGGCTGGACGGGCAATTCCTTCTTGCGGGTGTATACTGCCGATCGCCATTCGGATAACACGTTGACCAATCCGGTTATTGCCGCAGAAAGCATTAATGGCGAGAAATTTCATGTCGGGCCATTGGCGGCCGATGCCTCGGGCAATACCTTGTTTGTCACGCGGACCTATGTCGGCAACGACGGTGAACGGACAAGAGAGGAGCAACGGAAATACCATACCCACCGACTTGAGCTGTATATTTATACAAAAAACGACGACGGCACCTGGTCTGCCGAACCATTTGCCCATAACAATGTGCAGGAATATTCGCTTGGCCATGCCACCTTAAGCGAAGATGGAAATACGCTCTATTATGCTAGCGATATGCCGGGTGGACATGGCGGAACGGATATCTGGTATAGCGAGAAGCAGGCCGATGGCAGCTGGGGGGATCCAGTCAATGCAGGGGATCAGCTGAATAGCAATGGCAACGAACTTTTCCCCAATATTGGGCCGAGCAACACCCTATATTATTCAAGTGATGGATTTGCGGGCATGGGCGGCTTGGATGTGTTCCGGGCCATGGGCGGCAAGCAAGAATGGTCGACACCGCATAATTTGACCTACCCTATTAATTCGCCCGGAGATGATTTTGCTTATGTGGTCACATTCGATGGGGAAGAGGGCATCGCAGGTTATCTATCTTCTAACCGCAGAGGAGGTCAGGGAAATGACGACATCTATTCGTTCTCGTTTGAGAAGCCCAAGATCATCATAATACTACGCGGTACCACGTCAAACAAACAGACCGGTGATCGCATTGAAGCAACGGTAACGTTGTTTGATGGGGAACGAGAAATCGTTGCCCGTAAAAGCAGCGGCGACACCGGAACCTTCGAGTTCGTATTGGATCGCGGGCAAACCTATACGGTCTTGGGGCAAAAGGAGGGCTACCATGCGGATTCGGCGAAGGTGAGCACGCTGGGCATCACCAGGTCAGATACATTGGAGGTGGCATTGTTGCTGGAACCTGTGTTCAAGGTCGGTCAGACCTTCGAGCTGGAGAACATCTACTACGATTTCGACAAGCACGATATCCGTCCTGACGCGGCGGAGATACTGGACGAGCTGGTGCGGACGATGCGGGACAACCCGACATTGCGGATCGAATTGTCGAGCCACACGGACAGCCGAGGCAGCCATGCGTACAACGAGGCGTTGTCGCAGCGGCGGGCACAGTCAGCGGTGGATTACCTGGTTTCAAGGGGCATCGCGCGTGACCGGATGGTTGCGCAGGGCTATGGCGAACGGCAGTTGGCGAATCATTGCGCGGACGGGGTTCCTTGCTCGCGCGACGAACACCAAGCCAATAGACGCACGATGGTGACGGTACTGGATTATTAACAATAAACAGAGATGACCATGAACGAGACGATGACAGCTGATGAACTGATTTTTGTGGTTTTGGAACATGATGATGGCGGAAAGGTAGCTTTCGAGAGCAATTATCAACTGGTGGTTTTCGGTAGTATGATCGATGAATTAACCAACAATATCCTTGCGGAGGTTGAAAATTACTTTAAAGGCAAGTTCAACGGTGGTATCCGTATCCGCGAGTTTAAGGACACCATTGTTAAAATGCCACTCCTTTCCTGAAAATTGTGGTGCAGACGCATAACATTTTCAGGGGCGTGTTTTCGTCCTGTCCTTTTGCGTATTAATTCGTATTTTCGCACCCATGGACAACCAACTGGTGCTGTATAACACGTTAACAAGAGCTAAGGAAAAATTCGAGCCACTGAACCCTCCCTTCGTGGGGATGTATGTTTGTGGGCCAACCGTATATAGCGACGTACACTTGGGCAATTGCCGTACGTTTGTATCTTTTGATTTGATTTTCCGCTACCTAACCCATTTGGGATACAAAGTGCGCTATGTGCGTAACATCACTGATGCGGGCCACTTGGAAGGAGACAATGACGAAGGCGACGATAAATTTGCCAAGAAAGCGAAGCTGGAACAATTGGAACCCATGGAGATTGTCCAAAAGTATACACTGGGATTCCATGAGGTACTCCGGTTGTTCAATACATTGCCTCCCAGCATCGAACCTACCGCCACGGGGCATATCTCCGAACAGATCGAGATGGTCAAACAGATCATCGATAACGGCTATGCCTATGAAATAAACGGAACGGTGTATTTTGATGTGGAGAAGTATGTAAGGCAACATAACTATACCATCCTCACCAATCGTAAACTGGAAGATTTATTAACGAATACCCGTGAGTTAAACGGGCAGGATGAAAAGCGTGGTCGATTGGATTTCGCACTTTGGATAAAGGCAAAACCGGAACACATCATGCGCTGGCCATCCCCTTGGGGAGTCGGTTTCCCGGGATGGCATATCGAATGTTCGGCCATGAGCAACAAATACTTGGGGGCAGAATTCGATATCCACGGCGGAGGAATGGATTTGGCGGCGACCCACCATACGAATGAGATCGCCCAATCGCAAGCCTGTAACCATACCCAACCTGCGAAATACTGGATGCATACCAATATGCTGACCGTAAATGGTACACGGATGTCTAAATCTGCCGGCAACGGATTTCTTCCACATGAGCTGTTCAGCGGTAGCCATCCGCTGTTGAATAGAGGATATTCGCCCATGGCCGTTCGCTTTTTTATGCTACAAGCACACTATCGCAGTACCCTCGATTTTTCCAATGAGGCGTTGGATGCTGCGGATAAGGGGTACAAACGGCTCATGAATGCCATGGCACTATTGCCTAAATTGAAGGCAGGAAGTAAGAAATCGAGTGTAGCTATCGAAGCCTTGAGGCAACGTTGCTATGCTGCCATGAATGACGATTTCAATAGCCCGGTATTGATTGCCGAATTATTTGAAGCGGTACGGATTGCCAACAGCGTATACGATGGCAAGCTGGCCATTGATGAAAAGTCACTCGACGAATTGAAAACGCTGATGTACCAGTTTGTTCATGACGTACTCGGGCTTACGGATGACCATACCGGTTCCGATGATTTCGAAAAGTTGATGGAAGTGGTCATCGCCCTACGAAACGATGCCAAGCAAAACAAGGACTACGCCACATCCGACCGCATTAGGGAAGGACTTAGTTCCATTGGCATCCAATTGAAAGATAGTAAAGAAGGAACGCTTTGGAATAAGGCTTAATGGCCGATATCCATCAATCACAATTCATTGTCGATGATACATTTTGTTCGATTTAGTAGTGTATTTATTTGTTTAATCGCGTGCTCGATACCCATGTTCTCACAGGTACTGGGTAAGGTCGGGAGCCTGTTGTCTGCCGATCGGAGTGCTGCCAGGTTATCGGCCACAGAAGGGCCGCATGCGGCATTGATGTCCGTTGTGGATCGCAATTCCATATTCTTCGCCCCATCACCGACAAATGCGTTGGAACACCTCAAAAATCGCCCCAATATCCCCGATGTAATGACTTGGAAGCCTACGTTTGCTGCCGTGTCCAAGAGTATGGAGTGGGGGGTTACAGCGGGTTCGCTTTCCTTCCAGCGGGTGGGGGCCATCAAGCGATATGGCGAATACTTGACGGTATGGCGGCGTGATCGCAAAGGCAACTGGAAGATAGATTTGCGTGCGCAGATCGAACATCATGGTGGAAGTGAAGAGCCCGAACTGCTGTATATCGAGCCAGACGACAAAGATTACACCCGGTTCAGGACGAAGGAACGGATACAGCAACGAAAAGAAATTGTGATGAGCAATGACCAATTGTTGGCGGCTGTATTGAAGTCGAATGCACCGGTCGCTTACAAGGAGTTTTTAACCGATGATGCACGGCTTTACTTCCCTTGGACCACACCGATAATCGGCAAAGAAAATATTGTGAAATTTGCCGAGAAACAAGACCTTGCGATTCTTTCTGAATCGTTAGTAGCCAGCCGCTCGTATAGTGGGGAAATGGCCTATTCGTACGGCACCGCTACCGTCGCGACAAAAGACAAAGACACACATGTCGCATGTAACTATGTGCGGATTTGGCAATTACAGCCGGATTTTCAATGGCGTGTCGTTGTCGAGATGTTGTTTGAGCGGTAACCGAGACGGAAGACCGAAGTTTGAAGACCGAAGATTCCTGACTTCCGTCTCCGCGCTTCGGTCTCCCGTTTTTCTGACTTCCAGTCTTCACTGCCCCGCAAGCGCTTCTTCACCACTATCTTTCAACCATATTTTCAGGTCATCGCAATCGTGGTAGGCTTCATTGATGTTGATGAAAGTGACCCGACGCCGGCCTTCAAACCATTCACTTAGTTTCCGGTTGATTTTATCGTCCATAGCCGCTTCCTTGATTTTGGCATAATCTTGATCAAGATTCGCTTGGTGTGGGGGTACACGTGATTTGAGGTAAGTAAATCGGTAACCCGGTTTACCCATCCGTTCTTCCGAGAATTCCGAAGGTCTTGAGTATTGGCCCGGTTCCAATGTGTCGATCGCCGTAAAGACAGATGCATCTAGTTTATCTACGGGAATCAGGGTGGTGCGGCCCTGTTGGTTTTCCATGTTAAGCAGCATGCCGCCGTTGTATTTCGTTTCTTTGTTGTCGGAATAGAGGGTCGCAGCGGTATAAAAATCAATCCGCTTCGCGATGACGTTATCGTAGATACTATCGATCTGGGCCTTCGCACGTTCTAAACTGGCCGGAGTAGGCTTGGTCTGAACGAGTACGTGCCTCGAGCGTACTTCCTCGCCGCGGCGCTCCAGTACTTGCAGGAAGTGAAACCCGAATTCAGATTCGAATACCTGTGAGATTTCGCCCGGTTTGAGCCGGAAAGCGACGGCAGAAAATTCCTTCACAAAGCCGTCACGGGTATTGAAACCTAAGTCCCCACCATAAGGTGCAGAACCACCGTCTTGGGAATAAAGACGGGCGACAGTCGCGAAATCTGACCCATCAACGACTTGCTTACGTAGCTGTTCGGCACGGTCACGGAATTGTTGTTTTTCCTCACGGGTCAACTTGGGGTAAATGACCAATTCGCCCACTTCTACTTCGGTGTTGAAGTAGGGGAGGCTATCCTTGTCCAGCGATTCAAAATATCGTTTTACTTCCAATGGGGTCACATCGATGCCTGATACAATATTTTGTTGCATCTTGTTGGCCTTCAGTTGCTCATAGATACTAGGCCGCATCTCTTCTTTGTATTGCAGCAAGGAGCGGTTGAGGAAACGTTCGAGGCGCTCTTGACCTCCCGCTTGGCCCGACATGTATCGCAAGCGCGCATTGATGTTGTCGTCTACTTCGCCCTCGCTCACCTCAATCGAGTCGATAATGGCTTGTTGCGCCAGTAGTTTTTGGGTAAGCTGCTGCTGGAGGATGTAGCACTTGAAATCTTCACTAGCCCTATTGCCTTGGGCAAGGTATTGCGCATATTGCATTTCGATTTCGGATTGCAAGATGATATTCGACCCCACTACCGCGGCTACTTTGTCAATGACTTTCGGTTGTGCCGTAACAAACTTGGACGCCGTTAGCATTGCCAGAACCAGAAAAATGCAGATATGTTTACTCATTAGTTGTATATTTCTATGTTATTCTTTTTGCGGGCATCGTCTATGATGCTCTTTTGCATTTGAGCAATCAAGTCGATTTTACGCTTGTTCAAAATCAAGTTCCGGATATCGCCCTTTACCAATGATAATGGTGAGCGGGTATCCCTAAATTTCGATTGGTGCAAAATTATCAGATATAATTCATTATTTTCAATTATTTCAAAAATTCGACCCGTTTGCCCATAATTGTCTTCTCCTATCCGCGAAAGTGGAATCTTTTTCACCAATTCATCCACGTAATACCACGTCGTGTCGTGTAGCGAATATTGCGAAGCATACATGGCGCAATATTTCTCCAGCAAATCCTGGTCTTTGAAGTCGGTCGAAAGAAACCACCGTTTCACGCGTTCCAATTCAGGCGCACCGTTACGCACTTGGATATAGGATGCCTTTAGGATCGGTTGCTTGAGGATGAATAATTCCTCGCGCGAATCATAATAATCGTTAATCTCTTGGTCTGTAACAGTGGTGTCTAGCTTTTGGCTGACCAATGCCTGCTCGTATTCGTATACGATCAGCCCGTTCTTGTATTCTTCAACCTGTCTGTCGAGGCGGGCTGTATTCATGTTAATGTTGCGCTGGGCATGGTGGAGAAGTGCCTGCTGTCGCAACCATTGCTCGATGTAAGCCTGTACCAATTGCGTACTGTCGTCGCCGGTAACACCCCCCGGCACCACCCCCTGCAAGTCATCGGGGTATAGATACCTGTCATAAGACCGTGCTACAGGCTTGGGTTTTCGGGCGTCGCACGACGCCAGCAAGCCTGCCAAGATGGCGACAACTATCAAAAATCTACCCATTATGCCTGTTATGCAACGTGATATCGACCTGCTCATTTCAACAGGCTAAAGTTACGGAATTGATACCAAGATGTTACGGATTTAACCATTTTTAACACATTTGGCGACAGGATCAAAACCCGTTCAGCAAGCAACTAAGTATTAGCTGACCCACCCCCATCGGAGGAAATCGGGCATACACGCCGCCCAGGTTTCCGCATCGTGTTTTCCTCCTTCCACTTCAAGGTAGTGGATGTCTTGTGGCTGCCGATACCCTTTGTTTTCCAGTTCCTTGATGAGGTCTAGCGTGTCTTCGATACTGTCAATGATGCCATTCTGGTTGCGGTCGGCGGCTTCATCCAAGGTGCCACATTCAAAAAAGAACCTCAGTCCGGGATGGTGGTTGCCCTTGCGGATAAGCTGGTGCATGATGCGATGTCGATCATCGTCATATCCTTTGCCCAACGCTTTGCTGCGCCACCAAAGTGATCCAGAAAATACACCTACCTTATTAAATAGATGCGGGTGGTTCCAGGCAATGTCCAATGCCGATAGGCCTCCCAAAGAGAACCCGGCGTAGGCGATGTCTTGGTTATTGATAAATGGAAAACGGTCTAATGTATGCAGGAGCATTTCGGTCAGCACAAATCGTGTATAGGACTCACTTTTAGCGCCCTGTCCTTTGTAATTGGGTGTACCTGCTGTGCCGTATTCCATCAGGCGATCGGGGCCAGCATGGATACCAGCGACTAACAGTGGGTTATTCGGATTTTCCCGTAGGAAGTTTTCGTAAATCGAAGCGAAATCCATCTCGGATAGCAGTTGCCCGTCGTTAAACAGCAACAATGGCAATAGTGTATGGGGGCTAACGGTCTCGGGTATATAGTAATCTATTTCGACTTTCCGCTCCAGGTGTACAGACGAAATGGTGGTTTTTTTTATGGTGGTCAAGGGCATTTGGTTAATTGAGATACTAGCTAACTGTTATTTAAGGATTGTCATTAGGCATACGTTTCGCACCGCTAGGCAATGCAGGGTATGCCGTGGGCGCTAAAGATAAGAGAAAATATAGAAACGTCGGTAAGATGGGGTAAATTGGAGGGTAAGGTATTTGATTTTGATTATAGAATTTATCCTTTCTTTTTTATGCTGTTACCTCGGATAAACGATCAGTCATGATGTATCAATTTTATGACAGGTTTTTGTGGGGAAAATAGTTAGGTCGATAGGCGCTTTTTTTGACTTTAATGATATTTTTGTGAAGCGTTGGCGATTGCATATGCAAACGATAGCATAAAAGAGGGATATTGGTTAGCAAGGCCATTACATCAGTAGAAAAAGCATATCATTAATATAAAAAACCTAAGAACTATGGTGAATAGTAAAACGAATCGTAAGCTCAAGATGGGCATGGTAGGTGGAGGTAAAGATGCGTTCATCGGTGAGGTCCACCGCATAGCGGCGTTGATGGATGGGCAAATTGAATTGGTTTGCGGGGCATTTAGCTCCAATACCGATAAGTCCAGGGAAAGCGGCGCATCATTGTTTCTTCCCGATCATCGCATTTACGGTAGTTATCAGGAAATGATTGCCGCCGAAAGCCAACTGCCCGAGGGGGAGCGGATGGATTTTATAAGTATCGTTACCCCCAATAATGTGCATTTCGGCCCAGCGATGCTGGCATTGGAGCATGGGTTTCACGTGGTGCTTGAAAAGCCCATGGTATTCGACTTGGAAGAGGCGAAGCGCCTGAAGCAAAAGGTGGATGAAACCGGATTGCTATTGCTGCTCACGCACACCTATGTGGGATACCCCATGGTGAAACAAGCCCGGAAACTGGTGCGGGAAGGGGCATTGGGCAACATCCGCAAAATCTATGTGGAGTATCCGCAGGGTTGGTTAAGCCGTCGCTCCGAACAAGATGGCAATAAACAGGCAGCATGGCGTACAGATCCGGCACAATCCGGACGGAGTGGATGCATGGGCGATATCGGTACCCATGCGCTGCACTTGGCCGAACACATCAGCGGACTGCGTACCACGCACCTCTGCGCCGCATTGTACACCCATGTGGCCGGCCGGCGACTGGAAGATGATGGAAATGTGCTGTTACAGTTGGACAATGGCGCAAGCGGGGTGTTAATGGCCTCACAGGTCGCCGCTGGGGAAGAGAATGCATTGAAAGTCAGGGTATACGGCGAACTCGGTGGCTTGGAATGGAACCAGCAGGAACCGAATACTTTGGTGGTGAGGTGGGTAGACGAACCAGCCCAGATTTACCGTGCCGGAAAGAATGCACCTATTTCGGACGAAGCCAAGGCTTTTTGCCGGACACCTGTAGGGCATCCGGAAGGTTATTTGGAAGCCTTTGCAAACCTGTACCGTAGCTTTACAGTCGCTTTGCGGGCAAGGCTATCGGGTGAAAATCAGGTGGATGCCGTCTATGATTTTCCTTCGGTCGATGACGGTGTAAGGGGGATGGCTTTCCTCGATACGGTGTTAGCCAGCAATGAGAGCAATGAAAAATGGACACCTTTCGTCGTTTAACACAGCAATAGTTAAATTCAATTTTTATAAAAGATACCAATTATGCAAACAATCAAAGGTCCAGGTATTTTCCTGGCGCAATTTTTAGGCGATCAACCACCATTCAATAGCTTGCAATCCATCTGCCAATGGGCAAAAGAGCTAGGATTTAAAGGAATACAAATCCCAACCTGGGCAACCGATTACTTCGACTTGCAGAAAGCCGCGGAAAGCAAGACCTATGCAGACGAAATCAAAGGGATGATCAATGCGATGGGGCTAGAAATTACCGAATTATCCACGCACTTACAAGGGCAACTGGTGGCCGTCCATCCGGCTTATGACCAACAATTCGATGGTTTTGCGCCTGCGGAATACCATAACAATCCCAAAGCGCGCACGGAATGGGCCGTACAGCAGTTGAAATATGCCGCCCAAGCATCTCGCAACCTCGGGTTGGATGCGCATGCGACCTTCAGTGGAGCACTGCTGTGGCCCACCGTTTACCCGTGGCCCCAACGCCCGCAGGGGTTGGTGGAAACCGGCTTTACGGAACTGGCAAAGCGCTGGCGCCCGATATTGGATGTGTTTGACGAGTATGGTGTGGATGTCTGCTACGAGATACATCCCGGTGAGGATTTGCATGATGGGGTAAGTTACGAGCGGTTCTTGGAAAAGGTGGATAACCATCCCAGGGCTTGCTTGTTGTATGACCCATCACATTTTGTCTTGCAATGCCTGGATTATCTTGCCTATATCGATCACTACCACGAACGCATCAAGGCATTCCACGTGAAGGATGCGGAGTTTAATCCATCGGGTAAGCAGGGTGTTTACGGAGGGTATTCTGGCTGGGTAGAACGGGCAGGCCGTTTCCGCTCACTGGGCGATGGCCAAGTGGACTTCAAAGCGATATTCAGCAAATTGACCGCTTACGATTTTAAAGGGTGGGCCGTGATGGAATGGGAATGTGCCCTCAAGCACCCCGAAGATGGCGCTCGTGAAGGAGCCGTATTTATCAAAGACCATATCATCCGCGTGACCGAAAAGACGTTTGATGATTTCGCTGGGGGACAGGCGGATGAAGCAAGCAACAGGCGGTTATTGGGAATATAAAGAAAATTGCTCGTGCGTTTTCTTTAGAAGACCAGGTTATTCGTGAAAAAGGCGGGCGGCTTTTATATAAAAGCCGCCCGCCTTTTTAGGGAATGAGCAAAGTCTTTTCCAACATTTACATGGTTGGCATGTCCGGAGCACGCGCGTAAAATTCTTCCCCCGCTGACATCTTCCATGGTAATGGGCGAAAATATCGGCAGACTATTTTGAGTTGGTCATGGAATATTAAATTTTATGTGTTAACTTTGGATTAACCAATTGCAAAACCATGCCCATACAACACTCGGAGCTAAAGACCTTGGTCGATGAGATGGCTGCTTATAATTCTGAAAGTGCCTATAAGAAGGTATTCGATTTGTTATTCCATCCAGTGATGAAGTTTTCGTACGGTGTGGTAAAGTCTTGGGAGTTAGCCGAAGAAATTGCCAGTGATGTGTTATTCGTGCTTTGGCAGCACCGCGCCCGACTGGCGGAAGTCAAGAATGTGAAGTACTATGCATTTGTTGCCGCTAAGAATCGTGCGTTAAATGCGTTGAAGCAACAAACGGGCAAGGAGGCCGTTTCACTGAATGACATCGACATGGATATTCGGCTGAATATCCCCTCTCCTGAAGCAGTGTTCATTCAGGGCGAATTGAAAGCCAAGCTGGAGCGTGCCATTGCTTCCTTGCCGACACAATGTAAATTGGTGTTTCAACTCGTTAAAGAAGAAGGATTCTCCTATAAGGAAGCGGCAGATATGTTGAACATTTCGCCCAAAACCGTTGATGCCCATTTGGTCAACGCCATTAAAAAATTAGCAGTGGTGTTGAAATCAGAATACAAGTTAGCCTGACTTGATGCACACACCGACCCCTCGGAAAGTCTACCTGAACAATCCGAGGCGCAACCATTTCACTTCCAACTAAAAAAAATGACCTGCAGTTAGGGAGATTCCCGAAAAGGACTGTCTTTATTAGTAAAGACCAATTATATTATAAACCAAGGTGTCTTTTCAGATTTCATGGATGACTAGCGGATCATCATGCTATTAAGTGCGTAAGATGGCGGGAGGGGATTAACGCAAAGGAACCGACATTCATCCCATGGTTTAACGATAAAATTGAAGGCCATGACATAACGACCCATAAAAAAATGAGAAGTGCGCCAACACTTCTCATCCAAATCCATCGACAGGTAGCAAGCTACCCTGTCTAGATCTTTTAACAATAAAAAACCAAAATTATGAAAAAAAAGGAACTAACCAAAAGAGTTCTTTACCAACATTTCTTTGCCCCATTCAAACAGAACTTTCTTTTGCTGAACTATACCGTCATTTTAACGTTGGTCCTGACATTAAATGCGACGGCCAAGAGTTACTCCCAAGGCGAGAAGATCGACTTGGCTGTGCAGGACGTCAAATTGAAGACTGTCTTTCCCATGCTGGAACAGAAGGGGAAGATCAGGTTGATGTATAGCGAAGACGGCGGTGCGCTGGACAAGCTCGTCAGCATCCAGGTAAAAGACACTCCGGTGCTTCGGGTCTTGGAAATGCTTCTTTCTGGTACCAATCTGGAATATAAAGAGTTAGGGAACGACTTTGTGGTGGTGAGAAACAAGGCCATACAACAAGAAATCACCATAAGGGGTACGGTGCGCGATGCATCTGGCCAGCCACTAGGGGGAATAAGTGTATTGGTGCAGGGCACATCTCGGGGAGCGGGCACCGATGAAAATGGACAATACACAATTTCGGCAGCTCCTAACGCTGTTCTGGTATTCTCATCCATTGGGTACGTCACCCAAACCATCGCGGTCAATTCAAGAACCGCTATCGATGTGGTATTAGCCGATGCTTCTGAAGCATTGGGTGAGGTGGTGGTCACGGCATTGGGAATCACTAGGGAACGGAAATCCTTGAGTTATTCCGTCAGCCAAGTAGATGGTGAAGACATGACCAAGGCACGGGAGATCAGCTTGGGTAACGCATTGACGGGTCGCGTAGCTGGGGTGAATGCCTCTTCGACAGCTACCGGCCCAGGCGGTTCTTCACGGATCATCATCAGAGGTAATGGCACGCTCAATGGGGATAACCAACCGTTGATCGTGGTCAATGGCGTTCCGATAGACAACACGAACAGGGGCGCGCCTGGTACGTATGGTGGCGCAGATCGCGGGGATGGGTTATCGGCCATTAATCCCGATGATATCGAAAGCGTTTCCGTCTTAAAGGGTGGCCCTGCTGCCGCGCTTTATGGATCACGGGCGGCAAATGGTGTTATTCTGATCACCACCAAATCCGGACAAGCGCAGCGTGGTATCGGTATAGAATACAATAGCACGTATACGATGGAGACACCGCTCAATTTATTGGATTGGCAGTATGAATACGGTGCTGGAACCCGGGGTGAAAAACCTACTTCACAGGCAGAAGCGATTGCTACTGGCCGGATGTCGTGGGGAGCGCCATTGGATGGCTCTATGGTACATAATCCCGATGGCGAATTAAGGCCTTATACGGCGCAACGGAACAATATTCAAAACTTTTACAATACCGGTAATACCTTTAGTAATACCCTAGCAATTAATGGCGGTAGTGAAGCGGTTAATTTCAGGTTTTCGGCTTCCAACATTGATAATAGCGGTATTCTTCCAAATAATTCATTAAATATCAGGAATTTCAATTTAGGTGTGAATGCCAAGCTGGCGGACAAAATTGTTTTTGAGGGAAGAGCTCAATACGGTGTTCAGGAAAACCATAATCGAGCGAGACCGGGTGACTTCGACCGGAATGCAAACACGGGGGTACAGATCGCGGCAACGAATATCGATGTGCGTACGCTAGCACCTGGATATGATGAAGCTACGGGAAACGAGTTTGTGTGGAGCGACTACATTTATGTGACAAACCCCTATTTCGTCATCAATAAGGTACGCAATGCCGATAGGCGAAGACGTTTCCTGGGATCGTTCAATGCTCGTTATTTGATTAACGATGATCTTTATTTATCCGCTCGGTTAGGTATTGACCACACCAAATACGACGCCAATGACATTTGGCCTTCAGGGATCGCTTTCAACAATAGCGGACAGATGACAACCCAATCAAACCTGAGGCAGGAAATCAATGGCGAACTGATATTGGGGTATAACAAAACGTTTGGTAACTTCTCGGTGAATGCAATGGTCGGGGGTAACCAAATGACCAATCTTTTTGAAGGTGTGAACTTGACCAGTGGTCCGTTTAATATTCCATTTCAATATTTCATCGGTAACGGTAGTGCGCAGAATTTTACGTTACAATACAGCAAATGGGCGATTAACTCATTGTTCGGATCCGCTGATGTCGGGTTTAACAACTATCTGTACCTGACATTGTCAGCGCGCCAGGATTGGTTCTCCACATTGGATATTGAAAACAACAGCTTGCTTTACCCTTCGGCAGGGTTGAGTTTTGTTGCCTCTGAAGCGTGGCGTGATCGGCCCTCCTGGTTGAACTTTTTAAAATTGCGCGCCTCCTGGGCTCAAGTGGGTGGCGGTACCCCAAACCCCTATGGATTGGATTTGCAGTATAGCAATTCGCCTCAATTATACATTAACGGGGCGACCTTGATGACGATAACCAGCAATACCATTCCGAATAAATTAAATCCATATACTTCCACTACTTCGGAAGCGGGTATCGAAGGGCGTATCCTCCAGAATCGTTTGGGGTTTGATCTAACCGTATATGATAGAACAACTACTAATGACATCGTTAATGCCTCTGTGCCTAGCTCATCAGGATTTACGAGCGTAGCCCTCAATGTTGGGGAGATACGGAACCGGGGGGTAGAGGTATTGTTAACGGGCACTCCCGTACGGGGTGAGGATTTCACTTGGGATGTTGCCTATAACATGGCATATAATAAAAACACGGTATTGAAAATCGCTGATGGTCTTTCGTCTTTGCAATTACCGGGTGCCACGACGAGGACGCTCAATGGGTGGATCTATCATTATGAAGGACAGCCTTTCGGCATGATTGCCGGAAATCGGGTGGCCAGGAATGATGCCGGGCAAATCATTTACAACCCCGCTACGGGCCTCCCCATACAGGGGCCTATTGAGCCGTTAGGGCTTGGGGTACCACCATGGACCATGGGGATAACCAATACATTCAGTTACAAAAACATTAATCTCAACGTTTTGGTGGATGGTAAGTTTGGCGGATCGTTGTATTCAGCCACGCAAGCCTACGGTACGCAATTCGGGTTATCCCAGCGAACCGTAGCAGGCGGTATTAGGGAAACCGGATTGACCGTGACCGGCGTTGATCCATCGGGAGCACCATTTACCACTAACGTGACACCGCAGACCTATTATTCTAATATCTGGTCGCAAATAACCGAAGAATTCGTGACCAGTGCAGATTTTATCAAGCTTCGTTCGGTAACCTTAGGGTATTCATTGCCCAATAGTATGTTGTCTAAAACGCCTTTCCAATCGGTCAGCCTTTCCTTCGTTGCACGCAATCTGCTTATTCTGTTGAATCGGGCAGAAGGGGTGGATCCGGAGGCAAGTTACAGCAGTGGCAATGCACAGGGTTTGGAGAATTTCGGCCTTCCCACGGTGCGTAGTTATGGCTTCAACTTGATGGTCAGGTTTTAGCAACGTGATGGTTTTATTACAAAAATATTGATTATGAATGCTGTAAAACAGAAATTATTAGCTGTCATGCTCAAATCAGTGGTCTTCGCTGTTTTGTTGTTGACATCATGCGATAAGGGCTTTGAAGAAATGAATAAGAACCCCAATGCCTACATCGAACCGGTCATCGGAAATCTATTTACGACCAGTGTCATTAGAACCGCGGGAACGGGCACCAACGATAGGAACCGAACCAATATCAAATACTTTGCCGGAACGATGCAATACATGGCGACGCTGACACTATTTTGGTCGGGGGATAAAAACCTGGAGCAAGGCCAGCATGGGGATCTTTTCAACACCATTTATGGAACACACCTGAAAGAACTTCAGCAAGCAATTGCTGAAACCGAGGGCAATCCGGACCTGGTTAACCATCATGCCATCGCTAATATTTGGCGCGTATTTATATTGCATCGTGCGACAGACATGTACGGAGATGTACCCTATTCAGAGGCAGGTCTTGGCTATATCAATGGTATCCACAAACCAAAGTATGATCTCCAATCGGAAATATATCCGAATATGTTGGCACAACTGGAAGCGTCGATAGCGGCGTTGGATGCCGCTAAAGCGTCTTATGGGGTAAACGACCCGCTTTATGGAGGCAATGTTCAGCAATGGACGACATTCGCTTACTCTTTGATGCTTCGTTTAGGTATGCGGATGAGCAATGTGGATGCCGCGCAATCGAGGGCATGGGTGGAAAAAGCCATAGCAGGTGGCGTGATGACCAGCAATGCGGATATCGCCAAGGTAGATCACCAAGCAGGCAATGGGAATACGCAAAATTGGGATGCCTTTGAGTTGAAGCGGGAAAGCTTGCCAGAATCAAATCAAGGTAAAGGCTTGGTTAAGCTGGGGGCAACACTCATCGATGCGCTTGCGGAACGGGATGATCCTAGGTTGCCGTTTTATGCTACGCTTTGGGAGGGCAATATTCTCGCTGGGCAAGTGGCGGCGCTTCCCGCTTCCACCAACCCTGCCTTGCAAAGGGGCCTTCCAACCGGACATGACCCCAATACCGTCGCATCCGTCATCCCCGGATTCACTACGGACATGCTGGTAGAGTTTTCCGAACCGAATACCGGTACGATCGCTAGTCTAGATGCCCCCACTATTATCATGAGTTATTCAGAAGTGGAGTTTTTGTTGGCCGAAGCGGCTTTGCGGGGCTGGGGCCCCGGTACAGCGGCTGAACATTATGAAAAGGCTATTGCCGCAAATATGCAAACCACCAGCTTATTCCCTAGGGTTACCTTATATACCGGTAGCAGCGTCATACCACAGTCAGCCATTGACACCTATCTAGCGGCCCATCCACTGGATGAAAGTGGATCATTTGCGCAGCAGATGGAGCAGATCTACACGCAGTTTTGGTTAGCGCACTTCATGTACTACGATTGCTTTGAGGCATTCTCTACGTGGCGCCGAACAGGTTTCCCCGTATTGACACCGGCTAATTACCCCGGTAATTTTACAGGGGGTGCCCACTTGGTTCGGCTACGCTATCCACCCGAAGAGACCGTGCTTAATACGGAAAATTACAATGCTGCAGTTGCCAGTCAAGGTCCGGATTTATACACGACTCCCGTTTGGTGGGATGTTGATTAAAGAACAAGCATGTCTTGCCCTAGCTAGGGCAAGACATGCAAAAAATAATTCATTTTAAATCATCTAGAAATAGAAAATAGCATCATGAAAGATAATCGTAGAAACTTTATCAAGAAAAGTACCGCCTTTGCAGCGGCATTAACGGTTGGCGGAGCAAGTGCTTGCTCGCCGAAACCAAATGATAACAAGGCAGTAAAACCCTACATCAGGGATGCGGGTATCAAATTCGGTGAATTGATGTCACCAGATTCTCCACGGGTACCTTACATCAGGCAGCTTGATGCGCTGCACGCAGTATCCGGTGTGCAGCGGATAGAAGGACTAAACCCCTGGGATCCCGAAGCGATAACCGCCACCAAAGAAAGGTGGGAAAAAGAAGGCATAAAATGGACGGTGGTAGAAGGGCCTCCCAGCCTTGGCACACAAACAAAACTTGGTTTGTCGGGTAGGGATGAGGAAATTTCGAATTTCATCACCTTTATGAAAAACCTCAAGCAATATGGTGGCGTGGATGTAATATGCTATAACTGGATGCCGGTCATCAGTTGGGCGAGAACGGAACGGGATCGTCCTGCACGAGGGGGAGCGTTGGTAACGGCATTTGACTACGACGATATCAAGGATCAACCGCTCACAGAATATGGAGAGGTTTCGAAGGATACGTTATGGCAAACATTGGAGTATTTCCTGAAAGCGGTGGTGCCTGAGGCTGAAAAAATAGGGATGAACCTCTCGCTACACCCTGACGACCCACAGGTAGACAGCATCCAGGGAATTTCCCGGATTATGAATAACGTAGAGAATTTTGACAAAATGCTGGCACTCGTGCCCAGTCAATACAGCGGCCTGACCATGTGCCAAGGTAACTTCTCGTTAATGGGAGCGGATATCCCGGCCTTGATTAGGAGGTGGGGAGACAAGATTAACTTCGCGCATTTTAGGAACGTTCAAGACTTGAGTGGCACGATACCGAGCACTAAATTTACCGAAACATTCCACGATGAGGGTCAGATCGATATGTATGAAGCGATGAAAGCCTATTACGACATTGGCTTTACAGGCACCATGCGTCCAGACCACGTGCCTACTATGTATGGCGAGGAGAATACAAGGGCGGGCTATATGACCTTAGGGATGTTATATGCGATCGGGTATATGCGTGGACTTGCCGAATCGGTCAGCAAACAGCGGAGTAGTTGAAGCCTGTTCCCCTATTCATGCGAATGCCAAAAAGAAAAAAAATGATTTTCCATTAGGGAGATTATCGAAAAGAGCTGTCTTTACTATCGAAGGCCATAGTATAAACCAGGGTGTCTTTGTAGATTTATGGATGATAAGCGGATCATAACGTTGTTAGCACGTAAAGCGGCAGGGGAAATCAACGCAAAAGAATTGGCGGAATTGGATGGTTTGTTGGCAAGCCATCCCGATGCGGTGTATTATGAGGAGTTTATGCGGGAGCTGTGGAAAGGGCAACAGGAGGAGCAGGGTGATACCAACGAGTGGTACAGCAAACATAAACGACGCCACCAAAAAGAACTTCGATTTGATGAACAGCCTGAACCGATAGCACATCATATGCCTGCGGCGAGGCGGTGGAAACGCCTGGTCAGAAAACCCGTGGCACTCGGCCTACTCATTATGGTCATGGGGGGATTGGGGATGTGGCTGCTTAATCAACAGGAAGGGTATGTAGAGCCGAATACCATTGAAATCGTGGCCGAACGAGGCGTACGTAAGCAGTTGACGCTTCCAGACGGCACCACGGTCTGGCTGAATGCAGACAGTCGGATCTACTACGCCGATAATCTTAGCGATGGCAAAACGCGGTCGGTACGGCTGGAAGGTGAGGCTTATTTTGATGTAGCCAAAGACAAAAACAGGCCATTTATTATCACAACAGACAAAATTGCCATTAAGGTATTGGGCACCGCGTTTAATGTGAAAGCCTATCCGATGGATGGTAAAACGGAAACGACGCTGATCAGGGGATCCATTGAGCTGTCGGTAAACGAGCGGCCCAATGAGAAAATCTTAATGAAACCCAATGAGAAAGTGGCCATAACCGATAATGCCGCAGCCGAGACCGGCAAGCAGACCGCAGCAGGCATCGCACCGGGTATCACGCTGACCATCGGAAGCCTCTCCAAGGTAAAGGTCATCGACGAAGAATACATCGAGGAAACTTCGTGGATAAATGACAAATTGGTGTTCAGAAATGAAACGTTAGCCGAGTTAATACCCAAGCTTGAGCGTTGGTATAATGTCAACATCTCGGTTAAAGATCCCAAGATCCTGTCCTACCGGTATACGTCTACCATAACGGAAGAAAATATTGACCAATTGTTAGAAGCACTGCAATTCATCCATTTGTTTAACTATAAAATTGAGGGCCATGACGTGATTATCTATTAAAAAAAGAGAAGTGCGCCAACACTTCTCATCCAAATCCAACGATGGGTAGCAAGCTATCCCGCTCAGATTTTTTAACAATAAAAAACCAGAATTATGAAAAGAAAGGAACTAACCAAAAGAGTTCTTTACCATCATTTCTTTGTCCAGTTTAAACGAAATCTATTACTGTTGAACTATACGGTCATCTTTACGCTGATCCTGACGTTGAATGTAACAGCTAAGAGTTATTCCCAAGGTGAGAATATCGATTTGACCGTGCATGACGTCAAACTAAAGACGGTTTTCCCCATGCTGGAGCAGAAGGGAAAGATCAGGTTAATGTATAGCGAAGATGGCGGTGCATTGGACAAGCTAGTCAGCATCAAGGTAGAAGATACCCCGGTGCTTTGGGTCTTGGAAATGCTGCTTTCCGACACCAACCTAGAATACAAAGAATTAGAGAATAATTTAGTGGTCGTAAGGCGAAAGGTTGTTAGACAAGAGCAAACGATCAGGGGTACGGTGACAAACGAAGCCGGACAGCCTTTGGCAGGTGTGACGGTCACGATAAAGGGAACCATTGCCGGAGGGACGACCAATGAGGAGGGGAGGTTTGTGATCGAAGCGCAGCCCAATGCGGTGCTGGTCTTTTCGTACGTGGGGTATGCCCCACTGGAGGTTCCCATCAATTCCCGCAATGATATTAACGTGGTTTTACAGGAAGACACCCAGGAGTTGGGAGAGGTGATCGTGACTGCACTCGGCATTAGGCGGGAGAATAGGAAACTGGGTTACTCGGCATCAGCGGTAGATACGGACCAATTGGCGGAAAGCCGAACCACTAACGTCGGAAATAGCTTGGTAGGCAAGGTGGCGGGATTGAACGTTTCCGGCATCCCAAGCGGGCCGGGTGGATCTTCCAAAATTCGCTTAAGAGGCCAGTCGTCCTTTGGGGGAAATAATTCGCCGTTGATCGTGGTGAATGGGGTTCCCATCAATAATTCACCGCAAGGCGGCGCGAACGCATCGGGAGCAGGCAATACCGGTGAGATCAACACCGACCTAGGCGACGGTCTACAAAGTATCAGCCCCGATGATATCGAATCATTGACCGTATTGAAAGGTGCCGCAGCGGCCGCACTCTATGGCTTCCGGGCAAAGGACGGCGCAATCATCATCACGACGAAATCCGGTCAAGACCAACGGAATAAAGGCATTGGCATTAGCTATGGATTAAGTTATCAGGCAGACCAGCCACTGGATTACACGGATTTCCAATACGAATACGGACAAGGGGAATATGGCATCCGAAATGAAACCCTTGACGATGTGAGAAGAACCGGTGTATGGAGCTTCGGGCCGAAGTTTGACGGGTTGCCCATCATGCAACACGATGGCGTGGAACGACCCTATCTGCCCAACGAGAATCGGGTAAGCGATTTTTACCGCGTGAGCAATACCTTCACGAATACACTGGCGGTTTCCGGTGCCAATGACAAAGGTAACTTCAGGGTGTCATTTGCCAATACAGCCGCAAACGCCATTGTACCCAATTCAGATTTTGACAAAAAGATCATTAACCTGGGGTTAAGCTATAGTTTGATACCATCATTGACCTTACAAGTCAATGCGAACTATTCCAATGAGAATAACAATAATCCGCCGGCGCTGAACCAGCAGGCATACAATGTAAACCAAACCGTTTATACCATCGCCAATAGCGTGGATATCCGATGGCTTGAGAATGCCTACAAAGATCCCGTTACCGGGAATGAAATCAATCCGGCACGCTTTACGGATCGAACAAACCCCTATTGGACAATAAATGAACGGTTCGAGCGGCAAAAGCGGGATCGACTATTCGGCAATGTCACCCTACGGTATGATGTCGCGCCATGGCTATGGGTGCAAGGACGTATCGGGCAGGACTTCTTCACCAACGTAAGGCATGCCAATAGACCTACCGGAACAGCGATGTTGCCTGTGGCCCCTACCGGGTTTAATGGCAACTATTTTCAGAACTCCGGCACATTTAGGGAACGGAATATCGATTTCCTATTGGGAACCAACCATGAAATCGGTGTGTGGGGGATAGACGCCACCTTTGGCGCCAACTCCATGGATCAGCAATCCGAGCGGATAGGAACCTCTGTCACCAACTTTTTTATCCGCGATTTGTATACGGTGGATAATGGACAGATCAAAAACCCCAATTACAACTATTGGCATAAACGCGTAAATTCCGTGTTCGGTACCGTTGATTTCTCCTATCGGGATTTCCTCTATTTAAACTTGACGGGAAGGAATGATTGGTTTTCGACACTAAATCCCCAATCCAATAGTGCCTTCTACCCGTCAGTGAGTACCAGCTTTGTGTTTAGCCAGCTATTCCAGTCGTTGCCCGATTGGTTCAACTTCGGTAAGTTGCGGGCTTCTTATGCCGAAGTCGGGGGCGATACAAACCCCTATACCAACGCACTATACTATAACATTGAAAACAACCAGTTCAATGGAATTCCGTTGGGTATCATTACCTCTTCGACAAGCCCCAATGCAAACTTAAGGCCATTGACAGTGAAGGAAACGGAAGTTGGTATTGATTTCAAACTGTTTGACAATCGTGTGTCGGTAGACGTAGCCGCCTACAATAAACTGACCGAAGACGAAATCCTTAGTGTGGATATTTCCAATGCATCCGGCTATGGGCAGACACTGGTCAATGTCGGTAGGCTCCGTAACCGGGGGGTAGAGGTGTTATTGAGTCTCGTGCCCATCAGAAACGATCAATTCAAATGGGAAACGGCGTTTAATTACGCCTTAAACAATAGCGAAGTATTGCAATTGGCAGATAACCAGCAGCGGTTTGACGTCGGCGATGGCGAATACATCGGTATCGTGTCACACGAAGTAGGGCAGCCCATGGCTTCCCTGAGGGGGGTAGACTACCTTCGGAATGAGCAAGGAGAAATCATCACCTCAAATGGACTGTTCCTGCCCGGCAATATCGTGACCTACGGGAGCGCCATTCCTCCCCATACAGGAGGGTGGCTAAATACGGTGACCTACAAAGGGATCAGGCTGTTTGCACAGATTGATTTCAAGGCGGGCCATAAGATGATTTCCAACTCTAACTTCAATTGGACAAGGCATGGCCTACATAAACAAAGTTTGGAAGGCCGCGAAAACGGGGTGGTTTTTCCGGGGGTAAATACCGACGGATCACCTAACACTACCGCGGTGGAAGCCGAGTTGTTTTACAGCCAATACAGGTCAGCTAATGTGGCCACACCGTTTGTGTATGATGCTAGTTTTATACGCTGGAGAACCCTGTCTGTAGGATATGACTTCTCCAAGTTATTGAGCAATACATTCATCAAAAATGTAAACGCTAATTTCTTTATAAACAATCCATTTATTATCAGGAAACACGTCGATAACCTAGATCCCGAAGTGCAATATTCTGCATCGGACTTGAGGTCGGGCCTTGAAACACACGCCTTGCCGACGACACGTACGTTTGGCCTGAATCTGAATATTAATTTTTAGCACTAAACTAGTTGAACATGAAACGGAATTTAATAGCAATTGCGATATCGTTTTTGGTGTTAGCTAGCACCAGTTGCGATAAGAACTTTGAAGAGATCAATACCAATCCGGCATTGGCCAATGACCTGAATCCTGCGTACTTGTTTTCCAATGCGCAACGGCTGTCGGCAATAGCATCCTATCACTACCAAGGTGAGATTGTACAGCACATCAATACGCCGTATGGGGGGCAGCTCGCTGCGGGTAACCGGAACATTATCAATGACCAGCATTCCAACGCGGCATTTAATACCCTATTTACAGGACCGGTGAGGTATCTCGTCGATGTGATCAATAAAACACAAGACGATCCCGAAGAAAGTAACCTCTACCACATGGCTAGGATCTGGAAAGCGTACTGCTTTCAGGTATTGGTCGATACGTATGGTGATGTGCCTTATAGCGAGGCAGGTCTGGGTTATGTAGAAGGAAATTTTTTACCCAAATATGATTCATCAGAATCGATTTACGAATCCATTATCCAGGAGTACATCAGCGCGACGGATGCGCTGGATCCCGCGAAGAGAACCGTAGGCAGTGCCGATTTGTTTTTCGGGGGTGACATTGAGAAATGGAAGCGATTGGGCAATTCCTTGCTGCTCCGTACAGGCATGCGTTTTACCAAAATAGACGAAAACAAGGCGAGGGAATTGGTGAGTCAGGCAGTTGCCCCCGCTAGGGGTGGAGTGATGACATCCAATAGTGATAACGCACTTATCCAATTCAATGCGGCCTATACCAATGCCACATCCAACGCACTGCTTGCCGGTGAGCGTGCGAACTATTACATCGGAGCCGCATTTATCGATTTCCTCAAGGATAATCAGGATCCGCGGTTGAGATACATTGCGGTCAAGTATGACAATCCGTCTAATCCGTTGGAAACGGCGGGGAATGCCAATACGGATCCCGAGGCGCAGCAAGGCATGCCATACGGATATGACGAAAGTTCCATCGAAGATGCCCCTGGTTTCCCCGGCAAAATCGGGTCTGCATTCCGGTATTCCCAATTCAACCGGGCTACGGTAATACGTATCGACGCGCCTGAATACTTGGTCAGCTATTCGCAGACCTTGTTGTTGCTGGCAGAAGCCAATCACAGAGGGTTTATCAATACAGGTAGTGTTAAAGACTATTACGAAGGAGCCATTATCGCCCACATGGGGCAGAGCGAGCTTTATGGAACAAGCCCAAATATCACCCCCCAAGAGCAAACGAATTACCTCAATGGGCCTCATGTGGCGTTTAATCCAGCCAACGCATTGCAGCAGATCAATGAGCAGTATTGGGTGAGTTCTTTCCGGAATTGGGCCGAAGCATGGGCAAATTTCCGTCGGAGTAGCTACCCCGAATTGACTCCCGTCAACTTCCCTTCGCAAGACCCTTCGGTGACCAGTGGCAATGGATTTATCCGACGCCTAGTGTATCCACTGCGGGAAGTTTCTGTCAACAGTGCCAATGTACAGGAAGCGACCAGCCGTATGGGGGGCGACAATTTAGGGAACACCGTTTTTTGGGATAGATAGGTGTCTCCATTTGCAATTATTTATTAGGCAACTAAAATTTATACAACATGAAGAAGATTATCGTATGTATTGTGTTTTCCCTGACGGTCGGCTACGTATTGGGCCAGGAAATTTCGCCTTCCCGCGAAACCATCATCGGCCTCACGCCATTATGGGAAGGTGAAAGGTTTCCCGACGGTCGTCCGAAAGTACCGGATGAATTATTGGAAAGGCTAAAAAAGGTTTCCATAGAAGAGGCTTGGGGAGGTCTGCGCAATAGGGGGTATCACAACCAATTTGAAGGTGATTGGACGGTACTCGATCCTGAGGAAGTGATGACCGGCCGGGCGGTGACCGCCCAATACATGCCATTGCGGCCTGACGTCGATAGTACCCTCAGGGCCGTGGGGATAAGTGAGGGAAGGACGAGTGCAGGTGGTACCAATTCCTGGCCCATCGATGTGCTACAGGATGGCGATATCTATGTGGCCGATGGTTACGGTAAAGTGGTAGACGGTACCTTGATCGGCGATATCTTGGCCAACGCCATCTATACCAATTCCAAGCGGGGTGTCGTCTTTTATGGTAGTGTAAGGGATTTGGCCGGCATTTCAGAAGTAGAAGGGTTTAACGGATGGATTAAAGGATATGACCCATCCTATATTCAGCAGATGATGCTGAGTTCCATCAATACACCCATTCGGATAGGTAGGGCCACCGTACTCCCCGGTGACGCGGTATTGGCAAACAAGTATGGCACCGTTTTCATTCCCGCGCATTTATTGCACGGTGTTGTACTGGGGGCTGAGTTTATTATGCTGCGGGACGAATTTGGGAAACAGCGTATCAAAGAAAAGAAATATACGGCAGGTGATATTGATAGCCGATGGACCGCTGACATCAGGGAGGACTTTTTGGAATGGCTACGCATGAAGCAAGACCTGCCGATGAGTCGCGAGGAACTGGACAATTATATGAAACAGCGGAACTGGTAGGAACCAATTGGTAAAAACGAATTATAAAATTGACAATGGTTATAAAACCAGCATGCTCAAAATAATTATTAAAAGCCCGTAGGAGAATAATTGTCTTAAGCATCAAAGGTTCCATCTGACCATTTAAAATAAAAAAAGCAAACAGATGAAAAGTATCATAAAACAGATAAAAGAACAAACCAGGACAGCAGAACAAGAAAAAAGGGTTGCCATGCAAGCCGAACTAGCTAATCCAGCCACCTCTTCCGCACGTCGGGAATTTTTGAAAAAGGCGGCGTTTGGTGGATTGGCTTTAGGCGGATTGATGAGCATGTCAATCGAAGATACCTTGGCACATACCACGTCTAAAGTAAACCGCCGTTCTGCCCCTTCGGATTTACGGATAACGGATATGCGCTATTGCGTTACCC
Source organism: uncultured Parapedobacter sp. (assembly GCA_964498395.1). Classification (GTDB taxonomy): domain Bacteria; phylum Bacteroidota; class Bacteroidia; order Sphingobacteriales; family Sphingobacteriaceae; genus Parapedobacter. The sequence goes on along the minus strand of CAZCHE010000003.1, from coordinate 610,969 downwards.
GCGTGCTTGGCCGTACCGCGATCATCCGCATTGATACGAACCAAGGGATTTACGGGTTAGGTGAAGTTCGTGATGGTGCCGACGAGCGGTATGCGCTATTCCTGAAAAGCCGGATAATCGGTGAAAACCCATGCAACGTGGAGAAGATATTCAAAATGATCCGGCAATTTGGTGGGCCGGCACGTCAGGCAGGTGGGGTTTGTGCCGTGGAAATGGCATTGTGGGATATCTGTGGCAAAGCGTATGGCGTTCCCGCTTGGCAGCTGCTCGGTGGCATGTATCGGGATAAAATCAGGCTCTATGCGGACACGCCCGAAGGCGGATCTCCTGAAGAACAGAAAAAGCGAATTGAATACCGTGTGAAGGAGCAAGGATATACGTGGTTGAAGATGGATGTATCCATCGGAGAGGTACTGGATATACCAGATGCGGTGGTAAACGCCGAATTTTGGAAAAATGAACGGGGTCGATTGGCACAGTGGGGCAACTATGGCTACATGTCGTATGCCAATCGGATGCACCCGTTTACCCAGATTCAGATTACCGACAAAGGCTTGGAAGCATTGGAGCAGATTGTCGAAAATGTGAGGGCGCTGACCGGCTATGAAATTCCCATTTCTACCGATCACTACGGCCATTTCGACTTGAATAACAGCATAAGACTGGGCCGGGCATTGGAAAAATACCGCCTGGCATGGTTGGAAGATATGGTGCCTTGGCAGTATACCGAACAGTGGAAAACGATTACGGAGGCATTAGATACACCGACCATCACCGGTGAGGATATTTATTTGCTGAAGGATTTTAAACCGCTCATCCATGAACGCGCAGTGGATATCATCCACCCCGACCTATCTTCGTCGGGAGGCCTGCTGGAAACCAAACGCATCGGCGATTATGCGGAGGAATTTGGCATAGCGATGGCGATGCACCAAGCCGGTACCCCGGTGTCATTCATGGCCAATGTCCATTGTGCCGCCGCTACGGAAAACTTCCTGTCGTTAGAACACCACTCTGTTGACCTGCCTTGGTGGGAAGATCTCGTGGTGACCACCGATGGCAGGAAACTGATCGAGAATGGCTACGCTAACGTACCGCTGACCGCTCCTGGACTGGGCATAGAGCTGAATGATGATGTGGTGAAGCAGTACCTGATCGATAAAGACAAGAGCTACTTTGCGCCTACTACCGAATGGGATGATAAGCGCTCCCATGACCGGACGTGGAGCTAATAGCGAGATTGCTGTATTGACGTCATAACCCGATGCCCAGCCGTTCGTTGGAACGGACGAACGGCGGGCATCGTTTTCACATTGTAAACCATTACTTGAACTTATGTCTAAACAACGTACCTATCGTGTACTGCTGCTAACGGCAGCATTGAGCCTTGCCGTTGCAATTATACTGGCACTTATGGGCAAAATTGCCGTGGCGGGGCCTGCGTTTATCCTCTTTTTCTTGCTATTGGCGATCGGCATGCGTGGCTACCAAGCGCTGAAGGGTTTCTCCTATACGGTGATGATTTTCGCTGCGGTAACCACAGCCCTTTACTACCCCCAGTATTTTTTGGTCGTAAACGGGTTTACACTTGCCGCGTTGATTACTCCATTGATACAGATCATCATGTTTGGTATGGGAACGTCCATGAGTGTGAAGGATTTTGTGGGAGTAGCTAAGATGCCCAAGGGGGTCATTATCGGTGTGGCTACCCAATTTACCATCATGCCGTTTCTGGGCTACGCCTTGGCCAGCCTTACTAATTTCCCCCCTGAGATTGCCGCAGGCATCATCCTGATCGGATGTGCGCCGAGCGGGATGGCTTCCAATGTCATTTGCTACCTCGCCAAGGGAAATTTAGCCCTGTCCATTACGGTGACGTCTTTGGGAACATTGATGGCCCCGGTGATGACCCCATTGCTGATGGGCTGGCTTGGTGGGTCATTTATCGAAGTCGACGTGTTGGCCATGATGTGGGACATTTTCAAGATGGTCATCTTGCCTATTGGGCTGGGTTTGTTAGTGAATCGTTTGTTGCGGAATCAATCACATATCATCGATCAGGTGATGCCATTGGTATCGATGGCGGGTATCGCCACGATTATCGTCATCATTACCGCTGCGGGTCGCGACAGTTTGCTGACCATCGGTCCGCTGCTGGTACTGGTGGTGCTGATACACAACCTCTCGGGATATACATTGGGGTACTGGACGGCACGCTTGTGCGGGCTCAATGAACGGGATTGCCGTACGATTGCCATTGAGGTGGGCATGCAAAATGGCGGATTGGCATCCGGCATTGCGAAGGAAATGGGCAAGATCGCTACGGTAGGGTTAGCTCCTGCGGTGTTTGGCCCGTTGATGAATATTACGGGTTCGATATTGGCGTCGTGGTGGCACAGGAAGCCGATTGGTGACGAAGCCGACAGGCAAGAAAAGGCAGATTAATTTTAGGTTATACCCTTACATGACTAAACAACGATGAGGAAAATTATTTTAATCAGTTGTATGATACTGATGGCGTGGATATATAAAAGTTGTACGCAGCAGCAACATGCCGATAACATAGACGCTTTGGTAGGGCAATTGGCCGAAGCGATGGTGAACAAGGATACTGCCCAGCTTGAGAAGCTACTCTCCGCCCAATTGGTCTATGGGCATTCCAATGGGAAAGTGCAAGATAAACAGGAATTTATAGCAGAAATAGCCAGTGGCCTGCCCATTAGTTACCTGGAGATTAATAGAACGAATGAACAAATACAGCTGGCCGGTGATGTGGCCATTGTGAGGCACATTTTTGCTGCCAAGACGCTAGCTGATGGGCTAGAAGGCAATTTGCAAATCGGTAATGTACTGGTATGGCAGAAGGAGCATGGTAGTTGGAAATTATTGGTCAGGCAAGCTTATCGGCTTTAACCGAATCACATGAAGCGATCATATCCCCTTGTCTATTTCTGCATGTTGCTATTGGCATGCTGTTCGTCGCCTATTGACCAACGCAATGATGACGTAGGCGAAAATTGGCCAACCTATGGCGGTAACAATGCCGGCAATCGCTATTCGCCGCTTGACCAGATCAATACGGAAAACATACACCGGCTGGAAGTCGCATGGGTGTACCACACTGGCGAAAATAACAACCCAGAGGAGCGTGGTTTTGAAATCCAATGCCAGCCGATCATTATCGATGGCGTCATGTATGGCACCACACCGCAATTGAAGGCTTTCGCGGTGAAAGCCGATACGGGAGAAGAACTGTGGAAATTTGATCCATTTGAAGATGGGGGAGCAAGGTATCACCAGAATAGAGGTGTGACCTATTGGAGTAAAGGCAGCGATCAGCGGATATTTTACACTGCCGGTTCGACACTTTATGGGCTGGATGCGAAAACAGGTCGCCCGATAAGTGATTTTGGCGACCAGGGAAAAGTCAGCCTGTACACGGGGCTGGAAAACAACTTGGATCATGATATCAGCAACCTGATGGTTATCGCTACCACGCCCGGCGCAGTGTATCAAGATGTGCTCATCATGGGTTCACGCGTTTCCGAATTTGGTGATGCGGCCCCGGGGCATATTCGGGCCTTCGATGTGCATACCGGTGCGATGAGGTGGATATTTCATACCATTCCGCAACCAGGGGAGTATGGGTATGATACCTGGCCTCCCGATGCGTATAAATTTATGGGCGGAGCCAACAATTGGGCCGGAATGGTGCTGGATGCTCAACGTGGAGTGGTATACCTAGGTACAGGTTCACCATCTACCGATTTTTACGGAGGTGGCCGCCACGGGGAGAACCTGTTTGGAAACTGTATTTTAGCACTGGATGCGCTTACCGGTGAGCGGAAGTGGCATTTCCAGACAATACACCATGACCTCTGGGATCGCGATATCCCGAATCCGCCAAACTTGATGCGTGTGCGCCATGGGGGTCGATGGGTAGACGCGGTGGCCCAGGCCACCAAAGACGGTGTTATCTACGTGTTGGACCGTGATACGGGGGAACCCCTTTTTCCGGTAGAAGAGCGGCCGGTGCCGACAGCTGGGGCTGTGCCTGGGGAAGCACCCTGGCCGACCCAACCTTATCCACTCAAACCCGAGCCGTTTGCACGGCAGTATTTTACCGAGGATGATATCAATGACATGGACCAGGAGTCATACGATTTTGTGAAGAAACGATTTTTGGAGACCCGCAGCGGTAATAAATTCATCCCCCCAAGCATCGAAGGCACCTTGGTATTTCACATTGGGGGAGGAGCCGAATGGGGAGGCACAGCCGCAGATCCCGAAGGGGTTTTCTATGTCAATTCAAATGAAATGCCATGGGATCTGAAAATGATGGATTTGGAAACCAGTATCAAAGAGCAGCGTAAGGCACAGTTGTCGAGGGGAGAAGCATTGTACATGACCCATTGTGCTGCTTGCCATGGCGCAGAATTGCAAGGTGGCGGGGTTAATTACCCACCACTTTTGGATATTGGGAAACAGATGGATCGAGAGGCGATGGTAGAAATTATCGAATCGGGAAAAGGCATGATGCCTTCTTTCGGGCACATCAACGAATTTCGTCGGGAGGCCATCATCAGTTTCTTGCTGAAAACAGAAGAACCGGAAGATTTACACCAACGTAGTGCCGCCGATACCGAAGAACAAGCAAGCGATGGCGCATTTCCATACGTGGCACCTTGGGTAAACAACGGACAGGTACAATTTCGAACACCAGCCGGTTATCCAGGGGTAAAACCTCCCTGGGGTACCTTGAATGCGGTTGATCTCAATACGGGCGAATACCTGTGGAAGGTGCCCTTGGGCGAATTCCCCGAGTTGAGGGATAGGGGTGTACCACCAACGGGAACGGAAAACCACGGTGGACCGATCGTGACAGCCGGTGGGTTGCTGTTCATCGGTGCCACACAGGATGAACTGTTTAGGGCCTTTGATAAACGTACAGGAAAGGTGCTTTGGGAATACCAATTGCCAGCAGGGGCCTTCGCGACACCCGCTACTTATTCCGTTGACGGGAAGCAGTATGTGGTCGTAGCAGCAGGTGGCACCAAATATGGATTGAAATCCGGCGGATCGTACATCGCTTTCGCCCTTGGACAATAATAGTGAGTGGGTTGAACTTAACGATTAAAACCATGAAAACGAATAGAAGATCATTCATTAAGCACACGGCAACACTCACCGCCGCAGCCGTGGGCGGGGTAAGTGCTACACCTTGGCAGGAGCTGCAGGCCAAAGCAAATAAAGTGCACGCAGAAAATTTGATTGATGCCGGTATGGAGATGAGTGAAGCTTATTTCTGGGGGCCGGAGGAGCGGCGGGTGGCGCTGGCTAAACAGCTGAATGTCTTTGGAGCCGTCGCTGGCGTAAACCCAAGGGTAGCCGGTCTTGAACGGGCCGTACCTTGGGAATATGAAACCGTTAAGGCGGTAAAGGATGCGTGGGCGAAACTAGGCTTGAACTTCAATGTCGTGGAGGGGCCACCGGCATTGGGCAATAAAACCAAGCTGGGATTGGACGGACGGGATGAAGAGATCGAAAATTTCATCGCGTTCATGAAAAATCTGAAACGTGCCGGTATTGATGTGATTTGCTACAATTGGATGCCGGTCATCAGTTGGGCGAGAACGCAAAACGATTGGCCCGGGAGGGGCGGGGCATTGATGACGGCCTTTGACTACAATGACGTAAAAGATCTACCATTAACCGAATTTGGCGAAGTCTCCAAAGATACGCTGTGGGATAACTTGACCTATTTCCTGAAAGCGGTGGTGCCTGAGGCCGAAAAAATCGAAATGAAATTAGCCATGCACCCGGATGATCCACAGGTAGATAGCATACGTGGAATCTCACGGATTATGAATACCGCGGATAATTTCAGGAGAATGGCCGATATTGTCAAGAGTCCGTATAATGGCATCACCATGTGTCAGGGAAACTTTGCCTTGATGGGGGTAGACATCCCCGCTTTGATACGCGAGTTTGGCCAGCGTGGACTCATCCATTTTGTCCATTTCAGGAATGTACAAGACCTTAGTGGCGAGGTGCCAAGCACTAAATTTGTAGAAACGTTTCATGATGAGGGCATGATTGACATGTATGAGGCCATGAAAGCGTATTACGAAATCGGTTTCAAGGGCCCCATTCGTCCAGACCACGTTCCCACCATGTATGGGGATAGCAATGAAAACCCGGGGTACAGTACCATCGGGGCCCAATTTGCTTTCGGGTATATGCGTGGATTGATGGAAAGTGTGGTGAAAGCTGCTAAATAAAGTCAGAAACAAGCCCACGTGGGTTTCCTAATCAATAACTAATTTGTGGTAAGACCGTTCAATGAAGAAACAAAAAAGCAACTGTTTTTAATCATTGCTATAGTAATTAAATAGATTTTAGGCTACTTTTGGGTGCCAATTGTCCGCTGGACAACTAAATAACTAGCTATTCGTATAAAAGGAATTTAAGCGATGAAGTACCTCAAAATCTATTTGCCACTTGTTTTCGTAGTCTTCGCGTTTTTCGTCAGCCGTGCGCAAGAAACGGTTCTCGATGAACTGGAAAAGATCGCGGTGGTTGATCAAAAAGTGATGATGCCCATGCGGGATGGCATTCGTCTATCCACGGATATTTACCGGCCTAAAGGGGATGGGAAATATCCGATTATTTTCTCTCGCACACCTTATAATTTCAACAGCTACCGTGATGGCCAATTGGTGACACGGACGTTGGAGACAGCATTGGATGCTGTCAAAAGGGGGTATGTATACGTCGTGCAGAACGAACGGGGTCGGTTTTTCTCCGAAGGGGAATGGGATATATTGGGTACTCCGCTGACCGACGGTTATGACGCATTCACCTGGATGTCATCCCAACCGTGGAGCAACGGCAAAATCGGCCTCATTGGCTGTTCGTCAACCGCCGAATGGCAAATGGCCGTGGCGTCGTTGGAACATCCCGCGCTGGCCGCTATGGTTCCCCAAGGCTTCGGTGCAGGGGTAGGCCGTATTGGTGAATATTACGAGCAGGGCAATTGGTTTCGAGGTGGAGCCGTGCAGATGTTGTTTATCGCATGGTTATATGGCACGCAGCATGACGTAGCCAAGCCGGTACTTCCAGACAACATTTCTCAAGAGGACCTGCAACGTATCCAACGGTTCTATGACATGGCACCGCGCTATCCCAGTGTAGACTGGTCGCAGGGTCTACAGCACCTGCCGGTCCAAGATATCATTAAAGCGGTAGACGGTCCCGTAGGTATTTTTGAGGACATGATCCGTAGGAAACCGAATGATTCGGTATGGTACGAAGGGGGCTTATACCACGATGACATGCCATTTAATACACCGAGCTTTTGGTTTGTGTCGTGGTATGACGTAGCCAGTAGCCCGAACATCGCATTGTACAATCACGTACGCCATCATGCCAAAGACGCCGAGGTGAGAGATAACCAATACCTAATTATCGCACCTACCCTCCACTGTGCATTTACGCGTGCCACCGAAAATACGATCGTAGGCGAACGCAGCGTGGGCGACCCTCGGCTCGATTATGACGAACTGATCTTCGGATGGTTCGACCAATGGCTGAAAGGCGAAGAAAACCAAGTGGTAAAGGAAATGCCAAAAGTACGGTATTATACGATGGGCTCAAATAAATGGCAAAGCTCCGATGTTTGGCCCCCAAAGGATGCCGAGATGACCACCTATTACCTCAATAGCGGCGGCAACGCAAACACGCTGAATGGTGACGGCACGCTGGAAACGAAAAAACCGGCCAAAGATAATCCGGATACATTCCAATATGACCCGCTTAATCCCGTGACTTCCTACGGCGGAAACGTCTGCTGTACGGGCAATGCCATACAGGGCGGATCGTTTGACCAGCAGGAAATGGAAAAACGGGAAGATATCCTGGTGTATACCTCGGAACCCTTGAAAGAAGGGATGGAAATCAGCGGTTTTATTGAGTCGACACTCTACGTTTCCTCTGATGCCAAGGATACGGACTTCACCATTAAATTGATAGATGTCTACCCCGATGGAAGGGCCTATAACCTGGACGAAACCATCCAGCGTGTTCGCTATCGGGAAGGCTATGACAAAGAAGTATTTATGGAACCGGGTCATGTTTATGAGGTAACCTTGACCCCGATGTCTACCAGTAACTATTTTGAAGCCGGGCACCGCATCCGAATCGAAGTGTCAAGCAGTAACTTTCCCCGTTTTGACCGGAACCTGAATACCGGAGGGAATAACTACGACGAGTCGCGGCCTGTCATTGCTACGAATAGTGTACACCATTCAGCAAATTATCCAAGCAGCATTAGGCTGCCTATCGTCCGTAAGCATTAATAACTCATGTGTCGTCCATCAGTTATCGAGTTTGGGGTTTATGGAATGATGGACTGTTTTTTTAATATTGATATTTCAAAAGAAAGCGAATGAAACCAACCGTATTTATACTATTCGGAGTGTGGCTATTGATGGGATGTACTACCCAACAGCAGACCGCTGATTTGTTTATTGGAACTTATACCCGCAATGGGAATAGTGTGGGTATTTATCGATATGCATTTGACCCGGTTACGGGGCAGGCTGCGTTAAAAGACAGTGCTGTTACCGAAAATCCCTCTTTCCTGGCCCGCAGTGCCAACGGAAAGTACCTGTATGCCGTAAATGAAAATGGAGATGGCCAAGGCGCGGTAACCGCCTATGCCTACGATGAGGAAACCGGAACCTTGGCGTTCCTGAATAGCCAGTTGACACAAGGCGATCACCCTTGTCACATCGTGACGGATAGCCAAGGGCGATACGTTATCGCGTCCAATTACTCAGGGGGCAATATCAGTGTATTCCCCATCGAAGCAGACGGGAGTGTAGGCGCGCTTACCCAACTCATCCAGCACGAAGGCAAAGGCCCAAACGAGCGTAGGCAAAACGCCCCGCACGTACATTCGGCCTTTTTTAGCCCAGATGGAAGCCGGTTATACGTGCAGGATTTGGGTACAGATAAAATAAACCTATACGACTTTCATCCCGAACGGGTGGATGGGCCATTGACACCATCCCCAGAACCGTTTGTGACAGGAACGCCGGGAGGTGGGCCCCGGCACATAGCCGTAGCTGCCGATGGTCGCCACATTTACCTAGTACAAGAGCTAACCGCCACCGTGATGGTGTATGTAGAAGCAGAAGGTCAACTCGTATCCATCCAGGAAATACCCATGAATGAAGAAGGGTTTGATGGTGCAAACGGTGCTGCCGATATCAAGCTGTCTCCCGATGGCAAGTTTCTTTATGCATCCAATAGGGGAGAGGCCAATATACTGGCGATTTACGCAGTGAACGCAACCGATGGTACATTGGCGAAAATAGGGAACCAATCCGTATTGGGGCAGGGGCCGCGCAATTTTACCATATCTCCAGACGGCAAGTTTTTATTAGTAGCCAATCAAAATACAGATGAAGTCGTGGTATTTGCCCGAGACATCGATACAGGGCTATTGAACGATACTGGCCATCGCATTGCGGTGGGCGCTCCGGTTTGTCTGGTGTTTTGAATGGGTTTTACAGAAAAAACAACAATAAATTGTAGCAGTTAAGCAAATTTGGGCGTTCTATATTAACGTAAGAAGTCGAAAAACTAAAACTGCTATGAAAATGATCACGCGAATTAGCTATTCGACCTTAGCCTTTTTCTCTATTTTTTGTGCCACTGCTTTCGGGCAAGATGACCCGTTGAATCAGGGTGTTGGATTTGGTTTCCAACTCAACCAATACCAACGGGATTTCGGTGCCGGGTTAAACGTCACCAGCCCTTACATGGCCAATGACAAATTCGCCTTGCGGCTGCGCGGAAACGTGCTGTTCCATGAACATGTACAAGGTGCCGAAACGACGTGGACACCATACACGAACGCATCGCTGGGATTTATCGGGGTGGTCGGTTATGTGGGTAACGTCAGGTTGTATAGTGAGGGAGGTGTCATTGGCTTGTTCCCCTCCAGTGAATTTTCGAGTGAAAACCTTAATTTCGGAGGATATGGACTATTTGGATTTGAATTTTTCTTCAATAATAGTGGTAACTACTTCGTCGAAATCGGAGGTGTAGGTACGGGTGCCAAGGCTGACAAACTTCCTGCACAGCCCATTTATTCAAACGGATTGGTGATCGGCACCGGATTCAGGTTTCACTTGATGTGACGCCCGGATACCTACTCGGTTGCACTACTCGGCCCGCTTTTGGGTTTGCTGCTCTCTAGGCAGTGGGTTTCTTTATCATACATGCCCTTTAGGTCGTCGCGAATGGTACCTTTCCACAAGGTGGTGCCGATAAAGTAAGCCGTACGGCCGATCAAATGAGCGGCTACCGGCGCAGTGAGCACCAAAAAGAAGGTAATAGCCAGTGCTTTAGTGGCCACGGATACTTCTGGAAAGAAGATGGCTGCGCTAAACAATAGCAAGCCACTGCCCAACGTTGCCGCTTTCACGGTCACCGAAAGCCGCAAATAAAAGTCGGGCATCCGTACGATCCCGATGGAGGCGATTAATATGGCCAACGCACCGATGGTGCTGAGTATAGCAATGATGATGTCAGTCATGTCTGTCTTTTTTTTCCAAATAAAACGAAAAGGCAATGGTGCCAAGGAAGGCGATCAGCGCGAGGATCATGCCCACATCCATAAACGTGGATTGGTTAGTACTAATGGCGTATACCGTGATGACCCCCACGCCAGTGGTGATGAGCAGATCCAGTGCGATAACGCGATCCACGATCGTCGGCCCTTTGTATAACCGGATGAAAATCAATACCAGCGAAACCGCTAAAATAGGCAGTATCACATAGTCAAAATATAGGCTCAAACTCATCGTATAATCTCCAATAACCTGCGCTCAAACCCGTTTTTGAGCTGTCTTATAAACTTATCTTTATCCTTGAGGTACATGACATGGATGTATAGCACCTTTTTGTCATCGCTAATATCCATGATCAACGTGCCGGGTGTCAACGAGATGACCGTCGATAATAGGTTGATTTCGAAATCGCTTTCTGCATTCATCGGGTATTTAACGATACCCGGCTTCATGAAAAACTTTGGCGTAATCACATCGTAAGCGACCTGTATGTTAGCCTTGATCATTTCATAGATAAAATACAATAAAAACGAAATGATTTTCGGAACCCTACTGAAATACCGTTGGTCTTCTTCGCTCCGGTTCATCAGCCAAAGCAAGAAAAAGCCCAATAGGAAGCCAAAGAAGAAATTGGAGAAGAATAATTGACCTGTAAGCGCTACCCAAATAAAGGAGAGCAGGAGGTTCATCAAAAATTGTTTAACCATGACGTTGCGGTTTTAAACGTTAATCAACTTTTGCCCAATACGGCTTCAATATATGGTGAGGTATCCATCATTTCACCTGCGATATGCTTGGCAACCAGCACAATATTTTCGGCACCCAAACCGATGTATAACGATACCAAGGCCAGCAAGGCAATGGGAACCACCAGCAACGACTGCTGGAAAGTGCTCAGTGTCTTAAAACTGTCAACAAGGCCTTCCTCTTCCTGGGGAGCATCTTTCCAAAACGCATCGGCCCATAGCTTGGCGATGACATAGAGCGTCACGAAACTACCCACAATGATGGCTCCCATCAGCACGTATTGGTGTTCCATAAAACCAGCCTCAAACAGGTATATCTTTGGCCAAAAGCCCGATAACGGCGGGATACCCACCAATGAAAACAATACAATGGCCATCAGCAGCGACAGTTTGGGGTATTCGGCATACAATCCCCCCAATTTATCCATGTTCATCGTGCCCCGCAACTGGCGGATAAGCCCGGCGAGGAGAAACAGGTTGGTTTTGACCATGATGTCGTGAAACAAATAGAACAATGCCCCCACCATGGCTAGCTCGGTAAACATACCCAATCCACCCACCATAAAACCGATGTGGCACACAATCAGGTATGAAAACAGCCGCCGGATATTGCGCTTGATAAGTGCGCCGAAGCTGCCTGTCAGGATGGTGAGCACCGCGATGGTGACGAGCAAGACTTTGATGAAATCATCCGGTATGAAAATCAGTGTGAATACCCGGAACATCGCGTAGATACCCACTTTGGTGAGTAGCCCCCCGAAAGTAGCCGCCACTGCCGACGGCGGGGTATGGTAGGATGAAGGTAACCAGAAATACAGGGGAAATACGGCCGACTTGATGCCGAAGCCAATGACAAAGAAACTGGCTGTGATGTCGACCAGCGCTCGGTTTTCAATCGCAGCTACCTTCAAGGATAAGTCAGCCATGTTAAGCGTGCCGGTAATCCCGTACAGGATGCCTATTCCGGTGAGGAAAAACATAGAAGCCAATATATTCATCGCCATGTATTTCACCGCACCCTCGATCTGCGCCTTACGCCCGCCGAGCGTCATCAACACGAATGAGGAAATAATGATGACTTCAAACCAAACGTACAGGTTGAAAATGTCACCCGTGAGAAACGCACCGTTGAGCCCCATCATCAACAGGTGGAAAATCGGGAAATATCCATACAGGATGCGCGATCTGGAAACACCGATTGCCGAGAAAATGGATACCGCTAGTCCGGCAAAGGATGCGAGCAACACCATGGTCGCACTAAAGACATCGGCTACGAATGAAATCCCGAAGGGAGCCTCCCATCCCGCAGCTTGCATGGTCAATATCCCGCCGTTCCAAACCTTCGCAAACAGGCCGATAGCCATGGCCAACGTCAGTAAGCTGAACACCGCGCTGATGATGCGTTGGGGAACCGTTTTCCGCCAAAAGAACAGGAGCAATATCGCAGCGAAGAGCTGCGAAATAACGGGTAGTATGATGTAGTTATCTGTCATATATCTTCTTCCTCTGGCGTATTCAAATCATCAAGGTCATCCGAATTGACCAATACATACACCCGCTTCAATAGTACGATGGCAAACGCCTGTAAACCGAAACTAATAACGATAGCGGTCAGGATAAGCGCTTGCGGTATAGGGTCGGCATAAATGTCGGTAAACACTTTGGAAGCCTCCTCGATGACAGGGGGCTTGCCTTTGGTAATCCGACCCAATAAGAAAATGAGGATATTCGCCCCATTCCCAAGTAGGGCCACCCCGATCAGGAGCTTGACCATGCTGCGTCGCAAGAGCATATAAATGCCCGATGCATACATCACCCCGATTAATATGACTAACAATAACTCCATAACCTACTTATTCACTGTATTGCGAGATGGTAAACAGAATGGTGAGCACGACGCCGATGACAACGAAGTAGACGCCCAAGTCAAAAAACAAGGCGGATCCAATCATGCCGATAACGGGAAAAGGTTCGTCAAACCACAGGCCGGTCATCACGGGCCGCCCACTAAGCATCGGCGCAAACATGCTGACTGCCGAAAGGGCGAGGCCAGCGGGGATGAGTAACCCCGGATGGTAGCGCAGTAATTTCAGGGTATTTTCCGTTCCGTTGGTAAACCCATGGAGGACGAAGGCAATGGAAGCAATCAAGCCCCCGACGAACCCGCCTCCCGGATGGTAGTGCCCACGAAGGAGGATAAACACCGAAAATAACAGCAAGATGGGCAGCAGATAGTTGGATGCCGTTTTAAGAATCGTACTTTTCATGCATTATTCCTTTTCAGAGGCTTTGAGCCTCAATTTTAGTAAACTATATACACCGATGGCCGCGATGCTCAAGACCACGATTTCAAACATGGTGTCGAAGCCTCTGAAATCCACCAAGATGACGTTGACCACGTTTTTTCCCTTTGCCAGGATATAGGAGTTGTCTCCATAGAAATCGCTGACACTGGTATCAATCGGTTCGTTGAGTACTTGTATGGCAATGAGGGAAATGATCACACCGAAGGTCACCGCCACAAATCCATCCCGGATCTTCACCCGCTGGTTAGCAAAGTTGAGAAACGACGGAAGCCGGAACAGTACCAATACAAACAATACCACGGTCAATGTATCGATGGTAAATTGTGTCATCGCCAGATCCGGTGCGCTATAGAAGACAAACAATAGACAGATACAGTAACCGATGACACTCGTCGCTACCACAGCGGTAAGCCTTGAGGAAGTAGTGACGGCTAAAAACAGCGCGGTGATCAGGATACCCGATACCGCGATTTCATAGATGCTAACCGCAGAAATATTGTCGAAATTGATGGCGATGCGCCCTCCCGTGATTAACCGGAACGCCAACAGGGCCCCCGCAAAAATGATAATCCGTAACAGGTAGACCCGTAGGTAGCCATTGTGGAGGGTGTTGGTATACCGCGTGGAAAATACCCGGATGGTCTTAGCCAATTTTCGAAATACCTGCTCGGGAGCAATAGCATTGAACCGGCCGAGGCGAACCAGTGCTTGGGAAGAAGGCTTCCGTGTAAAATACAGCAAGGTTCCCAAGGCAAGGGTAACGCCGCTTAACAGCAATACGATATTGAAGCCATGCCATATTTTCAATGGCGAATCGATGGTCGAATTAGACATGGCTCGCGCTGCGGGGTTGAGCAAGGCCGCATCGGCCAATGCCGGGAAACAACCGAATACGATACCCAATACGGCCAGCAATAATGGTGCACCCCACATGAGCCAATGGGGAAGGTGCACGTGGCCGAAACGTTCGGGAAGTTTGCCCGAAAAAGGCTTGATGCCCGCCAAAAAGCCAGCATACAGCAGAAAAGTATTGGTCAATACCGCCAATGCGGTAAGTCCGATGGCCAATAGGCCTACGGTGTGCAGGGTGGCTTCATAGATGAGGTCTTTCCCGATGAAGCCAAACGTAAGCGGCAGGCCCGCACTTGATAGCGCGGCCAGCAAGCCAGCGATGGCCAAAGGGGGCATCACCTTGCGTAAGCCGGATAACTCGGTGACATCGCGGGTGCCTGTTTCATGGTCGATGACACCCGTAATCAAAAACAGGGATGCTTTATATAATGCGTGTACCAGAATGAATACCGAGGCGGCTAATAATGACTCCGTTGTGCCAATTCCAATGAGGAATACCAAGATGCCAAGGGCCGATATGGTGGAATAAGCCAAGATACCCTTCAAGTCCGTTCGGAAGATGGAATGGAACGCGGCATACAACATGGTGAATCCACCGACGATGATGAGGGGGTAAGTCCATAGGTCGGTGCCCCCTAATACCGGCTGCAGCCGCGCTAACAGGTATACGCCGGCTTTTACCATCGTCGCGGAATGCAAGTAGGCCGATACCGGGGTTGGCGCTTTCATCGCGCCGGGCAGCCAGAAGTGGAAGGGAAACTGGGCCGATTTGGTAAACGCTCCCGCAAAAACCAAGGTCAGTATCAATCCATACAGGGCGTGGTTTTTCAGGAATTCGTTGGTACTGAGCATGTCCTGTATGGAATAATTGCCCGAAAGGTGCCCCATCAAAATCAAGCCCGCCATCAACAAGAATCCGCCGCCACCCGTGACGCCCAATGCGATGAGCGAACTCTTCCGCGAATCGGCATTATCGTTGTTAAAGCCGATTAGGAAGAACGAGCTGATACTGGTGAGTTCCCAAAAGATGAAAAGCAACAATACATTATCAGACAATACAACGCCCAGCATGGCGGCCATGAAGAGGCTTAGATATCCGTAAAACCGATCAAGATAGGGATGGCCCTTGAGGTAGGGCGAAGCATATAGAAATACCAGGGAGCCGATACCGGTAATCAATAGACTGAACAGCAGTGAGAGCCCATCCAAGTAAAAATCAAAATTGATGCCCAATGAAGGTACCCATGGGTAATGGAAAGAAATACCCCCGCCGGTACTTATCGCTGGGATGAAGCTGGCGAAATAGGCAAACAGGCTAATGGGCAATAAAGCTACCAGTATCGACAGGCGCCCCTTGAGGTATTTACCAAACGGAAGGTGCAAAATGGAAACAAGCAAGCCTGCAAGTACAGCTATCAGCATCTATGAGATTCGTTTAAATTTGGAAACGCGCTAAATTAACCAAAATTCGGTAAGTACAGGTAGAAAATAGAAATTTTGAGTCCTGTTTGCGGTAAATGCCAATCGTATTTTTGGAGGGTTTTTATTTTTTTTTGTAAACCCCAAGTTAATTAACAATATTTGAACATCCAATTGTAGATTTTCTTCAAATTGAGTTGCAGAGCATTAACTTTTAGTCGTGGTTTGCCTTTGGTAAACGTTGATTAGTGTATGAGATGAAAAAAGGTAGTATATTATCATCGGAAGCATTGTTTAAGAAGTACTACCCTCGTTTATGCCATTTTGCATGGCAATACTTGGGAGACCAAGAAGCGTCTGAAGATATCGTTCAGGAAGCCTTTACGGTTTTCCTCGAACGCCGAGACCTGATCGCCAATGATGAGTCTGCCATTAGAAACTATTTGTATACCACGGTTCGCAATGCCTGTTTTAACCTAAGCCGCGATGCGAAAATCGAAGAACGGTATTTTAGGTTATCCCCGTTTGAGTTGGTAGAAGACTCCACTTTCGACCATGATATCATCCTTTCCGAGGTGATGAATGAAGTGTATTCAGTCATCGCCACCCTGCCCCGGGAATGCCAGCGTATTTTTAGGCTAGGTTACCTCGAAGGTTGGAGCAACGCGAAGATCGCGGATAAATTACAAGTGAGCATCAATACGGTGAAATCCCAAAAACAACGCGGTCTTAAGCTGTTGAAAGCTAGGCTCAATCCCGAGTTCTTGGCAATTTGCCTTTTTTTGTTGATGAAATAGGCCATCCTAAGCCCATCCATCACCTTTTTTGACGATTTGTTGCGTTTTGGCAATCACCTATCGATAAAAAAATCACTTTTTTTAAAATTTTTTTCATTCTTTTTAGACTTCAATGTTTCTTAATTAAAAACGCATTCCTAAATGGCGTCTGATTCGTACTACATTGCCCAACTAATTTATGCTTACCTCCGGGATACGCTTACCCAGGAGGAAGAAGAGGTATTGTTTCGTTGGATAGCAGAAAATGATAAGAACAGGCAAACGTTCGAGTTACTAACCGATGAAAATAGATCGCAAGAAAGCCTGAATTTCTTGGAATCCCTTGATGTCGAAGCTGCGTGGCAAAAAGTACAAGCTAATAGGAAACCGGCGATTGGCGGAACGGCGATTGTCAAACGAACAAAGTATGTGGCTGCCGTTATCGCTTTTGCGATGCTGGTCGGTGCTTGGTTTGTTTGGTCCGGCCCTTTCGATTCGGAAACCGCGTTAACAGCCCAGTATCAACTCCTCGAAAATGATGCCTTGCCGGGTCGCCAACGTGCAATCCTTCACCTGTCAGATGGCAGGTCAATCGATTTAGAAAGCGAACAGCTTGGTGTCAATGAACAGGATGGCACCACCATCCGCAATGCGCAAGGTGCATTGACATATGTAGGCAATGGTGGGAGTGGTGCCGAGCTGCTTTATAACATGGTAGAGGTGCCGAAAGCGGGTACGTATTACCTGGAGTTAGCCGATGGAACACGCGTATGGATGAATGCCATGTCTGAACTGAAATTCCCGGTACAGTTTGGGGATAACCAACGGAAAGTCTTTTTAAAAGGCGAAGCCTATTTCGAGGTTGCTCGTCATCCGACCACTCCTTTCATCGTGGATGTAGATGGCAAGAGCATTGAGGTATTGGGCACCCATTTTAATGTCAACGCCTATGGTGAAGACGTATCTACCACGCTACTCGAAGGGGCAGTGAGGGTATCAAACGATACCGAAGAGCGTGTTTTGTCGCCCGGGGAAATGGCCAGTGTCGGCAAGCAGATTACCGTGAAGCAAGCTGACCTCAAGAAAGCAATCGCTTGGAAAGACGGAGAATTTTATTTCAAGAGTGACCATATCGGCGAAATTATGGGGCAAGTAGCGAGGTGGTACGATGTAGGGTTAGTTTTCAAAGGAGCTTATCCTGCTAAAAAGGGATATAGTGGGTCCATCAGTCGGGATGTGAATATGTCGCAAGTCCTGGAGATGATTAGCTACGTGAGCGGTGCCAAGTTTGTTGTCGAAGACAATAAAGTAGTGATTGAATTTTAACTAACAGTTATACCAAACTAATAATCCAAATGATGAAGAGAAAAGAAACATGGGAACACCCGACGTAGACAATCGAAAACGGGAGTGTTGCAGCACCCCCGTTTAAAAAGGTCTCACAATATTCGCGCTTTATTAAACTATTGATATTAACCTTAATTGAACAAAAGTATGGATTACTTTTTATTCTCAAAAACAAGAGGCGGTGGCTCTAGTAGCCTGAACTGGAAAAAAACACTACTTATCATGAAAATGACATGTTATTTGATGTTGATGATGGTCAGCGGAGCGTTTGCGGAAGTCAAAGCGCAACGAATCACGCTCTCCATGAAGAATGTCAGCATAGACCGTGTTTTTAGTGAAATCGCTAAACAGACCAATTATCGCTTCCTCTACAGTGATGACGTGGTGAATAATTCACCGCTGATGGACGTTGATGTCAAGGATGTGGCCATGAATGAAGTCTTAGATAAGATTTTGGGTCAACACTTGCTGAAGTACAAGATGATTGCGGGCACCATATCGGTGACGAAAGATGAAAGCCGAGAACTCCCCAAGCGGGAAGTCATCGAGGAAAAGGAAGAAGTCCAGGAAGACATTAACATCAGTGGGGTGGTCCGGGATGAATACGGAAATCCACTTTCACAAGCTTCAGTGGTCGTAAAAGGGGCTCCTGGAAGAGGAACCAACACGGATGATCAGGGGCGGTTTACTCTAAGCGTACCAACCGGTGCGGTGCTGGTGATTTCCTATATTGGGTTCACGACGCAGGAGATTACCGTAAACGATAACAGGCCGCTTACCATTACCATGGCCGATGCCTTTGAACATATCGACGAGGTCGTGGTGACCTCGTTCGGTATCCAGCGTGATCGGAAAACATTGGGATATGGCGTCAGTGAAATGAAAAGTGACGAACTGGAAAAATCACCCACGACCGATGTCACAAATGCATTGTCTGGTAAAGTGGCGGGTGTACAGGTGACTGGGGCCGGAGGAGGTTTTGCGGGCTCGAACGTCACGATCCGCGGATTCTCTACGTTTACCGGGAGTAACCAACCCTTATACGTGGTAGACGGTATCCCGTTGGATAATTCCGGTGGTGACAACTCCGTGAATACGGGAGTCGTTACGTCCAGCCGTATTTCAGACATCAATCCGCAGGATATCGAAAACATCAGCGTGCTGAAAGGTGCCGCCGCAACCGTGTTATATGGTTCAAGAGCGGCTTCAGGTGTGATCTTGATTACCACAAAGAAAGGAAAGCAA
Organism: uncultured Parapedobacter sp.; assembly: GCA_964498395.1. Classification (GTDB taxonomy): domain Bacteria; phylum Bacteroidota; class Bacteroidia; order Sphingobacteriales; family Sphingobacteriaceae; genus Parapedobacter. The sequence continues at coordinate 591,638 of CAZCHE010000003.1, read as the reverse complement.
GGTACGCGAAACCAGATCAGTGTGGGAACGAACACCGCCATCGGAACGGTAAGCCGCTTCCCCGACTTTCAAAACGAATATGCACAGGGCAGCAATGGTAACTATATCAATAACGTAGCGGGTTCCTGGGGGCCGAAGATTGCCGGCCAAACCGTTACTAACTGGTTTGGCGACGAAGAAATATTGCAGGCCTACCCTAATAATATCCGCGATATCCTACAGAATTCGATATCGTCGCAAAATGATATCAGTTTCTCCGGAGCAACCGATCGATACGATTACCGTGTGTCTTATGGCTACACGAAAGAAACCGGGTTGGTGCCGAATAATGACTTGACACGTAATAACTTATCCGTGAATATGGGAACAAACGTCACCGATAAGCTTCGGATCGGAACCTCTTTTTCGTATACGAATAATACGTCAGACCGGACACAGTCTGGCAACCAAGGGGCTAACCCGCTATGGAGGGGTATCTATGCGCCAAGAAGCTACGACCTGAGCGGTATGCCTTATGAAGATGAGGAGGGAAACCAGTTATGGTTTGCTGCTGAAGATCACCCTTATTGGTCTATCAATCATATCAAGAATAGGGGAGAAGTGAATCGCTTTTACGGTAATATCAACCTCAAATATGATATTTTGGATTGGCTGCAGGCCGATTTGAAAGTGGGAACGGATGTATTCAATAGTGTGTCGAAAGGCTTTGACGATATGGGGGTGAGAAGTAATGCTAATACGAGCTCTGCAGGGGCTGGAGGTGTGACTGATCGATCGACAACTGTCAGGAACCTTAACTCGTATTTCACCGTGACCGGAAATCGGAAAATCGGTGAGAACATCAGTATTTTAGCCACCTTGGGGAATGAGATCATCGCAAATTACCGGAATAATCTTCGAGCAGATGGTCTGGGTATCGTCTTGCGCGGGTTTGATCACCAAAAGAACTTCTTGACATATAATCCGGCAATTGGCACCAGTGTTACAGAACAACGCGCTGTCGGTGTTTTCGGCGACTTGGTGGTCGACTACAAGAACTTTCTCTCCGTGAACGTAAAGGCTAGGAATGATTTCTCTTCTACGCTAGCGCCGGGTAGTCGATCTATTTTCTATCCCGCGTTGGCCGTCAGCTTTGTGCCCACGGAGGCATTTCCATCACTTAAATCCGATGTGCTGTCCTCCTTGAAAATCAGGGCAAATATCGGGGAAGTCGGTAAGGGCACCAGTGCGTACTCGACAAATACGTACTACGGTAGCGCAAGTGCGACCGATGGCTTTGGTTCGACGGCGGTACGGTTCCCGTTCGCAGGGTTGGCAGGTTATACGTTGGATAACGGTGCTGGAAATCCTTACCTGCAACCCGAATTTACGCGTGAGATCGAATTGGGTACGGAAGTCGCGTTATTTAACGGGCGGATATTCTTGGATGGATCGGTATACCGCCGTGATACGCGTAACCTCATCTTCTCGGTTCCCGTACCGGCCACGTCCGGCTTTACGAGCATGACTACCAATGCGGGTAAGCTGTCAACGAAGGGGTTGGAGTTATTGTTGCGGGTAACACCCGTCAAAAATGCCAATTTCAATTGGGAATCAACGTTTAATTTTACCGCCTTCCGATCGATTGTCGAGGAGCTGGCCCCTGGTGTTGCGAACATATCCATCGGTGGCTTTACCTCGCCTAACGTCCGATTGGTTCCTGGCGAGGAGTATGGGCAGATCTGGTCTAACGCATACCTGCGTAACGACCAAGGCCAGATGATTATCGGTGCTAACGGATTACCCAGACCGACCACGCAAGTACAACGTGTAGGTAACCCTAATCCGAAGTTCGTTTTAGGAATGAATAATAATTTCTCCTACAAGGATTTCTCATTGTCATTCTTGCTCGATTTCAAGTACAAAGGCGATCAAATGTCGCGTACGATTGGCGACTTGCACATCAACGGTGTGGCCGCTGCTACAGCTGAATACCCAAGGTTTAATGCTGATGGTACTCCGAATACCCCGTACCTCTTTGAGGGTGTGCTAGAAGACGGAACGCCAAACAATGTCTACGTCACGGCCCAACAGTACTACAGCTTGCAAGGGAAGTATGTGGCTTGGGAAGGCTATGTATTGGATGCGACATTCCTGAAGTTGCGGGAAGCCAATTTGTCTTATCGGTTACCTGCAAGATTATTGGCCAACCAAAACATCATCAAGTCGGTAAACCTATCTGTTTACGGTCGGAACTTGTTCATATATGCGCCGAACTATCCACACCTTGATCCCGAACAGAACTTGCTTGGAATCAGTAATGCACGAGGATTAGAGTTTGGTATCCAGCCAACGGCAAGAACAATCGGAGGCAGTATCAGGGTTACATTCTAGCAGCAAAAAAGGTCTCCAATACTAAAAATTGAAAAAGATGAAAAAGTTACTTTATATTTTCCTGACGATATGTGCGACGACTTTTGTCTCGTGTGAGAAGTTTCTCGATGTCAACGAAGATCCTAATAATGTCACCGATGTGGAAATCACGCAACTGTTGCCTTCGGTAACCGTAAATGTGGGCTACTTTGGGGCAAGCGATTTGTTTAGGTATGCTTCACTGATGATGCAGCAATTCTCCGGACATGGTCCGAATACCGGATTCGGTACATTCCGTGAATATGAGCGCTATAACATCAATGACTCAGACGTCAATAACCAATGGGTCCGTGTGTTTGCAACCATGCTTAGCGATGTCCAGTTGATGATTGATAAAGCCGATGCAACCGGAAACCCACACTATGCCGGCGTGGGTAGGATACTGAAAGCTTACATTTATCAAGTCGTGGTGGATACCTGGGGTGACGTCCCTTACTTCTCAGCGGCACAACATGCGGAAAACCTGTATCCCGAAATGGATGATGACGAGCAGATTTATGCAGACCTTATTGTATTGATCGATCAAGGGATTGCCGACATTAATGCGGGCAGTTCTACATTTTCACCCAATCAATACTCCACTATTTTCAGGAGTAGCGATTGGCCGTCCGCCAAGCTGAAATGGGAGAAATTTGCGAACACCTTGAAACTCCGTATCTTTTTGCATTACAGTGCGAAGGATCCATCGTTTACTTCGCAACGCATTAGTGAGCTGGTTAACAGCGGGGCGGTATTCATGGAAAGTACCGATGACAATTTTGAAATGCCATTTTTGGCTGAATCCCTAAGGCAGATACCGCTTTACAGCCTAGAAAACGGTCAGTTCAGGAATCAATTTTTCCCTAACCGATTTGTTGTTGACATGATGAACGATAAAGCTGATCCCCGAAGAAAGTCGTACTTCGTGCCATTCCCGTACAATTCCAGCCCGGCGACCTATAAAGGGGCAAGCGTGTTGGATACCGAGCCTTCCTCGGCCTATTCACGCCTGCACAGCTACATTTATGGAACTGCCTCGGCTGTTGACCAAGATCGCATCAATCCCAATGGCAGCTTGCAAGACGGTGCGATCACTTATGGTGGAGATGGTGTTGCACGCTTGTTGACGTATGCCGAATACAATTTCATTCGTGCTGAAGCAGCATTGTTATACGGAGCACCGGGCGATGCTAATCAATTTTTCCAGGAAGGTATCCGCGCTTCGATGGCCGATGCTGGAATTGAGTCGGCGGATGTCGAAGGCTACCTCGCCGCGCACGGTACCTTGGCTGGTTCGGATCAACAGCAGTTGAAGCAAATCATCGACGAGAAGTATATTGCCAACTACGCTGTGCTGGTTGAACCTTGGACGGACTATAGAAGAACCGGGTATCCGGAGTTAACCCCACACCAAACACCATTGGCTATTTACAACGAGGTGCCGCGCTCGCTGTTCTATGCACAGTCTGAGATAAATAACAATCCGAACGTAACGCAAAAAACATCTATGCTAGAGCGGGTATTTTGGGATACCAGGCAATAGTGCTTACAAAGTTTCCGTCATGTTGGGGTGAGCCCTAGCGTGGCGGAATAATGATGAACGCTTGTCGGACACCTTGCATACCAGATGTATGATATGGAACAAAACTACAATAGAGGGCTAAAACAATGGATGTTGACGCTCTTCGTGAGCTGTGCAGGGTTATCTCCGGCCTTTGCCCAACAGGGCGGCGGTGGGTTGCCCGAAGCTCCTTTGGTAAAGGAAGGGGAAGGCCCATTTGAGCAATTGATTATCCGAGGGGTGACATTGGTGAATGGAACTGGGGCACCGCCCACAGGACCGGTCGATGTCGTGGTAGAGGGCAACAAAATAGTGTCGATTCGTACAGTGGGATATCCTGGCGTACCGATAGACGAATCGAGGAGACCGGAGTTGGCACCCAACGGACATGAAATAGATGCTAACGGCATGTACCTCCTTCCGGGTTTCGTGGATACCCACGCGCATATTGGCGGACGAAATAAAGGCTCCGATGCCGAATATGTTTTCAAGCTCTGGCTTGCACATGGGATTACCACCATCCGGGAGCCGGGCAGTATGAACGGACTGGATTGGGTGTTGCGCCATAAAAAGTGGAGCGAGACCAATCAAATTACCGCACCGCGAATAAAAGCATACACGGTATTAGGGCAGGGAGCCGAAAAACCAGTGGTCGATGCCGAAAGTGCACGGGAATGGGTGCGTTTAAATGCGAAGCGGGGTGCCGATGGAATCAAATTTTTCGGTGCTTCACCGGCAATCATGTTTGCAGCGGCAGACGAAAACAAAAAGTTGGGCTTGCGCGCAGCTACCCACCATGCACAGACCGATGTGGCGCGATGGAACGCAATAAACAGCGCAAAGGCGGGCATCACCTCTCTGGAACATTGGTACGGGCTGCCCGAAGCGCTCTTTACCGAAAGCACCATACAAGATTATCCGCTAACCTATAATTATCAAAACGAGCAAAACCGATTTGAAGAAGCGGGTAATTTGTGGCAACAGGCGGCGGCTCCGAAATCAGACAAATGGTATCAGGTTATGGACCAATTGATTGATTTGGATTTCACCTTGAGTCCGACCTTTACGATCTACGAGGCAAACCGGGATTTGATGAAAGCGCGTCGAGCCGAATGGCACGATGAATACACCACGCCCGGCTTGTGGCAGTTTTTTTCACCAAGCCGGAGGTCGCACGGATCCTATTGGATTGCTTGGGGAACGGAACAGGAAACCCAGTGGAAGCACAACTACAAGTTATGGATGGAGTTTGTAAACGACTACAAAAACAGGGGCGGTCGGGTAACCGTAGGGTCAGATGCAGGGTTTATCTACAAAGTGTATGGCTTTGCCTATATCCAGGAATTGGAACTGTTGCGCGAAGCCGGTTTCCACCCCCTTGAAGTCATTCGGTCGGCCACCCTAAATGGCGCTGAATTGCTTGGAATGGAAGATGAAATAGGAAGTGTGGAGGTCGGGAAACTGGCAGATTTCGTCATTGTCAACGAAAATCCATTGGAAAACCTACAGGTGTTGTACGGCACCGGAGCCATTCGTGTCAACGAAGCCAATGAGGTCGTCCGGACGACCGGTATTGTATATACCATTAAAGATGGGGTGGTCTATGATGCAAAACGCCTGTTGGAAGACGTAAGGAAAATGGTTTCCGAATCGAAAGCGGCAGGCGAGGGCGCATTGCTTCAGCCTGGCATATACCATCATTCGGAAGTGAAATAACGAATAATTTAACTGATTTTTTTATTTATAAACTTAACCATGAACAGATTAATTTATGCATTTCTAGTTGTTTGGTGTGGATGTATACTCAGCGTAAATGCGCAACGTGTACAGTGGGCCGATTCAGTCGTCGTAACCAAGCACGAAGTTACCGTCAAAGGTCAGCGGTTTGGGTACAGTGCCACCAGTGGAACTCAACCTGTATGGGACGAGCAAGGGAAACCAATTGCGGCTGTACACTACACCTACTACGAGCGTAGCGATGTCAAGGACAGAGACTCCCGGCCCTTGGTGATCTCTTTTAACGGCGGCCCCGGTTCGGGATCGGTTTGGATGCATATCGCCTATACGGGCCCGCGTCTGCTCAACATCGACGATGAAGGTTATCCGTTGCAACCCTATGGGATTAAGGAAAACCCCTACTCGATACTGGACGTGGCCGATATCGTATTTGTCGATCCCGTAAACACCGGTTACTCGCGTATCCTGGACCAAGAAGCCAAGCCCAGCCAGTTTTTCGGCGTTAATGCCGATATCAAATATTTGGCAGAATGGCTGAATACATTTGTGACCCGTAAAAATCGGTGGGCATCTCCAAAATACCTCATCGGGGAAAGCTACGGTACAACTCGGGTATCGGGATTGGCATTGGAACTCCAAAATGCACAATGGATGTACCTAAACGGGGTGATCCTCGTATCACCCACCGACTTGGGTATCGATAGGGGGGTCGTGCTCGACAAAGCCCTACGTTGGCCATATTACGCCGCAACCGCATGGTTCCACAAGGCATTGCCGTCAGACCTCCAACAGAAAGACCTGTATGACATACTGCCGGAGGTTGAAAAATTCACACTAGATGAACTCATCCCCGCAATTTCCAAGGGAGGAATGTTGTCCAAGGAAGAAAAAGATGCCATAGCAACGAAGATGTCGCGCTACTCGGGGATTTCAAAACAGGTGATCCTCCAGCATAATTTCGACATCACAACGTCTTTCTTCTGGAAAGAATTGCTGCGGGATCGAGGATATAACGTTGGACGACTGGATTCCAGGTACCTAGGCATCGATATGAAAGAAGGGGGCGAGCGGCCAGATTATGCAGCGGAATTGACCTCATGGTTGCACTCATTCACACCAGCCATCAATTATTATTACAAAAACCACCTGAATTACCAAACAGATGTGAAATACAACATGTTTGGCCCTGTTCGCCCGTGGGATAGCAGTAATAACAATACCGGTATGAACCTTCGCCAAGCCATGGCGCAGAACCCCTATTTGCATGTTATGGTGCAAGCCGGATATTACGATGGTGCCTGTGATTATTTCAATGCCAAATTTAACCTTTGGCAGATGGATCCTTCCGGAAAACTGTTGGATCGCACGAGCTTCAAAGGTTACCGCAGCGGACACATGATGTACCTGAGGAAACAAGACTTGGAAACGGCCAATGAAGATATCCGTGAATTCATCAGCAATACGATTCCAGCCAAGGATCAGCCTGCGATGTACTAAGACCTGATTTCAAACGGCGGTTGGACAATTAGTTTAACCGCCGTTTGCTTGTTAAAATAGCATAAAGCCATGTTGAAGAAACTATTTGTATGCGTTGGGTTGTTAGGGTTGATCGTCGTACGCCTGTTTGCCCAAGACCTGGTGAATGATGTCGATGCAGCACTTGCCTTTTTGGAAAAGCGAAAAAGTGAATTGCGTACGGCATTGGAAACACCGAAGTCGAATGCGGAGCAGGCAGAGTTGCTGGGCGATATGTTGGATGTGGGTTTGTGGGAGGAGGTATGGGCATACCTTAATGGGGAAAACACATTGGATAACGTTGCCCGTCACGCACTTCGTGCCCAGTATTGGTGGTTGAATAACGAGTTTTCCAAAGCCGAACAAGAACTCAGCGTACTGAAAGGAGAGGAATTGCAAAGACCCGAAGCCGTGGTCCAACGGGCGCAGCTTCTGGTAGAAGCGTGGCGATTGGAAGAAGCCGAGCAGCTATGCAAGGAGATGTTGCGCGTGTACCCGGGGCACGAAAAAATCAGCACGGTACTCGGTAGGTCACTGCTGTTGCAAAAAAAATATGAAGAAGCATTGGCGTTAGCAAAAGCGATGCAGCAAGCAAACCCTTCGTCATATAATGCTTACCTTTTAGAGGGCGATGTGTATTTTTGGGATCAACGGCCTGAACTTGCCGAGCCTGCGATCTTGAAATGTTTAACATTGAATCCATTGGAAGCGAATGCCCGGTTCAGCTATGGCTATGCGATATGGAGAAGATTCGATGCGACCCTGCTAAACGATATGGCTGGGCAGTGGGAAGTTGCGCTGGCCATCAATCCATTACATTTCCAAACCCATTGGCATTGGGGCAATGGGCACACCAATTTAACCTTTGCGGATTATGTAGACGAACAGGAAGACGAGATCCGTGAGCAATTGGTGAAAGCAGACGATTTGGTTAGGCAAAACGCAGTAGATGACGCATTGCAGGTCACCGTCGATGTAGCAAAGAAATACCAGCAATCTGTATTGCCCCAAATGCATCAGGCATCAATTTATTACAGTGATTTTGATCATCCTGAGCGGCATGATCGCCTGAATGAGGCACAGGAACTGTTTTTGCAAATATTGGAAAGGAAACCCCACTACGGCCCTGCACATAATGGCTTGGCGGCGGTGATTAAGTCGAAGCGGATTCCATATCTTTCTTCCTACGATTCCATCTCGACACGATTGAAAAATCTGGAGATCCATGACTGGAAGAATTTCTCCCGTGTATTCCCCGATGTCACGTATTACCCTGGCGAAATGGCCAAGGCCATGGCTTGGAACCAGTTATACACCGCAGTAGTGTATTTTCCATTTTTGACCAAGCAACAGAATGCGTTCGTAATCCCCCCATTGCACATTGATTTAGCCATCGCAATGAAAGCGCCGTATTTTCGGTTCAACACGACATTTGACAACCGGCAATGGATGGATATCCGTGGTGTAGGTAGTGGTGCCGCTGACATCGGGTATGTAGAGCGTGGCGCTTACCAGGAGCGCAATGTTCTCCTACATGAATACGTGCATTTGTTTCATGGTCGCGTCTTGACAGACCAGCAAAACCGCCGGATCCGAGCGTTGTATTACAGTGCGATGGACAAAGGGCTCACGCTTGACTACTACTCACAAAACAATGAATCTGAGTATTTCGCGCAGACATACCCTGCATATTTCGAACGTGTCAAAGTACACCCATTGGACTTCAAGTCCATGAACACGCTACACGATTTGAAAACGAAAGACCCCGATATGTATGCTTTCCTGGATGAGTTGGTCAAAAACGAGAGTGCATATCTAGCTGGAGATACCACGACCCTAGCCTCCAATTGGGCTCAAGTATTTGTCAACCTGAGTAACCGGTCGCAACGGGTGGATATGGAATTGGCAAGACGGTACTTGGATACAGCATTGATTCATGACTCCAATTATTTGCCGGCCTTAATAGCCTATTCACGTTTGGAGTTGGCCGGCAATCAGGTGGATGCGGCCGTAGCATATGTTGATAAGGTCATCGCACTAGACAATGGGTATGCCCCCGCATATACAGTGAGGGCGGAGATCGTGGAGAAGCAGAAAGGGAACACGGACGAATCGATTCGCGAACAAGCGACATTCTACACCCAAGCGTTTGAAAAGGAAGACGATTTTCAGCTGAAAGCGCAAAATGCGGTATTGCTGCGTGAGTTTTACCATCGAAACGGCTTGATTGCCGATGCCATCCGCGTGGCCGACCTTTACGGCGCTTCCGGATCGGAAATCTCCACTTACCTGAGGGATCGGAAAGACGATGCCAAAGCGTATGCGGCGGCAACCCGATCACTATTTGGCAATGACCAGCACCTGGGGGAATTGAAAACGCTAGTGGCGAAGCGTCCACAGAACTATAATCTCCGGGGAATGTATGCAGATGCATTGATTGCTAATAGAAAGTATGCAGATGCCGTCACCACATTATTGCAGGTACAACGTATACTGGAAGCATCGGCCAGTGGTAGACCCGACTTTGAATTGCGGATAGCCGAAGCGTATGCGAAGCAACCAGAAAAGGCCGACTCCTTGAATAGTTACTTGGAAAAATTATTGGTCAGGGGCGATGACCCAAGCCGATTGGATGGATTAAATAACCAACGGCTTGTGCGCCTATTGGTCGCTAACACGCGGATCGATGAAGCTGCAGCGTTATTCGCTAACATACCCGACGAAAACAGTCGGTTTTACCAGTCGTCGCGTGCACTTTCCGAAGCCATGTTGGCACGTGCTCAAGGAATGCCGGATCGCGCAGTAGCACTATTGGAAAAGGCAATCGGCGATAACGCTTACCAACTGGAAGCTTATGAACAGCTCTTGGAATTTTATGAAGGACAACATGATCAGACCAATCGCATCAATGGGATAGTTTCGGCGCTCAAGCAAGATATTGCCAAACGGTAATGCGTCAGATGGATGACTTGGTGTACAACCAAAATCCTTATGTTTGTATCGCTAACCAATAAGATACATAATAACATGAAACATGACCCATTACACCGTTTTGCACTGTCGTTATTCCTATGCATCTGTTTGCTGGTTGCCCAAGCACAACAGAAGCAATACCAATCCCCGCAATTGACCGATGCCGATTCATGGTCAATGGTGCTCATGCCAGATCCGCAAAGCTATGTGAAGTTTGAGCGGAACCAAGGGGTATTGGAGCTGATGACCGGCTGGATCGCAGAACAAATCAACCCGCTGAATATCGGCATGGTGCTTTGTACCGGTGATCTGGTGGAGCATAATGACTGGTTAAACCCCAATGGAACCCAAGGCAACCAACCCGGTAAGCAGCAATGGGAAGCGGTGGCACGAGCGTTTGGCCGGTTAGACGGTCGGGTGCCTTATGTGGCGGCTACTGGCAATCACGACTATGGGGTGAAGAATATCGAGTACCGCCGGACAAACTATAACCACTATTTTCCGGTAGATAAGAACCCTTTGTCACAACAGCTGTTAAACGATGTCGGCATCGATGCGCAAGGGTATCCTTCGCTGACGAATGCGACCTACGCGTTTACCTCCTCACATGGACGTAAATTTCTGGTATTGGTCATTGAATTTGCGCCTCGGGATACGGTGCTGAATTGGGCACTTCAGACGGTCAACGAAGAGCGGTATGCCGACCATACGGTCATTTTGCTCACCCATTCATACCTCAATTCGGATAGCGAGCATATCGTTCAAGAAGGATACCCCATTACAGACGGCAACTACGGAGCGGCGATATGGGAAAAGTTAGTGAAGCCATCTAAGAATATTCAGCTGGTATTCAGCGGCCATATCGGCAAACCGGATGATATCCTAGGTCATATCGGTTTCCGTACGGATACCAATGCCGGAGGAAAAAAAGTGCATCAGATGGTCTTCAATGCGCAGGCGTTGGGCGGAGGATGGCATGGCAACGGCGGTGACGGATGGTTGCGCTACCTGGAATTCCTGCCAGACGGCAAAACGGTCAAGGTCAAAACATTTTCCCCGCTGTTCGCAATATCGCCAACGACACAGCATTTGTCTTGGCGGACAGCCGAATACGATGAATTCTCATTTGAGCTGGACGACTAGGCACAATGGGCGATTAACGTAACAAAGTTGTTTCCCAACGGTGTGAAACCAGTGGTGCAGGCCCCATAAATTTGGAAAAGACAATTACAATTCCAATATTTGGGTGTCCAAGTTATAAATCAACACCAAATTCAGGTTGGGAACAATGTTGGTTCAAGTTATCATAACGATGTCCAGTCGTGGTTAAATGAATAAAGTTCAAGTTCCATCAGTAGAGGAAGTATTCAAAAGGTATTATCCTCGGTTGTGCCATTTTGCTTGGCAATTTTTACATGACAAAGATGTCATTGAGGATATTGTCCAAGACGCATTCATTGCCTATTGGAATAATATTGGTGCAATTGCGGATCATGATGTAGCGATAAAAAATTTTCTCTACACATCGGTACGCAATTTTTGCTATAACGTTATCCGACGCGAACGAACAACGCAGCGCTTTCATTTGCTTCATCAAGCGGATGAATGTGAAGAATCCCAGGTCTTGACCAAGATTATCCGCTCGGAAATAATGGATGAAATTTACAAAATCGTCCAGTCGATGCCCGTGGCCTGCCAAAAAGTTTTCCGGTTGGGTTATCTCGAAGGATTGACCAACCAACAGATTGCCAAGAAATTGGATATCAGTATCAACACGGTGAAAACCCAGAAGCAACGTGGGCTTAAGATTATCAAGGGCAAATTGAATCCCGAACTATTTGCCTTAGTAGCGGTTTTGCTATTCCAAAAATAAAAAATCATTTTCTTGTCACCCGAACGCCCGCTTTCGGTTTCTTTACTTTAACTAACGATAATTAACGGGGCCACTTGGCCGCATGACCTAAGTAAGGTATCATGACAATATCATGAAATTAGATCAATACCAAATCGCTGAATTGATAGGCAAGTACCTATGGGGCCAGCTTTCGGAAGAAGAAGAGGAGGTGTTACAAAGGTGGCTGGATGCTGATGAGCAGCATCGGTTGTTGCTGGAATCATTCCGCGATACCGAGGAGGTGCAAAGTGACCTGGATTTCTTGAAAGAAATCGATGTGGAGGTTGCTTGGTCTGGTATGCGGAGGCGTAACCGACGGTTGCACGTGAAGAAGGTCCTGCGTTATGTCGGTTACGCGGCAGCGGTAGTTCTCCTAGCCTACTCGTGGACATGGTTCTCGCAGTCACGCCATCCCGCAGTGCCCAATATCAGTCAGACCGGTAATATTTTTCATAACGACGTAATGCCGGGAGGTAACAAAGCACAATTGATCCTGTCTGATGGGCGCACCGTTGATTTAGAGGCATATAATAAGGTGTTGGAAGAGCAGGATGGAACCCAAATTATGGGGGATGGCGGTGCGTTGACCTATGTGGGGTCTTTCCATCATGACAATGAATCAATATACAATACCTTGGTCATCCCCAAGGCAGGAACATATCAGATTACCTTATCCGATGGCACCAAAGTATGGTTAAACGCGTTGACAGAGTTGCGATTTCCCGTGCATTTTAATGCCAATGAACGGGTAGTGCAGTTGAAAGGCGAAGCATATTTTGAAGTCGCCCATGATTCGTCCAAGCCATTCAAGGTAGAGGTGGATGGCACGCAGATAGAAGTGCTCGGTACACATTTCAATATCAATTCGTATGCGGGGGTAACGGCAACGCTGGTCGAGGGTGCGATCAGCATCGCTAATTCATCGGGTTCGGAAGTATTGAAACCCGGAGAGGAAGCGCGGGTAGGCGAGCGTATCACGCTGCATACTGCCAATATTGCAAAAGCGGTAGCTTGGAAGAATGGAGACTTCTATTTCAAAAGTGACGATATGGGTGAAATTATGGAACAGCTTTCCAGGTGGTATGATTTGTCGATTCGTTTTGAGAACGAGCCGCCTAAAGCGCGATTCAATGGCAGTATCCAGCGTTCGGTCAACCTGTCGGAGGTACTGGAGATGCTATCGTATATGAGTGGTGCAGCATTTGAAGTAAATGGACAACAGGTTTCAGTGAGATTTTAATTAATCAGTTGTTGACTAAAAAAAATTAAGCCATGAGAGCTCCCCCAATAATGCATTAAAGACAAAAATGGGAGTGTTGGAGCACTCCCGATAAGGTTAAAAATAAACTGAGTGAATTAATCTATCAATTAACCCTCTAATGAAGCAAAAGTATGAAATACTTTTCAATTGGCAATGGTACGCCGAATAGTGACCTCGGGTTTGCCCCGTCTACTAAATTCCTGCTTGCCGTGAAGATGACGTTTTATTTACTGGTTACATTTGTAACAGGCGCATACGCAGAAGGTAAGGCCCAGCAGGTCAACCTTTTGCTGAAAAATGTCAATCTCGAACAGGTCTTCCACGAAATAACCAAACAGACGGACTATCGCTTTTTATATAGTGACGAAGTTGTACGGTCAGCCGGCCTAGTGAGTATCTCCGCAAAAAATGAGGAGATGCAACGAGTCCTAGACCGCGTGATCCTTCAGCAGGGCATGACCTACAAAATTTTTTCCAAGACGGTAATAGTAAACGCACCCGAAGCACAGTTTGCCAACAACAGAAATGTCGTTAAAGCGGCTGTTCAAGAGGAAATCGACATCACGGGAACCGTCAAAGATGCGGCGGGGGCCGCCCTGGTCGGGGCGACGGTAGCCGTTAAGGATCAACCCAGCAGGGGTACGAAAACCGATGCATCCGGTGCTTTTGCGTTGAGCGTGCCAAAAAACGCGGTGATCCAAATATCATATGTCGGTTATCTTCCCAAGGAAGTAGCCACAGCGAGTACAGGCCCTTATCATGTGGTATTGGAAGAAGACGCATCGCAATTGGACGAAGTGGTGATCGTCGGTTACGGTGAACAAAGCAAACGGACCATTACGAGTGCGATCACCCGCGTGGATGGTGAATCGTTAAAAGACCTGCCCATGCCGAGTCCCGACCAAATGCTTCAGGGCAGGGCCCCGGGCGTACAGGTAACGGCAGCTTCCGGTGAACCGGGCGCAGGTATCGTGGTGCGGGTGCGGGGGAGCACATCCATCAATGCAAGTTCCGAACCACTGTATGTCATCGATGGTGTACCTATTGTTTCTCAAAACTTAGCGCGGACCACGTTCGGGCAACCCACCAACCCACTCGCCGACCTGAACCCGTCTGATATTGAATCGATGGAAGTATTGAAGGACGCAGCCGCGACGGCGATATACGGTGCCCGCGCAGCCAACGGCGTGGTATTGATTACGACAAAACGGGGAAAATCCGGCAAACCGGCCATTTCGATATCAACCTATGCAGGCACTTCCAAAGCATGGAAAGATCCCAACGAATTGCGTGTGGACGGGCCAACATTCGAATTGCTGCAAAACGAAGCCGCTGCACATAACTGGATAGACCGCTATGGAAGCCTGGATGCACTAAATCCGGCGGGGGATGCTTTTTCACCGCCTTATGCAAACCCTTCCAATGCCATTAACACGAACTGGATGGATCCCATCATGCAGCGTGGTGCGATGTATAACATCGATGCATCGATTTCTGGCGGTAACGAACGTATCCGGTATATGGTATCCGCGAATAATTTCAGCCAAGAGGGGATCATGAAGCCCGTGATGTTCAATCGGAAATCATTCCGGAGCAACATCGACTTTTCGGCCTCGGACCACCTGAAGTTTGGAACCAGTATTTTTTATTCAAACAGTCAGCGAAACCGGATACAGAATGGGAACAACATTAACTCCGCATTGGCAAACGCATTCTTTTACCCGAGTAATATCCCTGCCTACAACGATGACGGCTCATATAATCGACCGGTATGGGAAAGCCCATTGGCTATTGTTAACGAAACGGATTACTTGATGAATACCAATCGGATTATCGGTAATTTTTTCGCAGATTGGATGATTATCGATGGGTTGGTATTCCGGACAACATGGAGCTTGGATAATAATTATATCAACGAAGATAATTATTCCAATACGAAGATGGTTGCGGGTGCTGGCGTAGGCGGCGAGGCCACCAGTAGCGTGGTGAATGACCTGAACTGGATCAATGAAAATTTGTTGACTTACAAAGCAAGGCTGAATTCGGACCATCACTTGGATGTGTTGGCGGGTACGACATTTCAGAAAAATAAAAATGCGTTCGTGACCGCGACGGGTCAAGGATTCCCAAGCGATAGCTTCCGGAAAATCTCGTCGGCAGCCACTAAAAATTCGAGTGGCGATGAAAGCGAATGGGCAATTGCTTCGTTGTTTGGACGTATTAACTATGACTTTGCGCAGCGATACCTGTTCAGTGTCAACGTCCGGTACGATGGCTCATCCCGGTTCGGTGTCAACAATCGCTGGGGGCTGTTTCCCTCGGCTTCTGTAGGCTGGGTAATGTCTGACGAGGCATTTATGGAAAACGTGCGATCGATATCGCAGTGGAAATGGCGGGTAAGCTATGGCGTGACCGGTAACCAGAGCGGAATTGGCAATTATGCGTCACTCGGCCTGTGGGGTGGTCAGCGAGGTGGGTATCGTGGTGGGGGCGGCACGACGCCCGGTGCAGGAGGGGCGGCGTCCTATGGAGATTTAGCTGGTTTCAATCCAGTGCAACTCGCCAATCCCGATCTCAAGTGGGAGACCACGGCACAGTTCAATGCAGGGGTGGACCTGGGTTTCTTCAATAATAGGTTAGGCCTGTCCTTGGATTATTATAACAAGCAGACGAAGGACCTGCTGCTAGAGGTGCCCACTCCGCGTTCCACCGGATACAGCGTCATGCTGCAAAACTACGGACAGATGGAAAACAGTGGGTTCGAACTAGGTATCAATGCGACAGCTATTGATAACGAGGATTTCACATGGGATATCAATCTGAATGTCTCCCAAAACAGGAACCTGATTAAAAAGCTGGCATCGCCATTTAATCAGTTTACAAGGGAATACATCCGGTTAGAAGAAGGTTATCCGCTGTATTCATTCTATGTTCATGAGCAGCTCGGGGTAGATCCGCAAACCGGCGATATCATCTGGCGAACGGGCGAAGATGGCGAATTCAACGTCAACAGGGATCGGTTTATATCGGATAAAAATGCGTGGGCCGATTTCCAAGGCGGCATCATCAACACCTTGAAGTATAAAGGTTTTGACTTGTCGGCATTCTTCCAATTCAGTTATGGCAACTACGTGTTCAACTATAACCGGTATTTCTTCGAACACGGAGGAGAACGGACGACCGGATACAGCGCGCAACAGCTCGACAGGTGGCAGCAGCCCGGTGATCAGACAGATATTCCGCGAATGGCCAATATCAATTACAATGTCAATTACCGCCCCTCCCGTCACATCGAAGATGCTTCGTATCTGCGGCTGAAGAATCTCAGCTTGGGTTACTCGTTCTCGGGGAACGCGATCCAGCAGTTGGGGTTGAGCCAGCTGAGGTTGTATGTGTCTGGCCAGAATGTGCTGACGTTTACGAAATACAGCGGGCTGGACCCTGAGGTTTCGGTAAGTCCATCAGAAACGGTTCAAGGAGTGGATCAAGGGGTGATGCCACAGCCTCGGGTGTGGATGGGTGGAATAAATCTAACGTTCTAAAACTTACTGCTATGAGAATTATTGTTGTAATATTTGCTGGACTATTTACATTTTCTGGGTGTAATCTGCTGGACTTAGAACCTGTTTCGCAAATCACTAGTAATCAGTCCTTTTCAAACTTAAGTAGTGCAGAGGGTGCCGTCAATGGCATGTATAACAACCTGCAAACACCTTATATGTGGCGTGTGCAAGTCATTTCCGATGTGGCATCGGACATGTCGCAGCAAATCGATACCTGGGACGCGTTGATCGCCGCAGATGAATTTAATTGGAGTGTCGATAATTCAGAGGTTGAAGACCTCTACACGTCCTTTTATCGTTGCATTGACATCGCAAACAATATCATTGCCTATGTTCCGGAGATGGATATCGATCAAAGTATCAAAGACGATATGATTGGACAAGCGTATTGGGTGCGCGGGTTGGCTTATTTCGACCTTGCCCGTTGCTTCGGGGGGTATCCGCAAGTATATGGCGAACTGGGCGCAGTGATTGTGCTGACACCTTCATCTGGCGTCACGGAAGATGATTTGAAGCCGAGGAGTACCCTTGCCGAAACCTACGCACAAGCAGAATCTGACCTGTTGCAGGCATTACAATTGCTCCCAGAAAGCCGATCTTCTACGGTATTGTCGAAGGTTAAAGCCACCAAGCCTGCCGCCCGCGCATTATTGGCCAGGTATTACCTGTACAACCGGCAATGGGATCTCGCGGAGCAATACGCTACAGACGCGATTGCTGGAAAACCATTAAACGTACCTTTCATAACGATCTTCAGAAGTAAGAATACCGAGGAATCTCTATTTGAGGTGCAGTTTAGCAATGTGGATATTAATGGGTTGAGAAATTGGTATTACCCGTCAAACCTCAGTGCTAGGGGCGGAACGGCATTGCATCAGTCGACTTATGAGGCCATCGTGGCCGATCCGGATGATGTACGGGCGCAATTGATCGAGAGAAGTCCCACAAGGCCCACCTATTATCCCACAAAATGGGACGATCCTCAAGAAGGAGACAACTTCCAGTTGCTGCGGTTGGCCGAACAATACCTGATCCGTGCAGAGGCACGTGCTGAATCGAATGATTTCGATGGCGCGCTAGCTGATCTGAATGCGGTTCGTGGGCGAGCAGGCCTAGCCGCGAGCAGCGCGCAAGGCAAGGATGAAATCATCACTGCAATTCTGGAAGAACGGCGGCTCGAATTTGTCGGCGAGGGACAACGCTGGTTCGATATCATCCGCCGGGGACTGGGAACGACCGTGTTCACGAATATCGTACGGACAACCGGTAGCCAACCGAACTATTCATTGTCCAACGCCGGTAGACAGGTCATGCCCATCCCATCGGTCGAAACCAGGGCTAATGGTCAAGTGCAACAAAACGAAGCTTATCGATAACCATCTAAATGTAGAATAATGAACAGGATAATTATGGTGCTTATTACCATCATGGTATGTTGGCACATTGACACCAATGCGCAGGACATTAAAATAAATCCCGATTCGGCAATTACGACAAACCACCAGGTCGTGATTAAAGGCAAGCCCGTTAAATTTGAAGTGACCACTGGCATGCAGCCTGTATGGGATGAAAAGGGAAAGGCAATGGCCGGGGTTTTTTACACGTACTATCGACGTACCGACGTTCCTGAACAGGATACCCGGCCGTTGGTCTTTTCGTTCAACGGCGGCCCAGGGGCAGGGGCGCTTTGGATGCGATTGGGCTATACAGGGCCCCACCGCATAAAAATCGACGAAGAGGGGTTCCCTATACAACCCTATGGGGTGGAGGACAATCCCCATTCCTTGCTGGATGTGGCCGATATTGTCTACATCGAGCCGGTCAATACCGGGTATTCGAGGCCGGTGAACGGTGTTGATGCGTCGGCTTTTTTTGGCGTGAAAACGGATGTGGCATATTTGGCAAAGTGGATAACGACTTTTGTGAGCCGTAATAACCGCTGGATTTCGCCCAAGTACCTGGTAGGCGAAAGTTACGGAACGACGCGGGTATCCGGGCTGGCACTAGAACTGCAAAACAGGCATTGGATGTATGTCAATGGCGTGGTGCTGGTTTCCCCGACCGGCTTAGGGATCCGTCGTGATGGGCCCGTGGCCGATGCCAATAAATTGCCTTATTACGCCGCGGTCGCTTGGTATCATAAAAAATTACCTGCCGACCTGCAACAGAAAGATCTGACAGACATGTTGCCCGAGGTAGAGGAATTTACCATCAATGAGCTTATTCCCGCCATATCAAAAGGGGGATTCCTTCCGGCAAGCGAAAAGAAGGCCATCGCCGAACGCATGGCAAGGTATATGGGCATTTCTGCACAAGCCATCCTAGATCATAATCTGGCGGTGCCGATGCCGTTTTTCTGGAAAGAACTCTTGCGCAAAGAAGGGTATACGGTAGGCCGTTTAGACTCTCGTTATCTAGGCATAGATCGTACGGTGGCGGGTGGACAGCCGGACTATGCACCTGAAAATACGACCTGGCAACACATCTTTACACCGGCAAATAATTACTACTATACCAATTACCTGAAATACCATACCGATCTGGAGTACTACGTGGCGGGACACACCCGGCCGTGGCCGCGGGAAGGCGAAGAAACGGAAACCGCAGGTGAGGACCTTCGTCGGGCGATGGCCATGAACCCCTTTATGCACGTGCTGGTACAATCGGGTTACTATGACGGCGCCTGCGACTACTTCAATGCACAGTACAACCTTTGGAATATGGACCCCAGTGGTAAACTGCGTGATCGCATGCATTGGAAAGGCTACCGGAGCGGGCACATGATGTACCTGCGTTATGAAGACCTGATTACCTCTAATGAGGATTTGCGCGAATTTATCCAACTGAGCATACCAGCGGCGGATGCTCCGGCTAAATATTCCATCGACCAATAGACAGTTTGTTATGAGACTGATCCTTTTCCTGTTTTTTGCTTGCGCGGTGCAGATATGCACCGCGCAGGAGTTGAAGTTCAATCCGGATTCAACGGTGACAACCGAACATGAAGTAACCATCAATGGGCAACTTGTCAAGTTTAACGCTGTCACTGGCATGCAACCGGTATGGGACGACAATCGGAAAGTCATCGCCGGTGTATTTTATACTTATTACTACCGTACCGATGTGACCGACCAGGCGACCAGACCAATTGCGTTCTCCTTCAATGGAGGCCCTGGTGCAGGTGCGCTATGGATGAGACTGGGCTATACCGGGCCACACCGAGTCCGGATTGATGATGAGGGATACCCCATACAGCCGTACGGTATCGAAGACAATCCCTATTCCTTGCTGGATGTCACTGATTTGGTTTTCGTGGAACCGGTGAATACCGGATATTCGAGAGCTGTGGGCGATGCCCCCGTTAATCAGTTCTTTGGGATAAACAATGATTTGAAATATTTGGGGAATTGGCTTTCCACGTTCGTGAGCCGGAATAATCGATGGACATCACCCAAATATTTGATCGGTGAAAGTTATGGTACCTATCGGGTGTCAGGCCTCGCGTTGGAATTGCAAAGCAGGCATTGGATGTACGTCAATGGTGTGGTGCTGGTGTCGCCCGGCACCTTGGGCATTTGGCGGTACGGACCTGTGGGCGATGGCAATCTCCTGCCTTACTACGCGGCCACCGCTTGGTATCATAAGAAGCTCCCGCCCGACTTACAAGCGAAGGATCTCGAAGAATTGCTTCCCGAAGTGGAGGCTTATACGGTTGATTCCTTGATTCCTGCGCTGGTCAAGGGTGGTTACCTGGATGTGGCGCGAAAGAATACTGTCGCTAGGCAACTCTCCAGGTATATGGGTATTTCCGAAACGGCCATCCTGAACCATAATTTAGCGGTGCCGATGTCCTTTTTCTGGAAAGAGTTGTTGCGGGATGAGGGGTATACCATTGGCCGACTGGACTCTAGGTACCTCGGTATTGATCGCACCAATGCAGGAGATCGGCCTGACTATGCTCCGGAGAATACCTCTTGGCAACATACGTTTACCCCGGCAAATGCCTATTATATTCGGAATTATCTCAATTACCACACCGATCTCGAATATTATGTCGCGGGCCACGCATCGTGGAATCGCTTTGATTTGGAAAACAAAACCGGTGAAAGTCTACGACAGGCCATGGCCATGAACCCCTTTATGCACGTATTGGTGCAATCGGGTTATTACGATGGGGCAACGGATTATTTCAATGCACAGTACAATCTTTGGCAATTGGATCCCAGCGGCAAACTGAAGGAACGGATGGATTGGAAAGGGTACCGAAGCGGGCACATGATGTACCTGCGAAAGGAAGATCTGAAAACAGCAAATGATGATCTCCGTACATTTATCATCGAGACGTTGCCGGGCGATGGCGTGCCCGCTAAATATTGAAAACCGCGTCAACGTAGCTTTCAATAATTGGTCGGTTCATCCGGCGTGATACACATCATGATGACGTTAAATCAAAAGCGGGAGGTTATCGGGTAACGTATTTCATATCAATAGTTTGTGGCTTAATGAAAAATCTACTAAAAAGACTATTTTTTAGTAGATTTTTTATTTTTACTTCGTTCAACATCAAAGAGCAAGATATTGCCTGTATCGATTGCGCGGTATCGTCTAACGGTAGGGGATACAGGTGGCGCTATATTGGGCTTGTCGTATATACAATGTTATGCTAACGATGTAATGCTGATGGCTTTCCTCTAAAAATATGTTATTTTTTATCCTGTTGTGATATCATTTTTATATGATTATGAGGATATGTATTAAATATTTTTAAAAAAATGAATATTTTATTGTGAATAATATGAATTATATTCTTTATTTTTGTTTAAACATTCAATAAAACTAGTTTTTTGTTAGTTTTTCATAAAAAAATGAATGTTTTGTTTCTCTTTTTTCAATAAATAGCGAATACTTCGGCTAAATGGCATTAATGAAAAATACATCAATTGACTTAACGGATATTATATGAGAAAATGCTACTCACCCCCTTGAAATTGGTTTAGTTAAGTATAAAAAACGGGAGTGTTTGCGGCACCCCCGTATAGCTAAGGCTACGCACTAAACGACTTCACTATTCATTTAATAAATAACCCTAATTTGGTAAAAGTATGAAATACTTTTCAATTGGCAAAGCTGTGCCAAACGGTGTGTTACACCATTTCCCTGCACCTAGAACCCCCCTTTTTCTAAGAAGATTTTTTTCAACCCTGCTCATGATTGGCTTGATTGGGCTACAGGGGGTAGTTTATGCAATCGCTGCGGCGCCTAAGCCGGCTTGGTTGGACGATATGTCCAATACCTTGATTCAAGAGGAAATTGTCGTTTCGGGCACGGTACGAGACGAAACCGGGGCGCCCTTGCCGGAAGCGACCGTACAAGTCAAGGGAAGCCCCTCCATTGGTACGAAGACCAATAGTAATGGCTTTTTTTCGTTTCGGGTACCGGTGGGAGCTGTTTTACAAGTGACCTTTTTGGGATATGCGGTTGCCGAAAGAACGGCTACTAACGCCGGTCCTTTTGAATTTCGGTTAGAACCGGATGCCTCCGAACTCGATGAGGTCGTGGTGGTGGGTTACGGTACGCAATCCAAGAAAGAATTTACGGGAGCCGCCGCACGAATCGGTGGAGACGCACTAAAAGATGTTCCCGTACAAAGTTTCGATCAAGCGATGTCCGGTCGGGCTTCGGGTGTTAATATTTCGGTGCCAAATGGTCAACTGAATAACGCGCCGGTGATTCGGATTCGGGGTGTGAATTCCATTTCCCTGAGTTCGTATCCGCTGTTTGTTATCGATGGTATACCGGTAACGGCTGGTGACGTCTCCTCCAATACCACCGTTCCGAACAATCCTTTGGCTGATATCAACCCAGCCGATATCGAATCGATAGATGTCCTTAAAGATGCTGCCTCCACGTCAATTTACGGGTCTCGTGGTGCAAATGGCGTTATCTTGGTAACTACTAAGAGAGGTAAGGAAGGGGCGGCCCGAGTTTCTTACGAAGGTTGGGTGGGTTTCACTTCTCCCGTCCGCCTGCCAAAACTGCTGGAAGCCGAAGACTTCATGATGATCAAAAATGAAGCCCAGTTAAACCGCAAAATCCTTTCGGGGCAGGAAAACAACGATGACGTTGCTTCGGCGCTCTATTTCCCAACGTACAACGAGGATGGCTCCATCGTGAACACCAATTGGTATGATTATATCTTTAGAACGGGAACCTCGCACAACCATGCCATTACGGTATCTGGAGGTAGCGCAAGAACCAAGTACTATTTTTCGGGGAATTTTAGCGAGCAGCAAGGGATTTTGCAGGCCAATGATTTCGATCGGAGGGGTATGCGTTTTACCTTGGATCACGAAGCCACCAAATGGCTGAAATTGAACGCAGGAATTAGCTACTCCGGATCGGTAAACCGATCGCCAAGTTCTGGCTCTCGCGACGGACAGGCCCAAAATATCGTGGGTGCCGCTCGTATGGCTTGGACACTGAATCCAAACGTTCCTGCTCGTAATCCCGATGGCACGCCTCATCTAAGTGGAGACGTCAACGGAACATTGGGAAATGGCAACAACCTTGCTGTAACGGTATATTATAATCCATTAACATTGTTTGAGTTGGCAAAATACTCGTCCTCAAACGATCGGATTTTGGCCAATATCGGTGGAACAGTGACGTTCGTCGACGGACTTACATTTACGACAAACTACTCTATGGACCGCCTTCGTACGGAGAATATCAGTTCGGTTAGTGCGTTGCCCGGTTCATCCGGCGCCGCATCGGGAGGGTCTGCGACCAACGTTACTTCGATGTTCCAAAACTGGAACTTCACCAATACGTTGAATTATGACGTCCGATTCGGTGGGCACCACGTTACCGCAATGGCAGGTATGGATGTGCAAGTCTTCAATAATAACCGGTGGGGCGCTAACCGAACACAGGCTTCGGATCCCTATTTCACGGACTACCAGGGTAACTGGGGCCAGATTACGACATCGGGCAACCGGCTGACCGAAAGTGCATTGCTTTCCTATATCGGCCGACTTAGCTATGACTACAAGCAACGCTATATCATAACCGGCTCTTACCGGAGGGATGGAAACTCCGCGTTGGGTATACAGCGTAAGTGGGGTAACTTCGGCGGTGCTTCATTGGGATGGACGGTGTCTGAAGAAGATTTCTTCAAAGACGGAAAGCTCGGTGACATCGTCAGCAATGCTCGGTTGCGTGCAAGTTGGGGTCGGGTAGGAAACGGCAACTTAGATCCGTATGCTTCCCTTGATTTATATGCGTCAGCACTTTATGGAGGCGCCGCTACCTGGGCAATTAGCCAAGCGGGAAACCCCAATTTGGGTTGGGAGACAGGCGAACAGACCAATATCGGTATCGACCTTGGATTGTGGGCGAATCGTGTACAGGTAGACTTCAGTTGGTTTAACAACAATGTAAATGGCCTTATCCTAAATGTTCCACAATCGCCATCGAAAGGAATACCAGGCAATGCGATATATGCAAACGTCGGATCACTATATAACAGAGGACTAGAGTTCTCGGTCAGTGGAGATGTCATCCGTAAGGAGCGGTTTTCATGGAACTCGTCTTTCAATTTCACTTCAGTTAAGAACCAAGTGACCGCGCTTAGCGCACAAACCGACCGTATCGTCAGCAGTTCATCCGGAAATCCGTTTAACGTCACCCAAGTGGGCCATCCAGTGGGTACATTGTTTGGTGCAGTCACCAATGGAATCAACCCCGAAAACGGACGGCGGATTTACATCAACGCGGCAGGGGAGCAAATACAGTATTCGGCTGCGGTTGCACCAGGTGAATCACAATGGCAATACTTGGACGGCTCACCCGCTGCAGCCATATCGGCAGAAGACTACCAATTGCTAGGTAATGCCTTGCCTACTTGGTACGGCGGTTTTAACAACACGTTCCGGTATCACGACTTCGACTTGGGGATTAATTTCACCTATTCTGGTGGCAACTACGTGCTTAACGGAAATACAGGTACCTGGTTAGACCAGCGTTATTTCAACAACGCCGTCAAGGTGCTTGATCGTTGGCAGCAACCGGGTGACATCACCGACGTACCCAGGTTGGTATACAATGACAACTTTGCCAGCGCAAACATTCCCAATATTTCCGCTTATGTGGAAAAAGCAGACTTCCTGCGCTTACAGAATGTTGCGTTGGGTTATCGGGTACCCGTGCAGTTGCTTGGACGGTCAGGCATCAATTCTGTTCGTATATATGCGCAGGCTTCAAACGTTTACCTATTCACCAAATATACCGGAACCGATCCTGAAAGCTCCATAAACGGAAATAGGAATACTTCGCCTGGTGTAGAGTACAACTCGATGGGGAATGGAAGAACGATTACGTTTGGTGTCAATATCGGTCTTTAAGCGATCGGGTTAGATGTCATCACTTTTGTTAACTTGAAAAATCAGATCAATATGAAAACAATATATAAAGCAGCGATTCGAAAAACTGTAGGGTTGTTCGGTGTTGCGACGATTTTGGCTGTGTCCTCTTGCAGCGAAGAAGAGTACCTCCACCAGACGCCGCCCACGGAAATAAGTGCGACGGATATTTTCAGTACGCCTGCACGTATCGAAGGGTTGGCCAATGGGATGTACGCATCCCTCAAAGGCAATAACTTTTATGGGGGCCGATTGCTCCTGTTCATGGACGTCAGGGGGGAGGATTTCATCAATACCACATCAAACTCCTTTACCGGCTTTGATGCCTGGAACCATAGTTACAACTCCGGTTCGGCAGATATCATCGCCGTGTGGTCGATGGGTTACCGGACGATCAATAGGGCCAATATCTTGATCGAGGGATTGGATGCCAATCCGGATGTGGTCAGTGCGGAAGCAAAAGCAGCTTACGTCGGTGAAGCTAAATTCTTAAGGGCATTATCGTATTTTACGTTGGTCTCGCTGTATGCGCGTCCGTACGCTGAAAATAACGGCGCTTCGCCGGGGATACCGCTTCGGTTACAGGCAGAGACGACAGATGAGTTTAATGATCTTGCCCGCAGCACGGTAGCAGAGGTATATGCGCAGATTATCCAGGATTTGGACGAAGCGGAATCCGCCTTGCCCGCTTCCCGGGAGAGCGCGTTGTTAAATACCACCCGTGCACATAAAAATACGGCGATCGCCTTGAAGACCAGGGTGTATTTGAGCCAGCAAAATTGGGCTGCCGTGGTTTCGGAAGCCTCCAAAATCGTTCCACAGACGTCCGCACCGTTTGCGGCGACCAGTGGTGTGGCACATGCGCTACAGGGCGATATCATCAACGTCCTCGCATCTAACTTTACCACCACGGAGTCCATTTTTTCCATGCCGTTTACGGCATTGGATAACTTGGGCGGACAAAGCGCTCTTGGATACATGTATAACGACAACCAGGAGTATTTCATGAACCCGGTCGGTATCATTGGAAGTGAGCAGTTCGCGGACGGCGATGCCCGCTGGGGATTCTTGCGCTACAACGAGGGCAACGGCCGTTATTATCTCTCAAAAAATGGTACCGGCGCTCCATACTTGCGTTACATGCCTGTTATCCGGTACTCCGAGGTGCTACTCAATTATGCGGAAGCGCTGGCTGAATTGGGGCAATTGGGTTTGGCGACGGCATTGCTGGAAGCTGTCCATGGACGTTCGGGGCCATCTTATACATTTCCCGCTGCTGCAACCGCTACAAGTGCTGCCCTTGTACAAACGATTCTGACCGAACGCCGTATCGAGTTATTGGGAGAAGGGTTTAGGTCGAATGACATCACCCGACGCGTATTATCCTTTCCGGAAAAGATCGGCCCGTCCTTTTCGACAAATAGTGTAGCGCCAACGGCCAATAACTACATCTGGCCCATGTCTAATGACGAATTAATTAATAACAACCTGATTAACAACTAGACGGTGAGCGGTAGGCGCCGCAAAAGGTGTGGCGCCTACCTTCATCAAAAAAGCGGATGTTACCACAAAATATGCTATATTGGCCCAGTAATATATTTACGATAAGCCTTAATTTATGATGATAAGCAGAAAGATTTCGTTATTCGTTGTGGTCTTTGCCATGATCACGACCGTTGTATCCGCGCGCACTAACCTTGCAGATGTATCAGTCGGCGTAGCCGTTGATGACGAAACCAAGCGTTACGACGGTTTTTTTGACTTCTATTACGAAACGAAGACGGGTAAGATTTTCCTCGAAATTGACAAGTTCGACGAGGAATTCTTATACTTTGGAGCGGTTGCTTCGGGTGCAGGGTCAGCAGCCGAGAAAGGGCGTGCAACTTCGTATGTATTGAAGTTTGTGCGCATGGGGCCAAAAGTCTTTTTGGTGAGGCCGGAACTCGGTTATCGTGCGGTGACCGATAATGTCGACGAGGTGCATTCGGTGGAAACGGCATTCGCCAAATCGGTGGTTTGGGGATTTACCCCCGTTTCCGAGTCGGGCGGCAAGGTAACGGTCGATTTAACCCCATTTTTGATACGCGATCCACTAGGGGTTGCATCGAGTTTTTCGTCTGGTGGCGCACGTGGAGGGGTTGGATTTTCGGGTGCGGGAGGTTCCTACCGCGTCGATGAAAACCGTTCGGCCATCTACTTGGAAAACACACGGAATTTCCCGCTGAACAGCGAATTTGAAGCGATGGTTACATTTGTCGGCGGGCCAGGAGATGGAGGTTATCGGCAGTTCGGCGGTGGTGGAGGGCTCGCGCCTGACGTTACGGCGGTGACGGTACACATCCATCAATCGTTTGCCGCCTTGCCTGATGATGGTTATAAGATGCGGAAATTTGATTCGCGGTCCGCGTTCAACGCATTTACATTTATGGATTTTGCCGCTCCGATGACCGAGCCTTTGCATAAACGGTATATCCGAAGGCAACGTTTGTTGAAAAAGGATCCGAACGCCGCCGTGAGCGAGCCAGTTGAGCCGATCGTGTTCTATGTTGACCGGGGGGCACCCGAGAAAATCAAACAAGCGTTGATAGAAGGGGGTAATTGGTGGGGTGAAGCCTTCGAAGCCGCCGGATTCAAGAATGGATTTATCGTCAAAGAGTTGCCAGAAGGTGCAGATCCGATGGACATCAGGTATAACGTGGTCAATTGGATCAATCGAAGCGGTAGCCCGAGGGCTTTTTCCTATGGTTCTTCCTATATCGACCCACGTACAGGTGAAATCATCAAGGGTGTAGTCACCTTGGGTGCCGATAGGCACCGGCAAGATTACCTGATTGCCGAAGGACTGCTGCAAGCCTACGAACAGGGGGAAGAAGTTCCCAAAGAGTTGGAGGAGATGGCGTTAGCACGCATTCGACAATTGTCCGCTCATGAGATAGGCCATACGCTTGGATTCACTCACAATTTTGCAGCGAGTGTGAAAGACGATCGGGCATCGGTGATGGACTACCCTTTCCCCCGTATCAAACTGCGGGATGACGGGTCGATAGACCTCAGCGACGCTTATGGTGTGGGCATCGGTAGCTGGGATATCCGCGCCGTGATATGGGGTTATTCGGAGTTCCCCCCGGGATCGGATGAAGACGCCGAATTGGAACGTATTATGCGTGAGACATTGGATCAAGGGCATCAATTTATTCCGGATATCGGGGGATATACACACCCTGTGTCCCATCAATGGGATGATGGTACGGATCCCATCGAAGCGCTCAATCATTTGATGAACGTTCGTCGAATCGTATTGGACCGTTTCTCGGAGAAAGCCATACGCGACGGCGAACCGATGGCAACTATCGAAGAAGTGCTGGTGCCGATTTATCTATTGCATCGCTATCAGATCGAAGCTGTGGCAAAGAGTGTCGGTGGACAATATTTCACCCATGCGGTGAAAGGCGATGGGCAGGTGCCTACAGCGATGGTGGAACCTGAGCGCCAATGGAAGGCGTTTGACGCGTTGATCAAGACCATCCAGCCCGATGCACTTATGCTACCGGAGGCGTTGATTAAAAAGATTCCACCCCGGCCGACGGGTTATCCGGGTTCTATCGAGTTGTTTTCGGGGCAAACGGGGCCTACCTTTGACCCGATAGCTGCTGCTGCTGCGGCAGCCACGGAGACGATTACTTCGTTATTGAATGCCGAACGCGCAGCCCGACTCGTTGAATACAAGTCAAGGGATGATGCGCAGCCGGGATTTATGGCCGTGGTCGATAGGCTACTGGCCGAAACGTGGGGTAAAAGCCTAAAACCGGGGTATGAAGGTACCATACAGGCGATGGTGAATAACCTGGTGCTCTCCAATTTGCTGAAGTTAGCCGCGAATCCGAATGCATCGGAAGTCGTCAGAGGGCAAGCATTTTTGAAGATTTCGTCATTGAAGCGTAAGTTGCAAAGCAAAGTGGGTATGGGTAGCGATGAAGAAATGGCTAACACGCTTTACGGGATTTCCCAGATCGAAAGCTTTGAGAAAAACCCTGCGGATTATCAGCCCGCAAAAGTCTTCAACATGCCTCCAGGGGCACCTATTATGCCGAGCATGGATTTCCTCCGGCATGACGATTGTTGCTTTTGATCGGCTTTAGGTTTCAGGACGTTTGTTTTAAACAATGTGAAAGCCCCGTGGTTTTAAAGAAACCACGGGGCTTTTACTTTTTTTGGGTTATTTTCCTTCCCTTAACGCTTCCGCTCCGGCCTTGATCTCATCAACCACACTCGGATCCAATAGGGTAGTAATATCACCTAAATTAGAGACGTCTCCCTCGGCTATTTTCCGTAGGATACGCCGCATGATTTTTCCCGACCGGGTCTTTGGCAGACCACTAACGAATTGGATTTTATCGGGTTTTGCTATCGCCCCAATGATGCGGCTTACCGTTTTATTGATGTCCAGGCGGGTAAGGGCTGCATCTGAATGGTGTTGGCTGGCGATGACAAACGCATAGATGCCTTGCCCTTTTACGGCGTGTGGATAGCCCACTACAGCAGATTCGACGACATCGCTATGCATATTGATGGCGTTTTCTACCTCGGCAGTGCCGATGCGGTGCCCAGACACGTTCAAGACATCATCTACGCGGCCGGTAATCCGATAATAGCCGTTTTCATCACGTAGGCAGCCATCGCCGGTGAAATACATGTTTTCATACGTCGAGAAGTAAGTTTGGCGGCACCGTTCATGGTCACCATAGGTGGTGCGTAGCATGCCCGGCCATGGAAATTTGATGCAGAGGTTGCCGCTTACCCCGTTCCCGTCCAGTTCATGTCCATTTTCATCGACTAGGACGGGCTGCACCCCCGGAAGCGGAAGCATGGCATAACTCGGAATGGTGGGGGTGATGCCCGCTATCGGAGATATGAGGATGCCCCCGTTTTCCGTTTGCCACCAAGTATCGACAATGGGCGCCTTTCCTTTACCTATTTTTTCGTTATACCAAACCCAAGCCTCTTCATTGATGGGCTCACCCACGGATCCCAATTTTTTGATAGAACTCAGGTCTTTTTCGTCTACATAACTGTCGCCTGCCGCCATCAGTGAGCGGATAGCCGTGGGGGCGGTATACAGGATATTGACTTTGTGCTTGTCCACGATATCCCAAAACCTACCGGCATCGGGCCAAGTGGGTATCCCTTCAAACATCAACGATGTAGCCCCTTGGGATAGCGGACCGTAGATGATATACGAATGCCCGGTGATCCAGCCGATATCGGCCGTGCAGAAATAGACCTCTTCGGGCTGGTATTGGAATACATTGGCAAACGTGTATCCCGTATATACCATATACCCCCCACACGTATGCACCACGCCTTTGGGTTTACCGGTAGATCCAGAGGTATAGAGGATAAATAGCATGTCTTCGGCGTCCATCTCCTCGGCGGGGAAAGGTGGGTTGCCTTGGGTTTCGACTTTTTTGATTTCGTCTTCCCACCATACATCTCGGCCTTTGATCATGGATACCGGTGTGCGTGTACGTGTGAGTACAATCACGCGCTCTACCGATTTGCATTGCACCAAGGCATCGTCTACCGTGCTTTTCAATTCAATATGCTTGGTGCCACGGAAACCGCCATCGGAGGTAATGACTAACTTGCAATCGGCATCGTTAATCCTGTCGGCGATGGATTGCGCCGAAAATCCACCGAACACCACGGAATGGATGGCGCCGACACGGGCGCAAGCCAGTACGGCGATGACCAATTCGGGTACCATGGGTAGATAAATACAGACACGGTCACCTTTACGAACCCCGTTATTCTTCAATACATTCGAAAATTGCTCCACCTTGTCGAGCAGCTGTTTGTAGGTCAATACGCGATGGGCTTCATGTGGATCGTTTGGCTCCCAGATAATGGCCGGTTTGTCGCCCAGTTTGTAGATGTGGCGATCCAGGCAATTTTCAGTGATGTTGAGTTTTGCCCCTTCAAACCATTTGATGTTCGGTTCCGTAAAATTCCAGTCCAATACCCTGTTCCATTTGCGCCGCCAGTAAAAATTTTCGGCAATACCCGCCCAGAATTCCTCGGGATGCTCCACGCTGCGCTGGTAGACCTGTTGGTATTCGTCAAATGATTTGATTTGTAATTCCATGTTTAGTTTATCTTTAATTATAATTATGCGTTATTTTGGACTGTGATTAACCATTCCGACGTTAGTCAACAAAAAAATGCCCGCACTTGTTTCACATCCGGATTGGCGGTCTATTTTGGTTTTTAATAGTGGCTAATTTACGTACTTTTTGCAAAAAAGAGAATTTTCTGCCAAATGATATCGGTTTTCTTACGTAAGCTATTGGATTTATTGCTCTTCAGCAATGTCTTCATCGCTTGTTGTGCCGTGGCACAGGCGGGATTGACGTATTTGGTGTTAGCGATTCCGGTGGATGGTATCGTATTAAGTATCTTGGGATGCGCGACGTTAGCCCTATATAATTTTAGCATGGTGTTAGCTAAACCCACGCATCCACAGCAATCTCCATATCGCCGAGTTCGTTGGATATTCAAGCACGAGCGATTCCTTTGGGCATGGACGGGGGTTGCATTAGCCGTTACATTCAGTTTGATGTGGAAGCTTCATTTCCATTCCTTTTTGCTGTTGACTGTTTTGGGCATTATGGGGCTAGCCTATAATTTGCCATTACTGCGGTCCGTAGGAACATCAGGTTCGGGTCTAAGGCAAATACCCGGACTCAAGGTATTCTATATCGGATTGGTATGGGCGATTAGTTGTGTCCTTCTGCCCGTTACCGAAGCGTATCATAACGGCCTGCAAGTGACGTGGCCAACCGTGTTGGAGGTGGTATGCTGGGTGTTTTTGTTCGTGGTGGCCATCACGATCCCGTTTGACGTCCGCGATATTTACCAAGATAAATATTATGGTTTAAAAACCATTCCCGTGATACTCGGAGAGCGTAAAGCACTGGCATTAAGTGGCTCACTATTGTTTATGCACGGTGTGTGGGTAATGTTGAGTGGCTATGCCTGGGGCGTGCGCGTGGGGTTGGCTACGGGATCCTTGGTCGCCCTGCTGGTTATTTTGTTTCCGCCCATAAAGAAAGACGAATACTATTATTTCCTGTTGATCGATGGGCTGATGCTATTGCAATTTCTCATCGTATACTTATGCGTATCGGTATAGCCATGAATGCTCAGGGTTTGGTTCCGAATACCCACTTAGGCGGCTTTGGATAATTTCGTGGAATTAGTTGGGGAAGCGCAGAATATTTTTGTACTTTTGGCAGCAAATAGTATTGACATGGCAACTACTGTAGAACAAAGACCCGCTAAGAAAACAGATAATAACGCAAATCAGACCCACTACTATGTCACATTGGCAATAGCCGTGGTCATCGGGCTTGCGGGAACATTCGTTCGGTTTATCCAAGATTCGTTCTTGATGTCTACCATCTCGAATATTTTGCTGGCCATTGGCTGGTTCATCGTGTTTCGTGTGGTATTTCGAATCATGAAATAGACGTATTAACGATTGTAAAAAACGCCTGACTTTGATTAGAAGTCAGGCGTTTTTTTGTACCTTACGCTGTTATAAATCCCATCATGATGAACGTTTTGAAATCTATCGTCTCGATCTTTCTCGTTTTTTGCTGCGCGCTACCGCTTTTTTCGCAGCAAGAAAGCTATCCCTTTGAAAATGAAATCGTCGATTTTCGCCAGCAGGATAAGCAAAATATGCCTGCTCAGGGCGGGATATTATTCATCGGTAGTTCCTCGATACGGATGTGGGACGATTTGGAAGAGCGCTTTCCAGAAGCCCCCATTACCAAACGGGGGGTAGGCGGATGCGAATTGTCACACTTCTTGGCGTTTTATATGGATTCCATCGTATATCCCTATCAGGCGCAACACGTGTTCGTATATGCAGGAGAGAACGATATCGTCAACGGCAAGTCTGCCAAAGCTGTAGCCAGTAACTTCAAGGCATTGTGGAAATTGCTTCGGAAGCATAATCCCGATGTTTCGGTGTATTTCTTGGCGATCAAGCCCAGCACTAGCCGACTGCAATGGACAGATGCTTTTATGGATGCCAACCAACGAATTGCCAAGTTTTTACGTAATAAGAAACAAGGACACTACGTCGATGTAGCTACAGTGGTACTGAATGACGAAGGCATTCCTGACGATAGCTTGTTTCTGGGCGATCAGCTCCATTTGAACCGACAGGGGTATGATCGATGGGAGGCTGTGCTGAAGCCTTATATTGAATAATCCGGGAGGCCCACCCACCACGCGTTGGTTAGGCTGTGCATAACGGAGAACGTGTTTTTGAATAGCTAAAACGATTTAAATATTTACCAAGATAACCCATTTATGAATCATTCAAGTCTCGCAACTTGGCTGTTGCTGGTTAGTTTATCATTGTGCAATTGCACGGGGCAGGAAGCCGCGCAGCCGCTGCCTGCTCATGTTGATGTCGTGCGGGCACAGGAAACACTAGCTGCCATCTATACACATTACGCCGATAGCAACGGCTCACTGCTACGCGAAAATTATCCATTCGATGAACAGTACACCGCGACCTACTTAGCAGATGAAGAACAGGCGAAAAAGCCAAATCGATATGCCTATTTGTGGCCTTATTCTGGTGTGCTTTCCGCTGCCAGTGCATTGCTGCATGCTACGGACGACAAAACATATGAAACCTTGTTAGATTCGGTGATCTTACCCGGTCTGGAGGCTTATTTTGATGACCAACGCCTTCCCGCCGGTTATGCTTCCTATATTAATACGGCACCTGTTTCCGACCGGTTCTATGACGATAATGTGTGGTTGGGGATCGACTTCGTCGATATTTACAGCATGACCGATCATCCGGATTACTTGGCAAAAGCCAAATTGATATGGGAATTCGTAGCCAGCGGTATCGATGATAAACTGGGGGGAGGTATCTACTGGTGCGAACAACGGAAAACGTCCAAAAATACATGTTCCAATGCACCGGGTGCCGTGTTTGCTTTCAAACTGTTTCAGGCAACGGGTGACAGCGTGTATTTCCATCAGGGGAAAACACTGTATGAGTGGACCAAGGCAAATTTGCAGGATACAACAGACGGTTTATACTTCGATAACATCCGGTTGGACGGTCGGCTTGATAAGCGGAAGTTTCCATATAATAGCGGGCAGATGCTACAGTCCGCGGCGTTGTTATTTAAACTGACAGGGGAGGGCCACTACCTGACCGAAGCACAAGCGCTTGCCCGCGCAAGCTATGCCCATTTCTTTGATCCCTATGATGGCGATGGCGAACCGTTTCGATTGTTGAAAGAAAGCGACGTGTGGTTTATTGCTGTCATGATGAGGGGGTTTACGGAGTTATATGCGATAGACCATGACAATACTTACCTAACAGCGTTTAGGAAAAATCTATCCCATGCTTGGACGAATATGCGTGAAGAGAATGGACTTTTCAACAAAGATTGGAGTGGGCAGCAGAAAGAGGAGCAAAAATGGTTGCTTACACAGGCAGCCATGGTGGAGATGTACGCCCGCTTGGCGGCTTCGGAAAATAACCAAAACCAAACCGAATGACGCGGCCAACCATCAGCCTTTCGTATTTCAAGTGGTTAAGTCAGCCGGAGCATGCTAGCTATTGATATAGCTTTCCAAATGGTTGATGGTCTGTTTTTGGTCTTCGATAATGTGTTTCACCAGATCCCCGATGGATAGCATACCAATCACCGTATCGCCCTCCAATACCGGTAAATGCCTAAAATGATTGGCTGTCATCAATTGCATACAACGATCCACGGGTTCATGCTGGGTAATCGTCTGTGGGTGTTGTGTCATGACCTCGCGGATAGGCGTGTCTTTGGAAGATTTTCCCAGCAAGATGATTTTCCGGGCGTAATCGCGTTCGGTAAAGATGCCCACTAAGGATCCGTTTTCAATGACCAAAAGTGCACTGATGTTTTTTTCCATCATGATTTTCAGTGCATCAAAAACAGATACATCTTGCGTAACGGAGTGAACAACTGCAGGTTTGTTTTGAAGGATGTGTTTTACCGTTTTCATAATTGCTGTTTAGTTTACTGTCAAAAACGACAACCATCAACGTACCGTATAGTGTCAGGAGCATGGCGAGAGGAATCAACAAATTGGCTATCGCATAAACGTCACAATAAAGATACGCCATTCCGCATAAATAAAAAAGGCTTTTTTAATAAAGAAGCGAGGTCATTCAATATGCCTCGCTTCCTGTTTTTTCAATGTTTTTTTTGCGGCGGTTTAGGCAAGCCACGTCTGCCATGGGATCCGTGACACGATCAGTATTAATCCGATCAGGTAAAACACCAATACACTGGCGTTTTGCTTTTTTGGTGTAGGCAACCGTTTTGCCCTCGAATAACCAATGGTAATGAGTACAATGGCCACCAGCATCATCAAGGGGTGCTCGAGAAAATAGAGGCGCGCCGTACTAATTTTCATGGCGGCCCCGGATGCTCCTTTGATGCCTAGGGGAGATATGAAATAGATGATAAGCCCCACGACGAGTTGCAAATGGGCGCAAATCAATCCTAAAAGGGCCATCTTCCGGTTGTACGCCCTGTTTTGGAGGTAGGCAAAAAGGACATAAATAATGGAAATGAGTAATCCAGCCAGCAATACGTAGGCTAGTGTAGAATGGAGGTGTTTGATTCCGGTATACATCGTTTGTTTTCGTTAAGTTGTTTTATTTGTGAAGTTGTTTATTTGCTGTTTCGTTTATTTGATTTTTTGCTGATTCGTTAATGTGCGGATGCATATGGTCGAATACACGAATTTCGAATACATCAACACCAATCTAAAATCGTAAATCTAAAATCCAAATTACCGTGCCTCTCCCGCTTCCTTGAATTCAGACCCCGGTTTCCACTTCGGGAATGTTCGCTCACGGCTCAACGTATACCCCACGTCGAACACAAGCTGGATATCGGCAATTATCCCGCTGACATCCCACAACTCGTCATATTCGTCGCTGACGTGGTGGTAGCGTTTGCCGAATGTTTCCCGCAGCGTCGCGGCTTCGGTGGCATCTTTGCCAATGATTTCGCTGCCGTTCCCGGTGTACAAGGCCGGAACGCCTACTTTGGCGAAGTTAAAATGGTCGGATCGGAAAAAGCCTCCGGCAGATGGATTGCCTCCCGGAACCACCTTGCGTCCTTGCCGTTCGGCTGCTAGGATGGCATAGTCGTCCATGTCAGACTGCCCGAGGCCGATCACCGAAATATCGTGGGTTTTCCCTGCGGGGCTCAATGCATCAATATTGATGTTCGCGACCGTTTTGCTCAACGGGTATACCGGATTGCTCGCATAGTAGGCAGAGCCAAGCAGCCCCTCTTCCTCCGCCGTGACGGCTAGAAACAAGATTGATCGCTCAGGTGCCACCGCTGCCGCCTTGAACGCCTTGGCCAATTCAAACAATGCGGCAATACCACTTGCGTTGTCAATGGCGCCATTGAAAATGGAGTCGCCATCAATGGCTTCGCCAACCCCCAAATGATCCCAATGGGCAGTATAAATGATGTATTCATCTGGATATTTGCTGCCGGGTATTTTACCCAATACATTGTTGGATGCCGATTTCCTAAATTCATTTTTCAAGGAAACGCCGGTTTTGATGCCCAAATCGACTGGTTTGAACCCCGGTTTTTTGGCTTGTGCGATTAAGCTGTCCACACCACCGGCTAGCTCAAACAGCTTTTCAGTTGATTCGGCCGTTAACCAACCCCGGAAGGCGGTGTTAGACATGCCGTTATCTGCGGTTTGCAGGTTAAGCTGCGGGCCGCTCCATCCGCTTCGCACCACGTTCCAGCCATAGCTGGCGGCACCGGTATCGTGTATGATCAGCACACCCGTGGCGCCTTGCCGTGCTGCTTCTTCAAATTTATACGTCCATCGCCCATAGTAGGTCATGGTATCGCCTTTGAATAACGTCTTGTCATAATAACCGGGGTCATTGACCATGACCACCACGGTTTTGCCTTCGGTGTCTAACCCCTCATAGTCGTTCCAATTATATTCGGGTGCCACGATACCGAAGCCGGCAAAAACAAGGTCGGTTTCCGGAACGTCTATCTGGTCGGTGAGGCGACCACTTCCGATGACATAGTCATCGAGGTGATCGAGGCTGAACTGTCCGTTTTTCCCCACAAATGTAAGGGTACGGGTGGGCGTAGACGTGATCTCCGCCATGGGTACCTCTTGGAAGTAGCTGTCGCTATTGCCGGGTTCGAGGCCCAATTTTTGGAATTCTTCGGCGATATAGGTTACGGTCAGCGTATCCCCCTTAGTGAAAGGTTTGCGGCCTAGGAACTCATCCGCAGAAAGTGTTTTGACATATTGGATGAAACTTTCGGGGGTGATTTGGTTGATGGCTGCGCTATCGATGCCGAATGATGCTTCGCTGCCCGAGCGCTGCCCGCATGACGCAAATACCAATGCAACGAGGGGAATGATAAGGCCTGATTTATTCATAAGAATTAAAATATGGGCTAAATTACGGAATAATTATGAAATGGTTGCCAGTCTTCAAGTACTCGGATTTTCCAAGGCGGCAACCTCTGCAATGGGGCTGAATAGGTATATGCGGCGGGTGTTTACCTCAATGCATCGGTACCTTTTCCTGATTTTTTCTTTTTTCTGGAAGATACGACCATTTTTAGTCGAAAAAAAAGTATCGATGGGCAGTTGCTCTACGGTAAGGTTTCCATCGGAGGCGGTGTCATACCTTTTCAGTATCCTGAATAGGTGCAGGTCTGTGCAACTGGAAGCGGCTGGATTTTCCATGTAGTTGACCAATGCGAGCTGAATGTCTGTCGGGAATATAGCGGATTGCATAAAAGGAAGCATGAGTTGCCGAAAATTTGCCTTCCATTCCTGTCCATGTGGTTTTGCGCGATTTTTGTGGGCATTCCACGTCTTTAAATGGGCAAACTCGTGTACGGTGGTGATCAGGAATGCATAGGGATTGAGGTTGTGGTTGACCGATATCCGATGCCCCTGCCCTTGATACGGGGGGCGATAGTCACCGAATTTGGATGTACGGCTGCGGCTTATCCGAAAGAGGCATTGGCTATCGTTGATCCATTGTGAGATGATGGGGGCAGCTGTCGCTGGCATGTACTTACGGAGTTGCGCGCTATAATCTTGCATTGATGCAAACTTAAGATAATGGCGGTAGTATTCATAATGTTGTTTGGTTGAAATAAGAGGAGCGTTTTATTAATGACACCATAAAAACATGTACGATAAATCACCAAAACTTTTTAATTCATTATCCCTATCTTTGGGCATGATTCAGCGATTGGGTTTCTTGGTTATCGGGGCATTGCTCCTTTGCGCATGGGTGATGCCACTGCAAGCCCAAGATTTAAATGCACGGGTTCAAATCCTTTCCCCACAGGTGCAGAACACCAATAAAAGAGCATTGGAAGTGCTTGAAAAAGCAATCTCCGATTTTCTCAACAACCGCTCATGGAGTGCAAACCAGATCCAGCCGCAAGAACGGATCGACTGTAGTTTCGTCATTACCATCAATACGTGGGATGGGTCTTCCAACTTCACTGCACAAGCCCAAATCATATCCACAAGACCGGTATTCAACACCTCTTATAATAGCCCGGTGCTGAGCATATCGGATAATCATTTCAACTTCAATTATACCGAAGGGCAACTGATGGATTATTCCGACCAACAATACATGAATAACCTAACGTCATTATTGGCCTACTATGCGTATATCATCGTCGGCTTGGATGCCGATACCTTCGAGCAAAATGGCGGTAGCCCCTTTTATACCGCGGCACAGAATATCGTGAACAATGCACAAAACACGGGGTTCAACGGCTGGCGGTCGATGGAAGGCATGAATAATCGGTTTTGGTTGGTCAACAACCTGTTGGATCGACGGTATCAGCCTATTCGTGACTTCCTGTATAGTTTTTACCTGACAGGGTTAGATACGATGACCGAAAATGCACAGCAATCCCGTAAGGCCATGCTGGATTTGCTTCCCTTATTGCAGAAAGTAGATCGTTTGGCACAAGGCGCTGTGTTCAACCAGGTGTTCTTCACCGCCAAATCGGACGAATTGATTGGCGTATTCAGTGGGATGGGGCCACAGGAGCGGGTGCAGGCGTATAATATCTTGGCCGAAGTGGATCCGGCCAATGCGAATAAATATGAAAGTTTGCGGCGTTCGCGATAGGTGAAAGAATGAAATCTGCCGAACGCCAATCACGATAACACTATGCTTAGCCGTTTATCCATTAGAAATTATGCATTGATTGACTCCCTCGATATCCATTTTGATCGAGGGCTCAATATCTTGACCGGGGAAACAGGTGCCGGTAAGTCCATCATCATGGGTGGGTTATCCCTCATTTTGGGGCAACGGATAGAAAGCCGATACTTCTTTAATACAGATAAAAAGTGTATCATCGAAGGATATTTCGATGTGTCGAACTACCAATTGGAGGCTTTTTTTGAGGAGCAGGATTTAGATTACGAGCAGGAAACCATCATGCGCCGCGAAATCAGCGTGGATGGCAAATCGCGAGCATTTATAAACGATACGCCAGTTACACTCCAGGTGCTGAAAGCGTTGGCCGAAAAGCTGATCGACATCCATTCGCAGCACGCAACACTCCAGTTGAATACGGAAAGCTTCCAATTGCTTACACTGGATAGCGTGGCGCAAAATGCGGCATTGCGCGGGCAGTATACCCAGCAGTTCAATGCTTATAAAGCAACGATGGCTCGGCTCCATACATTGAAAGATGCCATGCAACAAGCAAATGCGGAGGCTGATTACCATCAATTTCTCTACGATGAGCTAGCAAAGGCGAATTTAGTGGAGGGCGAGCAAGAACAGTTGGAAGAAGAGCAGCGCCAATTGGAGCATGCAGAGGAAATCAAGCGGGGATTGTTGGGCGCATCGTACGCCCTGCAAGATCAGGAGACGAATGCCGTGGTATTGCTCAAAGAAGCCATGCAGCAGGTACAACAAGCGGAACGATACATGCCATCACTTGGCGAATGCTTACAGCGTTTGGAAAGCAGTTTCATTGAGTTAAAGGACCTTGCCGAAGAACTCAGTAGGGCGGAACAGAGCGTGGTATTGGACGAGGGGCGCTTAGTGGAAGTCAATGAACGGTTGAGCTTGATTTACGCGTTGCAGCAGAAACACCGGGTGGAGGACATGAATGCCCTGATTGCCTTGCGGGAGGAATTACGTGGTAAACTGGAAGGGCTGTCATCTGATGAAGCCGAAATAAATAAGCTTGAATCAGCGGTGACGCAGTTGCGGGCCGATACATTGACACTAGCCGCCCAACTCAGCGAAAGCCGGAAGGCCGCTGCCCCCGTTGTTGCCGATGCCGTGGCCAGCGTGTTGAATGAGGTGGGCATGCCACATAGCGTATTGGATATTAGGCTTACATCGGTCGATGATGACGCCATGCGGGAAGATGGACAGGACAGGGTAGCGTTTTTGTTTACCGCCAATCGGGGGCAGGCACCGCAACCGGTCAGTAAGGTGGCTTCCGGGGGTGAGCTTTCCCGATTGATGTTGGCGATTAAGTCGCTGTTGGCCAAAACATCCGCATTGCCCACGATTATCTTTGATGAGATCGATACCGGAATTTCGGGAGAGGTGGCATTGAAGGTCGGCGATATCATGGAGCGTTTAGCCGAGCACATGCAAGTGATTGCCATCACCCATTTACCCCAAATCGCGGCGAAGGGGAATGCCCACTTCAAGGTCTACAAAAAAGAGGCTGCCGATAAAACGACCACTAACATCCATCAATTGGAGGCGGCTGAGCGGGTGCAGGAGATCGCGCAAATGCTGAGTGGCGCTACGCCCAGCGAAGCCGCCTTGCAACATGCCGCAGGGTTGCTGGGAGGGGAGTGAGTGGTTAAGTGAGTTGAGTGGGGTAAGTGAATGAGTTGGAAGACCGGAGCCTAAGGGCCGAAGTTCAATAGCGCTTGCCGTAGCCGACAACTGACAGCCGATAGCAAGATATATACAGTATTTAAAAAAAAAGTTTAATTTTACCCGCTTCATCGGTATAACTTATATTGTATCATAAAATCTCGAACGAATATGTCCCATAACCTATTGAAAGGAAAGAAAGGAATTATTTTTGGTGCATTGGACGATAAATCCATCGCTTGGAAAACCGCCCAACGCTGTGTGCAGGAAGGCGCTGAAATCGTATTGACCAATGCGCCCGTAGCGTTGCGTATGGGCACCATTAAGCAATTGGCTGAAGAGTGCAACAACGCCCCGGTGATACCGGCAGACGTGACAAGCAACGAGGATATCGAAAACCTATTTGACCAATCCATGGAGCATTTCGGTGGCGGTGTGGATTTTATCCTGCACTCGGTAGGGATGAGCATTAATGTGCGAAAAGGCATTCCTTATACCGAGAACAATTACGACTTCATGCATAAAGCCTTTGATATTTCGGCCATTAGCTTGCACCGTGTATTGGCAACGGCGATGAAAAAGGATGCCATCAATGAGTGGGGATCGGTAGTCGCATTGACCTACATTGCCGCCCAACGGGTATTCCCGGATTATAATGACATGGCCGATGCCAAATCGTTGTTGGAAAGCATCGCGCGCAACTTTGGTTACCAATACGGTGTGAAAAAGCATGTGCGTATCAATACCATTAGCCAGTCGCCTACCCAAACCACTGCCGGATCGGGAGTGAAGGGCTTCGGCGATTTTATCTCGTATGCGGATAAGATGTCGCCATTGGGCAATGCTACGGCCGACCAATGCGCCGACTACACGGTGACGTTATTTTCCGATTTGACCAAGATGGTCACCATGCAAAACCTCTTCCATGATGGCGGATTCTCCTTCACGGGTGTTAGCCAAGCCGTGATCGAGTGGATGGGTGAAAAATAAAGGAGAAAAATAAATCCATAAAAAAAGCGGCACTTAGGCCGCTTTTTTTATGGGATGAAGTCGGAGTCAGACAAGGTTATCTTGACGACAACTGTCCTGTCTGGAATAGGAACTTCAAAATTCGGGTCAAATATGGGGTCTTCCGCATAGATGGTGACAAACCCCGTGGTGTAATTTACCGAATATGCCGTGCCTCCGATGGTGGCAGGTAACGTGTTGTATGACGCCCTATTATCCACACTTATCGATACGCTGACTACCCCTTGGTCAACGTAATAAGCCGTGAGTTCGGGCAAGTCGATGTCATGGTATATCTGGTTAATGACACCGTTATCCCAGTCCCACTGATTGGGCTGTATGGTATAGATAAAAGTACGGTTGGGTACGACGTCATAGTATTCCTTTGTACAGGAAGTGAATCCAAGGATTCCTACGAGTCCAATTGTTAGGGTTAAATACGTTCTCATACGTTAGTTAGCTATGGGTAAATCATTCAGTTTACTACTCCTTTTTGTTTGTAAGACACCGATCGGCTTACGTTAGTTTAACACAATAATTGCACCAATCATGTGACAAACGAAACCTGCATGAGCTGCCGCTAAAAAAAACCGATAAGGAACAGTACATGCCAAACTTCATTGCCATAAAAAAAGCGCCGCTTATCTTCATATAAACGACGCTTTTTGTGATGATATAGTTGCTTAGTTAATCATCTTTCTTTTCCTCAGCCAAATCGGATGGTTTAGACGAATTGTCGTCACCGGCTTGGATATTGACCACGATTTCTCCTTTATCCTTGTCGTAGCCCACTTCCAATATGCTGCCTTCCGTGGCTTCACCTTTCAGGATTTCCTCCGCGATAGGGTCTTCGAGGTATTTCTGGATGGCACGTTTAAGTGGCCGTGCCCCGAAGTTACTGTCGAAGCCTTTCTCGGCGATAAATTCCTTGGCGGCATCCGTGAGGTTGATTTGATAACCCAATGCCTCGATGCGTACGAAAAGCGATTTCAATTCGATATCGATGATCTTGAAAATATGCTCCTTGTCTAGCGAATTGAATACAATCACATCATCGATACGATTGAGAAACTCCGGTGCGAAAGCTCGTTTCAGGGCGTTCTCAATGACACTGCGTGAGTGGGTTTCTGCTTGTTCAGCCTTAGCCGACGTCGTAAAGCCCACCCCTTGGCCGAAGTCTTTCAACTGCCGGGCACCAATATTGGAAGTCATGATGAGGATGGTATTCCTGAAATCCACCTTGCGACCGAGGCTATCTGTCAGCTGTCCCTCATCCAACACCTGGAGCAATAAGTTAAACACATCTGGATGCGCCTTCTCAATTTCATCAAGCAATACCACGGAGTAGGGTTTGCGACGTACCTTTTCAGTCAACTGTCCACCTTCTTCATACCCCACATATCCTGGAGGCGCTCCCACCAGTCGAGAAATGGCGAATTTTTCCATGTATTCACTCATATCGACCTGGATCAGCGAGTCCTCGCTATCAAACATGAATCGGGCCAGTTCTTTGGCCAATTCGGTCTTTCCGACGCCGGTAGGGCCAAGGAAAATAAAGGAACCAATGGGTTTCTTGGGGTCTTTCAGGCCCGCCCGTGTACGTTGGATGGCTTTAACCAGTTTTTTCACCGCTTCGTCCTGCCCAATGATTCGCCCCTTCATGGAGTCGGCCATGCCCAGCAATTTCTGGCTGTCAGACTGACCCACGCGTTGTACGGGGATACCCGTCATCATGGACACCACTTCGGCAACATTATCTTCCGTTACCGTGTAGCGACGTGTTTTTGTTTCGGCTTCCCATGAGGTTTTTTCGTGTTCTAGCTCCTCTAACAGCCGCTTCTCGGTATCACGTAGTTTAGCAGCCTCTTCGTATTTTTGGCTACGGACCACCTTATTTTTTTCTACTTTGATTTCCTCGATTTTCTGCTCAATATCAATGATGCTTTGCGGTACATGGATATTGGTTAAGTGTACCCGAGAACCAGCCTCGTCTAAGGCATCGATAGCCTTATCGGGTAAAAATCTGTCCGTGATATAGCGGGTGGTCAGGTTAACGCAAGCCTCGATGGCTTCGGGCGTATAGTTCACGTTGTGGTGCTCTTCATACT
Source organism: uncultured Parapedobacter sp. (assembly GCA_964498395.1). Lineage (GTDB taxonomy): Bacteria > Bacteroidota > Bacteroidia > Sphingobacteriales > Sphingobacteriaceae > Parapedobacter. Next base: position 547,225 of record CAZCHE010000003.1, on the reverse strand, counting down.
TCTCCTTGATCCGGTTAAGTATTTCTACGGTCTCATCGTGTGTGGCCGGTTCGATCATCACTTTCTGGAACCTGCGGTCCAATGCGCCGTCTTTTTCGATATATTGGCGATATTCATCGAGGGTAGTGGCGCCGATGCACTGGATTTCCCCACGCGCCAACGCCGGTTTGAACATATTGGAGGCATCCAATGAGCCGGATGCGCCACCGGCACCGACGATGGTGTGGATTTCATCGATGAAGAGGATGACGTCTGGCGATTTCTCCAATTCGTTCATCACAGCTTTCATGCGTTCCTCAAACTGCCCACGGTATTTGGTGCCTGCCACGAGTGAAGCCAAGTCGAGTGTAACCACACGCTTATTGAATAACACTCGCGATACTTTCCGTTGCACGATGCGCAAGGCGAGTCCCTCGGCAATAGCCGATTTGCCCACACCGGGTTCGCCGATGAGGATGGGATTATTTTTCTTGCGACGGGAAAGGATCTGTGATACCCGTTCGATTTCTTTTTCGCGGCCCACAATGGGATCCAGACGGCCTTCTTCGGCGGCCTTGGTCAGGTCGCGGCCGAAATTGTCCAGCACCGGTGTTTTGGATTTGATATCCGATACTTTTTTGGGCTGGCTGAAGTGATCGTCTTCTTTGAAGTCGTCATCACCAGCCGTAGAACCAGAAGCTTGGTCGGTGATGCCGGCTTTGTTTTGTTCTACATCAGCTTTAAAGATATCGTAATTGATATCGTATTGCTGCAAAATCTGCGAGGCGATGTTATCTTCATCGCGCAAGATAGACAATAGTAAGTGTTCGGTGCCTATGACGTCACTCTTGAAGATCTTGGCTTCAAGATAGGTGATTTTCAATACTTTTTCTGCCTGCTTGGTAAGGGGCATGTTGCCTATTGGCGCACGGGACATCGAAGAACCCTTGACGGCGTCTTCAATGGATTTGCGTAATTCCGAGGTGTCGATCCCTGCATGTTTCAGTATCTTGATGGCCATGCCATCCCCCTCACGAATAAGACCCAAGAGCAGATGCTCCGTGCCAATATAATCGTGCTTTAACCTGATGGCTTCTTCCCTGCTGTATGAAATCACATCCTTTACGCGAGGCGAAAATTTTGCTTCCATGAATGTTGTACCTTTCTTTTTTGATGCTAAGGATGCGATAAATGTATAAAAAATATCGCTTGTGCCCTTAATATTTATGTAACATTTATCAACAATTAAGCCACTACCACAAATATAACATTTTGTCAGTTGCCGTACGCACATTTATTGCACGAATGTGACCGTGTCCTTTCTAAGAAAGGACAACTGCCCCCCATGAGTGCCATAACTGACAGGCCAAATCAGTTGCGGTTATCAGTTGCAGAAAAAGGCAACTTTGGCTAAGTTTGCAGTTCTTTGAAAAATCACGTGATGGCTGACGAAAAGATTATTTTTTCCATGGCGGGGGTCAACAAGATTTACCCGCCGCAAAAACAAGTGCTGAAAAACATTTACCTGTCTTTTTTTTACGGGGCAAAAATCGGTGTGATCGGCTTGAACGGCTCGGGTAAATCTTCCCTGCTGCGCATTATAGCCGGATTGGACAAATCCTACCAAGGGGAGGTCGTCTTTTCTCCCGGATACACAGTGGGTTATTTGGCGCAAGAGCCCGAATTAGACCCGAGCAAAACCGTGCGGGAAATTGTAGAAGAGGGCGTTGCTGAGATCGCAGCTATCCTGAAGGAATACGAGGAAATCAACGAAAAGTTCGGCCTACCAGAGGTGTATGAGAATGCCGATGAAATGGATAAGTTGCTGGCTAGGCAAGGGGAGCTGCAAGACAAGATAGATGCTACGGGCGCTTGGGAAATTGACAGTAAATTGGAGCGGGCGATGGACGCGTTACGTTGCCCCGAACCCGATCGTGGAGTGGCAACTTTGTCAGGTGGGGAGCGCCGGCGGGTGGCATTATGTCGGCTTTTACTGCAAGAACCGGATGTATTGCTGCTCGATGAGCCCACGAACCACCTCGATGCCGAGTCCATTGACTGGCTCGAACAGCACCTCCAACAATATAAAGGCACGGTGATCGCGGTGACGCACGACCGGTATTTCCTCGATAACGTAGCGGGGTGGATATTGGAATTGGATCGAGGGGAAGGTATTCCTTGGAAAGGGAACTATTCTTCGTGGCTCGACCAGAAGGCTAAGCGCCTGGCCCAAGAGGAAAAGACTGAAAGCAAGCGGCAGAAAACCCTGGAGCGGGAACTGGAGTGGGTGCGCATGGCCCCCAAGGCCCGGCATGCCAAATCCAAGGCGCGGCTCCATAACTATGAGAAGTTGGCTTCCGAGGAAACCAAGGAACGGGAAGACAAATTGGAATTGTTTATTCCACCGGGGCCACGATTGGGCAATGTGGTCATCGAAGCCCAAGGCGTCAGCAAAGCCTACGGAGACAAAATCTTGTTTGAAAACCTGGATTTCTCACTGCCACCAGCAGGCATCGTGGGGATCATCGGCCCCAATGGTGCAGGTAAAACGACCTTGTTCCGGCTGATTACCGGGCAAGAAACGCCCGATAGTGGAACATTCAAAGTCGGTGAGACGGTGGCGCTGGGGTATGTCGACCAACTACACGACGACCTCGATCAGGAGAAAACCGTATGGGAAAACATCACCGGTGGCAACGAGTTAGTCGCATTGGGTGGCCGTTCCATCAATTCCCGTGCTTATGTATCGAAATTCAACTTCAATGGTGCCGACCAGCAGAAAAAAGTAGGCGTGCTTTCGGGTGGCGAGCGTAATCGGGTGCATTTGGCCATCACCTTGAAAAAAGGTGCTAATGTGCTCTTGCTCGACGAGCCGACCAACGATATTGATGTAAATACCCTACGGGCACTAGAAGAGGCATTGGAGAACTTCGGGGGCTGTGCGGTCATCATCTCGCACGACCGGTGGTTCCTCGACCGTATCTGTACGCACATCCTCGCATTCGAGGGAGATTCGCAGGTATATTTCTTTGAGGGCAATTATACCGAGTACGAAGAAAATCGTAAAAAACGATTGGGTGACATTGCGCCACAACGCATCAAATACAAGAAACTGGTGAAAGGATAATGGATACCGCCAAGCTACTCAAAGCGATTATCGAGCATGCTATCGACGGAATCATCACCATCGACAGGAATGGGATTGTAGAGTCTATCAACCCCGCTGCATTGCGGCTTTTCGGCTATGAAGCTGCTGAAGTGATTGGAAACAATGTATCGATGCTGATGCCGGAGCCTGATCATAGCAACCATGATCGGTATATCCGTAATTACCACGAAACCGGCGAAAAAAAAATCATCGGTATTGGCCGTGAAGTGAGCGGTAAGCGCAAAGACGGCAGCACATTTCCTTTCCGGCTCGCTGTGAGTGAAGTGCACTATGAAAACAAAACCATTTTTACGGGCTTCGTGCATGACCTATCCAAAGAGAAGGCAGCCGAAGACAAACTGGTCCACTATACAGAAGAGCTGGAGGCTACGGTGAGCAACCGTACAAAAGACCTCATCAACCTGGTGTCTGAACTCGAGAAAGCCAAGTCGGAAGTGAGCCTATCGCTCGAGAAAGAGAAAGAACTCAACCAGTTGAAGTCCCGTTTCGTTTCGATGGCTTCACACGAATTCCGGACACCGCTGAGCGCCGTCCAATTATCGGCGTCGTTAATTGAGAAGTACATCGAAAAGCCGGATTTCGCCAATGTTGTCAAGCATACCGGACGGATTAAAAACTCCGTTCAATTGCTTACCAGTATCCTCAATGATTTCTTATCTTTGGAACGGTTGGAAGCGGGTAAGGTAACCGCTAACCGCGAAGAGATTAACTTGGTGCAGCTCGCTGAGGAAATCACCGAGGAAATGCAATTGATTTGTAAGGCAAACCAACATATCGTGTACCAGCATACCGGTTCTACCGGCATGTTTGAATTTGATGCCAATTTGTTGAAAAACTGTATCATCAATTTGATTTCCAACGCAATCAAATATTCGGGAGAAAACTCGTTTATCGAATTCAATACCGTGATCGATGACGATACTTGTACCATTGTCATCAAAGATGACGGTATCGGGATACCGGAAGAAGAACAAAAGAACTTGTTTGAGCCGTTTTTCCGTGCCCATAATACAGGCAACATACCAGGTACCGGTCTCGGCCTCAATATCGTGAAAAGATACGTGTCGCTGATGGACGGTCAAGTGGTATGCCAAAGTGCTTTGCAGAAGGGAACCGTTTTTACGCTCACATTCACCAATACCAAACCCTATTGACTAAATGACAGCAGCGCAAACCACCGTTTTGATTATCGAGGATAACGACGATATCCGAGAGGGAACCAAGGAAATATTGGAGTTGACGGGCTATAAGGTCTATACCGCCCCCGAGGGGAAGACCGGGGTGGATGCCGCGTTGAAGTATTTGCCAGACATCATCCTATGCGATATCATGATGCCTGAATTGGATGGTTTTGGGGTGTTGTATATGTTGGGTAAGCACGAGCAAACCGCTACGATACCATTTATTTTCCTGACAGCAAAGGCCGAGCGCTCGGATATGCGCAAGGCGATGGAAATGGGAGCCGATGACTACCTAACCAAACCGTTTGACGATATCGAATTGCTAAATGCCATTGAAACCCGGCTCAAGAAGCGCAAGCAACTAGGAGGAGATGGGGGAGATGTACGTAGGCATTTGTATTTAAGTGACGAAGAGCAGGATACGTTGTTGAAAGAGCTGGTGCAGGGGGCAAGGATGAAGTCATACAAAAAAAAGCAACTGATCTACGAAGAGGGAGATACGCCGCTATTTGTGTATTTCATCAGGCGTGGAAAGGTGCGCAGCTTCCTGTACTACCTCGATGGTCGGGAACTTTCTACCGATATCCACATCCCCGATTCATTTTTCGGGTATGAGTCGCTGCTCTTGCAGCAACAATACAGCGACAATGCGGAAACGTTGGAGGATGTCGAACTGGCCTTGGTCAGTAAGGAAGATTTTTTGGAATTGCTATACCGGAAACCCGGGATAGCCGATAAATTCATCAAACTGCTGTCCGGGAATATCCGGGGCAAAGAGGAGCAATTACTGGGCTTTGCGTACGATTCTGTACGCAAGCGGGTCGCCAATGCCCTGATTCACGTGGCTGATAAGACCCTTGCCAATGCCACGCAAGACGAATGTCTGATCCGCATATCCCGAGATGACCTGGCAGCCTTGGCTGGCACGGCCAACGAGACCATCAGTAGGATGCTTGCGGATTTCAGGGATGAAAAGCTAATCATCAAGGAAGGTAATGCCATCCGGATTTTATCCATCCATAAGTTGCGGAATATCAAGCAATAATCCTTGGTCATCGACATTGGCATAAGCTATCGGTGGCATACGGCAATACCCATCGCTGCCTAGGGGTTTCTTCCTAAATGTAATCAATATCACTTTTTTTATTGATGCCTTACATGGGGCAATAGCGGCTGCCAAGCTAGTTTTGTGGAATAATGAACTTATTGCACAATGATTTCTGGAATGATAGAGGTACAAGCATGAAAGCAATCGTCTACAATATCAAGCCCCGCGAGAAGGAGTTGCTGGTGATCGCCAATAATAAGAAGCATGATCTGACATTGATTTCTAATGAATTAAATGTAAGGACCGTATCCTATGCACAGGGCAAGGAAGTGGTCATCGTTTCCAGCTATGATATACTGGATCGCGAGATGCTTTGGGAGCTGAAAAATGCAGGTGTGAAAAAGATTGTCACCCGATCGAAAGCGACCACGCACATCGACCTGGCCGAAGCTACCCGAATGGAGTTCACGATCGCCAATACCCCGGATGAAGATCAATCTCCCGAAAGTATCGCCCAGCAGATCATCCGTAACCTAACTTTTTGGGAAAGCGGGAAATGTGTAGGCAAGGCGTGCTGCTGCCAGAAAATCTGCAGCATGGACGCAAAAAAAAAAGTGAAGGAGGGAATGACGGTTGAAACCAATTACCACTATCGATACGGCCATGGAGGGAAATAGGTTAGCGGAATTGGTGCAGAAATATAATGTCGCGGCTCCCCGGTATACCAGTTATCCCACGGTGCCCTGCTGGGAAAGTGCATCTTGGAATGGAGGCCAATGGATGCAGGCACTCCAGCGTACGTTTGCCCAAGTGACCGAAACGCCTGGGCAAGGCGTGAGTCTATACGTGCACCTTCCGTTTTGTGAAAGCCTTTGTACGTATTGTGGATGCAACACGCGTATCACCAGAAACCATCACGTGGAGGAACCCTACATTGCCGCGGTATTGAAAGAATGGCAATTGTACCGCCACCATCTTGGAGGAGGGGAAATACCCATCAGCGACATACACCTAGGCGGGGGAACACCGACCTTTTTCAGTCCGCAGCGACTCCACGAATTGATCGAGGGCCTGCTTAAAGGCAATCGGGTTGTTTCCAATGCCGCATTTTCATTCGAAGCGCATCCGGCCAATACGAGTGCCGAGCACCTGCAAATATTGTATAATGTAGGATTTCGTAGGCTTAGCCTGGGTATTCAGGATTTCGATCAGGCCGTACAACACATGATCAACCGCAAGCAGACCGAAGCCGATGTGCTTCGGGTCATGGATGACGCCCGCCGAATAGGCTATAACTCGATTAATTTTGATTTGATCTATGGCTTGCCGCTGCAAACGCCGGCAAGTGTACGCGATACCGTGCAAAAAGCACTAGCCATGAAACCCGACCGGATTTCGTTTTACAGTTACGCCCATGTGCCGTGGTTGAAGCCGGGGCAGCGGAAATTTACCGAAGCCGATTTGCCCAAGGGAAAGGAAAAACTATCGCTATACCAAATTGGTAAGGAACACATCATCGCCGCTGGGTATCGTGACGTGGGTATGGATCACTTTGCCCTACCAGATGATGGCCTTTTCAAAGCGGTGGCAACTGGAAATTTACACCGGAACTTCATGGGGTATACCGAACGGTTTAGTCCACTGTTAATTGGTCTTGGCGTGTCGTCCATCAGCGATTCATGGACGGCTTTTTCGCAAAACGTGAAGACCGTGGAAAAATACCATGCGGCCATCGATGCCGGTGAGCTTCCGTTGATGAAAGGGCATATCCTTTCCGATGAGGACAAGCAGCTCAGGAGACATATCCTAGACATCATGTGTAAGGGTAAGACCATACTGCCAAGCGGGTCGTTCCTGGTGAAGAAGATATTGGGGCGTTTGGTCGACTTGATTGACGATGGTCTGGTGACGTGGGATGGTAACACAGTGTCAGTCACGCCAACCGGATTTTCATTCCTCCGGAATATCTGCATGGCATTTGACGAACGGTTGCACCACATGCGACGGGATGAACCATCTTTTAGTAGAGCCGTATAATAAGCCGCGATGAGCTCAACAGCGCACACTTCAGCAGATACCCGGTGCTTCCATTGTGGAGACAAAGTCACCGTTGACCATTTCCGCGCAGACGATCATCAGTTCTGTTGCTTGGGGTGCCAAAGTGTCTACCGCGTGTTGAGTAGCAATAATATGCATTATTATTACCGGCACAACGTTCACCCGGGCAAGCGGAACAACAAAGAGAATAATGCATCGTATGGCTATTTGGATGAGCCGACCATCGCCAGTAAGCTCATTGACTTCAAGAATGAGACACTAACCATCATTACATTTTATATACCGGCTATCCATTGCAGTTCCTGTGTTTGGCTGTTGGAGAATTTGTATCGGCTTAACCCAGCCATCGTGACCTCGCGTAGCGATTTCATGAAAAAACAATTAACCGTTACGTTTAAGCACGAGCAGTTGTCCTTGCGTGCATTGGTCGATTTACTCGTGGATATTGGTTATGAACCCAAGATTACGCTGCAAGACGTTGTAAAAGATGGTAGGAAGCATGATCAACATTCGCTGATCGGCAAGATTGCGGTGGCTGGATTTTGCTTCGGTAACTCCATGATGCTCAGTTTTCCGGAGTATTTCGGTATGGCTGCTTTTGAAGCGAAGTATTCGGCTTTTTTCGGATGGATGAACTTGGCTTTTGGGATTCCGGTACTGCTGTACAGTGGCCGGGGCTATTTCCGGTCGGCATGGCACAGCCTGCGGCAACGGCAGCTTAATCTTGACGTGCCCTTGGCGTTGGGTATTTTGGTGTTATTTGTCCGCACCGCGTGGGAAGTCATGACGGGTACCGGCCCCGGGTTTGCAGATACGTTATGTGGGTTGGTTTTCTTCCTGTTGGTGGGCAAATGGGTACAACAGCGTACCTATTACCACATCTCTTTTGAGCGGGATTACCGTTCTTATTTTCCTGTTGCGGTGACGCTCGTCACGCCTGACGGAGATAAGCCCATCCCCATTGCCGATTTGCAGGTCGGTGACCGTATCTTGGTGCGCAATGGTGAAATCATCCCGGCGGATGCCATTTTGTTGAAAGGGAATGCGGCCATTGATTTCAGCTTCGTGACCGGTGAATCCGAGCCGGTAGACCAGGTGTTGGGCGAAATCATTTACGCCGGGGGCAGGCAAACCGGGGAGGCCCTCGAATTGGAGGTGGTGAAACCGGTGTCCCAGAGTTACCTTACCAAACTGTGGAACAATGATGCTTTCAAACCGTATGAACGGAAATTCCGAACGTTCAGCAATACCATCAGTCAATATTTTACCGTAGTGCTGTTGGGTATTGCACTCTCCGCCGCGGCGTTTTGGTTGTTTACCGGTGATGCTGGGCGCGCTTGGGGGGCATTTACGGCGGTGCTGATCATCGCTTGTCCGTGTGCGTTGGCCCTTAGTTCACCTTTTACCTTATCGGCGGCGTTGAGCATTTTTGACCGGAACCGGTTTTACATTAAAAATACGGCTGCTATTGAACAAATGGCGGCAATCGATTGTTTGGTTTTTGACAAGACAGGTACGATTTCTTCCCCTTCGGCGTCGACGATCCATTTCGAGGGTAAACTTTCAGCCGATGAGCAACAGCTGGTGGCATCGGTATGCCGCAATTCGGGGCATCCATTGAGCCGCGAATTGGTCAAATGGGCAGGCGGTATCCCGGCATTGCCGATAGCGGCCTACCAGGAACTTGTCGGAGCGGGGATCGCCGCGGAGGTGGATGGATACCGAATCCGCATCGGGAATGCCCCGTTTACCGGTGCGGTGCCGGCCCCCGTTAAAGGGAATGGTAGCCGGGTATATGTAGCTATCAACGGGGATTTGAAAGGGTATTTCGTGTTGGAGCAACCCTGGCGCGCCGGCCTGCGGAAGGTGCTGGGAAGCCTGGAAAGCCGATATGGTCTGCATTTGATTTCTGGTGACAACGATCGGGACAAAGTTGCTTTACAGGCGGTTTTTCCGGCGGGATCAGATTTACTCTTTAATAAATTGCCGGTGGAGAAGTTGGAATACATCGCGTTTCTGCAAAGCATAAAGTACAAAGTATGCATGTTAGGTGATGGGCTCAATGACGCCGGCGCACTGAAGCAAGCAGATCTGGGCATTGCGGTGAGTGATAACATCAATAACTTTTCTCCCGGGTGTGACGCGATACTGGATGGGCGGTCATTTGCTCGGTTGCCGCAATTTTTGCGGTTTTCGAAAGATGTGGTCAAGGTCATCCATGCTAGTTTTGGCATATCCATCACCTATAACATCGTTGGCTTGAGTTTTGCGGTGATGGGCACGATGTCTCCGTTGTTTGCGGCCGTGTTGATGCCGCTTAGCACGGTGACCATCATCGGATTTACCACCGTGGCTACCCGCCTGTATGCGGGTAAAAGCCAATTGAATAGAAAGCAATCATGAGCGTCATTTTTTTCCTGATCGGATGTAGTATATTCGTTGCTCTCATTTTTTTGGTGGCCTTCTTCTGGGCGAATAAAACAGGGCAACACGAGGATACCTATACACCGTCCATACGGATATTGTTTGATGATGAAGTTCGGGAGGACGACGTGAAAGTGGAATCAAAAAATGATTGAGTTTAAGCAATCGTCTCTCCCTCATTGATTTTTGCTATCTTTGGGGTAGAAAGCTAATGTTGAGGCTTTCAAAACTTCCTTGTCGCCAAACCGCATCCGCAGGTAACGACATTCAAGGTATTTTTTATAAATGGTTTTCGCAATGAAGCGGAAGATGAAGTATTACCGGTTGGTATGGCTCAAGTATGACCTGCCTGCCGGCCTTTCTGTTTTTCTGGTGGCACTGCCGCTTAGTCTGGGTGTGGCATTGGCATCCGGAGCCCCGTTGGCTGCCGGTCTGCTTTCGGGCGTCATTGGTGGTGTCGTCGTGTCATTAATCAGTGGTTCCCAGTTAGCCGTATCAGGGCCTGCAGCCGGTTTGACAACATTGGTTGCGGCGTCTATTGTTTCCTTGGGAGATTACCGAATATTTTTGGTAGCGGTGGTCATTGCTGGGCTTTTCCAACTCATCTTGGGTTTGCTCAAACTGGGAGCTATTGCCAATTATTTTCCGTCGTCTGTCATCAAAGGGATGTTGGCGGCCATCGGAATCATCTTGATCTCTAAGCAAGTGCCTCTTGCCGTTGGATACGATCAGCCCGATTTTTGGCGAAGTGGGTTTCTGGAGATATTTTCCAAAGAGGTGTTTTCAGGGGACTTTGACTTTTACCGTGAGCACATGTCGATGGGTGCGGTATGGGTAACGTTGGCGTCTATAGTGACCATGATATGGTTTCAACGACCCTATTTCAGGCGTTTTCCCTATATCCCGGCAGCGTTGGCTGCGGTGCTTGTCGGCGTTGTGGTTACCCTCTTTTTTGGATACATATCGGACTGGACTGATATGAAACCAAATCAGTTAGTGGACATTCCCTTAAATATTACAGAAGGGTTTTCCTTTCCTGCTTTTGCTAAGTTGTTCGAGGTTCCTCAATTATGGAAAGACGGGCTTTTCATCGGTTTGCTTGCCACGTTGGAAACCTTGTTGTGCATAGAGGCCATCGACAAGCTGGACAAGCGCCATCGGATTACGCCTGTCAACCGTGAATTGGTAGCGCAGGGGATCGGGAATGTGCTATGTGGTCTGGTCGGAGCCATACCGCTCACCGCAGTAGTGGTGCGGGGTGCGGCAAACATCCAGGCCGGGGGAAGGACGAAACTCTCTTCATTTACGCATGGTATATTCTTGCTCATCGCAATCGCGTTGATCCCGATGGCCATCAATTACATTCCGTACGCTTCCTTGGCAGCGGTGTTGTTGATTACAGGGTACAACCTGACCAAACCTTCGCTGTATGTACAGATGTGGCGGCTGGGGTGGGCACAGTTCTTCCCGTTTATGATTACCATTATCATCATCCTGGCGACGGACTTGCTTATCGGGGTCAGCATCGGCTTGCTGATATCCATCTATTACATCATCCAGCACAATTTCAGAACGGAATATAAAATCACCCAAGAGACCTTCCAGGGGATTACACGGTATACCGTCAAGCTGAATACCGATGTGACGTTCCTGAACAAGGTGAAGCTGCGGAAGACGCTGGATGAAGTTCCCGAATACAGCGTGCTGATCATCGATGGCAGTGAGTCTGATTTCATCGACCACGATATCCTTGAAATCATCAGCGAGTTTGATGCCAAAGCCCGTTATAAACACATAGAGGTACACCTGAAGGGCGTGAAGAAAGTAGCTGTGGCGTCGTCGCTGCATTGATGGACACGTTTCTGTGCTTCATCCGGTGTCACGCGTCAGGTAGCTGCCGGTATTAACCGAAAGTTAATTTCGTTTTCGTGGTCGGTTTGGAGGTAAAGGCCAGCCGACATTTCCAGTGCTCAGAGCGGCTTGTTTTGCCCTTATTGGCCAAATGTTTTTTTTTAGGGTCGAAAAACACCCGTGTTTTTTAGGAAAAACGCCGAAGCGAGTTGATCAAAACGCTTTGGCGAGTTGAGTAAAACGCCGAAGCCGTTTGGGTAAAAGGCTTCGGTCATTTTCGAAAGACGGTATTGGGTTAATTATTTTGTTGTAGAAATGTTTTTATTTCTTAATTGTTAATTCTGTTTTCGCGTATGGGATATGGGTGACAAAGGCCGTATGCATGTGTCGACGCGAGGTTTGAATCAGCGGCTGTGTTGATTCACGCTGCTTATCGGACCGACAGGGTAATAGGATTATAGGTATGTTTCCACCAAGCTCTCCCATTCTTCCAATAGCGCAACATCGGGCCGTCGCTTTCCCGCCCGCCGGTACCAATAATCCGCATTCCACAAATCACCCTCCTTACGGTGCAGGTACGCATGTACATGCGCGGACTGTTTGTCGTCCAGATCATTGATCAGGTCGTGTGCGGTCTTCCAGTCGCCCTTTCCATCGTGCCAAAGTGACTGGAGTGGTGCAGTGAGGCCCGAGGGCGGTATGTTATCTTTCAGCGAATCTTTGAAGGTGGCGAAATCCATAGCAGTATTTGATTAGGAGCCTACAAAAATAACTTTTTTTATCGGCTTGCGACCCATCTTTGGGCATTCACCAAGGACGATTGGAATTAGTGACAAGAGTTACTTTTAAACCCGACTTCGGTCATTCGTGTGACAATACAATGACATTACTTTTACACCCATAAAACTACTACATATATAGCAATGCAGTTAACGCAATTTAATTACGACAACAAGATTGTCAGGGATTTCGGTATCGCTACCATCGTTTGGGGGATCATAGGGATGACCGTAGGCTTATTGGTTGCCGTGCAACTGGTTTGGCCATTCATGAATTTCAATTTGCAATATACCACGTTTGGGCGGGTTAGGCCGTTGCATACGAATGCGGTGATTTTTGCATTTGTGGGCAACGGGATTTTCATGGGGGTTTATTATTCGCTCCAACGGTTGCTGAAGGCCCGAATGTACAGCGATTTCCTCAGCAAGGTGCATTTTTGGGGGTGGCAGCTCATCATTGTCGCTGCGGCCATTACATTGCCCTTGGGTATCACCACCTCGCACGAATATGCGGAGCTAGAGTGGCCGATCGACATCGCCATCACATTGATTTGGGTGGTATTTGGGATCAATATGTTTGGCACCATCATCAAGCGCCGCGAACGGCACATGTATGTGGCCATTTGGTTTTACATCGCCACATTTGTAACCGTGGCCGTACTGCACATTGTCAATTCTGTGCAATTGCCGATTTCCGCATGGAAAAGTTATTACCTCTATGCTGGTGTTCAGGATGCTTTGGTGCAGTGGTGGTATGGGCACAATGCGGTGGCGTTTTTTTTGACGACCCCTTATCTGGGGATGATGTACTATTTCCTGCCCAAAATGGCCAATCGGCCGGTTTATTCCTACAAACTCAGTATCCTGCACTTCTGGTCATTGATTTTCATCTACATCTGGGCCGGACCGCACCACCTGCTGTATACCTCGTTACCGGGATGGGTGCAGTCATTGGGGGTGGTTTTTTCGGTCATGCTCATTGCCCCCAGCTGGGGTGGTATGATCAATGGGTTGCTCACGTTACGCGGTGCTTGGGATAAGGTGCGTACCGAACCGATGCTCAAATTCATGGTGGTGGCACTTACCGCTTATGGTATGGCGACGTTTGAAGGCCCCATGCTATCATTGAAGCAGGTCAATGCGATTGCACACTTTACGGACTGGATCGTGGCGCACGTGCACGTGGGCGCATTGGGTTGGAATGGGTTCATGACCTTTGCGATTCTGTATTGGTTGATTCCAAGAATCTATAAAACTGAATTATATTCCAAGAAGTTGGCTTCCGTACACTTTTGGGTGGGGACATTGGGCATCTTGTTTTACGCCATCCCGATGTATTGGGCTGCGGTCGTGCAAGGGCTGATGTGGAAAGAGTTTACACCAGAAGGCGTATTGAAATACCCCAATTTCTTGACCACCACCTTGCAAATCCTTCCCATGCATGCGATGCGGGCGATCGGGGGCGTATTATACTTGGGCGGTGTGATCTTGATGACCTACAATTTGGTGAAAACCATGAGAAAAGGTTCATTGGTCGCGAATGAACGTGCTGAAGCACCCGAGTTAACGCCACTGGTGGTCAACGAACGGTCAGCCCACCGTCGACTAGAGCGTAAACCCGTGCTATTCATGGTGCTCGCGTTAATTGTGATTTTGATCGGGGGCATGGTGCAGATGATGCCGACATTCATGATATCGTCTAATGTACCCACGATTGCCAGTGTGAAACCCTATACGGCGTTGGAAATACAAGGGCGGGATTTGTATATCCGTGAAGGGTGCGTCAATTGCCATTCGCAAACGATTCGCCCATTCCGTTCGGAAACGGCCCGGTATGGGGAGTATAGCAAAGCCGGGGAGTTTGTGTATGACCATCCGTTCCTTTGGGGGTCTAAGCGCACTGGGCCTGATCTTCATCGCATCGGTAAAAAATACCCGAACAAATGGCACTTCGACCACATGTTGGATCCGACCATCACCTCACCGGGAAGTATCATGCCCGCCTATCCGTGGCTGATTACGCAGACGTTGGATATCAGCACGACCACAGCCAAGCTTAACGCGATGCGGATATTGGGGGTGCCATACACCGATGCCGATATCGATTCGGCAGACGAAAACCTGCTGAAACAGGCTGAAGAAATAGTAGGTGATTTGGCCGACCAGGGGATCAATGTGCGGGCCGATAGTGAAATCATAGCCTTGATCGCCTACTTACAGCGGTTGGGTACGGACATTAAGGTACAACCCGAAGCAACAGCATCTGCAACAGAATAAATAGGGTCTAAAACACTAACGTCATGTTTAAGCAAATAACGGATTTAAGCGGCAATGAGTGGTATCTGATTATCTCATTGTGGATTTTCTTGGTGTTTTTCGTCATCGTGGGAATTTTACTGTTCCGCATGCGGAAAGAGCATATCGATTATATGAAAGACATCCCATTGGATGAAAGTGAGCAAGGTAGCGACACACAACTAAACTAACGTAGGTTATGAAAACAATATGGAGTTTCGTTGCCGCAGATGACGTAGCTGAGTCAGTTTCAGCTACCTTGGGTAGCGGCAATTTGCACAATGATATCTTGATTTTGGCACTGGTCATCGTCATGGTGGTCGTGCTTGCCGCCGCATTGATTGTCCTTCGGGCGATGCGGGTGATGTTGCGATTGACGATGCCGCACATTTTGGAGGAAGAGAAAGTTGCGTTGGCACAAGCGAAGGCAGACCGGAAAGCCAACAGGAAAGCTTGGTGGAACAAGCTCATGGGCCTCAGGCCAATTGCCGAAGAAAAAGATATCGTCATCGACCACGAGTACGATGGGATTTCGGAATTGGACAATCCGGTTCCTGCGTGGTTCAATGGCTTGTTTTACGCGTCAGTGGTTTTCGCGGTCGTATACCTCTGTGTATACCATGTTTTTGGTTGGGGAATGAACCAAGACCAAGAATACGTGGTAGAAATGGTGCGGGCCGAAGCTGCCCGTCAGGAATGGTTGGCACAGGCGGCGAATAATGTAGATGAAAATAACGTAGAAGTGGATTTGGGTCCGGAAACCCTCGCGGCGGGCGCTGCTATTTTTACGCAAAACTGCGCGGTGTGCCATGGAGGTGCTGGAGAGGGGGGGATAGGCCCCAATTTTACCGATGAGTATTGGTTGCACGGAGGGGAAATCGAGGATATATTCCGAACCACCAAGTATGGAGTATTGGATAAAGGGATGGTTCCTTGGGAGCAAAGCCTCACACCTGCTCAAATTGCAGAGGTGAGTAATTATATCCTTTCCCTTCGCGGTACCAATCCGCCTAATGCGAAAGAGCCACAGGGCCAGAAAGTAGAATATAGGAGTGCAGCGGATGATACGGCTGAGGGCGCGGCAGCATCGACGGAGGGATAAGAGACGGAACTGAAATTTAGTAGGGAGAATGCGATATGGCCGTAAAAGCCAGTGAGAAAGTTGGAGCAAAGGTAAAAACCAAGCGACAATGGATTTATGCCAAGAAGCCCGGTGGTACGTTCTTCAATTACCGGCAATGGTTTGGGTATACGTTATTGGTATTCCTGTTGGCTGCTCCTTTCATTAAAATCGGAGGAAATCCATTCCTGATGTTTAACATTGTCGAACGCAAGTTTGTCTTGTTCGGGAATGTATTTTGGCCACAGGATTTACATATTTTCGTATTCGGGATGTTGATCGCCATGGTTTGCATTGTGCTGTTCACGGTGGTGTACGGGCGCGTGTGGTGTGGTTGGGCTTGTCCACAAACGATCTTTATGGAATTGGTATTCCGCCGGATTGAATATTGGATAGAAGGCGACTGGCAGCAGCAGAAGAAACGGAATCAAGGGCCGAATACCATGAATAAGCGTGTGCGGAAAGCCCTGAAGCATGTGGTCTTCCTGAGTATCTCGTTTTTGATATCCAATATCTTTTTGGCCTATATTATCGGTGTAGACAGCCTTTGGAAAATCGTGACCGATCCGGTTAGCCAGCATATCGGTGGGTTGGTCGCGATGGTGCTATTTACCTTGGTGTTTTACGGTGTGTTTGCCTATGTGCGGGAGATTGTGTGCACGACGATATGCCCCTATGGTCGGTTGCAAGGCGTGTTGATGGATGACCAGAGCATTACCATCGCATATGATCACCGCAGGGGCGAACCGCGTGGGCATCGCAAGAAAGGGAGTGAAGCAGCCATCGGGGACTGTGTGGATTGCAGCTTATGTGTGCACGTGTGTCCCACGGGTATTGATATCCGGGATGGATTGCAGATGGAATGCGTGAGCTGCACCGCATGCATCGATGCATGCGATGCGGTGATGGAGAAACTGGATCGGCCCAAGCGGCTGATTGGCTTTTACTCGGTCAGCGAAATCGATGGAAAGAAGGAAAAAAAAGGGAATACGAGGGCAATCGCCTACACGGTGGTGTTAGCTGCCCTGATAGCGGTGTTTGGTTGGCTCATTTTCAGTCGTACGGAAGTAGATGGCACCTTGCTACGTGCCAAAGGCAGTAGTTACCAACTTAATGAAGATGGTACGGTCAGCAATTTGTATAGCTTGGAGTTGATCAACAAGACGAGCGCAGACATGCCTTTTGCATTGGAAGCCGTGGAAGAAAGCATGACAGTACGGATGGTAAATCCGTTGGTTGAGTTAAAGACTGGTTCGGCAGCCCAATTGACTTTCTTCTTGATTAGTCCACAAAAGTCGATCAAAGACTATAAAACCAACGTAAAAATAAATGTGGTTTCGGATGGAAGGGTGGTCGAAACCCTGAAAACAACATTTGTAGCACCACCGGGAGGGGGGTGAGTTGATACAGCAAATCAGCGAATCAGCAAATTAGCAAATCAGCAAATCAGCAAATCAGCGAATCAGCAAATCAGCAAATCAGCAAATCAGCAAATCAGCGAATTAGCAAAACAGCAAATCAGCGAATCAGCAAATTAGCAAATCAGCGAATTAGCAAAACAGCAAAAAATATGAATTGGGGAGTAAAAATAGTCATTGCATTAGCGCTTTTCATGGCGTTGATTGTATCTTTCGGCGTATATATGGTCAGTAAGAACACCGATACATTGGAGGAAAGCGATTACTATGAGAAGGGGCTTGACTTCGACTCTGTTTATGAGCGGCAACAAAACCTGCATATCTACGATGCGGCACCGACGATCACCGTGAGGGCCGATACGCTAATGATTCAGTTTATGCATGCCGCCAATGCGGGAGAGCTATTACTCCGCCGTCCGTCAGATCAGGCTCAGGATACCAGCATCCCGTTTGCTTTTGAAAGTAACGAGTTTCGGTTGCCGATGGCTACTTTCAGTCGTGGCGCATGGGAATTGCGGTTGGCATGGGAGGCTGAAGGGGTGCCGTATTGGTATGAACGGCGGATATTTTTAGATTGATGGATTATCAGTATTTGGCATTTTTCATGGGACTCTTCGGGAGCCTGCATTGTGTGGCCATGTGTGGGCCGCTGATGCTGGCATTGCCTACTCCGTACAGTCTGGGCTGGAAATGGTGGTCTAATCTGCTGGTGTACCAAGTTGGCCGGATCATGATGTACGGGGTGTTGGGTTTGCTAATCGGTACCATTGGCAATTCGGTAGGCGTGAAAGGTTGGCAACAGGGGATTAGCATTTTTACCGGATTGTTGTTGGTTAGCATGGGTTTGTTTTCCTTCATGGGGCGGAATATCCCAAGGGTTGTGCGTGCGCAACAGTCGTTTACCCGACCGATAACACGTTGGATAGGGTACTGGTTCGGTCGGCCAGGAGGGCACTTCATGGTCGGTTTATTGAATGGATTGCTGCCGTGCGGCATGGTATATATGGCATTGGCGGCTGCGCTTAATGCAGATTCGGTATATGGAGGAGGGGTATTTATGCTCTTGTTTGGTTTGGGCACATTGCCCGCATTGCTGGCCGTGGTTGCATTGGGAAATACAGCAAAAAAAATGCTTCGGTTTGATATGGCTGCTTGGTTACCCCTCATTTGTGTCGTGATGGGAGCGTGGTTTTTGCTGAGGGGAGCAAACCTCGATATCCCTTTTTTAAGCCCATTGATTTACCCTGAAGGTGCAATGATGTGCAACTAACGCAAGCAATATCGCGTTAAATAGCAAGTTTTTGCTATACAATTTTCTGTTTTTGGCTGTGAAGTAGCAAAAAAATGCAATATTTGTAGTTGAAATGAATATTCTTATTAAGAAAGTATGTTCATCACTAATCGCTATATTGTATCCAGCCAAAAATGAAACAATTCTCAGCCTGCTGCATTGTTTTTCTCTGTATCAGTACACCAGTATTTTCACAAACGCTTAATGAGGATGCTTTCAATGAAGCATTCTTGCGTATTTATATGCAGACAGCAAGTAACGACATGACACTGGCGTTGGAGCAGGCAGACTCCCTTTACCAAACCGCCCAAACGGATCTCCAACAGGTGCGCGCATTGATGTTAATCGGCGATATGCACCACCGGATCGCTAACCGGGATTCGACCATCCACTACGCACTTTTAGCAGATAAAATCGCAAAAAAAGGAAATTTATATGAATGGCAGGCCCGGATAGGAGGGGTCCTGTCGACACAATATCGCGAAATCGGGTTGCTTGGGCCGGGTAAGAAATACCTGGAAATGGGTATGGAGGCAATAGGAAAGGTAGAAAATCAGGAACAGGTGGCACTGTACAGGGGGCAATATCATCAGGAGTTAGGTTATTATGCATTGGAAGAGAATGACTTTGATGATGCCATTACTTGTTTTAAACAGGCCACGGCCTTTTTTGAACGTTTACCAGAAAGTGTCGGTCGGAGCTTCGGACTACTGCAAAATGACGAACGATTGGGATTGTGTTACCTGCAGTTGGGTATGATCGATTCAGCAAAGGTGTATTACCAAAATGCGGTAAACATGATGCGTCAGGTGCCCGAAGGTGAAACACCGGTCAATGGGTTTGTGTATAATGGACTAGGGAAAATACACCTCTTGGAAAAGGCATATCATGAGGCAGATTCTTGCTTGAAGATCGCCTATGACATTGCAGAGAATACGGGATTTCTTCACCTACAGATAGGCGTTTATCAAAGCCTTGTCGAGTATTATCGAGCGATTGGCGATGTGGATAAGCAGCAACTTTATGAGGCTCGGTATGAAGAAGCAACGAAACAGCGTACCGTTAGGCATAAGCGATTTGCGGAAAATATCATTGTGGAGCTCCAGCAGCAGTTAGCGACGATGTCGACCTCAACAAGGGCGCTTGGTTTGGCAGCTTCGTTATTTGTGGTGGTCGTCGGAATCGGGGCCAGCGTTTATATCGGAAGGCAAAGACGTAAAAACAAGCGTTTCAAAGCGGTTATCCAGCAACTCAGACAACACCAAATGGCGGCCCCTCAGGAAGAGGTTCAAACGCCGAAGATCACCAAAGAAAAGGGCCTGATGCCAGAAAGTACGGAGCAGGAGCTGCTGCGCAAGCTGGAACGATTTGAATCTTCCCAGCAATTTACGGATAAGAATATCTCGATTGCTGTATTAGCCGGTAAGTTGAAAACCAATACGAAATATCTTTCCTATATCATCAACCACCATCGTAATAAAGATTTTAACCACTATATCAACGAGCTTCGGATCAATTACATCATCAACAAGATCAACGAAGACAGCCGGTACCTGAATTACAAAATCAGTTACCTCGCCCAAGAGTGTGGTTTTGCCACCCATAGCCAATTTACCACGGTGTTTAGAAACCTGATCGGTTTATCGCCTTCAACATTTATCGCTTGCCTCAAAAAAGACCGTAAACAGCGTGATGTTGAACTGATGAACGATTAGGCGTCCAAACCTTGTGCTACCCTCTTTTCAAATACGTTAGTTGATTGTTTTTGCTTGTTACATTCGGTAATATGACAAACCGAAATGTTTTCCATCTGGCTAGGTATACGTATTTTTGGATAGTCGATCGTTTGATGGGAAGATAGGGGATAAACAAGCGGCGATAGGCCGCTTGGCGGGAAGAGATACTAATCGAAAAAACGACTGCTTTTTGATTTTAAATTGATATTTTTTGGACTTCGTATCATTTTCTTTACACGTTGCTTGGATATGAAAACCTTTGATTAGTTGCATATTTGTATTCTACTCGAATCGAAAGTATATAGGGTGAGGTCGACCCGTGCAAGCGTGAACCTATTACTAACTTGTACTGCTAACTATGAACTATCGGTGGCTTGAACCAACATGTATAGACACTTTATTTGTCCATTTTTCTTGACAATGTTACTTAGATTAAACTAGTTGTTGACAACCTTTTCTTGTAATTAATATGCCGTTACATGTAACTATTGCTGATTACCACGGAGCCATACGTATTGGGATGAAATATATGATATCGAACTGGATGCCGGGTACGAGAATCTCTTTTGCTGAAAACATGGCTGAACTAGCTGCACTATTAGCGTTGAATACGGTTGATTTGGTGGTGTTAGATTTGGACCTTCCCGGCGGCAATACTTTTCAGATGGTCAGAGACATTAAGGCAAAACAACGTCAAGTGCGCGTATTGGTGTTTTCGGCATATGACGAAGAATTATATGCATTGCGTTACCTTGATGTAGGTGCTGATGGCTATTTACAGAAAGATAGGGGGGAGGAAGACATTAAAGAAGCATTGAATACGGTACTGCACGGAAAGAAGTACTTGAGTAATCGGGTGAAAGACAGTGTACTGCAATATAGGTTGCGTTCAGGTAAATTTCAAGAAAATCCACTGGCGGGGTTATCCAATCGTGAACTGGAAGTGTGTCAATTGTTAGTCAAGGGAAAAGGAGTGGGTGAGATTGCTAACGAATTAGACTTACATACCTCTACCATTGGCACCTATAAAAACCATATTTTTCAAAAACTGGAAGTACGTAATATGGTCGAATTGACGGATACATTCAGGCTACATAGCGAGCGGAAAATCTGACAGCGATGACGATGATTGCACCGAAGACACCATAACGCGACTTTAAACCCCCGTTTTCCTCTTTATTTGAACACGAAATGGCGATAGCCGATTACCGAGCGATCAGCTTACGGGAATTGCTATCTCCGATGACCAACCATCTCCTCTCATGGGTTATGGCTGCCTTAGGTTTTTCTAACCACCATAGAAAATTTACGATGTGTTTTCCGTAAAATTTCTACAGACAACTCAAAAAAATACGATTGACCAAGTGATTAGTAGCGGATACTTTTGTTGCCGCAGATTCGATTTCGTCTAAATCAGGAATTAAATAAGACGTTTATCGTGGATGGGCAAGCTACTACTCCATCGCTACCAGACGACATCCTGATTTGCAATCGGTGAATGGAGGTCTAGCTGTGAAAAACGAACCGTACGCCTACGAAGATGACCTGAGTGCTTTTGATTGATTGGCGTTTTTGACATGACTAGTCATATCAGTACTACTTAGAAAACAGATTATCAGAAAAACAAAGAAAACCCTAATGAAAAAAAACCTACTTGTTTGCTTATTCACCCTGTTTGTTTTTCAACTTCATGCAGCCGACTATTACTGGGTTGGTGGTGGTGGAAACTGGAGTGACATCAACAATTGGCGCCTGAATAGCCCAGCGGGGAATGTACCCAGTATTGTACCATCCGCTGGAGACAATGTGTTCTTTGGTGCTTATAGTAACTTTGGCACGACTGCGGCCACGCGGACAGTCACGCTCAATACCAATGCATTCTGTAATAACATGACGTGGGAAGCCGGGGTCGCCAATAATCCGCTTTTGGCCCGTGGTGGATCAAGCAACTTGTATATATCCGGTAGTTTGGTCTTGCAGCCGACGATGGGTTACACCGGCAATGTCAATGTTGAGTTTACCGGCGCCGCCCCAGCAACATTGACCACTAACGGTAGTTTTACAGGGATCTTTAACATCAACATCAATAAGCCCGGAGGAGTGCTGACGCTGACGGATGATTTGATATATACAGGAAGCACGACTAACAATAATTTTGGTTTAACGCTTACAGCAGGCACCTTGGATGCGTCGGGCAGGACCATGGAACTATATAGTTTCTGGAGTGAAAACAACAATGTGCGGCATTTAAACATCACGGGAGGCCGGCTCAGTGTGATGCGGAACTTCTATTTCAGGGGAACAAACAAAACTACGGCGGCCGAAGGGTCCTATGTTTACGCGAACATCCGGTTGGTAACAGACGGAGGGGAATTCGATGAGGTGGAAGCATCATCCAACAGCCCCAATAACGATCTTTTTTCTGTTTATAATACGACATTCAGAAAGCTGGTTTTCAGCCATACTTCCCTTGCTTCCAATGCGCGTATCCATGCCGGTAATACGGTGGATTCGCTGATTTTTATGGGTCAAGGCGTTGTCCGGGAGGGAAGCAACACCATTCGTTACCTATCCATTGCTGGAGATGGTACCGTGGGAGGAACAAACAATGTGATTCAGTATGCTGAAATAGGAGGTGGGTTTTATACCATAAACAGTGGAGGTCATGTTTTCGATACCTTATTGACAGCCCCCAATAAGGAAATCTCCATTACTGGGGGTATTACCATTAACAAGCGTTTCCGTGCGGGTGGTGAACCATGCGACGGGTTTACGGAAATCTCGGGCAGTTCCGGCGGTACCATCCATTTTGCCGACGGGGCAGAGATAGAAATCGACAACGTGTTGCTGAGCAACATCGCGGCTACAGGTAGTATGACCCCGCTCACTGTAAACGGGATAGACAATGAAGGAAATAGCGGCTTCATCTTCAATACACCACCTGCCTCTACCCGCACGCTTTATTGGGTAGGCGGTTCGGGCGACTGGAATGACCGCAATCACTGGAGTGAAAGCAGCGGCGGCATCGGAGGAGCCTGTATTCCGTTTATCGGGGATGACGTGGTGTTTGATGGCAACAGTGGATTGAATGCGGGAGGAACCGTGGCCACAAGCGGAAATACCTATTGCCGTGACATGACTTGGGCGGCCACGATTACGGGAAGCCCGACGTTCACAACAGACAATAATTTTTACATGCAAGTATACGGTTCGGTGGTGCTGAACCCCAACGTGACCATGAATGCACAACTGGATATGAGGGGAACAGAAGCCGTGACCTTCACCACCAACGGGAACGTAAAAGGGAATAACCGCATCCTGATCCGGAAAGAGGCCGATGACGCCCTTGCCGGCGGCGTAACCTTGTTGGATAATTGGCTGAATCCGGCAGGTTCCATCCAGCTGAACCGGGGGCATCTTGATGTAGTGGGGCGAACAGTGAATATCGATATTTTTACCAGTAACGTCAACAACAGCGGGCGGCATGTGGATATGCAGAATGCCGATGTGGCGGTTAACCGCTGGGAATACCGGTCTAACGCCAAAACCTTAGATGCGGCTAATTCCCATCTTTCCGTTAGAGAGTGGATTTATACGACGGGCAATTTGGTGCAATACGACGCGGTCGACGTTTCCTCCGGCTCATTAAGGGAGGACTATTTTCTAATCGACGGAACCGGATTTAGGGAACTGATCTTTAGCAATCCATCCTTGACGACCGTCGCCCGTATCGGTTCCAATAACGTCATCGAGCGATTGGAATTTAAGGGACAGGGATCGGTTGCGGGCACAGGGAATGCCATTGACTCACTGATAACCGGCGAAAATCGTAATTTTTGGTTTGCGCAAGGGAGCAATACCATCAGCGAATATTTCAAGGCTACGCATCCTGATTGCAGCGGGCTCGGTGAAATCCGGAGTTTCGGAACAAACAGTACGATTGTTTTCGGTGCCAATGCCGAGGTGGAGATGGCCAATGTGTATATGGAGAACATCACAGCTTCTGGTGGTGGAGGCACGCTGACCCTTCCCATTACCTTTTCCGGTGCAGATGCAGGGGGGAATACAGGTTGGAATATTGTTGCCTCCGATGGAGATGCCCGGTATTGGGTCGGTGGTGCGGGCGATTGGAACGATGCCTCGCACTGGAGCACCGTATCGGGCGGCCCGGGCGGCGCCTGTATCCCCACGGTAGGAAACGACGTATATTTTGATGCCAACAGTGGTTTTGGTACGGCTGCCGCCGCTCGTACGATTACAGTAAACAATGGCAATGCTTATTTCCGCAACATGGATTGGACGGGCGCTATAAACAATCCGATCTTAAACCGCAACTCGGCATGGAACATGGAAGCATGGGGCGAAAGCATCGTGTTGAATCCGGCCGTCACGTTAAATGCCGCCTTCCAGTTAAGGGGGGCGGCGGCAACCGTGATGACGGGCCGGACACTTGGTAATTTTGACCTGGAACTTCGGAAGCCAGGAGGGTCATTTACCATAGCGGAAAATTACACGAATACCGAAACTGATATCATGCTGTACGAAGGGGATTTTTCGGCATCGGGCATTGAATTATCCGTTCGCTCGATTGACAACGAAAACCGGGATACCGATCTCTCAGTAGATATCAGTGGAAGTACACTCACGTTCAGAAGTCATTGGCGTTACAGCGGCACGACAACCAACCGGTCGCTCAACGCAATGGATGCTGTTATTAATACCTATCAGTTCATCGCTCAAGGATTCGCTTACCATCAGGTGAATGTTAGCGGGTCTGGTAACAGTGATGCCCGCCTTTCCGAAATTACGGCCAATAAACTGACATTTACGCAAACGAATGTAATTTCCAGCATAGGCATCAACGGAGCAAATAACCAGCTTGATACTGTGGAATACAAGGGCGGGGGAGGCATCTATGGAACGAACAATACCATCGGTACACTGATTTTCTTCCCCGGAAGCCGATACACGATTGCTGCCGGAACCAATACGACCGTCACCGGAGATTGGTTTGGCAGCGGCACGCCCTGCCAGCTCACGGAAATTGTGAGCAGCAGCCCATCGGCCGTTGCTATGGTGACCAAAACCGCTGGTACCGTCGATTTTGATTACGTACGATTGCAACGGATCACCGCAACTGGCGGGGCCGAGTTTAGTGCTGGTTCGCACAGCCTGGATCTCGGTGGCAGCAGCGGTTGGGATATTGCTCCTTATGATGGTGCTTCGCCCATCGAAGGGCTTGGGCCTGATGTTAGACTCAGTGATGCGGAATTCCCGTATACCATCTCCACAGCAGGCTTCTTTGGTTCGCCACTGTCACAATACGAATGGATGAAGGATGGCCTGGTCATTGGTACCGGAAGCGAATTGGTGGTGACCGAACCGGGAGAATATAGCATTAAAGTGGATTTCCCTGATGGTTGTACGGTTTTTGATGCCATTCTAATCTCCGATAAAACCGCCGATTTGGTTACGGTGAAGGCGTTGAAAGACG
Source organism: uncultured Parapedobacter sp. (assembly GCA_964498395.1). Lineage (GTDB taxonomy): Bacteria > Bacteroidota > Bacteroidia > Sphingobacteriales > Sphingobacteriaceae > Parapedobacter. The sequence goes on along the minus strand of CAZCHE010000003.1, from coordinate 521,382 downwards.
ATACACAGACTTCCTATATCCCCGGTGAGGAGGTAGTTTATACCATTACCATCACGAACAATGGTTTAGATGAAGCATTGGATGTTACCGTGGTTGATGAAGCACCCGATGGAACCGAGATCACCAATTGGACGGCTTCGGTTATCGAAGGAGACGTGGATTTACCCAATGCATCGGGAACGGGAAATCTCTCCGAAACCATTTCAATCTTGCCGAATGGAGCAGTTGTGGAGTACGAAGTGACATTGGCGACCGCATCCAGCAGGACGGAAGACTTGACGAATACAGTAACAGTAACCTCGATAACCTTGGATCCGGAGCCAGACTGTGCGGCTTGTGTGACGACACCGATACCGGCCACACCGGAGGCTTCGGTATCCATTGCCAAGGTGCTGGATACTGAAACGCAGGTCAGTTATGTTCCGGGTGACGACGTCGTCTATATCATTACAGTGACCAATGATGGGCCGAGCGACGCGCGTGAAGTAGTCATCGTAGACACGGCACCGGCCGGCACATCGATCGCGAGTTGGACGGCAGCCGTGACAACCGGAACGGCGACGTTACCAAATACATCAGGTACTGGCGATCTGAATGAGACGATTGCCGTATTGCCCAGTGATGCGGTGGTGACCTACACGATAACCATACAGACGCCGGCAGAATTTACAGACGACCTCATTAATACCGCTACCGTAAGCAGTGACACGGAAGATCCGGATAATGCCGATAACTCGTCGACGACAGTGGGACTACCGTCTATTCCTGCAGCTCCCATCAGTGACGGAGACCAAGAGGAATGTGCAGACGATCCGTTACAAACACTGACCGCCACCGCGACGGTGCCTGATGGGGTGACCATCGTTTGGTATGACGCTGCTTCCGACGGAAATGAGGTCGCGAACCCCATTTTGGACGAAGTGGGAAGTGTCACCTATTATGCGGAAGCGCATAAAGGCACCTTGGTTAGTTTGACCCGTACAGCGGTAACACTGACCATAAACGAATTGCCGAATTTGGTGGTGACGGATCCACCTGTCACGTGTGCCACCGAAACGATAGATTTAACGGCAGCGGCAATTATCGCTGGAAGCGATGTCGGCTTGATCTATACGTATTACACCGACGCGGCAGGTACCGTGACATTGGCCGATCCGGATGCTGTTTCTTCCTCTGGAACGTATTATATCCGAGGTACGAACCCGACAACCGGGTGTAGCACGATGTCGCCGGTGACCGTCCAATTCGTCGATCGGCCAGTGGTGACGGTCGTCCACCCCGATTGTGTGGTCGAAACGGGATCGATTACCATTTCCAATCCGTTAGGCGCGGGTTTTGAATATTCGATAAATGGTGTGGATTACCAGCCTGATCCGGTGTTTGAGAACGTGGAGCCTGGTACCTATTCCGTAACCGCGCAGCATGTGAGTGTTCCCGGGTGCGTGAGTGAACCGCGGGAAGTAATTATCAATGCGTCAGCTACCACATACACACCAACGGTGATTCAACCGGATTGTGATAGCCCGTTGGGGCAGGTCATTCTCCCAGACGACCTAGATTACGAATATGCCGTTTACCAAGAAGGTGAGACACCGGTATATCAGTCCGATCCCGTCTTTACTGGGTTGGAACCCGGCGAATACTTGGTGCAGATGCGCTCGTTGATAGTAAGCTGTGAGGCCGATCCGATAACCGTTACCATCGATGATGCGCCGATTGTGCCAGCTGCACCGATTAGTGGAGGGGATTTGGAATTATGTGCGGAGACACCACTTCAAACGTTGACAGCAACGGCCACCGTGTCTGCTGGGGAAACCATTACCTGGTACGACGAAGCTGTGGGAGGCAATGTGGTCGCTAATCCAATATTGAATACGGTAGGCACCGTCACATACTATGCCGAAGCCAGCAATGGCGACTGTGTGAGTGCCACACGTACCCCCGTTACCTTGACGATCTATCCGTTGCCGGTCATTGACGCGCTAGACGACCAAGTGGCCTGTGGGGTATTCGTCTTGCCGGATTTTACGGGTACGAACCTTACCGGTGATAAAGCTTACTATACAGCCCCCGGTGGTGCAGGCACAAGGTATGAAATCGGCGCTGAAATTTCGACGCCAGGTACCTATACGCTATATCAATATGCAACAACCGATCAGGATTGTGCAGCGGAAGTTGCCTTTGAATTGATCGTTAATGAAACACCAACCGCAGGGGCAATAGAAAATGACCAAGACATCTGCTACGGAGACATCCCGGCTGCGTTAGGTTCGGTAACGGCTGGAACGGGTACAGGCACCATCGCATATCGCTGGGAACAATCAGACGATGATGGGGCATCGTGGATGCCAATTGCTGATGCTATGGACGCCACTTATCAACCGGAAGGTTTGACCGTTACCACGCAATTCCGTCGAATCACGATCGCTACGGCCAATGGTATTACCTGTGAGTCGGAGCCAACAAACCCCGTGGTGGTTACCGTCGCTGAGCAACTTTTTGCCGACGCTGGGGTAGATCAAAGCCACGTAAACGACGGGGCCTTCACCTTGAATGCAACCGTTCCAGCATTGGGTACGGGGCAATGGAGTGTGGTAGCCGGAACGCCAGCCGTGGCGCTGTCAGATGTCGATGACCCTGAGGCAACGATTACGTTGGAGCCGGGCACAAGCGTAACGTTACGCTGGACAGTGGTTAATGGCGACTGTGAAGTCTATGATGAGGTAACGCTGACCCACTTGATTCGTAGTTTTGGCAGTGTTAAAACGGTAGTTGATGGAAATGGCAACGGCTTAGCGCAATCTAAAGAGGCATTAACCTATACCATTACCGTTACGAATACGGGGGATGTTGATTTGGTAGGTGTTGAAATCACCGATGCCATTCCCGTAGGAACGACCTATATAACCGGTAGTGCCAATACAACAGGCGGGAATTTTGCCGGGGATGAAGTGACCTGGACGATCGATGTACCAGTGGGCGCTGCAGTTAATGCCCGCTTCGCCGTACTGGTTGTTGAAGACGTAACTGGTTTGGAAAATATTACCAATACGGCAACGGTCTCTTATCCGACAGACCCTTCGATTGATGATCAGGAACCGAATGTCGGTATTGTGGTTGGTGTAGACCGGAGTTTCACCAGTGTCAAAGCGGTATTGGACGAAGATGAGGACGGTGTAGCGCGACCTGAAGAGGAACTCACATACTCCATAACCGTTGAAAACACAGGTGACATCGATTTAGAAGGCATTGTCATCAGCGACCCGATACCTGCGGGTACGCAATACGTCGATGGTAGTGCTGATGCAGACGGGGGAATATTTGACCCAGTCAGTAACCGAATAGAATGGAATGTCGACATTCCGTTTGGCGGCAGCGTTACCGTAACCTTCGTTGTGGCTATGGAGACGGATTTGACAGCGATCGACGCCATTGCAAACACGGCAACAATTAGTGACCCCGACAATCCACTAAGTATTCCTCAAGAGGCTTCTGCTCCCGAGTTACCAGTCGAAGCGGCACGTGGGTTTGCCAGTCGGAAGTTGGTAATCGATGAAAACGGTGATGGTCTGGCGCAAGCTGGTGAGGAACTCACGTATACCGTTACCGTCGAGAATACGGGTAATATTGCCTTGACTGACATGGTGATTAGCGACCCGATACCAACAGGTACCACGTATGTCTCGGGAAGCGCAAATTTGGGCGGTGACTATGATGAGGCCGGCAATGCATTGCGTTGGGAGATCGACGTTCCTGTCGGTGACGTAGTAAGCGTTAGCTTTCGTGTGGTCGTGGTGGAAAATCTCACTGGAATGACTGCGATTACCAACACCGCGGTTGTAACGGATGAAGGAAGTGACGTGGGTACACCACAGCAACCTACCGCTCCCGCGGTTCCCATAGCGGCGACGCGTAGCTTCGCCAGCGACAAAACGGTGGCGGATGAAAATGGGGATGCATTGGCTCAGGCTGGAGAGTCATTGACCTATACGATCACCATAACCAATACGGGGGATGTCGATTTGGAAGGCATTGTCATTAACGATGAGATTCCCACAGGAACAACATATGAAGCAGGGAGTGCCGATCAAGGGGGAACGTTTGACGGCGATGATAACTTGGTCACGTGGACGGTCGATGTTCCATTTGGCGAAACCATCCAAATGCGTTTCCAAGTAAGGATTGATGAAGATTTGACTGGGTTAACAGAAATCTTGAATACCGCATTGGTGACCGACCCTGTAGATGCAGTGTCTCAAACGCCAAGTGCCCCTGTAGTTCCGGTCGATGCATTATCTACGTGGATCGCAACCAAGTCGGTAGAGGATGCCAATGGAGATGGCCTTGCACAGGCAGGCGAAGAGTTAACGTACACCATAGTGGTCGAAAACACCGGGGATGCCGACCTCACCGGGATCACGATTGAGGATGCCATTCCAAACGGTACGACCTACGTCAGCGGTAGTGCTGACCAAGGTGGGATTTATCATGCAGAATCCAATCGCGTGGAGTGGACCGTTGAAATACCCTTTGGACAGTCCGTCCGCGTGAATTTCAAGGTGGCCATATCACCTGATCTGACGGGATTGGAAACCATTGCCAATACCGCCACCGTTTCGGACCTTTTAGGGGCATCGCAAACGGCTTCTTCCCCAGACTTACCTATTGATGGCAACCGCAATTTCACAGCAACCAAGTCGGTGGAGGATGCGTCTGGCGATGGAGAAGCGCAAGCGGGAGAAGTATTAACGTATACCATTCGAGTAGAAAATAGAGGAGACGTTGATTTGACAGATGTCGTCATTCAGGATGCCATTCCTGAGGGAACGCATTATGTCGTCGGTTCGGCAAATCAGGGGGGTAGTTATGTTACGGCTGACAACCGTGTCGAATGGACGGTAGACATTCCGGTGGGGGGTGCGCAATCTGTTAGCTTCAACGTGACGGTTGACGACGATGTATCCGCGCATACTGAGGTGGCCAATACTGCCGTGATCACTGATCCTGCAAATCCATCCAATCCGATTCAGGCAAGTTCACCAACGCTATCGATTACGCCACCTGTGGTCATTAACCGAACGGCTGACTTGGCGGTTACGAAATCAGTGGATGACCTCACGCCTTTGGTGGGTACGGATGTCGTATTCACGATTGAAGTGACCAATGATGGCCCTGATGATGCTACAGGAGTGATTGTTGCGGATGAACTGCCATCAGGCTACGCATTTAAATCATCCGAGACATCCCGAGGCAATTATGGCGATGCATCCGGCGTGTGGACGATCGGTGATTTAGCAGATGGTGCAACCGCAACACTACGCATTACGGCCCAGGTCAATTCAGCTGGAGATTATCGGAATGTGGCGCGGGTTAATGGTAACGAAGACGATCCTAATGACGAGAACAACGAAGATGAAGTGCAGTTGATTCCGGCTCACTCGCCTGAAGCAATTGATGATGCTGTCATTGGAAATTCGAATACCGTGATGACGATTGCCGTATTGGCAAACGACGGTCAAAATGAGCATGCACATCCGTTGGATGCCACTTCTGTCGAGATTGTTAGCGAACCCCAACATGGCACCATTAGCATCAATCCCGATGGCACGGTGATATATACGCCTACTCGTGGATATGTCGGAACGGATCAATTCACGTATCGGGTAAGGGATGTAGAAGGTTATTGGAGCAATGTTGCTACGGTGAGTATAACGATCGAGGCGAACCCGTTAAAAATACCCAGTGTCTTTACCCCTAATGGAGACGGACAGAATGACCAATTTGAAATTGTAGGTATCGAAGGATACGATCGAGTTGAACTTGTCATATTCAATCGTTGGGGCAACGAAATCTATCGCCACAACAATTATAACAATACATGGGGTGGTGACGACATCCATGAAGGCACTTATTATTATCTATTGACATTGCATCGAGGAAACAGTAGTCAGGTTGAAAAAGGCTGGGTAGTGTTAAAAAGGAAATAAAGAAACCACATGAGATCATTCAAGTTAAGCAAACAATTTCAAATGAAGCGACTGTTAGTTATATGGTTCATAACGATGGGAATTCCTTTCGTGATTCGAGCCCAGCAAAATATCCAGTTCACGCAGTATATTTTTAATTCATTGAGTGTCAACCCAGCGTATGCGGGGTATAAGGAAGAATGGTTCGGGCAGATGGGATTGCGCAGTCAATGGGTGGGGATTGATGGTGCACCTCAGACGGGTTTATTGTCCATCGACGGGTTGTTAGATGGTCAAACGAATAAGCGGCATGGACTTGGGATGCAGTTTAGCGCTGACCGACTGGGGCCGCAATCAGCGACCTCATTGTATGCAAATTATGCATTTCGGCTACGGCTAAATGAGGAAGATACACAACGACTGAGTTTTGGCGTGGGCGTAGGCGTAACCCAGTATAGCCTCAATGGCGCTTTGCTCGATCCGGTCACCGTGGGTGATCCGATCGTTCCCCCAAACCGAATCAATAACTTCGTTCCGGATATCCGTTTCGGCATCTACTATTATAATCCGTCTTGGTATGCGGGGATATCCGTGATGGATTTGTTGTCAGGCGATCAAAGCAACAACATCTTCCGTTGGGATAACACGACCACGGACAACATCCGTCGCAGGCGGCATGTCTACTTTATGGGTGGGGCATTGGTCAATCTGGGTGCCGGAACGAAGCTACGGCCGAGCTTGTTGCTGAAGGAGGATTTCAAAGGCCCCACGAGCCTTGATGTGAATGCGATGTTCGTCTTTTCGGATCGTTTTTGGATTGGAGGTGGCTGGCGAACTGGTGTTTCGCTCTTTGAGCGAGATTACAATAGGGTCACCGGAAATAGGTTGGATAAGCGTAATTCCATATCAGCGATCACGCAGCTTTATGTCACTCCCAAACTTAGGATAGGCTATTCTTATGACCATATCCTAAGCCAGCTAAGTAGCGTCCAGAATGGTTCGCACGAGGTGACATTGGGCATTACCTTTGGTCAGTATAGTAACAGAATTTTAAGCCCGCGCTTTTTTTGAGTGAGTGAAAAGCGCTATTGTCTTGTACCACATGCTGTTAAATAGATTGACGAAATACTTGGAAAGCGAGGAACCAGATTTTTCCTATATCAAGGACAGCCCCCGAATGGAAATTTGGGTAAAAGGCAGGGAATGGTTTCCCATCATTGTTTCCACCATTAGGAAAGAGCGGTATATCATATCATGGGGAGAATTGGAGTATGAGGTCGAAGATGAAGATAAGGCATACCACTATATATTGCGGATTTGTCAATGCATTAAAGAAAGTAAATTGGATAATCAAAAGTAGGTGCCATACGGTAATACCCAGTATGAAAGTTAATATAAAGAACATGCCGATGAATAGAAATATAGTACTCGAATGTTATCAGAAAATCGCCACGTCGATGGTCTTAGGTTTCCTAGTATTGTTCTCGACGATGTCGACCGCAGTTGCCCAGGAGCAGGCGAGTCTGCGCGACCGGGCGGACGAGCTGTACCGCCGCTACGAATATGCGAACGCGGCTTCGCTCTACGTGAAGCTGGTGGATACGCGTAGGCCCAGGTTGCAGGACCTGGAGCGTTTGGCAGACAGCTACCTGAAGATGAAGGACTACGAATCGGCGGAGAACTGGTACGCGCGGGTGGTGGCCACCGATGGTAGCCCGGCGGGCAACCTGTTGCTGTACGGGTCCGTGCTGAAGGCCAACGGGAAGTATGCCGAGGCCAAGGAGCAGCTGGAGGAATACGCTTCCCAAACGGGCGACATGGCCCGCGTGGCCGTGGAGATCGCGGGTTGCGACTCGGCGGTGGTGTGGATGGCCAATCCCACGGTGCATAAGCTGCGCAATGAAAGCATCAATACGTCGCTTTCGGAGTTTTCGGCCTTTCCGGTGGGTAATAAGGTGTATTACGCGGGTGAACCAGACGGGTTCATGCGGGGAGTGGATACCTACGGCTGGACGGGCAATTCCTTTCTACGGGTATATACTGCCGACCGCGGTGCAGACAATGCGTTGGCCAACCCGGTCATCGCTTCGGAAAGCATCAACGGCGATAGGTTCCACATCGGGCCGCTGGCGGCCGATGTTCGGAGCAATACCCTGTTCGTCACGCAGACATACGCCGGCAACGACGGTGGGCGGATCAAGGAGGGGCAACGGAGATACCGCACCCACCGCCTCGAGCTGCATATCCATACGGGGAACGGAGATGGCACGTGGTCTTCAGAGCCTTTCGCATATAACAACGCGGCGGAATACTCGGTCGGGCACGCAACGCTGTCCACGGACGGCAATACGCTCTATTTCGTGAGCGACATGCCGGGTGGCCACGGCGGAACGGACATCTGGTATAGCGAGAAGCAGGCCGATGGCAGCTGGGGTACCCCGGTCAACGCGGGGGCCACTATCAACAGTGCCGGGGATGAACTGTTCCCGAACATCGGCCCGGATGGCACGCTGTACTATTCGAGCGATGGGTTCGCGGGCATGGGCGGGCTGGACGTGTTCCAAACCACGGGTGGCAAAGCCGCTTGGTCCGTTCCGGTAAACATGGGTTATCCGGTCAATTCATCCGGCGATGATTTCACATACGTCGTCACATTCGACGGGGAAGGGGGGATTGCGGGTTACCTGTCCTCCAACCGCAAAGGGGGCCGGGGGAATGACGACATCTATTCGTTCTCGTTTGAGAAGCCCAGGATCACCATCATCCTGAGGGGTACCACCTCGGATAAATCGACGGGCGAGCGCCTGCCTGCCACCTCGGTGACGCTGTACGACGGCACACGCGAGATCGTGGCGAAGAAAAGCAGCACGGGAGAAGGCACCTTCGAGTTCGTGCTGGACCGCGAGCAAACCTATACGGTCCTGGGGCAGAAGGAAGGCTACCATGCGGATTCGGCGAAGGTGAGCACGCTGGGCATCACCAGGTCGGACACGTTGGAGGTGGCATTGCTGCTGGAGCCCGTGTTCAGGGTCGGTCAGACCTTCGAGCTGGAGAACATCTACTACGATTTCGACAAGCACGATATCCGTCCTGACGCGGCGGAGATACTGGACGAGCTGGTGCGGACGATGCGGGACAACCCGACATTGCGGATCGAATTGTCGAGCCACACGGACAGCCGAGGCAGCCATGCGTACAACGAGGCGTTGTCGCAGCGGCGGGCACAGTCGGCGGTGGACTACCTGGTTTCAAGGGGCATCGCGCGTGACCGGATGGTTGCCAAAGGTTACGGGGAGACCAAATTGGTGAACCGTTGCGCGGATGGCGTACCCTGCTCACGAGACGAACACCAAGCCAACAGGCGAACCGAGGTCACCGTGCTGGATTACTAAGGAGTCCGTGATTAAAAAGGACATTAAACCGATATTGGCTAAACCTGAATGGTTTAGCCAATATCGGTTTAATCGCTTTTCCACCCGCCACCCAAGGCCCTGTACAGCGCTACTTTTGCATTCAATTGCTCTTGCTTGACACTCACGAGATCCAACTCACTGTTGAGTGCATTACTTTGTGCGGTGATCACCTCCAAGTACGTGGCATAACCACTTTTAAACAGTAGGTTAGCATTTTTTACGCCGAGTCGAGAAGTGGTGACCCTTTTCTCCGCGATTTCGTGCTGTTCTTTTAATTTTTCAACCATCACGAGTGAGTTCGTCACCTCATTCACCGCATCGAGGACAAGCTGTTGGAACGCAATCTCTGCTTTATCCCGCTCTAATTTGGCGATTTCGTGCTGGGTTTTCAATCGACGTTGACTAAAGACCGGTTGCGCGACACCACTGATGATCCCGCCAAACAGTGCGCCCGGGATATTGAACCAGTTTTGAGGAAGCATCGCGTTTACACCGCCGGTCGCGCTGATGGTGAGTGTCGGGTAGCGGTAAGCCTGTGCTACGCCAACCTGCGCATTTGCAGAACGAAGATCCAATTCTGCCGCTTTCACGTCTGGCCTGTTCGAAACCATATAGAGGGGTACCCCTGCCAATAACGTGTCATTGGTGACAAAATCATTGAGTGTCGCGGAACGGGAAACGTTGTCGGGCATCCGACCGGTGAGCGCCATTAGGGTGTTTTCCTGGATGGCTATCTCTTGTTCCAATTGGGGGATCAACGAGGCTGCAACAAGCATCTGCGATTCAGTCTGCTGGACAGCAAGCGCCGTCACTTCGCCCGCATCCCGCTGGAGCTTAACAATCCGGAGTGTGCTGTCATTGAGCCGCAGGTTACGCCTTGCAACCTCCAATTGTTCATCCAGCATCAATAAATTGTAATAGCCGTCAGCGATTGCTGCTACGAGGCTTGTTTGGACAACTTTCCGAGCCTCATGGGTTTGCAAATACTCGGCTAGGGCGCTTTCATTTTGTCGGCGTATTTTCCCCCAGATATCTAATTCCCAATTGAAGCTAATGCTGGATAGGTATTGCGACTGATACATAAACATGCTTTCGGGTGGGTCTTCCTGTCCTTCACGTCCATACCACTTTGACATGGGCGATGAATAAAAGTCATCTGAACGCCATTGTTGGTTGGTGCCACCCAATTGGGCATCAATCTCCGGCAGGAATGCAGCACGCGCCCGTCTTAGTGATTGGTTGGCAATATCGATGTTTTTCAATGCGGTGCGCATATCGTAATTGTTGCTGATGGCACTATCGATGAGCGTAATCAACGTACTGTCCGCAAAAAAATCCCGCCAAGGAATGTTACCAATGCCAATGGAGTCGGTGATCGTGTCCACACTGCGATACGTATCGGTCAAACCGAGTTCCGGCCGCACATAATCGCGGCCCACCTTACAAGAGGAAACAAACAGGGTACACATCACAAGCATCACCCCTATATTTCGACATATATTTTTCATGTTCAATCTTCGTTTTCGGTTGTCAACTTACTTTTTACCAATTCATCCAAATGCTTGAATGTCGCATACAGCACAGGGATGATGAATACACCCAACGTGACGCCAACAAGCATGCCGCCTGCAGCTCCGAAACTGATGGAGTGATTCCCTTGGGCTGATGGACCTACCGTCCACATCAAGGGAATTAAGCCCGCTACGAAAGCGAGAGATGTCATGAGGATCGGGCGAAGACGCATGCGTGCGCCTTCGATGGCTGATTCGTAGATGCTCAGGCCGGCATTTCGTTGTTGCACGGCAAACTCTACGATAAGAATAGCATTTTTTGCGAGCAGGCCGATAAGCATGATCAATCCCACCTGTACATAGATGTTATTCTCCAACCCCACCAGATTGATGGTTAGGTAAACGCCGATAAGCCCGACGGGTACGGACAGCATGATGGCCAATGGTAAGATATAACTTTCATATTGTGCAGCCAATAGGAAATAAACAAATATGATGCTCAATGCGAAGATCAATGCCGTTTGGTTGCCCGATTCCCGCTCTTCCAAACTCATACCCGTCCATTCGTATCCGTAATTCCCCGGTAGACTGGCTCGCGCTTCTTCCTCAACCGCACGCATGGCATCTCCGGTACTATACCCCGCTGTGGGGGTAGCATTAATGGTGATGGCGTTAAATAAGTTGTGCCGGCTGACAATCTCGGGGCCTTGAACCTTATTGAGTTTGATGAGCGTGTTAGCAGGAACCATCTCTCCACGGTTATTGCGGACGAAAATAGATTTGAATGACTCCGGTTCGGCCCGGTAATCGATATCAGCCTGCATATACACCCGATACTGCCGGCCGAAGCGGCTAAAGTCACCAGCTTGTACACGGCCATAGTAGGCCCTTATCGTCACCATCAAGTCGCGGACATCCACCCCCAAGGCCTTGGCCTTCACTTGGTCTATTTCCAATTCGTATTGGGGGAAATTGGCTTTGAACGGGGTGTATGCGGTAGCGATTTCATCCCGTTCAAGGAGTTTCGAAATAAAGGTATCGGCGACGAAGCTGAAGTCTTGGAGCGAACCGCCAAGACGATCCTGCAATACAAATTCCAATCCGGAAAAGTCGCCAAAACCTTGAACCGTTGGCCGTGGAAACACACTAAACGTGGCCTCATTGATCTGCGACAGGTCATGGCGGATGGTATCCATAAATGCGTTGATGTTTTTGATGGAACCACGTTCCTTGTGCGGTTTGAGATTGATATAACCCACCGCAAACGCCGAACTGGCACTCGCATCGATGGCATTATAGCCCGATACGGTTGTCATCCCGGCTATGGCCTCCCTTTTTTGGAGGACACTGTCGGCTTTGCGCAATACCTCTGTCGTGCGGGCCAAAGACGCCCCCGGCTGCATAGCAAGGGAATAGGTGATGAAGCTATCGTCTTCCGTCGGGATAAAGCTGGAAGGTGTGCGGTTCATCACCCATATACCCAATATCGTCACCAAAACCAATCCGCCGATACTCATTGCTTTGTGTTTAAGCAAGAAATGCAGGGATCCGATGTACTTATTGGTAAACGTCTCGAAAGCCGTGTTAAATGCCTTGAAAAAGCGTTTGAAAAACGCTGTTATCCCTTTTTCCTGAACGACGGGTATCGCTTGTATTTCATCGGGATTAGACTCATGGCGGTGTTTGTTCTTAAGCAACAATGCGCATAGCGCCGGACTCAGTGTCAGGGCATTAAGTGCTGATATCAGGATGGCCGTCGCCAGCGTATAGGCAAATTGCCTATAAAACAAGCCAGCTGGCCCCTCCATAAATCCGACCGGAAGGAATACGGCGGCCATCACCATGGTAATGGACAAGATCGCACTCGTGATTTCGCCCATCGTTGACACGGTGGCTTTCCGAGGCCCCAGCTTTGTTCGTTCCATCTTTTGGTGAATGGCCTCCACGACCACAATGGCATCATCCACCACAATACCGATGGCGAGTACCAAAGCAAACATGGTTAAGACATTGATGGAAAAGCCAAACAGCAGGAGGAAGAAGAACGTACCGACCAGTGAAACTGGTATCGCTATGGCCGGGATAAGCGTAGACCGGAAATCCTGCAAAAAGATAAATACGATGATAAAGACCAGTATGAATGCCTCGAATATCGTATGCTTAACCTGATTGATGGATTCATCGATCTGATCGCGTACGCTGTAGGTGATTTCATAGTGCAAACCCTCGGGGAAGCTCTTGGATAGGCGTTCCAATACCTCCCTGGCATGAATATCTATTTCCCTTGCATTGGAACCACTGGTCTGGGTGATGTTTAGCGTCAGGCCGGGATTGCCGTTGACTTTGTTGTCACTTCCGAGGTTTGAAGCACCCAATTCCACCCGGGCCACATCCTTGAGGTAGAGTACCGACCCGTCGTTGTTGGTTCGAATCACAATGTTTTCGAACTCTTCGGGGTGACTGAATCGCCCTTTGTGCCTGAGGATGGTTTCAAACACCTCGTCTGATGTCTCTCCAAATCTACCGGGTGCTATCTCGAAATTTTGGTCTCGGATGGCGTTTGTGATGTCTTGGGGAATAAGGCCGTATACAGCTAGTTTTTCTGGATTCAACCACGTGCGCATGGAGTAGTCTCGGGCACCTACACGAGATACTTGCGCTACTCCGTCTACACGTAGCAATTCGCGATTGATGTTGATTTGCGAGTAGGCTTGCAAGAACGTCTCATCATAGATGGTTTCCGGGTGATCACTGTAAATATTGATGGTCATGATGATCCCGCTTTGCCGTGGCATCACCGTTATACCGGCTTCGTTTACTTCCGGGGGGATTTGGTTTACTGCCCTTGAAATCCGGGTTTGTACATTTACCGATGCTTGGTCTGGATTGGTTCCCGCTTTGAAGAATACATTGATGTTACCGGAACCCGAATTACTGGCCGTAGACCGGATATAGGTCATGTTTTCAACGCCATTAATGGCTTCCTCGATCGGTAATAGGACGCTTTGTGCTACGGTTTCCGCATCGGCACCTGGATAGGAAAGGGAAACCGTGACACTGGGGGGAGCTATTTCGGGAAACCGGGTAATGGGCAATTGCCACATGCCTACCAACCCTAAAATAACCAGAAGTGTGGATACCACCGTTGCCAATACCGGCCTGTTGATGAATGTCTTAAGCATAACTAAATCGTGTTCTTAACACCCATAAATGGCGACGCCATAGCCGCCTTTTATGAGTGAGTACTTCGAAGAATCTGTATATAATAAATACGTATGGATTGGTCAGCTATATCGCGTTGTGATTCACAAGGGGTTGAATTTCCATGCCCTCTGATAATTTATCAAAACCCGACAGGATGACGCGGTCGCCGATTTGCAGCCCCTCCGCTACGATATAGTTGGAGTTGCTTTTCCCAGAGACCTTGATGGCCTTCTGCTTCACCTTGTTTTCCGGAGTCAAGGTATAGACAAATATTTTGTCCTGAAGTTCGGTGGTCGCCACTTGCGGAACCAATAAAACGCCGCGTTGGCTTTCCTGCATTTTCAGCGTACCGGTGTTGCCTGAACGGAGCATGTTATCCTCGTTAGGGAATGTGGCTCGCAGTGAAATGGCACCCGTGGTGCGGTTTACTTGTCCGTCGATCGCATCGACAATACCCTTTTCGGGATATTCTTCACCATCCGCCATGATGAGGGAAACATGCGGAATAAAATGTTCGGAAGACGTGATGGTTGATGCATCGACACGCTTGTCTTTATCACCTTTTTCTTGGTCATCGTTTTTCTGATTGTACTTCTTGCGGAAGTAAAGGAAGTCAGATTCACTCATGGCAAAATAAACATATACCTCACTGATATCTGATAATACAGTCATCGGTTGGGAATCATTTTTTGCCACGAGGTTTCCGATCCGTTTTGGTATCCGGCCGATGTAGCCGCTTACCGGCGCTTTGATCGTGGTGAATTCTAGGTTGATCCGGGCACTCGCTACTGCAGCTGAAGCCTTAGCGAGTGACGCCTTTGCCACATCGTAGTCAGACATCGCCGTTCGTATACGTACTTCTGAAATCACTTCGTTTTCCACCAAGGGCTGCAATCGCTCTACTTCGAGTTTCGCGTTTTCGAGTTTCGCTTTTTCTACATTTTCAGTAGCAATGGCATTATTGAGGTTCTCTTGGTAGGGCTGGGGATTGATTTTGAAAAGTTTTTGCCCTTCTTCTACAAATGCACCCTCATCGACATATATTTCTTCCAAAATCCCCTCAACTTGTGGACGGATTTCCACATTCACCTTGCCCTCTATGGTGCCCAAATAATCCTTGACCGTAATTGCCGTAGTCGTGTCAACGACGTATATGGGAAGCGCGAGGGCATTATTTTCCCGATCGCTCGTTTTAGACGAACCGGTTGTGCAACTGAGTAAACCCAGTAGAGAAAATCCGATTAAAATGTTGTTTATTAATGTTTTAATGTTGTATCTGAGCGAATAGTTCATATTGAATTTGTTGTAAAGTTCTAATTATCTGTCATACATCAGCGCGGAATAATGACCGGCTAACCCTCATTAGCGCTTGCATCCGTATCACCGGTTTTTAGGTGTCAGAACCCATGCCAATGTAATGTGGTCGTGGACGGCAACCTCAAAACATTCGATAGGTTTACTTGTTATTGGAATCAATTGCAATGACAAAAAGAAAGACACCTTATACGCTGACAACATTACGTATGGAATTATCCTTCTCGATATACAAAACCCAAAGCCCGATCATCGCCGTTGCCCTTCATGACGGTCATTTGATTGAGCCTCCGCTGCTCGATTACCTGGCATTGCTGGAACACGAGCGCTTTCGGGAGGAAGACCCCTATACGGCGGATATGGCTGGCTTGCCGGTGACCCGCATATATGTCAAGACCTCGCGGTTCCAAACCGATTTGAATCGGCGGCGTGAGCAAGCCATATACCGCACACCGGATGATTCCTGGGGATTAAATGTATGGCGTTCGGCTTTACCAGAAATGATGATGAATGAATTGTTGGAGGGCTATGACCGATTTTATGCTACTGTTTCCCAATTGCTTCAATCGACCATTTCGATGTTCGGGAAATTTGTGGTATTGGATATTCACAGCTATAATCACAGGCGGGATAGCCCAATGGAAACGGCAATGATCGGTGAGAATCCGGAAATCAACGTCGGAACAGCCCATAATCATCGGGATTGGAAACCTTTTGGTCAACGCTTTGTACGTTTCCTATCCCACCATCAGATTATGGGCAGTTTTCCGGATGTCAGGGAGAATGTAAAATTCGGCGGTGGTGGGTTTGCCGAATGGGTCAATCAGTATTATGGTGAATATGGGTGTGTTTTGTCTCTGGAATTTAAAAAGACATTCATGGATGAATGGACAGGCAGGGTAGATGTCCAGCACCTCAGCGATATCAAGGCGGTCTTGCAGGGATGCATCCCCTTCTTGCTCGATATGTTGGATATGGAAAACAAACCTGGCTATTGGAGATGAGCAAAAGCGAAAAAAATCAGATGAACCGTATTGTGGACAAACTGAAAAAGGGGCATCCACTGAAAATCAGCTTGCCCGGCGGAGGCGAGTTGAATATGGATCGGCCTGTGCCGTTCTTGCTGGTTTATCGCATACCACCTGATGGGGAGGATGCCTATACCATGACGTTAGGCAAAACGGAATCCGCCTACATGGTGACCCATCAGGCCCATGAATTGAATGCCTTGCCGATTATTAAATTGGTGGCCGATACCCTAGCCGACAAGTTTGGGGGGTTCATGTTGCTTGAAGTATGGCTATCCGATCGGGTGGACTCGTCCACGTTCTCCATTCACATCAGCCAAAAAAGCGCCTTACCTATTGCCGAAAAGCTGCAGTCGGCGTTGCAGGGTATACCGGTAAGCGGCAAGGAGCCATTGACGGCGACGCTTGTAAAGCGTAAGAAAATGCCTGCTCCCACTTACTATGGTGCCCTGATTGACAATGAAGAGGCCCGAATGAGTGAAATCATACTCGTTGGTTTGGAAATTGCGCCGATCTATATGGATCAACATACCGGAATGCCATACCCGCTTTTTCTGCGGGAATTGCGGGAGGGGTTTGGTAAGGCGTTACGAAAGAGTTTCTTCGAATTTGTCAGGATGCATACCTCTTACCACGCCGCACATTTTGAGATGCTGGGTACCACCGAATTGCACGAATTGGTATGGGATATCGATAGCAAACTGGCAGAATACAATAATTTGTTTGACTTCTTGCTGCTCATCACGCCCATCAATGCGCAGGAAGCATGGGAAGATTTCAAGAAAAGTAAGTACCTCGGTAAACCGGTGTTCCATTACCGGCCAATGCCGATAGATCCTGAATTGATCAAACGCGAACTTTACAATCTTCCGATCGAGGATATTGCGGATCCAACGATCGCTTACCTGTTTCGAGACAAACGCAAAGAAATAGATCGAATGCTCAATATGCTTGGAGAGCGCGACACTCCCGGTTTCTTGTACGGCAGTCAGCAACTGTTTGGCAATATCGAGGAAGACCTCTTGGAAACGGCAAAGGCGATACTGGTGGCCGCTGATACCATGCATAAGCCGCAGAAAGCAGAAATGTTAGATGCGCAGGCGTTTGCGCAAGTGGCAGAAACGGAATTGCACTATTTGAAAGCGCAATTCGACAAAGTGTCAACAGCGGTACGTATTCGGGATGATGTAGAAGGGGTGATGGTCTCACGGGGTACGTTGAATATTGGCAGTCGCTACCGCATCAGTAAGGAAAGGGCGTTTGCCTTGGTGCAGCATGAGATCGGTACGCACGTAGCCACCTATTACAACGGCATGGCCCAGCCGTTCAAACTCTTCTATTTGGGCGTGCCGGGGTATGAGCAGTTGCAAGAAGGATTGGCAGTGTTGGCTGAATATTTGGTGGATGGGTTAACCAATGAGCGGATACGCACCTTAGCCGCTCGGGTGGTGGCCGTCTACCAGATGGTGGCAGGCAATACATTTTCCGATACATTCTTTATGTTGACAGATAAGTATGCTTTTAAGCCGGAAACCGCTTTTTATATCACGATGCGTGTGTATCGAGGAGGCGGGCTCACGAAAGACGCGGTATACCTCAAAGGGTTGCTCAATATGATTGAATATATTAAGCAAGGCAAGGACATTTCAAAGTTATTGGTGGGCAAAATCAGGCAAGATTACCTGCCTGTCATTGAGGAATTGACGCATCGGGGCCTGCTCCAGCCGCCTCCGATTACTCCCCGGTTTATCAACAAACCGTTTGTACAGAAAATCGGGAGCATCAAGCGGGGGGGCAATATTTTTAAGATGATTAATTAAGCGTGCTGTTAACATCGGTAGATTGCTTAGGGTAAATCATCACATCTTCAAATTGTCAAATAGTCGTTTATGAATATTGGATTTTTGGTCAATCAACCCCGTAAAGAACTGGTATCTTTTACCACAACGGGTCTTGCACTTGAAGCGCACCGTTTGGGTCATAGCGTGTTTTACATCGGTACCGGTGACTTAGCTT
This sequence comes from uncultured Parapedobacter sp., assembly GCA_964498395.1. Taxonomy (GTDB): domain Bacteria; phylum Bacteroidota; class Bacteroidia; order Sphingobacteriales; family Sphingobacteriaceae; genus Parapedobacter. Next base: position 502,930 of record CAZCHE010000003.1, on the reverse strand, counting down.
ATCTGCCGAATGGACAGATGGGCGCGCACGCCCGAAAGCTGCCCGCAAAGGAGTTTCGTGCACCATCGACATTCTTGGAGGCATTGAAGGAGTGCGACAAGCAAAAAATTGCCGCCAAAGACTTGGATGTATTGTTTTTGCGAAATGATCCCGTGGTGGATATGGAAAATCGGCCTTGGGCACAAGACGTCGGTATCCTGTTCGGCCAATTGGCTAGTCAACAAGGCGTACTCGTGCTCAACGACCCACATGGGCTCGCGCAGGCGTCTAGCAAACTGTACCTACAGTATTTTGATGAAGATGTACGTCCTAAAACTATCATCACGCGTGAGATGGGCGACGTCGAACACTTCTATCGTGCGCATAACCATAAAATCATCTTGAAACCATTGAAAGGCTCCGGGGGGAAAAATGTGTTTCTGATCGATAAAAAAGACAATAAAAACATCAAGCAGATTGTGGAGGCCATCTGTCGGGATGGCTACCTGATTGCACAGGAGTATTTGCCTGCCGCCCAAAAAGGGGATATCCGGCTCTTTTTGCTTGACGGCGAAGTGCTACAGGTAGAAGGGAAGACCGCCGTTATCCGGCGTGTGCAGCAAAAGGGAGATATCCGCAGTAACATCCACCAAGGCGGGAAAGCACGAAAAACAAGGATGACCAAGCAACTGCAACACATTGTCGATACGGTAGGGCCAAAGTTAAAAGCGGACGGAATGTTCTTCGTAGGCTTGGATATCATCGGCGACAAATTGATGGAAATAAATGTATTTAGCCCGGGTGGGCTGCGGCAGGCCAGTGAAATTCAAGGCGTCGATTTCTATCAAGCGGTCATCACGGCCATCGAACGCAAGGTCGGTCGCTAATCGACCTTTTCATAATCCGCTGGATATTCAGTAAGTTTGATTGCCGTATCAAACCATGCTTAACCCGTATCAAGATGGACGTGGTCAATCAGTTTATTCAGTTGCTCTCCCATTGGTATTGGATACCGGTGTTGTTGGTTTATCTGGGGATCATCCTGACCATCTTGATTGAAAACCGCAATCCGTCGAAGACCATCGCTTGGATCATGGTCATCGTGTTCTTGCCGGTACTGGGGGTGGTGATTTATTACCTATTCGGCCAAAAATTTGAAAGAATCAAGGTATTTCAGACACAAAACCGAGAAAATCACGTTCGCTTATTGAAGGTATGGGATAGGCTCAATCCCATCATGGACGATAACATCCACGCATTGCAGCAGACGATCGGTTCGCTAAGCCGCGTATTTGCCTTTTTAAAAAACCAACGTATCGCGCCCCCATCCCTTCACAATAAGGTGAAGTTACTGGTGAATGGAGAGCAGAAATTCCCTGAACTGATCGAAGCTATTCGTATGGCTCAACACCATATCCATTTGGAATACTATATCGTTGATTTAGATGGTATTGGTCGTCAAATCCTTGCCCTTTTGGAGGAGAAGGCATCGGCTGGTGTTGTCGTGCGGCTTATCGCGGATGCATTCGGATCGCCCAGGTTGAGGCGAAAGCGCAGTCGGTTGACCAAGGCAGGTATCCAATTCGTGTCGTTCATGCCCGTCACATTCTCCTCATTAGCCAATAGCAATTACCGAAACCATCGAAAAATAGTAATCATCGATGGGCATACCGCGTTTGTCGGTGGAATTAATATCAGCGATAAATACATCAATACGGAGGACAAAGCATTGTATTGGCGGGATACGTCTATAAAAATCCAAGGCGAGTCCGTCAATATGCTTCAGGCCCAGTTTTGGATGAGTTGGCATTTAGCCAAAGGCGAGCCTTTCAATATTACGGATGGCTATCTTTATACGGCTCCGATGTTGCCCACTGGCCATGCAGCCGTGACATATGCCTTTAGTGACCCGGGTTCGCTGGGGCCGTATAATATGGAAGCCATGTTGCTGGGCATCGCCGAAGCGGAAGCGTCTATTCAGTTATGTACCCCTTACTTCATCCCAAGTGATGAGCTGAGCACGGCACTCCAATTGGCGGCGGCATCAGGCGTTAACGTAGAATTAATGCTTCCCGCGCAATCAGACTCTTTCATTGTACAACATGCGTCGTTTTCTTTTCTTAAACCATTGCTACAGCGTGGCGTATCCGTATACTTATATGAGAAAGGGTTTATCCATGCCAAAACCATCTGTATTGATGCAAAATTAGCCTACATCGGTACCGTCAACTTAGATATACGTAGCTTTTTCATCAATTTTGAGGTCAGCACCATCGTCAGCGACCATGACTTGTGCGAGCAATTGCGGACACAGTTTGAAGTGGATAAGGAATCCTGCACCTTGATAACTATCAAATCCTGGATGCAGCGGCCGCGGTGGAAGCGGGGCATGGATTCGGTATGTAGGTTATTAGCACCCTTGCTGTAAAGGGATGTTTTCGGTGATCGTGCGAGGCACGAAGAGCCGTTCCGATGACCATGAAAGTGTTAAAAAGTAATCGGTAATTGGCGAAATTGACGAAATTAAATATATTAGCCACTGATTCCACTCAAGATTGATTTGAATGAACCGGATTGAAAGATTAATTGCCTGTTTTGTTTTCGTTAGCCTATTTTCAACATCACTATATGCCCGTCAGGATAGCACGAGTATCAATACCGTCGTAGAGAAGACGCAAAAATTGCTGGAATCGTATCCCATCGAAAAGGTACACCTGCATTTTGATAAACCCTATTATGCGGTGGGTGATACATTGTGGTTTAAAACCTACTTGACGAGTAATATGTATGACTACCAACTCAGTAAGGTGGTGTATGTGGAGGTCATGAATGGTCGGGATTCGTTGATGCAAACGTTGCGGATACCGCTCACCGACCATGTTGGGGAAGGGCATTTGGTGCTCGATCAGGAATGGTATGCCCAAGACAATTACCGTTTCAGGGCGTATACGAAATGGATGGTGAATTTCAATTCAGCATATTTTTTCAACAAGGTTGTTCCGGTGGGCGACGTATTGAACAATCATTTGCATTATACCATTGATTTCAATGATGTCAGCAAGGGCAAGAATGCCCGTACACAAGCGGTGATCCAGTTCAAAGACCGGGAGGGGAAACCATTAGGCAATAGGAAATTCACGTGGGCTGCAGTCGCCGGTTGGGAACCCATCGATGACGGCAAGGGGCAGACAGATGTGATGGGCAATGTCATCATCAATATCAACGGGAAAGATCGCGAGGTGTTGAAAAAGGGCAATTTGCATGTTTCCCTGGAATCCGGTGGCAGCGCTCCGCCGATGATGGGCGCTTTCCCACTACAGGCAGCGCTATGGGATGCCGATGTGCAGTTTTTTCCGGAAGGGGGAGATTTGGTGGCCGGATTATCCAAGAAGGTGGCATTTAAAGCCGTAGGCAGTGATGGACTGGGGTTGAAAGTAAAAGGGCAGGTTGTGAATAATCGCAATGAAGTGGTAGCTGAATTTTCCGATAGCCACTTGGGCATGGGACACTTCACCTTTATCCCCGAAATGGGCGAAGGATACACGGCTCAGGTATCTTTTGAGAATGGCGAGGTGCGTACCTACCCATTACCGGAAGTGATGGAACAAGGCATCAGCGTTACCGTACAAGGGGTTGATACTGCCCAATTGCGGTTAGCCATTGTAGCCAATACAACCTTTTTTGAGGCAAATAAAGGCAAGGCGTATTACTTAATCGCGCAAAGCAATGGCATTTTATGTTATGCAGCACAGGCCGTACTGCGTAATGATGCGGTATTGGTCAATTTGCCAAAGGAACGTTTCCCCACCGGTATCGCACAAATTACACTGTTTACGTCAGACGCCAAACCGATTAGTGAACGACTGGTTTTTGTGGAAAACATTAAGCCACTGGATATCAAGGTTACCAGTGATCAAAAAGAATATTCACCCAAGCAGCAGGTTAAATTGGCACTTGCGGTGGATAACAATGGGCAAGCTACGGCGGGCAACTATTCGATAGCGGTTATCGATGAAACCAAGGTGCCCTATGAGGAAGATAAGGAAATCACCATCCTGAGCAATATGTTGCTCACATCGGATCTTACGGGATATGTAGAACAGCCCAACTATTACTTCAACCGACCCGACGAGCAAAAGCGGGAAGCACTGGATATCTTGTTGCTCACGCAAGGATATCGGCGGTTTTCTTACGAAGAGATCTTGGCCGAGAACTACCCGCAGGTATACTTCCTCCCCGAGCAGGGAATCGAGATATCGGGTTACTTGCGGTTGAATAATGGCAAGCCGGTGCCAAACGGAGGGCTGTTGCTTTCCATTCCAGAAAGAAGTTTTCGAACGGATACGTATACGGATGAAAATGGCCGGTTCGTCTTTCAGAATTTGACGTTTCCGGATTCATCGCGGGTAACGGTAAATGCTCGAGGTAATGATAATTATCGGAATATGGTCATCAACTTGGATCCGACTGAGTTTCCGGCCATCGATCCCAATATCCGATGGGCGGATGGATTGGCTAACATCGACGTATCCCTGGCGCCTTACTTGAACAATAGCCGGAATGTATATCGCACATCCATCATGCTAGAAGAAGTGGAGGTGACGGGAACGGTTCGTCCTGCTGTTTCCCATAAGGACTACCCTGCCATTTCTGCGTTGGGGATGGCTGATCATCGCATCGGCGCCGAACGGCTTAAAGGGTGCAACGTGCTGGTCATGTGCTTGCAAACGGCATTGACCGGAATCACTTATGACGCGCAGGCGCAGAATTTCTTCATCACGCGCGATTACAATGCCGGAGGAAGGATACCCGTGCAGTTTTTTGTAAATGGCATGGCCATCGATGTGCCGGGCCTGAATGGCATTATGCCCGCGGATGTGGAAGGCATTGAGATTTTCTTGAGGGATGAATTGGGTGTGGTGAGCCGTACCCACCAAAATAACGGAGTGGTTTCTATTTATACCAAGAAAGTGGAAAAAGCACCACGGATGTCGCTCAGCGAAATCGAGGCGCTTCTTCCAAAAAGCAATATCGTGGATTTGACCCCATTGGGATACGTCAAGGAACGGAAATTCTATATGCCCAAATATGACACCCCTGAGCGCCGGGCCGTCAATGATATTCGGACAACGGTCTATTGGAACCCCGCCGTGCGTGCCGGGGAGGATGGACAGGCCCATGTTGACTATTACAATGCCGATGGCTTAGGCAGCTATCGGGTTGTGGTGGAAGGTGTCGATGCACATGGGAATGTTGGCCGTGCGGTATACCGATATACGGTAAAATAAGCGCAGGGGGCTAAGCTATGAGGAGGTAGCCATGCCAAGTGAACAAGGGAAAGCCATTAGGAAAATCATCCATATTGACATGGATGCATTTTATGCCTCGGTTGAGCAGCGCGATTTTCCTGAGTATCGCGGTAAACCCCTTATCGTTGGGGGATCACCGGATGGCCGTGGTGTAGTCGCAACAGCTAGTTACGAGGCGCGGCAATATGGGGTGCGATCTGCAATGCCGTGTAGGCAAGCAGCCAAGCTTTGTCCGCAAGCCATCTTCGTTTTCCCGAGGTTTGATAGCTATAAAGAAGTTTCTGCACAGATTAGGGCGATTTTCCGCCGCTATACCGATGTCATCGAGCCACTTTCACTGGATGAAGCCTATTTGGATGTGACCCATGACAAGCAGGGGATTGGGTTTGCGTTGGAGATCGCACGTCAGATTAAAGAAGCCATCCGCACGGAGTTGCAACTGACCGCCTCGGCGGGGGTATCCACCAATAAGTTTGTCGCTAAAATTGCGTCTGATATGAACAAGCCGGATGGACTGACATTTATCGGGCCGTCGCGGATAGCAAAGTTTATGGAAAGCCTTCCCGTAGAAAAGTTCTTCGGTGTGGGGAAAGTGACCGCCGCTAAAATGAAGCGGCTGCAACTGTTTACCGGAGCTGATCTCAAGCGACTGGATGAAGCCGCTTTGGTCCGGTTATTTGGCAAGAGTGGTCGCTTTTATTATCGCATCGTACGGGGAATAGATGACCGGCCGGTGCAGCCTGATCGTGTCATCAAATCATTGGCCGTGGAAGATACCTTTGCGAAAGATCTATTGAACATCGAAGCACTGGAAGAGGAACTCGGTAAGATCTCAAGAAAGCTATCCGGTCGCTTGCAGCATCGTAAACTCAAAGGGCGCACGTTTACGCTAAAAGTCCGATTTGCCGATTTTCGACTGATTACCAGAAGCCATTCCATTGCTTATTTTACAGATGGAAGCGATGATATTTTTGCGATTGCCCGCCAATCCCTCCAGCAAGTCATGGAGCAGGACCCAAACCCCATACGGCTACTGGGGATATCGGTGAGCAATTTTGACCATGCGCCATTATCGCCAGCGCAGCTTACGTTATTTTGAGTGGTTTTCACTCGCCATCTTCGGTCTCCTGACTCCCGTCTTCGGTCCTCGGACTCCCATCTTCGGTCTCCCGTCTCCCCTCTACCTCGGCTTCGGTTTGGATGATTTTGACCGCATAGCTGGTCGGTAATATGCCATTGCCGTACCGTTGCGCATAGACTTTGGTAAACTCCGCACCAAAATACAGGATAGCAGCCGAATAATAGATCCACAGCAAGAGTACGATGATGGAGCCTGCGGCACCGTATGCCGACGCAGGCGCACTGTACTGCATATATAGCGCGATGAGGTACCTGCCAAGCATAAACAGGGCCGCGGTAAATATGGCGCCACCGACCACATCTTTGAAACGCATGCGGGCGTCCGGAAGGAAACGGAAAATAAACATGAACAGGCAGGTGATGACAAAAAAGGTCAACCCGATGTTCACCCATTCTACGACGACCACGGAAATCTCGGGGAAATACTGCGTAATCTGCGAGCTCAGGGCTACGATGATACCGTTGGCAATCAAGGATACGATAAGTAAAAAGCCAAGTCCGAGCACCATGGAAAAGGAGATCACACGATTCAACAACATTTTAAGCCATCCCTTTTTGGGTTTGGGTCTTACCCTCCAAATTCGGTTGAGCGACTCCTGTATATCGATGAAAATGGTTGTAGAGCCGACAATCAACGTACCGATGCCGATGGCAATTCCTAAGCCGGATTTATTCGATACGCTGATGTTTTGGATGATTTGCTTAATCTGGGCAGCTGTTTCGGCACCGAATAAATGGGCAAACTCCTCAAAAATTTCAGTTTGTGCATCTTGCTCGCCATCCAATACCTCTCCGTAGAAAAAACCGACCAACCAAATAACGATAAGCAATAAGGGCGCGATGGAGAAAATGGTATAGTAGGCCAGTGACGCGCTCATCTTCATCGCCCGGTCATCCATAAACTCATTGAAGGTTTGGGCGAGGAGGGCAAATACATCCGTATAAAACGTTTTCTTAAATAGCTTCATCATGACAACGCCTTGATTTCGCTATAAATAACGAAAATCAATGGAATAAGTTTTAGGAAATGGTGTCGCGGGATGGCCTACAACCGAAGTTAACCCTCACCATTGGATTGATAGATGCTTTCGACTTCTTTCTCATAACGCTGCATAATCGCCTTGCGCTTCAGGCTAAGTTTGGGCGTCAGCTCCCCGGCATCGATGGTCCATTCCTTGGGAAGTAACACAAATTTTTTCACCCGTTCCCATTGCCCGAACCGCTCGTTCAATCGGTCAATTTCACGTTGGTATTTTTCAATGACCTCAGGTTTTTTGACGACCTCTTCTTTCGATTCAAAAGCAATGCCTTTGATATTACACCAGTTTTCCAGTACGTCAAAAGCCGGTACAATCAGTGCGCCAGGGAATTTCTGGTTTTCGCCGATTACCATGACTTGGGCAATCAGCGTGGATTCCATGTACTTGTTTTCCAATGCTTGTGGTGCTACATATTTTCCGCCGGCCGTTTTGAACATTTCTTTTTTCCGGTCCGTGATACGCAAGAACCCGTCGGCTGTCAGCTCACCGATATCACCGGTATGCAAATAGCCATCCTGGTCGATCAGCTCGGCGGTAGCCGCGTTATTTTTATAATAACCAATGGTAACGTTGGGGCCTTTGCACAATATCTCACCGTCGGAAGCGATTTTGACCTCCACGCTATTGAGTACTTTACCCACCGTGCCAAATTTGACACCATCTTTTTCTAAGCTGTTGACAGCAATGACAGGAGAGGTTTCCGTCAGGCCGTACCCTTCGAGTACCGGTATCCCTGCGGCCCAAAATACACGCGCTAAACGGGGTTGGAGGGCAGCTCCGCCCGATACAATGAGTTTGATATTGCCTCCAAGGGCAGTCTGCCATTTGCTGAATACCAGTTTCCGGGCAATCCCCAATTTGAAGTTAAACCAAGCGCTGTTGTTTTCGGGTTCTTTGTTGTTGAGACCCAAATTGAGTGACCAAAAGAAGATGTTTTTTTTCAGCCCTTTCAGCTCCTTACCTTTGGCCACGATTTTATCGTATACTTTTTCCAATACGCGTGGCACCGTGGTGAACCCATCTGGTTTAACATCGTTGATATCGGCGACGATGGTATCCAAGCTTTCTGCATAGTGGATCTCAACACCCTTTGAAAAATAAAGGTAGACGACCATGCGTTCAAAAATGTGGCAGAGGGGCAAGAAGCTTAAGGCCTTTTTGAAGTATGGCGGTAGCAAATGATTGCAGTCTTCCACATTGCTCATCACGTTTTTATGGGAGAGGTATACGCCCTTAGGTTTTCCAGTGGTGCCTGACGTATAGATGAGCGTCAGCAGGTCATCTTCCTTGACGGCATCGCGATAAGTGGATAGGTCGACGTCTTGCTGACTGCCTGCATCTACCAATTCTTGCCAAGACCGCGTATTCGACACCGGATCGAAGGTGTATACCGGGATATCGAGATTGTTTTCCTGTAACGCACTTTCTACTTTTTCATATAAGTCGGTATTGCTCACAAAGATGATCTTTACTTCGGCATCATTGAGGATGAACGACAAATCTTGGCTGGATAGGGTAGGATATAACGGTACGACCGCAGCGCCAAGCTGGTTAATGGCGAAATCACAAAAATTCCATTCAGGCCGGTTGGCCGACATCAGCGCGATTTTGTCGCCTTTTACTACACCTTTTGCCACAAGCCCTTTGCTTAAATGGTCTACGATGGTCAAAAAATCATCCGTAGCATAGGTGGTCCATTTGCCATTTGCTTTTCCGGCAACCATGGTGGTTTTGGCGTAGTTGGCTTTGTAATGGGTTAAGATATCAAAAATGCGGGTCGGAGCAGCCATAATATATCACGTTGTGTGGTTTATAATTTTAGCGTTCGCTATTGGTGCGTTAACGCATCTAAAGTTAACAATATTTAAGTTAATTATTAAATGGTTTGTCTGATTTTAACAGAAATGTTGGCATCTCTTTTGAGCGAAAAGGGCGATACGTAGCCATTGGCTACTTAATGTAAAGTTGATATTCTTATTTTTGTTTCATGAAAAGAAAACTCATTGCCTTATTTGTTATCCTGATCGGTGTAGGAATTACGCATAGACAAGCTGTCGCACAGGAAAGTAGTACCACGTATGAGCGGGGAATTGGCGGTCGCTTCGGTGTAGCCAATGGGATTACGTATAAGCACTTTCTCAATGAGAGCCACGCGATAGACGGTATCGTGAATTTTCAAGGCAATAGAAGTTTCAGGCTTTTCAAGCTGCTCGGGTTATATGAAATCCACCAGCCCATCAATTTTATCGATGTGGAGGGGATGCGTTGGTATTATGGCTTTGGCGGTGGCCTGGGTAGTTACCGATACAAGGCAACGGACGAGGGCGGCATGGCATGGAGTTTTGACGGGGTGGTCGGTATAGACTATAAAATACCTACGGCACCCATTAATTTGTCACTCGACTGGAAACCTACCATGGAACTAACCCCAGAAACCGGTGTACGGTTCGATGGGATCGGTTTATCCATCCGGTTCGTGTTTTGATGCAGCGGTCAGCTAATCAGCTATCGGCTTCTTACCAGTCAAGGGCACTAGCCTTAGACGAGACTGCAAGCCGATAGCCGCTACTCCAAGGATAACCAGATTTTTCCTAATTTTTCTTGTTCTGGTGTCGGTTGCTGGAGGGGAACGATGTTGAACGCACCTTTCGTGTCTTTACCCACGGTAATGGTGAGTTCGCGAATTTTCCCATCCCGAGATAGTAACACCGTCACGGCATCACCTACGTTTACGGATTGTAAAAACCGATTCATCTCCCGACCATTGGCGTCGAGGCGTTCACCATTAATCGCAATGATTTCATCTCTCACATTGATACCCCCATCCCATGCGCCGCTTCCACGGCTGACACTGGTTACGACAATACGACCGTCAGTGGCCGAGGTGGATATCCCGAAATTAGGTAAATCACGTCCGTCGTTATAATCCACCAGTTCATAACCCACCGCGTTAAGGTAACGGTTATAATCAAGGGCTTCTACCGTATGTGCTGCACGGAAAATATCAGCAACAGATACACCGGCTATCTCCTCGATCAACGCTTGGAGTTCAGGCTCTTCAAATCCTCGGTTTTGCTGTACATAAAACTTCTCGTAAGCCGCTTTCAGGACGTCATCAAGCCGTTTTTCTCCTTGCGTGGCTTCCAATATCTGGAGGTCAAGCATCATGGCCAACAGGGCACCTTTGTTGTAATATGAAACACTTGTGTTGGCCGAATTTTCATCCGGGCGGTAGTATTTTATCCAAGCATCGAAGCTGGCCAATGCGACCGGTTGAACTTGGTTGCCCGCCCGGTTTTCTACCACATTGACATCACCTACCAAGGCCTGCAAATAGGCGGTTTCTCCCAAAAAGCCGCTGCGACGTAAAATCAGGTTGTCAAAATAAGAGGTAAACCCTTCCATCACCCATAATCCGGTGGTGTAGTTTTCCGCATCGTAGTCAAAAGGGCCGAGTTCGATCGGGCGGAGCCGCTTGACAAGCCATAGGTGGAAGTACTCGTGTGCCACCAGTCCAAGGAAGCCGTTATAAGAACGTTCATTTTGGTAGCCATTCCTGCTCGCACCCAGCACGGTGGAGTTGAGGTGCTCCAAGCCGCCGCCACCCGACTGGTAGTTATGTACGATAAATACATACCGTTTATTGGGGTTTACACCGAATATCTTGGTAGCCTCCTCAACGATGGTCGTACAGTCTTTTTTCAGGCGTTCTTTGTCATAATTGCCGCCGCCTACCATTGCAATCTCATGGAGTACACCCGCTGCTTCGAATGTGAATACATCTTGGTTGCCCACCTCTATCGGCGAGTCGAACAGGATATCGAAATCTGCTGCGTGGAACGTATTGGGTCGGCCCGAAACAGGTTCGAGGCCGGTGGATATTTTTGACCAGGAAGGATGTGGGATCACCGTCACATCCACGGGGTGGTCTATCATCCCATCGACATACATAAACGTAGCCGCTGGTGATAAAAATGCATGGGCATCGTCTATGAAATTCGTACGGACTGATACCTCAAAGCCATAGATGCGGTAGTGTACGGTAATCTGGTTGTTTTTATTTGCGGCTATCCGCCAGGTATTTTTATTGATTTTCTCGGTGGCGATGACAGCTCCGTCTGCATCGCAAGCCTCTAGGCTTTCTACGTGCCTTGAATATTCGCGTACCAAATAGGAACCGGGTGTCCATACCGGCATTTTGATGTCGATGTAGTCTTTCTGGATACCCGAAATCTCCATTTTGATCTCGGCATAGTGTGCTTGTGGTTCTGTAAACGAAACCTCGAAATGGATGTTGCTATTGGCAAAGGCAGTTAAGGTGGTCATAATGACGGATACTAAGGCAAAAATACGCTTCATAACTCATGTGAAATAGGAAAATACAAAAGTAGAAGTATATCGTAAAGTGCCAAAAGAATATCCCGATTAATCGCACATGCCTTCTCGAATTTAGTGATTAACCCTCCCTAACGCTGTAAAAAATGTGATACAGCTATAAAATACCCCCTTATTACAGTAGCTTTGACAAATAAAAAGATCTATATTTATTTCTTTTCGGGATGAAAGAGCATATCTTTAATCCAAGTTGCAGATACTAAAACATGAAGAAAAAATACCTTTATATTGCGATAGCAGTTGCCGCCGTTGCATTCCTGAGTTATCGACTTACCCGTGATAACAAGACGAAAGTGGCTGCGCCGCAGGCCGGACAGGGAGGAGGGGCCATGGAAGTCAATGCAATAGTGGTAGCGCCACGCGAATTTTCCAATGTCATCACGTTATCGGGATCTATCGAGCCGAATGAACAGGTACAGATACGGAGTGAGGTATCAGGGATCGTGAGAAGCTTGTCGTTTCGCGAAGGTTCCACGGTACAGAAGGGGCAGTTGCTGCTGCGTATCGATGACTCCGAATTGCAAGCCCAACTCTTGCAAGCCAAAAGCCGTGAAAAGCTAGCCGAAGATAACGAAAATAGGGCTAAATTACTGCTTGAAAAGGAAGCCATCAGCCAACAGGAATATGATGTAGCATACGCGGATTATGAATCAGCCAAAGCGCAAACCGCGTTGATTGACGCGCAAATTGCCAAAACCTCAGTATATGCGCCATTTAGCGGTAAAGTGGGGCTCCGGTCGATATCGGAAGGCGAATACCTTACCCCGACTACGGCAGTGGCCAATTTGCTTAGCGTCAATCCCGTCAAAATTCTTTTCTCCGTGCCCGAGAAGTACAGTAATCAGGTTCATAATGGCCAGGGGTTAAAGTTTTCCATTAGTGGTTCTGATACGAAGCACCACGCCGAGATATATGCGATCGAGCCGGGTGTAGATGCCGGTACCCGCACCATCGGTATTCGGGCACTGGCTGATAACGCTGACGGTAAGCTATTCCCGGGATCGTTCGCGCGCATCGAGTTGCCATTGGAGCGTATCGATGATGCCGTGTTGGTGCCTACCGAGGCGATCGTTCCCATTCAAAACGGAAAGCAACTATTTGTCTATCGGGATGGGGTAGCCGCCGCCGTGGAAGTAGAGGCGGAAAACCGTACGCGCAGTGACGTGTTGGTGAATAGCGGGGTATCTATCGGTGATACGGTGTTGATATCCGGTATCATGTCATTGAAAGACGGCATGCCTGTTCGGGTGAGTATTGTTGATCGAAATTAAAAGGAACGAAGATGAGCTTATCAACCATTAGTATTAAGAGGCCGGTTCTCACCATTGTGATGAACCTGATGCTCATTCTGTTTGGTATTATTGGATATACCTTCCTTGGCGTCCGGGAGTTTCCCTCTATAGACCCGCCGATTGTATCGGTGCGGACCAACTATGCGGGGGCGAATCCGGATATCATCGAATCGCAGATCACCGAACCGCTGGAACGAGCCATTAACCAAATCGATGGTATACGGAACATCTCGTCTTCCAGTAACCAAGGGTCTAGTAGCATCAACATCGAGTTTATGTTGGGTAAAGACCTGGAAGAAGCGGCAAACGATGTGCGAGACAAGGTCTCGCAAGCGATGCGAAGCCTACCCCAGGATATCGACGCCCCGCCAGTGGTGTCTAAGGCTGATGCCGACTCCGAACCCATCCTGACGTTGACCGTCAGGAGTGAGACGCGGAATCCACTTGATTTAAACGATATTGCGGATAATGTCATCGCACAACGCTTGCAAACCTTGCCTGGGGTCAGCGCGGTGCAGATCTGGGGGCAAAAACGGTATGCCATGCGGTTATGGATCGACCCGTTGCGTCTGGCAGCTTACGGGCTTACCCCCCTCGATGTACGCAATGCGTTGAACCGCCAGAACGTGGAGCTGCCTTCCGGGAAGATCACCGGCGATAATACGGAACTGACCATCAAAACGATCGGTAGCCTTTCTACCGAGGAAGACTTCAATAATTTGATTATCCGTTCGGAAGGAGACCGCATCATTCGGTTTAGCGATATCGGTCAAGCAGTCTTAGCCGCCGAGAATTTGGAAACCGATATCCGGGAGTCGTTGACCCCCATGGTGGCATTGGCCGTTATTCCCCAACCAGGAACCAACTATATTGATATAGCAGAGGCGTTTTATGAACGAGTAGAGCAATTGCGCCATGAGATGCCAGCTGACGTGGTATTGGATGTGGCGATTGACAATACCTTATTTATCAAGAGGTCTGTAACTGAAGTTGCCGAAACCATTTTAATTGCGTTGGTATTGGTGGTGTTAATCATCTATTTGTTTTTCAGGAATTGGAGCATCGCATTCCGACCATTGATCGATATCCCGGTATCCCTTATCGCTACTTTTTTTGTCATGTACCTCTGTGGTTTTTCCATTAATGTATTGACGTTGCTGGCCATTGTGTTGGCAACGGGTCTGGTGGTCGATGACGGTATTGTGGTCACGGAGAATATTTACAAGAAAGTGGAAGAGGGGATGTCACCCATACGGGCGGCTATTGAGGGGGCTAATGAGATTTTCTTTGCCGTCATTTCGATTTCCGTCACGTTGGCGGCGGTGTTCCTGCCGGTGATGTTTATGGAGGGGTTTGTGGGGAGGTTATTTCGGGAGTTTGGGGTGGTCATCGCTTCGGCAGTATTGATATCGGCTTTTGTAGCATTGTCATTAACCCCCATGCTCAATGCCTACCTGATGCGTAAGGGTGGGCCGAAGCATTCCAGATTCTATAATTTCACGGAGCCCTATTTCGAGAAGATGACCACCGGATATGCCAACTCCCTGCGTAGCTTCATGCATGTGAAATGGGTGAGTTTTCCGATTCTGGCCATCTGTTTCGGCCTGATTGCATGGTTTTGGGTAAACCTCCGGAAAGAAACGGCTCCCTATGAAGATCGTAGTCTGGTCAGTGCAAACATTACGGCGCCCGAAGGGAGTTCATTTGAGTACATGGACCGTTTTATGTTAGAGTTGGCCCAGTTGGTCAACGATTCAATTCCAGAAAAAGTAGTTAATATTGTCAATACCTCACCTGGTTTTTCGGGAACTGGGTCACCAAATACGGGGCGTATGCGCATTAGCCTTGTTCCTCCTGATCAACGCGAACGATCTCAGGATGAAATCGCGGAAGCATTGACCCGGCAAACACAGAAATATACCGAGGCCCGCACCTTTGTGTCTCAGCAACCCACGATATCAGTCGGCCGTAGGGGAGGGATGCCCATCCAATACATTATTCAGGCGCCTAATTTCCAGAAATTGGAGGAAAAAATCCCTGAATTTATGAGCAGGGCCACTGCTGACCCCACGTTTGCCAATATTGATGTCAACTTGAAGTTCAATAGACCGGAGCTCAATATCAGCATCGACCGTGAAAAGGCGCAAAGCCTTGGGGTTTCGGTACTGGATGTGGCGCAGACCCTGCAGATGTCACTTAGCGGCCAGCGGTTTGCCTATTTCCTGATGAATGGTAGGCAGTATCAGGTCATTGGACAATTTACCAATCAGAATAGGAGCTCGCCATTGGACCTGGCAAGTGTATCCGTACGAAGTGAGAATGGGGGGCTGGTTCAATTGGACAATTTGGTTACCATGGAGGAGCGTAGCAGCCCACCTCAGCTGTACCATAACAACCGATTCATGTCGGCCACGGTTTCCGCTTCCCTCGCCCGTGGTAAAACGATAGAAGATGGTATTAATGCCATGGATCGAATCGCTACTGACGTCTTAGATGATAGCTTTTCGACAGATTTGGGAGGCGAATCGAGGGATTTCAAGGAGAGTAGTTCCAATACGATGTTTGCATTTGGATTGGCCCTGCTGCTGGTATACTTGATTTTGGCTGCGCAGTTTGAAAGTTTCTTGGATCCATTCATTATTATTCTTACAGTACCCATGGCCGTGGCCGGAGCCATGTTATCCCTTTGGTTGGTTGGAGAATCGTGGAATGTCTTTAGTCAAATCGGAACCGTCATGCTCATCGGCCTAGTGACTAAAAATGGTATTTTGATTGTCGAGTTTGCCAATCAGTTGAAAGAGAAGGGGAAACCCGTGAAGCAGGCCATCCTCGAGGCCGCTGAAGCCCGGTTGCGCCCGATTCTGATGACCAGTTTGGCTATTGCGTTGGGTGCATTGCCTATCGCAGTGGCATTCGGAGCGGCCGCCACGAGCCGGATAGGCATGGGGGTGGTCATTGTGGGGGGAACACTGTTTTCGTTGATTCTAACGCTATATGTCATCCCCGCCGTATATGCGATGTGGTCTAAAGAACACAAGGTTAATCCCGAATTGGAAGAGGCGCAGCGCGTGATTACGGAGCATGAGATTGAACGTACATTAATGCAACACTAATTGGCATATCGTCAATAGGTTTAATATGAAGAAACTTTTTTGTTTAGCATTTTTAATATTGCCGTTTTCAAGTAGGTCGCAAGAGGTGCTGAGTTTAGGAGAAGCGATTGCGATAGCGCTTGAAAGCAACTACGATATTCAGTTGGTCTCAAAGGACCTGGCTATCACGGAAAACAATGTAAACATCGCCAATGCCGGCATGCTGCCTACCATCAGTGCCAACGTATCGGCAGCCGCAGGCATACAAAATACGACACAAACGCTATTAAGCGGGGAGGTTCGCTCGTTGCGTAATGCGGAGAGTAGCTCTAGGGCCTATGGTGCTAATTTGGAATGGACGATATTCGATGGGTTTCAAATGTTTACCCGCTATGAGCAACTCAAGGAACTGAAAGCGCTCGGAGAGGCTAACCTCCAAGCCGCGATATTGAACACGGTGTTTGAGGTGGTGAGCAATTATTTCGACCTGGTGCAGCAAAAGCAGTTGATCGATGCGACGCAAACCGCATTGGAGCTTTCTGCCTTTCGATTGTTGACCGCCCAAAACCAATATCAGATCGGTAGGGCATCTAAACTAGAGGTCTTGACAGCCAGTGTAGACCTCAATACCGACACGACTAACCTGCTTCGGCAACGGGATTTGTATAATACCACCCGGATACGACTGAATGAACTGCTCGGTAGGGATGTCAACACCCCGTTTGGGGTGGTCGATACCATTATTATCGCTTATGATTTGAATCATGCCGATTTATTGGCGTTGGCTAACCAGCATAACCCGACGTTACAGGCTGCTTTGGTCAATCAGCGATTGAGTGAACTTGAACTCAAGCTGGTCAAAGGCAATCGTTACCCGGTGGTTGGCGTGTCATCTGCCTATACACGTACACGCTCACGTACCGAGTTAGGCTTCGCGACACAATCGAAGAATAACGGATTTAACTATGGCGTATCCGCCTCCATGAATATTTTCAATGGATTTCTGCAGCGGCGTAATGAGCGAAACGCGGAGCTGGCCATTGAGTCAGCAAAGATCATGCTGGATAGAGTCGATCAAAATATCCAGGCACAACTATTGGCCGCTTACCAGACTTATTTGATGAACCTCGAATTGGTTAGGCTCGAAGCAAACAATAGGAATATCGCCAAAGAAAATCTCGACATCACGTTGGAAAAATTCAAGTTGGGTAGTATAGCACCCCTTGAATTTCGAGAAGCCCAGCGGAATTTCGTGGACGCCAGTACCAGGTATACCGCCGCACAATACCAAGCTAAATTAGCCGAAATATCGCTTAATCAGATTGCTGGAACACTGAAGTTGGATTAAAGTCTGGGGGCTATTGGTACGACCTTACCGACTTCTAACCTCATCATTCATATTTCATATTTTAATGCTATATTTGATATCCCGATATTAAACTAATTTTTAAATATTTGTAGGTAGTCGATGATATTAGTAGCAGACAGCGGTTCCTCACAGTCGGATTGGATGTTGGCGTTGCCGGGGGACAAGCCATTGACCTTTACCACGAAGGGGCTTAATCCGTTCTTTGTCAATGAGAAGGATATTGCAAAAGTCGTCCAGAATGTACCCGAGATTTCACCTTACGCAGATCGCGTCAGTGAGGTGTATTTCTTTGGCTCGGGATGTTCAAGCCCAGATAGACGGGAGATGGTTTCCAATGCACTGTCACAACTGTTTACCAATGCGTTCATTTCGGTGGAAACTGACCTGATCGGCGCGGCGTATGCCACCTGCGGTAATCACAAGGGGTATATCGCTACACTCGGAACGGGATCAGATGTCAGTTTCTTTGATGGCAATGAGGTGCTCCCAACCCGGCATGGTGTGGGTTATGTGCTCGGAGATGAGGGATCGGGTGTTTGGTTTGGTAAACAATTGGTCACTAAATTCCTGTATGGTACCATGCCCGCAGACTTGTCGGTCATTTTTGACGCCAAATACCGGATAAACAAGGAGATTATCATCAAGAACGTATATCAGCGAGCCACCCCCAATGCCTATTTGGCATCCTTTGCCCACTTCATGAGCGAGCACATCGACCATCCTTTTGTGGACGAATTATTGCGGGCAGGTTTTAGGGAATTTGTTGTCAACAATATCAAACTCTTCGAGGATTACCGGGAATATATCTTCCACTTTGTAGGGTCTATCGCTTTTTATTTTGAAAGCCAACTGCGCTTGGTTTGCGAACAGCATGGCGTAGAAGTGGGTAAGGTATTGAGACGGCCGATTGAAGAACTATTTCAATACGTGATCCAACGGGAAAAGAATTATGAAATACAAATGTAACGGGAAATAAAACATAAAATTTTTATAATACTATGAAATCAATCATGTTAATGCTAGCGACTATGCTCATGACACCATCGGCCGATGATGTGTACCAATTTACTTTTACATCTATCGACGGTAAGGAAGTTAACCTCGCTCAATTCAAGGGCAAGAAGCTATTGCTCGTCAATACGGCTTCGGAATGCGGTTTTACCAAGCAGTACGCAGGGCTGCAGGAACTATCTGAAAAATACGGCGACAAACTGGTGGTCATTGGTTTTCCTGCGAATAACTTTGGCGGACAGGAACCGGGCAGCAATGAGGACATTCAGGGGTTTTGCGAAAAGAATTTCGGCGTTACGTTTTTGCTCGCGGAAAAGAGTAGTGTGAAAGGGGATGACATATCATCCTTGTTTGACTACCTTACCACTGCTGAAAACGCTGATTTTACGGGGGAAGTCAAATGGAACTTTGAGAAATTCTTAATTGATGAAAACGGAAAACTCGTTCATCGCTTCCGGTCCAAAGTGGAACCCATGAGCAATGAACTGATCAGCAAACTTTAAAACGAAAAAGCCTCCTGATGGGCAGGAGGCTTTTAAACTAACCAATTATAAACCTAAATTATGAAAAGTCTTGTTAAGTTGCCTCGTAACCAATCGGGGCGTTCTCTCGATTATATAACGCAAAGATATGGCCAATAGTCTGCATGCTTGGAAAAAATTATGTTAATTTTTTGTTAAATGAGCTTTGCCGGGTTATGAACCGTGATAAAAACACGCCCTGCAACGTGGTTCGTAGCTTTCTTTTTCTCCCAACAATAATTTTTGGTCATGCTTGGTGATACGAAACGAGTAATTTGCCGGCGCACCACATCGTACACATACAGCATATACCTTGGTGACATGTTCGGCAATGGCCAGTAGTGCCGGTACGGGTCCGAAAGGCCGACCCTTGAAATCCATATCCAATCCGGCGACAATCACACGGATGCCCTGATTAGCGAGTTGGTTACATACTTCGGGTAACTCATCATCGAAGAACTGTGCTTCATCGATACCGATTACTTTGGTTGTCGTGCACAATGGTGGAATGTCCGATGCACGTTCCACTGGAATGGAAGGTATGCTATTGCTGTCATGGGAGATCACATCCTGATCGTGATACCGGGTGTCTAAGGTGGGTTTAAAAACCACCACATCAAGTTTTGCGTACTGCGCACGCCGTATCCTACGGATAAGCTCCTCGGTTTTGCCGGAAAACATGGAACCACTAATCACCTCGATACTTCCATAACGCAAATTGCGCTGCGCAAATGAATGTTCAGAAAATAACATGATCGTATACCTTGTAAAAAGCCGCTAATATCAGCATTTAATGTCAGATTCCATTCTCCAATAGCTGTTTCCTTTATGGCTATATGTTGGATAAGTTTCTTACACATCTGGTTGGCAGAAACTTGCATTTGCAAGAAAGTTTGTCGATGTTTGGCTAATAAATCACCAAGAAATTCGTTCTAATAATATGGTAACTAAAAAGCAGATTTTTGAGAAAATAACTACACTTCTTCATGATATCAATGATCAATACCAAGTATTGAAGGATGATGAAGCTTCGCAAGACCACCTCTCAACCGAGCTTTTCGAGGCCACGGTAAGCTATTTCGCCGCACATGTGGCGCTATACAATAAATTATCCAAGAAAGGAGATGTTGGGGAGGCCAAGGGTGTTTCTCAACAGTCGGTTGACGATGAATCTGAGTTACCTGAGGCAGCGCAAGAGCAAGCAGCGGAAGAGGAAATCATTTTCACACCGGTCATCGACTCCGAAGCGGAGCAAACGGCACATGCTGAGCAGGTGGAAGAGGTGAGCTCAAAGGATGATGAAGATGTCATAGAAGATGAATCGACGGAAGCGGAAGTGCGTGAAGAGGAACCCGAAGATCAAATTATGGAGGATGATGAAGTGGAAGAGGAGTTCGTTGTCGAATCAGCTTCCGATGATGGGAACGACGAGGAATATGACGAACCAAATCAGGATGACGAAGCGGATGATCAAGAAGATGCCTTAGTGCAGGAAGACGATATCGTAGACGAAGAACCTGAAGTGGAAGAGGCAAACGAGCCCAAGGAATCGATTGAAAACCAAGGCGATACCGATTTGGAAACCGATGGAACAAGCGCTGAAGTAAGCAACGAGGTCACGATTGCGGAGAAAGAAGTGATTGTTGAGGAGGAGAAACCCGCGAGGCCACTTTCGATCAATGAAATCATGTCGGCACAACGGAAAGCCGGTTCCGGCACCAATTCATTATTTGCTGCGCGTCATGGAAATACCGAACGAGTTGCGGATATTAAATCGGCAATCAGCCTCAATGACAAGTTGCTTTTCATCAAAGACTTGTTCAATGGCTACAGCCTCGCCTACAGTGAAGCCATTGAATTGTTGAACCGTTATGATAGTTTTGAATCGGCTGATGCATTCTTGAAATCTAACTATGCGGAGAAGAACAATTGGGCTGAAAAGCAGGCGACGGTTGATAAGCTTTACATCATATTGCGGAAGCGGTTCGGTTAATCGAACCGCTTCTTGATTACTTCAAACTCACTTTTCCATACCGTGAGCTGATGCTTACGGTGTTATTGTTGGCCTTGTTCCAGTAGCCTGAATAGCTTTTTGCAGTATTGCTTTCCGAACGTGTGTCAAAATTAGCGCGGTTACGATCGTAGTCAAATCCACCGTAACTAACTGCTATATCGAAATTAAAGGAGGCATCGGATGCTGGTCTGATATCGACGCTGGAGTAGGAAGCGGAGACATTCGCTTTTTTAATCGCCGATCCCAGCCCCATTTGGAACCCTCCGCTGTACCGAAGGCTGACATCCGCCTCACCGTTTACCTTGCCAATCTCGCCCCCACTAGTGTAGCTGAGCGCCAATTTGAGTTTTTCGGCTTCAGATAGCGAAAATCCACCATAGCGAACCGACACATCACCTTCGTTAAGGTACGCAATGTTTGCTTTTGAATACGCAACAGATAGGGAATTATTTGGGTTGTTGAGGCGGCCGGCTTTCAAACTGCCGTAACTGACGGAGATGTCCACCTTTCCATCCCGGTCGCCCACTTCGATGGCACCATACCGATTGGCCAGGGAAAGTTCATTCCCTTTGGGCATATACACCTCATAATCCACACTTAGGGCACGATTGCCACCACCGCTGGTAAATGAAGACCACCAGTTGGAATCATCGGCTGCGATGTGCGTTTTGAATGAAATGCTGTTGCCAGACTTCGATTCGTCGATGCGTACCCGATCAAGTGCATCTTGTGCCCTTCTTTCTGAACTCTCGGTAGTACGCACGGTTACGGTCACCTTGATTTCGTTACGGTTCCAGTTGTGTACTGTGATTTTGCCATATCGGTTGTCGATGGTCGCTCGCTGGTTGGCATTAATCGGATAACTTTTCTCGATCACCTTTTCTTTCTGGATACCATGATGGTCAACGCTGTTCGCATTTTCAGAAAGCTGATCCCAGTCGATTTGGGATAGTTCTCGACTAATATCTTCGGCCATCGTCTCACTTTGACGGGCGGTCGGCGCAAAATCGATCTGTTCGATTTCCGCGACTATTTTCTCTACTTCAATTTCCGATAGTACGGCGAGCTTTTCCATGTCGCGGCTGAACGCCTCGAAGTCGATTTCCTTGATGGCTCTGCTGACCTCTATGCCCACGTCAGCAGCCAACCGCCCAATGCTCTGCACGGCTATTTTCAATTCCTTCTCGGGGGTGTTGCTTCTGGGTTGGGCAATGGCTACACCGGCTAGCAGCAATAAGCACAGTGTCATGATCACATATGGGTTAAATCTGTTCATCTCTGAATTTGTTTTTTGTTTCATTATTAATGTAATCCAGTACTTCCATTTGTTGGCTGAGCACTTCGATTTGTGCTTGCAAGTTCCGGATCATGGCCTCCAAGGTCAATTCCTTATTGGGGCTTTCGGCCAATTCTCGTTTCAAGCTTTCGTAATTTTCTTCCATGTGACTGAGCACTTCTGAGAATTCCCCGTAAAGTGTCGGGTTTGACGCAGCTATATAGGCAATGGAATCCTTTTTTTGTGTCACTAACTGGGCATACGTCTTTTGTTCTGCGGCAAGGTTAGGGCTGATCCGGCTGTAGTCATCGTATGCATGCTTTTTGCCGTAGAAGTACACCATGATACCGACTACGCCGACCACGAACGTGACTGCCGCAACTTTCAGCACCTGAAACACCCACATGCTCCTGACCTTAGCGCCCTTTTCGGGGTGCTCCGCCTTATCCAATTCGGTGGCTATTCGCTGCCAAAGCGCTTCCGGAGGGGTTGCGCCATCAAACGCCTCCCTATTTTCCGCCATGAATGCTTTCAAATCCTTTTTCATTTCTTCTCCTGTATTTGAATCGGCCTCAGTTTGCTAAATAATCTAATAATTTCCGTTTTCCGCGAAGGAACTGGCTGCGTGAGGTCGCTTCACTAATCCGTAGGATATGGGCGATTTCCTCATGGTCGTACCCTTCTAGTAGGTATAGCGTAAGCACTAACCGATAGCCATCCGGCAACTTGTCAATGGCTTTCTTGATCGCTTCCACCTGGAAGGCGATATGATCTTCTTCCTGCATTTCCTCTGCGATTTGCTCACCGTTTTCAAGTGGTTGCAATTCCAATTTGCGTTTGCGCAAGGCAGATATGGATTTGTTCACCACGATTTGTTTCATCCAAAGTCCAAACGTACTTTCCTGACGGAAGCTATCCAATCGGGTGAATGCATCGATAAATGCCTCCTGCAATACATCCGCCGCCTCGGCCTCATCCTGCACAATCCGAAGTGCCGTATTGTACATGGCTTTTGCATATAGATTGTATAATTTGAATTGGGATTGGCGATCGCCCCGTTTGCAGGCCGCTACCAATTCATAATGCTTGTCACTGTATGAGGCTTCCAACTAATTGCGTTTTTATATCGTTCCCAAAAATAGCGCTATTCCGTTGCTTCTGTCCACTTGTTTTCTTACATACGTTAACCAATAGACGCGGAGGAATAGCAGGCGTTGCATCCAAGCAAAAAAAAGAAGAAGTATTTTCTAAAAAAAGTATTTTTCATCTGTCGTATCAGTCTTTTAGCGATAGATGAGAAATCGATAACTTGCTTATGAATGGCAAGTTATCTAAGTTTGTCGCAGATGCATACAATTAAACTCAGAAAAGGAAAGGATAAAGCTGCCTGGCAGCTCCATCCCTGGGTGTTTTCAGGCGCCATTGAAAACATCCAGGGGAAACCAGAAAATGGTGAAATGGTGCGGGTAGTCAACCAAGCCAGCGAATTTATCGCCTATGGAATGTTCAATGGCCAATCGCGTGTGGCGGTACGGTTGGTGGAATGGAACGAACAGCGATTGCCCGATGAACACTGGTGGCGCACACGAATCGCGCGAGCGGTGGAGGCTAGGAGCAAGCTGCTCCAATCTGAACATACCAATACCATGCGCTTGGTTTTTGGTGAGGCTGATTTCCTGCCAGGGTTAATAGTGGATAAATATGCGGGATTTATTTCCATCCAGGTACACGCAGCAGGTATTGAACGTATTAAACCCGTTATTGTTGACGAGTTGAATCGCCTGCTCACACCGGACGGTATCTACGAACGCAGTGACGCTAATGCTCGTGGTCATGAGGGATTGCCATTGGCAAATGGACTGCTATCGGGTATCCAGCCACCGGAATGGGTGGAAGTCCGGGAAAATGGTATCCGGTATGAAGTGAATATAGCGGAAGGGCAGAAATCGGGTTTTTATTGCGACCAGCGTGACAATCGCCTACTAACGGCCCATTATGCCGAAGGAAAGCGGGTATTGGATTGCTTTTGCTATTCGGGTGGGTTTTCTCTGAATGCCTTAGCCCATGGGGCAAATGAAGTCGTCAGTGTGGATAGTTCGGCGTTGGCCATCGAGGCATTGCAAAAGAACATCGTATTGAACGGCTTTGATAGCCGCAAACATGAGACCATACAAGCCGATGTGAATAAGCAACTTCGTGCATTTGCGGATGGGGGAGAGCACTTCGACCTCATCGTACTTGACCCACCCAAATATGCGCCTTCGATGTCGAGCCTCGATAAGGCGGCGCGTGCCTACAAGGATCTCAATAGGAGGGGATTGCTGCTGCTCAATAGCGGAGGGCTACTAGCCACATTCTCCTGTTCGGCCGCGATGGACATGGCTACGTTCAAGCAGGTGTTAGCATGGGCAGCATTAGACGCGGGTAAGGAAATCCAATTTATCCAGCAGTTTTGCCAACCTGAAGACCACCCTGTGCGGGCTTCCTTTCCGGAAGGCGAGTATTTGAAGGGGTTGCTTTGCCGGGTAGTTTGAATGATGGCGTGATATCAAATGGTTGAGGGGTTCTCATTCCCAAGCCCATCACATCCGTGGGTGCCCCTTTACTCGTGTAAATCCTTTAGTGCGTTTCGGTGGTAATGGCGTCGACTGCTTGCAAGATGACCTCGCAAGCGATACGTATCTCTTCTTCGCTGATGGTGAGTGGTGGGGCGATGCGCAAGGCGGTTTCGCAATGGAGAAACCAGTCGATGATGACGCCATGCTCAGCGCAGTATTTGCTGATTCGCTCCACCTGGTCAAACGAATCCATTTGCAGGCTTAGCATCAGTCCGATACCTCTTATTTCTCGGATAGCCGGGTGCTGCAGCTGTTGTCGGAATAACTGTGCCTTCTGCGCTACCGTCGTTACTAGCTGTTCGTCCAGTATGACATGTAACGAGGCCAGTGCGGCCGCGCAACTTACGGGATGACCACCGAAGGTGGTGATATGGCCCAGCATGGGGTTGTCCTTGATGACATCCATTATGGATTTTTGGGCTATGAACGCCCCAATGGGCATCCCACCACCCATGCCTTTGGCTATCAAGAGGATGTCAGGCACAATACCGTAGTGTTCAAAAGCAAATAACTTGCCTGTACGACCGAAACCGGTTTGGATCTCGTCAAAGATAAGCAGGGCTCCCGTTTCATCGCAGCGTCGACGTACGGCTTGCATATAGGCAGTATCAGGAACGCGGATGCCTGCTTCGCCTTGGACGGCTTCAAGGATAACGGCTGCCGTTGATTCGGTGATTTTCTCGAGGTCAATGGGTTCATTATAGGTGAGGAAACCGATATCGGGTAGGAGAGGGGCATATGCCTTGTGGTATTCGGCGTTGCCGATGAGGCTTAATGCGCCTTGGGTACTGCCATGGTAAGCCTTTTCAGCAGCGATGATCTCCCGTCGTCCGGTAAACTTCTTGGCGATTTTCATCGCTCCCTCTGTGGCTTCAGTTCCTGAATTTGTAAAGTAGACGGAGTTGAGTTGCTCGGGCAATACGGAGAGCAGTTTAGTAGCCAGTTGTACTTGTGGTGCTTGCACAAATTCGCCGTAGACAGTCACATGTAGGTGCTTGTCGAGCTGGCTCGTGATGGCTTGAAGTACCTTCGGGTGCCGGTGGCCGATGTTGCTGACGGCGAAACCGGATACCAGGTCGATGTACCGTTCGTCGTTAGGTCCGTAGAGGTATACGCCTTCAGCCCGTTCCACTTCGATCAGTCGGGGTGAGTCAGAAGTTTGGGCGGTGTTTAACAAGAATAATTGCCGGTTGCCAAGCATGGGAATCGTGTTATTAGCCTGCAAAAATACGATAAAGTTTTGTTGAATGGAGAGTGGAAAAAAGATCAGCAGATCGTTGTACATGCCTTGTCTTGCAACATTTGCACGATGTCGGCGCGGAACCATGCTATTTCAGTATATTCTTCATTTCTGTGGTACTGATAATAATGTTTGATCCTTTCTTATGTAGTCCTTTTGCAAGTGTTTTATCTCCTGTCCAGAGTTTGGTATTTAATTCCAAAGCTAGGGCTACAAACGGCGTATCATCCTCGTCAATATCGTTAGTTAGTTGATAAGCGGTTATCCAAGATTGTTCGCTAATGAGTTCTTCTGAAACTAAAGTAAGGTTGGATAGTACTAGCTGTTCTATTTGAGAAAGCTGATGTGGAGTGAGTTTGGTATATTCAGCTATTCTGGACGCATATCGTTCCAACTCATCAATTAACAATTCCGGTCCGAAAAAAATGAATTTGTCTTGGAGATTCATCAGGATTTCCCCGATGGTAGATTTAGGATTAAGAAGCGTGCTGAAAACGATATTGGTGTCTACGACGATATTCACTTGATGAAGCGTTCCTTGTTTTCAGCCCACCAACGTTTTTTAGATTCATTAGCCAGTTTGTTGGCCTGTTCTTCCGTTCCCTTGCTTGTGCTGATTGTTTCTTTATAATTGAAATAATTGATAATACGCTGTAAACCGCGGATATCAGTATCCAACGGTAAACGGAAAATGATTTCTTTGTCTGTACGCTCAATAACCATGGTGAAACAAATATAATAAAATAAAGTTCCAAAATCAAGCAAGGGGTATCAGCAAGCAAGGAGTTTAATGCCTATTATCGTTGTCACGCCTGCGGTGCTGCAACTCCCGCATGAGGTGGTTTCGAAACTCTTCTTCTACTTCAAAGAAGCGCGAAGCCCGTGCTTGGCCGATGACATTGGTAAACCGCTTCCGGTAGATTTTCTTTACTTCCAATTCTTTGGCATCGAAAGCGAGCACATCCCGATTGGTCGGATTGAGCGTATTCCCGGGAATTTTCTGACTTTGCAGATTCTGCTGGTTTTGTGTCCTTCCATCCCGCTTTTCGTGCCGTAGCTTGGAAATCTCATTGTAGTATTGGTTGTATATCGGGAAGAATTTCTGCGCTTCTGACGGTGTCAAATCCAGCTCTTTGGTAATGAATGCTATTTTCTCCGCTTCAATCCGTTCAAACCGCTGCGACCTGCTTTCCTGTGCCGTGGCAAACGCGACAGAAAACAGCATAATGATTGCTACAAGATTCAAGTATTTTACTGCGGTCATTTTTAAAGCGTATTGTTAAGGTATGCTTCAATATCTTCGTCACTCAATCCGTCACCGATACCACGCTCACCGAAATCATCGATGTGCTCTGAAATGTAAACGATGTCGTTTTCCGTGCCGTAAAGCTCCAGATAGCTAAGGATTTCCTGATCGGACACCGAGGCTAGGTGGCTGGTTTGCACAACCTCTTCATCGTGGTTCAATTTAAAAAAGCCGACGACGCTTACCGCTAATGCAATACAAGCAGCGGCGGCATAGGTCATCCATCGAGGTTGGCTAATGCGGCGCACAGGGGTCGTTTGACGATGGGTAGTACGGTCGGCAACACGGTGCGTCAACGCATCGAAATAGCCATCGGGTACCGAAAAACCGGACTCACCATTGACACGTGCGCTCAACTGTTGTTCGGCTACTTTAGCTAGGATATCTTCCTGTAATTGTTGGAAGTAATCCGGAGGCGTAGCCATCGCAGGCGCTGAATGGCCATCGATAAATTTAATCCGCTCAAGTGTGTTTTTTTCGAGGTTTCCGAAATACCCTTCCGGAACGGAGAAACCGGGATCACTTACGCGCACTTTAAGCGCTGACTCCGAGATTTTTACCGTGATATCCTCTTGCAGTTGATTGAAATAGTCGGAGGGCACCGTGAATGAAGCCTGTGCATCTTCGATATGACGCCCGCGCTGAAGGATAAGTTGCTGTAGGTCATCAAAATACCCAGCCGGCACGGTGTAGGGATTTACACGCATGGCGTCAGACAAATTGCCCGCTGCATCGAAAATGTGGTATGTACATTTATCCTTCATGGTACTCCTTAGATGTTTTTGCCGGGTGAAGGTTTAATCGTTTGCCTCAAAAAATTGTGCTATTTTCTTCACTGCCAAATGGTATGATGCCTTTAGGGCACCTACACTGGTACCGACGATTTCCGATATTTCCTCATATTTCAGGTCATCAAAATATTTCATGTTGAAGACCAACCGTTGCTTTTCCGGAAGTGTCAGCAGGGCCTGTTGCAGTTTCAGCTGTGCCTGGTTGCCATTGAAATACGGCGTGTCTGTCAATGAATCGGCGAGATAGGCCGAACTTTCATCATCCAGCGAGACGTTTTGACGCTGTTTTTTCTTGTTCAGAAACGTAATGCATTCGTTGGTCGCGATGCGATACAGCCACGTATACAACTGGGCGTCCTCCCTGAAATTTTCCAGATTTCGCCAGACCTTGATGAAGATGTCCTGCACCAAATCATCTGCATCTTCATGATCGATGACCAAGCGTCGCACATGCCAATAGACTTTTTGCTGATATTTCTTCAGCAACAGAGTAAACGCCTCCTCCCGTGTACGCTTATCCGCAAATTTCTCCAATATTTGGGCGTCTTCCATCAAATGCTGGTTTGTATTCGCTTACTTATGATTTGCGTTTGATGACACGTTGCGCGGCGGCCACAATACTGGCGGCATTCAAGCCATATTTTTCCATGAGCTGGGCGGGTGTGCCACTTTCACCGAAGCTGTCGTTTACGGCCACATATTCTTGTGGGCTCGGATTGTTTTTAGCCAGTACCTGTGCGACACTGTCTCCAAGTCCACCTAACCGGTTATGCTCTTCTGCGGTGACTACACAGCCTGTCTTGACAACGGATTTCAAGATGGCTTCCTCGTCCAATGGCTTAATCGTATGGATATTGATGATTTCGGCGTTGATGCCTAACTCGGCCAATTGCTCACCCGCTTGGATCGCTTCCCACACCAAGTGTCCGGTGGCGAAAATGCTGACATCTGTGCCTTCATTGACCATCCAGGCTTTTCCGATCTCGAATTTTTGATTGGGGTCGGTGAAAATTGGCACAACCGGGCGTCCAAAACGTAGGTAAACAGGTCCATGGTGATCCGCAATAGCAATGGTAGCTGCTTTCGTTTGGTTGTAGTCGCACGGATTGATGACGGTCATACCGGGTAGCATTTTCATCAGCCCGATATCTTCCAAGATCTGGTGGGTAGCACCATCTTCACCGAGGGTAAGGCCCGCATGGGAAGCGCAGATTTTTACATTTTTATCCGAATAGGCGATAGATTGCCTGATTTGGTCATAGACCCGACCCGTTGAGAAGTTGGCAAAAGTGCCAGTATAAGGGATTTTACCACCAATGGTCAACCCCGCCGCCATGCCCATCATATTGGCTTCGGCAATACCCACTTGGAAAAATCGCGCTGGGAATTCCTTGATGAAGTCATTCATCTTGAGCGAACCGATCAGATCGGCGCACAATGCCACGACATTTTCGTTTTTTCGCCCCACTTCCAGTAGTCCTGCTCCGAATCCTGAACGGGTGTCTTTTTTATCTGTATACGTGTATTTTTTCATTTACGATTTACGATTTACGATTTTAGATTTTGGAAGGCGCGATCGGATAAAATCGTCATTCGTAAGTCTAAAATCTACAATAAATTAATAATCTCCCAACGTTTCCTCCAGTTGTGAAAGGGCCGATGCCAATTGCTCGTCATTGGGCGCTACGCCGTGCCATTTATGCGATCCCATCATGAAATCAACGCCGTTGCCCATCTCTGTTTTCATCAATATTAACACGGGTTTCCCTTTTCCGGTCCGTGATTTGGCGTCAGCTAGCCCGGCTAACACGTCGCTCATGACATTGCCATTCATCTCGAGGACATCCCAACCAAACGCCTCCCATTTGGCCCTAAGGTTGCCGAGGGATAGCACATCTTCCGTAGCACCGTCAATTTGCTGACCATTGTAGTCGATGGTGGCGATCAAATTATCCACTTTGTTGTGTGGTGCATACATGGCGGCTTCCCATATTTGGCCTTCTTGTTGCTCTCCATCACCCATCAGTACATATACCAAGTGATTGTCTTGGTTGAGTTTTTTTGCTTGGGCGGCGCCTATGGCTACGGATAGCCCTTGTCCTAGCGAACCGGACGCGATACGCACTCCAGGTAGCCCCTCGTGGGTAGTCGGGTGGCCTTGCAGGCGCGAGTTGATTTGACGGAACGTGGCTAGCTCGCTGGTTTCAAAATATCCGGCACGGGCCAATGTGCTGTAAAAAACAGGTGAGATATGCCCGTTGGATAGGAAGAAGATATCCTCACCGATGCCGTCCATATCAAAACCGGGTTTACGCTCCATGACATCGAAATACAATGCCACGAAAAAGTCAGTACATCCCAATGATCCACCGGGATGGCCCGATTGGCAAGCATGAACCATTCGTACAATGTCACGTCTGACCTGCGATGCGGTTTTTTCTAGTTTAGTGATGTCTTCGCTCATTTTATATGGTTAATTCGATTTTTGCGGCTAAAGTTAGTGATTAATTGTGAGATATCAGAAGCCGGGAAGGCTGAAGTTTGGAAGTCGGGAGACGGAAGACCGAAGACCGAAGACCGAAGACCGAAGACCGGAGACGGAAGTCCGAAGACCAAAGACGGGAAGTCTTAAGATTGTTTACCTATTTCTGATAGCTGACCATTCGTCAGAGCAGGGGCTCCAATATTTCCCACACATTTTCCGCAAGGATTCGGTGTCCTTCTTCGGTGGGGTGGATGCCATCATGCTGGTTGAGTTTGGCTTCGCCTGCCACTCCTTCCAAAAGGAATGGTACGAGGGCCATCCCATTGTCGTTAGCGAGTTTTGGGAATATCGCGGAGAATGCGCGGCCGTAATCGCCTCCCATGCTTGGAGGTACGAGCATACCCGTCAGGATGAGTTTGCACGCGGGATACTTGCTTTTGACCTTATCAATAATGCTTTGTAGGTTTTTATGTGTCTCTTCAGTCGGGATCCCGCGTAGGCCGTCATTGGCCCCTAATTCTAATATGAAAATGTCTATTTCTTCATTCAATAGCCAGTCGATACGCTCGTTGCCTGCTGCGGAAGTTTCTCCACTCACCCCGGCACCGATGACCCGGTAGGATAATCCTAGCGAATCGATCCATTGCTGGATGATACCGGGAAACGCTTGGTTGGGATCGTCAAGACCATAGCCAGCGGTGAGGCTATTGCCCAGAAACAAGATGTTTTTGGCGACCGTTTGAGGAGCGGTTGATGCTTCTTCGTCAGCTGTCGCCTTGTTTTCAGTAGTTTGGTTGGAAGAATTGCCACAGGCAATAAACAACAATACCCCTAATGATATGATGGTTAATCGTAGGATAGACATTGCCTTACATTGCTTCGGCTACAACCTCTTGTACTTCTGGAACCATCCGTTTGAGCAATCCTTCGATCCCAGCTTTCAAGGTGATGGTAGAGGAGGGGCATCCACTGCAAGAACCCCGCAACTCAACGGTTACGGTACCTTCTTCAAACGATTTATAGCTGATAGCTCCTCCGTCTTGTTCTACGGCAGGCCGAACATAGTCGTGCAGGATTTGCTGGATTTTGACTTCGGTTTCCGTACCCTCGAAGTTCACGTCCTCATCTTTGGCGATTTCTTGCACCTTAAGTTCGGATTCAACGGCACCTTTGACGAAGTCTTTCAGAATCCCTTCGATGTCTTCCCATTCCGCATCAGGTGTTTTAGTAATGGTTACGAAGTTACTGGCAAAAAACACACCGTTCACAAAGTTGAATTTGAAAAGCTCCCTTGCAAAGGGGGATTCTTGTGCCTTCTCCCGATCCGGGTAATCCAGACTGCCGTTGATCAGCAATTTATTGACCAGGAACTTCATGGTCGCTGGATTCGGTGTATATTCGGTATAAACGTTTATCGTTGCCATACTATAAAGCGATTTTTTACAAAGGTATTAATATTATACGATTAATTTGGTCAGGGAGGCGTCAAAGCTTCACTCGCCGCTTTACTCGCTCACTTTATCGATGATGTCTTTGGCGACTTCGGTAAAATACTGGCCAGACTGATAACCAGCCCATGACATGGTAATGGTTTCGTATAGATCTTTTTCGTATAACCTTCCGGGGGTGATGTATCCAATGTATCCCCCATTGAAACTGGTGATGATCAAGTCGATGTTCTTGCTTTGGGCATAATCGTCTAACTCATTCATGATTTCGCCCGAAAAGTCTGCCGGCATGCCGATGAGCAATGTGTTGCCAATCTTGGTGACTTTTATGTAGGTCGGGTAGTTGCCAAACGCCCACCGGAATACCCATGGACGCAGCGCATAATCAATACTAATACGGGCATCTTGCTCCGGCATGGGGAGCTCGAAGTAAGCCGATAGCAAAGGAGGGGTGTTTTCGAGTGGCAGGACTTGGCTTTGCTGGACGTGCGACAATAGGTTGCCGGCGATGTTTTCGGCCCGGTCATAGCCATCTTCACCCTCGGCCTTAGGCCCCATGCTGCCTACCGCACCAGCCATGAATATGGCAAATTCAGCTTCTTGGTTTTCGAGTGAATCAACCAACATGCCGGGGTAATCTCTGGAAATATACAAGGAATCTGCCTTCAGTACTGTGGCGTGTGCGGCATAGGTGACGAGTCTGGCTCGTTTGCCATCGGCACGCTGGAATATCAGCGATCGGATATCGGGATCTACTTCCCCATCCGCCACGTTGAGGCGGAACCGGATATTCTCATCGTTGCTGCTCTCTGCATAGCTGATTTCAGCATTCACCACGTCAAGACGTGATTTGCGTATGGCGTCTCTAAACGCGAGGGCCAGCCGTTCTTCGACCGCTGGATTGTACCTCCCGCCAAAAAGTTGGCCAGTTATCGATTCGCCCCATCCGCCGAGGCTGTGGTGCGTGTGGGTAGCCCCCAAGTGTACATCAGCCAGTGAAATGCCGTCTTCTTGCAAGAGCTCCGCTAGGCGTTCGGTGACGTTGGGGGGGATAATGAGCATGTCAGCTGCCAGGAGATAGAGCGTTTGTGTTGGGTTGCGTACCGCGATCACCCGTACATACAATGAATCACGGATGGATTCAAAATGCCTGCCCCACCGCTTACCGTAACCAGCCATTGGTCCAGGCGTGTCTGGCGTGATATTTTCTTTTGCCCATCCTACTTGGATATCGCCGGTTTTCGCCTCGAATTGCTTGTCGGCTATCCATGTTTTCCAAGCGGCATAATGTGCCGTCTCCTGGTAGGGTGTCCGGTCGATCTTATGCACCAGTGCTACCCAAATCAGGATGAGTATGGCAATGATGGTGGTGATGACCCTCAACGCCTTTTCCATCACCTTATGCTTGGTTTTTTTCATTATACCCCTGTATAATTCGCCGGTGTAATGGTTTTTAGTTCCGCTTTGACCGCATCGCTAACATTGAGTGTGTCTACAAAGGCGGCGATGGTGGCTTCTGTTATCGCTTCGTTGGTACGGGTCAGTTCCTTCAGTGCCTCATACGGCTTGGGATACCCTTCTCGGCGAAGGATGGTTTGGATCGCCTCGGCTACCACGGCCCAATTTTGCTCCAGGTCGGTCCTCAGCGCTTGTTCGTTAAGGATGAGCTTTTTCAAGCCCCTAATGGTCGACTTGATGGCTATCAAGGTGTGCGCCAATGGAACCCCGATATTGCGCAATACGGTGGAGTCGGTCAGGTCGCGCTGCAAACGCGAGATAGGTAGTTTGGCGGCCAAGTGCTCAAATAGGGCGTTGGCAATGCCTAGATTGCCCTCTGCGTTTTCAAAGTCGATCGGGTTCACCTTGTGGGGCATGGCCGAAGAACCGATTTGCCCTTTGGTGATTTTCTGCTTGAAATAATCCATGGAGATGTACGTCCACATATCCCTGCATAGGTCGATCAATATCGTATTGATGCGCTTGAGTGCATCACAGTGGGCGGCGAAATGATCGTAATGCTCAATCTGGGTAGTGGTCTGCGAACGATGCAGGCCCAACACTTCATCCACAAACCTATTGCCGAAAGCCACCCAATCCATGTCGGGATAAGCCACTTTGTGTGCATTGAAATTGCCCGTTGCACCACCGAATTTGGCGGCATAAGGTACGGATTGGAGCAACCGTATCTGTTGGCTGAGCCGTTCGGTAAACACATTGATTTCCTTGCCTAACCGAGTCGGTGAAGCGGGTTGTCCATGGGTACGCGCTAACATCGGGATAGCTGCCCATTCGTTGGCCAATTGGTCCAACTCCGTGAAGAG
Source organism: uncultured Parapedobacter sp. (assembly GCA_964498395.1). Taxonomy (GTDB): domain Bacteria; phylum Bacteroidota; class Bacteroidia; order Sphingobacteriales; family Sphingobacteriaceae; genus Parapedobacter. Next base: position 468,283 of record CAZCHE010000003.1, on the reverse strand, counting down.
GTTGTTCAGTTGGGGAATATACACCTTGTTCAGCGCTTCTTTCCATGAGTAAGGGATCGCAGTGTTATTGACGTCCTGGGAAGTCAACCCGAAATGGATAAATTCCAACGAATCTACCAAGCCTAACGCTTCAAACCGGTCCTTCAGGAAATATTCCACGGCTTTCACGTCGTGGTTGGTTTCTTTTTCCTTTTCCTTGATCCATAGCGCGTCTTCCAACGAAAACTGTTGATGGATGGCCCGGAGTTTGTCATTGAGGCTGCCATCAAAATGCTGCAACTGCGGGATTCCGGAGTTGCTGAGGCAGATGAAATATTCGATTTCTACAAATACACGGTATTTGATCAGGGCGTATTCGGAAAAATAGTCTGCTAATTCGTGCGTTGCTTGATGATAACGGCCGTCTACAGGAGAAACGGCGGTAAGTGGTGATAAAGCCATGTTCAGTTCGCTGTTTGTGGCAAAGGTAGCAAAACGTGGACGAAGTTGGAAGTAAGAATTGGCTAAAGGTCGCGATGTGAAAATGCAGTTTTTTGCAACAATTAACCATTATAACTGTTAAATTTGTAAGGAAAGCGCTCGCATATTTGGCCGATTTGCACAAATCACTCCGATTTAAAAACAGATACATGATGGCAATTTTTAATGAAGAACATCTTAGCATATTGTTAGAACGGCAGGATCCCCCGATTTTTTCGTTGTATATGCCCACCTACCGGACGCATCCAGATAATGCGCAAGACCGGGAGGTATACAAGCAGTTGGTGCAGCAATTTCGACCCATGAAAGATGCGCATCCACGGGATGGCGGTATCCAAGCGATCTTTGCGAAATTTGATGCATTGGCCGAAGATTACCATTTTTGGCAGCATACGCGTGATGGTTTGGCTGTTTTTGCAACACGGGAATTGTTTGAGGTATATCGATTGCGAAGACCGGTACCGCCGCTGGCCATTGTCGCTGATAGTGCGCATACAAAGCCGCTGCTGAAATACCTCCAGACGGGTGACCGCTATCATGTGCTGGTGCTGACCATCAATTCGGCGCAGCTTTTTGAAGGTGATCGGTACAAATTAGATGAGGTGGATTTATCGGCCGGGGAGGTGCCTGATTCGATGTTAGCGGCCTTGGACCATGAACAGCGTGACCTACATGCCACCTTGGCGGCTTATCGTACGGCTACCGGCGAACAGTGGGAGGCCGAACGGAACCCCGGATTGAAGAAGACGGATATCGACAACGATACCGAGCAGTTTTTCAGGGCTGTAGACCGAGCTATCATGGCCCAGTATTCCTTACCTACAAGGCTCCCGTTGATCTTGGCCACGCTACCCGAACACCATAGCCTATTCCGAAAAGTGAGTCGCAACAGCCAATTGATGGATGAGGGGATTAAGATAAATGCAGCTGTACTGCCTGCAAAAGAACTGAATAAATTAGCTTGGGAGGTATTTGAACCTTATTATAACTCCCGGATTGACAGTATTGTCGACGAATTCCAGTTGGCTGCATCGAAAGGGTTGGGAGTGGACCAACTCAACCAGATCGCCAAAGATGCTTACGATGGAAGAGTCGCAACCCTCTTGCTGGAGGAAAACCGACTCATCCCGGGACATATTGTCGATCGTGATCACGTGGTATACCGCGACCAAAACGAAGGGGATGAGCTTATTGATGACGTGCTGGATGATTTAGGGGAATTGGTGCTCCGATTCGGCGGGGAAGTTTGGGTGATTCCAAAAGACCGGATGCCCGTAGAAACTGGTGCGGCGGCCATCAACCGGTTTTAAGACCGCTTTTCCGCAATGATTTTTTTGTTGCTTTTGATGACGATTTACTTTAAAAAGGTATGATGCTTTTCCTATTTGTTTTACTGAGTGCTCCATTCCATCTAACCGTAGATGACGATATTTCAGAAACACTGCTCGCATATGCGCACAACAAACAGATTCCTCCTGTCATCCAATCACAAACGCTGGTTGCGCTTTCCCATTATCCCGAACTAAAAGATACAGACATCCGGTTCGAGTTCAGCGCAAACCTGAAAGGCCCGATCATGGCAGCCCGACCAGTGGTCGGCACATTGTTCGGGAAGCGGAATAAACGGGCTTACCGCATCGTTATCAACCCGATGTTCAAGCTGAAGCACCTTGAAGAGCCCATACAGGAGATACCCGATAGCGTGATGATCGGCTGGATTGGGCATGAGCTGGGCCACATCATGGATTATGAAACGAAGAATACATGGGGAATGATGGGTTTTGGCGTGTCATATTGGCTTTCGAAGAGATACATCCGGAAAGCGGAGCGTGTGGCGGATACGTATGCAGTCAATCACCACATGGGTGAATATATCGTAGCGACCAAGAAATTCATTTTAGGGCATAGCGACTTACCGCAACCTTACAAGGACCGGATAGCCCGTTTGTACCTCTCTCCGGACGACATCATGACGTTGGTTGTGGAACTGGAGGACGAGACGGATGCAGAACGGTCAGAAATTTTGGAGGATGAGGAGCGCGTGCGAAAGGAAATTGAGGGCGAAGAGGCATGAGCTACTGTTTGTTGGTAGCAACAGGCAGCGGAAGGGGAATACGTTAGCTAATTAAATCGTAATGCGCCCACCCGTCACTGGTATGGTTGCGCCAGCGATGTAATTGGCTTCTTCGCTGGCTAGGAATACGTATGCCGGAGCCACTTCCACGGGCTGCCCCGGTCTTTCAAATGGCGTGTTATCACCGAAATTTTCGTGATCGGGAATGGTAGATGGGATTAACGGCGTCCAAATCGGGCCGGGTGCAACGGCATTTACCCGTATGCCCTTGCCCTGTTCAAGCAATAGTTGACTTAAATTGGCCGTGAAATTCTGGATTGCCGCTTTTGTCGCCGCATAGGGGAGCAAGGTCGGATTTGGTGAATAAGCATTCACGGAAGTGGTGTTGATAATACTTGACCCCGCGGGCATATATGGTTCTGCAGCTTTGCAGAGGTAAAACATGCTGTGGATATTGACCGCAAAAGTCCTATCCCACTCCCAATTAGGTATATCTTGCAAAGATTGTCGAGACATTTGGTAAGCAGCATTATTGACCAAAATATCTATTTTACCAAATTCCCTTACCGCCAAGTCCACAATTCTCGCACATACGACCTCCGAGCTGATATCCCCTTTTACGAGCACCGCCCTTCTTCCGGCTTCTTCTACGTACTTCACGGTATCTTGTGCATCCGTGTCTTCCACATCATCGAGATAACTGATCAAGACATCGGCCCCCTCCCGGGCAAATGCAATGGCTATAGCCTTTCCGATGCCGGAGTCACCGCCGGTGATAATAGCCTTTTTGCCACGCAACCTGTCTGTTCCCTTATAGGATTCCTCCCCGTGATCGGCTTTTGGTCGCATGGCATCTTCTACACCCGGTACGTCCTGCGGATTTCTGGGAAATGGAGGCTTTGGGTATTTTGCGACCGGATCTTCATGTGGATGCTTTGCTTTGTTTTCCATGTTTTTTGCCGTTTTTTCGTTATCTTCGATATTACCAATACTCATAGTTGAAAAGCATTTGCATGTGTTGTAGTGTGCTAACAATCCCCACTGCTGTTGGTTTTATTTTTTGTGAAATCCATTAAAGCACTGATTTTCACAAAAAAAACAAACATTATCTAGTTGCTGGTTGTTGGCTCCGTAAAACACCGTCAGACATGGCTATTAAGAAAGAAAGCGCTCAAGTATCGGCTGATAGTGATAAGTTAAAAGACAAAAAAACCAAGGACCTGATTCGCGCGCGAAAGGACTTGAAAAGCAAAATCCCACAAAAGGATTATGAAGCAGGTATAGACCCGCAGGATGATCAACTGAATACCATCCCCGAAGGAAAAGGCAGGATGCGAGGTGATACAAAACCCGGAGGTGGCAATCGGCTACATACGGATACCATCAAGGGAGATGGTTGAGTTTTTTTAATGGGTACCTAAAAAAGTGAAAAAAGATGGGAAAAAAAATCCTGTATATCGAAGATGATGCCGATATGGCAGACATCGTTTCGGAGATTATGCGATATGAGGAATACGAAGTGATCACGGATTGCGGAAAGTCCATGTATAAGGTGTTGGCAGAGCATCAAGTCGGCCTCATATTGATGGATGAGGGATTGAGTTGGTGTTGGGGTAGCAACCTTTGCCGCGAGTTAAGGGCCAATGAAAAAACCACAAATATCCCGATCATTATGATTTCTGCTGTCAGGGAAATCGATGACATCGCCCAGCATTGCGGTGCCAATGCGTATATACGTAAGCCCTTCGACATCTACGACGTGATTGATGCAGTGAATGACTATTACCCTCAGGATGATTTCCAAAAAGAAAATTAACAATAAACTTAACCACGATGAAACGAACCAAAGCAAACCAAAGCGTTCCCCCCTTGGCTGTACGCATTCATGCGCATAATTCAGAAAAGGAAGATAACGGAAGCGTTCACGATGACAAGAACACTACCGATATTTCGAGTATAAGAATGTTGGAAAACCTCAATATTGCCTTGTTTTTCAGTCGGGCACAAAGTAAAATCGGCGAGCAAAAGCAGTAGTGTAAGCCAGCCGTTTGGCATTCAAGGGCATTGGTACCTCTCGATTCTTCCTTATTTAAACGCTTTTCTAAGCTGAACACTTGTCAACGGTATTCGCCGGCATAGGGCTTCAATTTCTTTTTTAATTGTTGCCTCGCTACGTGGATACGGGTTTTGACCGTTCCAATGGGCATTTGGAACTGTTCGGCGATTTCATGGTATTTATATCCCTCAAAATACAAGGTAAAGGGATAGTAGTATTCGTCGCTGAGGTTTGATAAGGCCCGCTCGATGTCCTTCATCACAAACTTTCCTTCCGCAGCGTTGCGCGATGAACTCTTGTAGAGGTCGGATGAAGAAATGGTGTCCGTTTTGACCATGACCGAATTGGTTCTGACCTTTCTACGGTAATAATTGATAAAGGTGTTTTTTAAAATGGTGTGCAACCAAGCCTGCAGGTTGGTGCCCATTTTAAACTTGTCATAATAGGAAAACGCTTTTAGCATGGTGTCCTGTACCAAATCGCTTGCATTTTCCACGTCTCGAGTAAAATAACGTGCGTAATTACTCAATGTGTCTACTTCTTGTACTACCTTGTTGCTAAATTCAATTTTATTCATGATCTGTTTGTCAAATAATAAAGATTTCTGCAATGACTACTTTGAATGGAAGTCGTTATTAAAGAACGATGGTAATAGAACTGAATGCTTTATTCGCAAAAATGTACTAGCGTTGGTATCTGATGTACGCCGCTCTATCGATAGACCGTAATAATGCAGACAAACAACGGATAAAATTGTTTTATAAAAAATAAAAAAGTATACCGAATGACTAGATTTTGGGCTGGGCGACCAGCATTGAGAAAAATAAAAACAAATGTCGGGGCGAGGCGTTATCCCTTCCACAAAGCAAACAATGCAGAAATAGGAGGAATGATCATGGCAAACAAAAATCGAAGCGGCGAAATGCCCAATCCACATCTTCACGAATTATTTGTTGATGAATTAAGGGATATTCTGGGAGCGGAGCGGCAATTGCTGAAAGGATTGAAGAAAATGGCGGGCGCCGCGGAAAGTGATACATTGAGAAAGGCTTTTGAAACACATCATTCGGAAACCGAGGAACATATCGATCGGTTGAAAACAGTGTTCGAGTCCCTCGGATTATCAGCACGCGGGAAGAAATGTAAGGCGATGGAAGGTCTATTGAAAGAGGCGGAGGAAATCATTGATAATTTTGAACGTGACCCGGCGCTCGATGCCGCATTGATCGCGGCGGCCCAAAAGGTCGAACATTATGAAATCGCAACCTACGGATGCTTGGTCACTTATGCCAAACTCATGGAGCATAACGAAGCCAAAGAAATACTCGGCACAACGTTGGATGAGGAGAAGGAGACCGATGCGAAGTTGACCGATATCGCAATGGAGGAGGCAAACGTAGCGGCTTGACAAGCAAATGATTTTTTTGACAGCTTTAAAAGGCTTACGATTATGATAAAACAATTGTAATTTTGTTTAGGTCGCGGAGAGAGGCGAATATTGATTTCGAGATTTTTTCCTGAAACTACTTGAATGAATGAAAAGATCGCATACGGAGGTTGATAGCCGCAATTTCAAACAATTTTTTTTAGCATCGCCGATTGCGAGCTATGTGTGTAATCAAGCGGGCTATATTGTTGCATTTAATGATGCGGTCGTTTCGCTTTGGGGCCGTAGGCCAAAACTAGGTGAGGAAAAGTGGTCTGGCGCTTTCGCTAGTTATTACGCTGATGGCCGCCCTATGCCGTTAGCCGAGCATCCAATGGCGCTAGCCGTAGGGGAGCAAGCGGAGGTAGGTAGCGAAGAGTTGATTATCGAACGTCCAGATGGTACGCGCAGGAACGTACTTGTTTTTTCTAGGCCGATGTTAGCCAATTCGGGTGAACTGACCAGCATATACATTACCTTGGTGGATGTCACCGATTACAAACAATATGAAGAAAAACAAGCTGTACTTTCAGAGATCGTCCAGTCTTCAGATGACGCCATCATCAGTAAAGATATGAATGGCATCATCATGAGTTGGAATAGGGGTGCAGAACGGATTTTTGGCTATCAGGAAGCTGAAATGGTTGGCAAACCCATTCATACCCTCATCCCAACCTACTTGCAAAACGAAGAAAAGACCATTATCCAAGAAATCAGGGAAGGTCGAAAAGTAAATCACTACCAAACCATTCGACTCACGAAATCGGGTAAGGAAATACCGATATCGTTGACGATATCCCCCATGCGCAATAAAATGGGCCAGATCATCGGCGCATCAAAAATAGCACGGGATATTTCCGATGAAATCCAACGGGAGCAAACCATCCAATTCAACGCACAAAAGCTGGAAACGCTCCATGCGATTGGTAAAGTGATTTCCGAAAAACTCGACACACCATCGCTCATTCAAACGGTCATTGATTCCACGACTCATCTCGCTACCGCCGATATCGGGATTTGTTTTTATCGCATATCGGATGAAAAAGGTCAATCTGCATTATCGTCTGCAATGGCGATCCCCACCAGTATGGAGCAGGCTATTTATCGCCCTATCCATTTGGATGAGGGGATGATCCACGCCTTATTTGCCGGCGAAAGTTCCGTGAAATTGGACGATGTCTGTAGTTTTCCCCACATTCAGGCACTTTTCAACCAGTGGGAAGGAGCAGAAATACCATATATACAACATTGCTTGGCCATTCCTATTCGCTCGGTAGACAAACTATTGATTGGCGCCATGTTTTTTGGGTATGCCCAAAGTGAGGTTTTCAATGCAGCCGACGAAGACATCATCCATAGCATCGCATCGTTGGTGGCGGTGACATTGGATAACGCCCGGTTGCTAGAAGAAGTGAATACGTTGAATCTACGGAAAAACGAATTTATCGCTTTGGCGAGCCACGAATTGAAAACGCCATTGACCACGACCAAGGGCTACCTCCAAATAGTGGAACGATCCGAAATAGACCAGGTGGGGCGGCGGTTTCTGACCAAGGCGTTGAAGCAACTGGAACGAATCAACGCACTGATTGCCGAATTACTGGATATTTCCAAAATCGAGGCTGGAAAATTGAGTTTCCACTTTGAGACATTTGATATGAGCGAAATGATATTGGATATCGTGGAGACCTTCCATTTCAGCAGCCAGACCCACACGGTGTTTGTCCACAATATCCATGGCGATTATACCGTGCGGGCCGATCGGCAACGGATAGAGCAAGTGATTATCAATCTGCTAACCAATGCCATCAAGTATTCACCGGATGCCAATAACGTGCATGTCACCCTTGAGTGTTCTGCCCTAGAGGTAAATGTACAGGTGACAGACGAAGGTCTAGGGATGAGCCGCGAACAGCAGGAGAAAGTTTTCACACGGTTTTATCAAGTGGAAGGAACATCCAAAATGACGGGATTGGGGCTTGGATTGTATCTCAGTAAAGAGATCGTAGAACGGCATGGTGGCCACATCGGGGTAAATAGCGAACTCGGTAAGGGTTCTACTTTTTATTTTTCGATTCCTCGCGAGCCACCCCTGTAATAATGGTATTCTATGTTCTTATATGCGCCTGTGGTGCGTAGCATCCTTGATTCGTTATTCCATTTGACTGGCGATGACTTCCCCAAGGTGCTGTACGGTGTCTTGGGGTAAATTCCCCCAAAGTTGCTCCCATTTGCCCGAAGGTTCGCGCCTTAATTGGCCAATGGGGGTGCCCTCTACAGAACACTGGTAGATCGGAACGCCATCGGTCGTCTGCTCCGGACGAATCGTTACTGGTTTGTCATCAAACTGCCCAGCGATGTGGATTTCAAAGGTTTCTCCTGCTTTTTCCATGATGAGCTAATGGGTTTCTTGTTAATCATAGAGGTATACGTTTTGAGTAGGATAAAGGTTTTGGTTTTCTTAAGATACTTTCCTTTAGACGGATTGAGCCATAAACGGGATTGGTCATCGTTGCTAGAAGGTATCCATGGTCGAATGAAATACATAAATAGAAAACCATTCCGATTGCCGATTGTCATCTTTGGAAACACGAATATCTTACTTAACTTAGGAAAGCCATGCCTTGGGCAGCACGAGATTATCCGGTAGCCATGAAGAATCTGCCAACGGAGATCAGGAACAAAGCTATTGAGATCGCGAATGCCATATTAGATGAAAGTGACATTGACGAAGGGTTAGCAATCGCTACGGGTATCAGCCGTGCAAAGGATTGGGCGGCTAACCGGGGTATACCCTTTGATGCACCAGATCAGCCAGCAGGTAGAAAGACCGATGTCAAACACCACGGTGAGGATCGCTATGTCATTCCGATCGAAAAAGGTTGGGCAGTTAAACGGGAAAAAGGTCGGAAAAAGGCTTATCGCACAAAAGCGGAGGCGGTTTCTATTGCCCGTTCGGAAGCGAGGGCGGCCAACGCGACGTTGACGATACAGGACAAAAAGGGGAGGATCCAAAGCCGTACTTCCTATAATCCCAATAAACGGTTTTGAGTGTGTTATTGCTGCCTTTTATAAGGTAGAACGGGAAAGTACCTATCCTTAATACTCGCTGAAATATATTGCGAATACCGTCAAGGCGACCAACACACAGGCAGCACTCGATATGATGAGTACGACCCCCAGTGTCTCATGAATATAGACCCATGCAAAGCGACCCAGCATACCGGCGAGGATGATGAATGCGAAGGATATCCAAAGTTTTTTTCTGTTTTTCATGATTGTTTCGCTTTTGTGCTGCTGTTCCTCGCTCTTGTTCGTATGACGTCTAGATTAAAATTGCATAGCATCATTGTACTTTCGTGAGTAGCCATATGGTAAAGATGGATAAGTCAACAATTGGAAATTGCCTTGGTATGGCTCGCCGATGGGGCCAAACTTTAGCTTTTTTAGAATATGGACCATGGCCGGTTCTTTCGTGATCGCATAAATGCGATAATCCGTCAAGTACTTCATGAAGCATTGAAGTAGCGTTTGGCAATGACCTTGGCCCTCGAACGCTTGATCAGTAGACGCATATCCCAACTCTTTATCGAAATCGATATCAGTTTTTACGTTGGTCTCCTTGAAGATTTTTGACGTGTAGGCGGCTGATGGGCTTTTCAACGTGACTGTACAGATGACTTGCTCTTCATTAATAAGATAGGCTATCCATTTAGCACGCATGATTTTCGCTTTCAGACCCGCGCGTTTAATTTTACCTCCTTGTACAATTAAATCGAGTACTTGTGTCAGGCGTTTTTCTGGTATGGCGGCGGGAATTACAATTTCGGTTGTCATCATTTAATGTGATTGTTGAAGACTCCAATTCGTTGGGTGGCTGGCCGTATATATGCCGCTAACCCTTGTCAAACCATTATTACTTACACGTAGCTGCCTGATTTGTTTATCTGTGAATGTAATTTCTATGATTCCGTTGTGAAAGGCCATTTGAATTATAAGACACTGTAGGCATACGATGCCCAACTTATCTACAAGCGAATACTTTGTCAAAAAAATGACAAGAAGCTGAATGCGGCCAACAATTATAAGGTAGGACTGTTGGGATTAGATAAGAGTTGGTTTTTTAATCATATGATACTTCTACTGGTTATGTTATTGGCGCACCAATTGGAAAAACAAGAAGACATTCCCCAAGAGCTTTTGGCATTTAAGGCTAATAAGCAGATTCCACAGGTCATTGAAAAGCAGGTGCTCATCGCGCTGTCGCATTATCCGGAATTGAAAGATACCGATATACGCTTCGAGTTTAAACAGCATCTCAGGAATTCGGTAATGGCCGCGCGGCCGGTAGTCGGCACATTACTGCGCCATAGAGATAAACGTGCATACCAAATTCTAATTAGCCCGGTATTTAGGCTCATGCATAGCATAGAACCCATACATCAATTGCCCGATAGTGTAATGATCGGATGGATAGGACATGAGCTGGGGCACATCATGGATTATGAAGAGCGGAGTGTTTGGCGTGTAGCGGGATTTGGTATATCCTATTGGCTTTCAAAAAAATATATACGTAAGGCTGAGCGTGTAGCCGACACGTTTGCCGTTAATCGGGGTATGGGGCCGTATTTGGTTGCCACCAAAGCATTTATACTGGATCATAGTGAATTGCCGCAGCACTATAAAGATAGGATTGCGAAGTTGTACCTGTCGCCCGACGATATTATGGATTTAGTAACCGAGTTGGAGGCCCAGGAACAAGATGAACGTGCCGAAATATTGGAAGAGGAAGAAGAGGTCATTAACGAAATCGAGACCAAGAAACCGTAACTCCTCCCAGCCAAGCTAAAGTGTAGAGATGTATGCTTCGAAGTCGCGGAAGTCATCTTCCTCCATTACACGGGGTATTTTGGTTTGTCCTCCCAGTTTCTTGTATGTTTCACTCCAACGGTAAAAATGGTCGGCTGGGATAACCGCAACTTCTATCCCTTTTAATGCTTTGCGCCTGGCTACGCGGTAGTTTTTGTTATTTTCGGCCAATTGTTGGTCAAGGTATGACGCAATTTCGACAGGAGCGGTTCCATGGTTCGTGCCTAGGTACCATTTGTTGATATAATGCTCGCCCTTTCGGATGGCCGCGACGGTGAACTCCTGGATCTCTAGGTCAAATTCATGCTGCAACTTTTGCATGGCATCGTTCATTTGGTGTACGGACAATTGTTCGCCAACCACATTCAGGTAATGTTTGGTGCGCCCGGTAATGATGATCTCCGCTTTTTCCTTATTGGTGATGGTGACGGTGTCGCCAATCATGTAGCGCCACGCTCCCGCCACGGTAGATATGATCAATACATATTGTGTGTTCTCCTGTGCCTCAGCGAGGGTTAGCACTTCAGCGGTCGGCTTCACGCGCCCCTGATGGTCGATATGCTCGTCTGTGAAAGGAACAAATTCAAAGAAAATACCGTTATCAACGATGAGGGCCATGGCATTGGTATCAGGACGTTTCTGGGTAGCCAAATAACCTTCGGAAGCAAGGTAGGTGTCAATGTGGATGATGGGCTTGGCCAATAGTTTATCAAAGCTTTTATGGTAGGGCTCAAAAGCCACTCCACCAGAAGTGTATACCTGTAGATTCGGCCATATATCATGGATGGTATCGGCGTTATTGAAGCGGATGATCTCTTTCAACAATAATTCGGACCACGAAGGAATCCCGGTCATGCTGCCAATATCCCATTTAGGTGCCGCCTTTGCTATTTTTCTTACCCGGTCATCCCAATTTTGTATCGTGGCGATACGCGTACCGGGTTTATAAAACCTCCGGAACCAAAGCGGGATATTGGCCGCTGCAATGCCGCTGATTTCCCCTTCAAGAAAGCCATTCCGTTCAACCAATGCAGTGCTGCTGCCAAGCATCATGATGTCTTTTTCAAAGAAGTCACCCGGCAGTTCAAAATTCTTCAGGCTGAGGATTTGTTGAATGCCTGCTTTTTTAATAGCATCGAGCATGTCACTGGTTACGGGGATTGCTTTGCTATTGGTAGTCGTACCACTGCTCATCGCAAAATAGCGCTGTTCGCCCGGCCAGGTAATGTTTTGGTATCCCTTATGGAGGTAGTGCCACCAATCTTCATACATGCGGTCATAGTCATGTACGGATACCGCTTGTTGAAAAGCCTTTATCGGATTGCTGTCACGAAGGATGCTGCTAAAATTGAACGTTCTGCCGAAGACCGTGTATTTCGCCTTTTCCAATAAATCGAGTAATACGCTCTCCTGTGCCATTTCTGGTTGGGATTCGATACTGATGAAACCAGTTACCTTAATAGCTCTCTTGATGATTTCGCCAATAATTGCCATAGCAAGTGCTCATTCGTGTTTGTGGTAAATACCTTTATGCTATAACTAACAAGGCAAGACGCATAGGGTTTCAGTTAATCAATTTATATGAAATTTTCCAAACAATACTAACTGCCGGTTGTCAACACCATAGACTCGCTCGATTAGCCATTAACAGCCAATGGATGATCGGTTTGAAAGATAAGAGAAGTAACACATTTATATAGGAAAGGACTATCATGGAAGAGTTAAGGAAAACAGCCGAAGTACTGAATGATTTGATCAAAATCAACAACGATCGCATAGTGGGTTACCAAAAGGCGATAGCAGAGTTGCCCGTTGCTGATGTGGATCTCAAAGCACTTTTCAGTGGGCTGATCGAACAAAGCGAGCGACTGAAATCGGAATTACAGCAACACATCGGTGCATGGGAAGATAAAGTGGACGAGGAGACCACCACGGCGGGTAAGATTTATCGCGCATGGATGGATGTCAAGCAAACGTTTGCCGTGAATGACCGGAAAGCAATTTTGGAAAGCTGTGAATATGGCGAGGATGCCGCTCAGAAAGCCTATCGGCAAGCTGAAGGCGAGGAGGGGATCTCTCTTGCGGCCCAGTCGCTCATTTCTACTCAACAGACAGAGTTGCTGGCATCGCATGACCACGTTAAGCAGTTACGGGATAGTGAACGTGCGGAGAAATAGCATAGTAATCTATCCGATCCTGCCTGTTAAACGAGCCGAAATCTTGGTTAATAGCTAACAATAATGAAACATTCGGAAACAATACTTGAGCTGCTCAGTGACTTAATAGAGGTAAATGGGCAGCGTATATGGAGTTATCAAGTAGTACTTGAAGATGCTGTCGATGGTACGGATATCGAGTTGAAGATGGTCTTTGAACAAATCATCACCCAAGGCCAACGATTGCAGGAGGAATTAGAAGTTGAATTTGTGCGACTGGCTCATGATTTACCTGCTAGGGGCAATCCGAAAGGAACAATTCTGCGAGCCTGGGATATCGTCAAATCATCATTTGCCAATCAAAACATGACCATCAATGAGTTTTTTGATACCGGAGAGCGTGCCTTGCTAAAGGCATACCGTTACGCTGAAATGAACGCAGATGTACCACCCACTACCAAAAAATTGATCAAGAGGCAGAAACAGGAGTTGTTGGTTTTTTATGATCAATACCAGCATCTGTATCAGAAGCAGCTTGTTTGACATCGTAATTTGCCTTGTGCCTACGCTATCATACTTTTCCAAAATATACAGCATCAAGATGTACCTGTCTTCATGACAATAATGTTCGTATAACGAGCATTCTGGTAATCAATGGCTGTTTTTTATTTTTCGACGCATGGAGAAAACCATTCATGTCATAGAAGATGATGAAGGCATTAGGGAGCTTGTCGCCTTCCTGCTAAATGAGCGCGGCTATAAAGTGATCACCTTTGGTAGCGTTACATCGTTTAAGCGACGTGTTGTTGACAGGCCATTGCCGGCGTTGGTGATTATTGATATCATGTTGCCGGATGGCAATGGATTGGATGTATGTCAAGCGTGGAAAACCAATCCCCTTACCCAAGGTATTCCGGTGTTGTTGATGTCGGCTTATGAAGACTTTAAGAGTAACGAAAAAACGTGTTATGCTGATGGGTTTATCGGTAAACCATTTGACATCAAAGCGTTTTTAAATGAAGTGGAGCGGTGCCTGTGATGAAACAATCTACCGCACACGTCCCTGAATCGATAGACACATTGTTCCTTCTCCGGCTCAAGCCGTTTGGGCCTTCTCACCACTAAGTTTATCGCGAAGTTCGTTGTTGTTTCCTGATGATAAAAAAGGTCATGCTGGCAAGAAAAGCAAATTGGATGGCCGCATCCAATAGGTAGATGCGCCGGATGGTTTGGTTTGCCACATAGATGATATCCATAATAAGAAAACTTGATGAAGCCGCATATGCGAGCAGCATCGGTAAACTTCTTTTGCGTAATGCCGATACGAGGAAAGTAAGGCCAATGGAGGTCGCCAATAATCCCACCATTTTCACTAACCAAGTTTCCAGTTTCGGCCCGGTAGCCATCACGAAGCTTTCCATGTTAAGGATGGGCCAGATGCCTGTGATGACAAAGTAGGCACCTTGAAAAAGGAAAATACTGTATATTGCTTTGTGATACGCTTGTGTTTTCATGGTGATAATATTGGGTAAACAACCGTCTGAAACGGGGTAGGTGTCATGGCTATGTCCTCGCCATGGATGACTAGACAGTAGCATATTTGTACTAACAGCGTTGAAAGGGTATTGTTTCGAAATCCTTGCGGAGACCAGAGCAGATGAAAAATAAATCATAATTTTGGGTGATAACCTGGTAGAAAAATACACATATCTTAAAAGAAGGAAAGGGGGTAATCATCATGAACAATACATGCGCTTATAAAACGGATGGCTCCGACCGAGAGGCTCTCTTTATGAACTTATATCAACGTGTCTTCCCGATGGTTGCTAACTATGTAGCCAAAATGGGGGGTGTGTTAGACGAGGCCAAGGATGTTTTCCACGATGCATTGCTGGTCTATTACGAGAAGTCATTAAGCCAATCGCTGAATTTGCAGCATGGTGAACAAGCATACATTTTTGGTATCGCCCGCCATTTGTGGATTAAGCGGTATCATGAATGTCGGCGGCATATCCCACTTGACCAATTGATGGCCGAGTTTGACGGCGACGATGCCGGGATGGACTGGGAAGACGATACTGTGCGGGGAGATGCCATTTCCGCCAGCAACCGTATTGTGCGTGTATTGCAGACCGCCGGCCAGAAATGCATGGAGCTGCTCAGTGCATTCTATTACGAAAAACTGGATATGCTGGAAATGGCGCGCCGCTTTGGTTTTTCGGGCACCCGCTCCGCAACGGTACAGAAATTTAAATGCCTCGAAAAGGTAAAACAGGTGGTCAGAGAAAAATCGCTCCAGTATGAAGACTTCATTGGATGAACTGCAATTGATCGAAAATTGCCTGTTAGGGCGAGCTCCGGGCGAGCAACAGGCACTTTTTGAAGCCAAACTATTGTTAGACCCGGAGCTGAGGGAAGACGTGTATTGGCGATGGAAAACGTATGGCATTGTCCGCGAATATGGACGGAAGCAGCTTTATAAAGAATTGGAGAAGGTACACCATACGCTGTTTACGAAACCGAAACACCAGTCTTTCCGTGACAAAGTACTGGGTTTCTTCCGCAAGTAACTACTGATTTTCGGACTTAACAAGATTTCGATACGCACCGCGACGAGGTGTGCAGGGAACGCTATGTTTGAAATTTTAAAACCCAATAATACGATGAATATTAACAGCAATGAATTTCGTAAGTATGCGGTAAAACACCGCGGCATTAACGGGATGTACGTAGATCAATATGTTTCGCAGGTGGCTACCCATCTTTCGCCTGTGTCCATGACACCCTATATCATTGAAGAGCGACAGCTCAACATGGCGCAGATGGATGTGTTTTCTCGTTTGATGGTAGATCGCATCATTTTTCTGGGCGAACCGGTGGATGACCGTGTAGCGAACATCATCCAGGCCCAACTGCTTTTTCTGCAATCGGCCGATGCTAAAAAGGACATCCAATTGTATATCAACTCGCCCGGAGGATCGGTCTACGCTGGTCTGGGCATCTACGATACCATGCAGTACATTGGACCCGATGTGGCCACCATCTGCACAGGTATTGCTTTATCCATGGCAGCGGTGTTGCTATGTGCTGGCGCGGCTGGGAAGCGGGCAGCACTTCCACACGCCCGTGTGATGATTCACCAGACTTCGGGCGGCATGCAAGGCACGGCGGCAGACATGGATATCAGCATTAGGCAGACGCTGCAGGTACAAAAAGAGTTGTATCAAATCATTGCAACCCACAGTGGGCAAGATTATGACTTAGTGGATAAATTGTCTGACCGCGACCATTGGATGACGGCCACCGAGGCCAAAGAATTCGGCATGGTGGATGAGGTGTTGGAGCGCGGATAAACCGGTATCAGAAATTAAACGCCAGTTTCAGTACGGCCATGCGTCCCAGCAGTTGGTATCGGTTATAACCAAACTGGTTAGCCGATAAGCTGTACGTCTCGTATTCTTTGATATTGGCGAGGTTCGTTAGGTTCAGCTCCACATCCGTATTCCATTTATTGAGCTTGTACCGGATATTGGCATCCATAAAGAAGTAGTCGATATTTTGCAATTGCTGTTGGCTGACGTATTGGTGGCGTCCGCTTAGGCGTAGGAACGTATTTCGGAACGGTGAATAGAGAAGGCTGACCGATTGGTCGAACCGTTGGATTTGCCGGTCAGGCATTTGTACGGCGGTTTCACCTGATATCAACTTGCTGGTCATCCATGTTCCGGTTCCCTCATAGGCGAGACTCACGGCATTCCACAAGCGGGCTTCAATACCCGGATTTACCGTGAATGAGATGTTATTGTAAGGCAGTAACTCATTATTGAGAAATTGATTAAACCGAGTGGTACTCCATGAACCTTTGATGCTCGCGGTGGCACCAAGCGCAAAAATATATTTGCTGATACCGGCATTTGCACTCCATGTGCTCACGTCGTTATCATACGGGAGTAGCACAGTGCGCATGATGTTGTCGGTAATGACATTGGATGCGATGGTGTTGGCCATGGCCCGTATGTAGTTGACACCCACATTCATGAATAACATGCTGATGTTGCGCTGAAAGTTGTAGCCCAATCCAGCTTGATGTGCACTGCGTTCTTCCAATGCAGCCTCATTGGCATGCAAACTACGATAATTGGTCAGGATGGCTCCACGGTAAACACCGTTGATATTGCCCATCTGATTGCTGTACACATAATTAAGTGACAGGAAATCTTCGGCATTCGTCATGTATTTTGCACGGAAGAACGGATTGAATAGTAGCCGATTTTTTTGCTCATCGAGGTCAAAACTGGGATCGGTGTAGGCGATGCGTTGTGCGGTAAGTGTTAATGTGAGCAGTGTCTCCCATTTACCGTGTTTCAGTTCATATGTAGCACTCCCCTGTACATTGTGCCGTTGCCAGTCGAGTTGATTGTCCGCACTCCCGGCGTAGGGCGTCTGCTCACCGGAAGGTTGTGTAAGGAGTAGCTTGGATTGGAGTTGTTGCCATTCGTTGAGCATGGTGACGCGGTAATGCTGTTTGATTAACCCGTTGGGAAGCCGGTAACCCAATGATAGGGTGTTGAACCAAGTGGGCGTTTCGGTATATTGGTAAGCATGCTCAAACGGTTGGCCATCGTTCAGCACATCTGCATTGATACCGGGTTGTATGCCGAGCGTTTGTGGCTGGTTAAAGTGGTTGAGGTACCAGTTGACGCTCAGGATGTTTCGGTTGGGTAGGGCCGGTATATAGTCCAAACTATTGGAGAAATCGCGTACCCGGCTACGGAGTTGTTGCCGCATGTCGATATCGTTACTGAAGAGGGAGGAGCTGCCTGTTTCACCCGAATATCCGATTTTTAGTGTGTTATTGAAATAATAGTCGTTGTGGTTTGCCTGGGCGTTGACGGAAACATCCACCTTGAAGGGATTTCTCCCGATTTGTTGGATTTCGCTATAACGGATGGTGTCTTCGGCCAGGTAGAGTTCGTTGGCACTGTAATAGTCCATATCATTATTGTCGAGCAACAATCCAATGTTTGTTTTCAATTGCAATCCGTTTTTGAGGTTCACCAAGTTATTGGCATTCAACGATCCGGAATTATTGAAATAATATCGATTCGTTGGTAACGCCGGATTACCCACGGTACCCGATGAAAGCAGTTCGGCGGGGCGTGTGTTGCCCAGCGATGACATCCGGTTTGATTGGTTAAACGCCATGAAATCCGTTGCCAAATCCGTACCCACATTATTGGCCTTGCCTACGTTGAGCATTTTATATTTTTTGTTGAACAGTATGGTGTTCAACTCCCCGTCATATTGGCCCGGGAGGCCTCCACCCGGCTTTGCCTGCCCCGTCAGCTTTAGCTTCGCCTCGTCTTTGATTTTGAGATTGAGCGCCACGTTTTCGCTCAGTGTTTTGTTTTGCAATACATTCAGTGGTTGATGATTTTGCATCACCTCGATGTCTTTGACCATGGCATGGGGGATGGTTTTGGTGCCGATGGCATATTTATCATCAAGCAAGTCATCACCATCGACATAGAAGTTCGATATCGCTTGGCCATTGTATTTGATTTGGCCGCTTTCCTCCACTTCGATGCCCGGCATCCGTCGCAGTACATCGCCAATGGTTCGGTCTTCTGACTTGGCAAATGAGCTTACGTCATAACTTAGTGTGTCACCCCTCGAACTGATGACCGGGCGGCTCTTGACCTCTACTTCGGCCAGGTCGATAGCCTGTTGTTCCAAGAGGATATCATAATGACTTTTACCTTCCGAAAGAGGCAATGCTATTTTTTTGTAACCAAGGTGATTGATTTCGATATACAAGTCAGCCGTAAGGGCAGTATCTGGCACAAGCAGGGTAAAGGCGCCATTGCTTTCGCTTGATTTAAAAGCAAGTACGCGTTGCTGTTGGTTTTTGAGCATCACACTGGCATGAGGCACGGGCTGGCCGTCCGTTGTTTTCAGGGAGCCTTGGATTTGCCGGCTCTGGGAGAAGGCGGCAATAAACCACATCATTAGGAATATGCATAAGGATACAGCCTTCATCGTGCGATCATTCATATGTTACGCTGTTTGTTTTTTTTCACCAGTAACCAACCGCTTACTTGCCCTCCAGTTCCAATGGGTTGTTTGGTTGCTTTATCTTGCCCTCTTTGATGCCCATTTCACGCATGGCGTTGAACTCCTCTGGTGTCAGTTCACGTCCGGACTGATCTTTAAAGACAAT
This sequence comes from uncultured Parapedobacter sp., assembly GCA_964498395.1. Lineage (GTDB taxonomy): Bacteria > Bacteroidota > Bacteroidia > Sphingobacteriales > Sphingobacteriaceae > Parapedobacter. The sequence continues at coordinate 449,002 of CAZCHE010000003.1, read as the reverse complement.
TTTACGTTCCACGTTCGCGCCGGAAGGCATGTTACGCATGGTGTTAGCCATGGGGTTTTTATCGAAAGCAGCTTTAGCCTTCGCAAATTCCTTGGCTGTTGTGGTCACCGCTTCCGTAGGTAACGCTATTTCGATGGCGACGCCTTCCTGCTTGTCAAAACCCGCGTAATTGAAAACCACTTCCCTCGTGCTGTCTTCAGCCGCTAGGATTAAACCGGGCAAGCCATTCAGTTTCCATGGGCCATAGGAGAAAGGCAATTCGGTGGTAAACCATGCGGTATAGTGTCGGCCAGCGAAAGAACCAATCGCCTTTTGACAAGGGTAACCGCCGATTTCCTTGGTTTCCTCGTCTATTTGCCAATCGATTTGCGGATAGTCCTGTGGGATAATGTAATTGCTGACGCCAAGGCGGTTGGTGATAAACGCCTTGTTTTCCTGGGGAAAAAGGTACAACGTTTCATTGGTGATATTGGGTGAGTTGATGAAAAATGAAGAACCGGTCATTGGCCCATCGACATTTCTGTTTTGAGGCATTTGTTTTTTCATTTCTTCCAGCAACAATGCGCGCGAGTAGCTGCTATACATGCTGGAATGGCGGCCGATATATACCATCATTTCCTCCTTGCGGGGTTGATCGCGGAAATTGGTGTCATCGATGTGGGTCAATTCGTACTTGATGTGAGCTAATGCTGCATCAAGTTCCTGTGCCTGGCCCACCATACTGCTGCATACGATAGCACTGGTGATTAATGTGGCGATAAGTTTAACGGTTTGCGTATTCATAATAATTGAGTTTTAATGACTAAATGATGGAGCAAAAGTAGGCTCGGTGCATAAGAAACCTCGCATTTTTTATGTTAATCAGTGTTAATGTCGGCCATCAGTGTTAAATACTGTTAACAAGTGTTAACGGGTGTTATTTTGGCTCGCAAGAGTTTCCAAAACCTAAGAGGTTTCATAGCTTTGTGATATGATGTCGAAGCGGATACGGTTTATCATTGTCATTGTTGCCTGCTCGTTGGCGGGGATATTCCTGTTCCAAGGCTATTGGTTATATAATTCCTACCAACTTTCGGCACAACAGTTTGAGAAAGAAGTGACGGAAGTATTGAAGCACATGGAGCGTAACCATGCGTTGGCTGATATGGAACGCATGGGTTTTTTTGCCGATAGCATGGGCCAGGATCAGAAAGAGCGGCTGTCAAACATGGTTGATATGTTGATGCTTAATCGTCGAATGCCCCAGCTCCAGCCATCTGAAGACGCATCTGAAGCCCGGCGAAAAATCCGGGGAACTGCACTTTTCGTATCGTATGCTGACACCACTTATGCTGCTGACCATGACGCTGCGCTAGATAGTATCCTCTCGATCAGGCACCATGCGGTAGATTCCGTTAAACTCATTCATGCGAATAGGACAGGGCAAACACTCACCTTTGACCAATCACACACGTACCAAAAACCAACATTTGTGGCCCTTAGCCAACCGCTGACCAATGAAATCGATTCCTTGTTGCGTTCGGTGGGCATCGGTGCCGATTTCGCATTTGAGCTGAGCAATTTTAATGGGCTTGGTGATACGTATGTTTCAGACAGTACGCTGTTTGCCAAGACGGCGGAGCGAATGGAGGGCATCAAGATCGGTTTATCTCAACCGTATATGTTGACATTGGCCATCGATAATGATATGGTGTATATCCTGCGGAATATGTTGTGGGTGCTTTTAGCCTCCGTGGCCATCATGGGCGTCACCGTATGGGCATTTACCTATATGCTCCGCACCATCTTTCGGCAGAAGCGATTATCGGACATCAAAAATGATTTCATCAATAACATGACCCATGAATTCAAGACGCCTATCGCGACGGTGTCATTGGCCGTTGAAGCCATGAAGCATTTTGATGTCATGAACAAACCCGAACAAGCAAAGGAATACCTCGATATTTGCCAGCACGAGTTAAAACGCATTTCGGTGATGGTCGAAAAGGTGTTGAAAATGGCGGCATTCGAACAGTTGGACATCAAATTATCATTACAAAAGACCGATATCGGAAAACTGATTAGCGATGTAGTGGAAAATATGAAGCCCCAATTGGAAAAGAAAGCAGCAGAAATCACGATTCAGGGCAGTGGAGAAAAAGTAGAAGCCGTCATTGACCGCGACCATTTCTCCAATGTGGTGTATAACCTGGTGGATAACAGCCTGAAATATGCCGATAAAGTGCCCGATATTGAGGTGTCATATCGAGTAGACAATGATAACAATACAGTTCATTTAGCCGTGCGTGACAACGGAATCGGTATCCCAGCGGCCTATCGGGAACGGGTATTTGAAAACTTCTTTCGGGTGCCTACGGGAAATATCCATAACGCGAAGGGCTTTGGTTTGGGGCTGGGATATGTGGCCACGATTGTTAAGAAACACCAGGGCACCATTGGGGTAAAAAGCACGGTCGGGGAGGGGAGTACGTTTTCCATTACCCTGCCGGTGAACCCACACCACCTAAATAAAGCTCATGTATGATACGCAAGGATGAACGGTTGAAGGTGTTATTGGCGGAAGATGAGCCTTTCTTGGGCAAAATTGTCAAGGAGAGCCTGGAGTCGAGGGATTTCGAGGTGATGTGGGTACAGGATGGGCTCAAGGCGTATTCAGCATTCCGTGTATTTAATCCGGCCATCTGTATCTTCGACGTGATGATGCCTACTAAAGATGGGTTTTCACTTACCGAAGACATCCGGAAGGTGGATGAACACGTGCCGATCATCTTCCTTACCGCAAAATCATTGACCGAAGATGTGGTGAAGGGGTTTGAATTGGGAGGGAATGATTACCTGAAGAAACCTTTTAGCATGGAGGAACTGATCGTACGGATGAATGCACTATTGAATAGGGCGCCAAGGCGGCGGGCAGCTCCCCCCAAAACGCCATTCGCTATTGGGAACTATACGTTTAATAATGCCCTGCAGGAGTTGAGTATCGACAATCAAACGATTAAGTTATCGTTTCGCGAATCAGCGTTGCTGCAGATGCTGATTGAAAATAAGAACCAAGTGCTTGACCGGAAAGTAGCGTTGGATTACCTCTGGGGTGAGGATAGCTTTTTCAATGCCCGTAGCATGGATGTGTTTATCACGAAATTGCGGAAGTACCTTAAACAAGACGGTGCTATTGAAATCGTCAATGTGAGGGGTGTGGGGTACAAGTTGATGGTGGATGAGTAAGGTATAAAAAAAACGTCGACCGATTGGTCGACGTTTTTTTTCGGCTTTTTTTAATTCTGCTCGAATTATTCGTTAGTCAACGAGTCAAGTGAATCAAGTACTTCTTCACCGATAGAATCGATAGAATCAGTAGTAGCTTCGATTTGAGCTTCGATTTCAGTTGCCAAAGAATCAGCAGTAGACTCTTCACCTTCAGAAGTAGCAGAGTTACAAGCAGCAACTGCTACAGAAACAGCTAAACCTAAGAAGCCGAATTTAAATGCATTTTTCATTGTTAATTTCCTTTTTTGGTTAAAACAAACGTTGTTTACTTAAACGTTAATACGGAGGGGCAAAAAAGGTAACCCAAAAAAATAAATAAAAATTTGATGTGCACACTTAACTGTATGCTGATTTAGCGGTTAGTAAACTTGCAGGTCAACGAACAACGAAATCAACAAATGGGCGAATCTCCATAATGAATAGCTTTTCAGCTTCTTGAATCCCCTTGTTCTTTCCACTGTTGGCTAAATGACTTCGGTGCGATAGTTGGCAAGTTTCGGTGGTTTCCCCAGGCACTGCGAAAAAAACGGCGCAGCAAGAAGTTCTTGAATTTCCCTCCGAAGAAATCGACGATCTTGCGTTTCGTCATGGCGAATGTAAAGCCTTTCCATGCCAGTTTCTCTGTTTTGGAAACCATGTTGGCGGCTACGGCGTCACGCCGATTGAGCAGCAACATATTGTGGATATCGATCTTCACGGGGCACACCTCTGTGCACTTGCCGCATAGGCTAGAGGCATAACTCAGGTGCTTGAAGTCTTCCATGCCCTGCAGGTGGGGGGTAATGAGCGACCCGATGGGGCCACTGTAGGTCGTGTTATAGGTATGGCCACCGATGTTTTTGTAAATAGGGCAGCCATTGAGGCAGGCACCGCAGCGAATGCAGTATAGTCCTTGCCGTTGTTCTTTTTGGGCCAATAAATCTGTGCGACCGTTATCCAACAGCACCACATACATTTCTTTGGGGCCGTCAGTTTCATGTTCTTGCCGTGGTCCGCTGAAGATGCTATTGTACACGGTAAGGCGTTGACCCGTACCATGCGTAGCCAATAAAGGCCAAAATAGATCGAGGTCAGCGAGCGATGGAATGATTTTTTCGATGCCGACGATGGCGATATGGATATCGGGAAACGTGGTGCTGAGCCGCGCATTGCCTTCGTTTTCAGTGATGGCTACGCTACCCGTATCGGCGATGAGGAAATTACCCCCAGTAATACCTACCTCGGCCGAGGTATACTGCTGGCGCAGCAGTTCCCGGGCTTTCAGGGTCAGTTCTTGTGCCGTGGCGTCCAATGCAGTGCCGAAGTGTTCATGGAAAAGCTTCGCAATGTCTTCGAGGCTGAGGTGCATGGCCGGCGTGACAATGTGGTAGGGCTTTTGCCCGAGCAGTTGCACGATATACTCCCCGAGGTCGGTCTCCACGGTGGCCACCCCTTTTTTTTCCAGGAAAGCATTGAGCTCAATCTCCTCGGTGGTCATGGATTTGGACTTGACCACGGTTTTGGCCTCCGCACGTTCCATGATTTTCCAGATTTCCTGGCGGGCTTCCTCGGCATCGTTTGCCCAAATGACCTTGCCACCCTTTTTAAGGAAATTGGATTCAAACTCAGGCAATAGTTTATCAAGGTTTTCCATCATCCGCCATTTGATGATGTGCGCCTTGCGTTTCGCATTTTCGAGGTGTTGGAACGCAGCAAGTCCGTTCTGGACCGCTGCGTCGTATTTGTCGATATTGTAGTTGATGATCTGCCTATGCCGGGGTTCAAACGCTTTGGTGGCGCTGTCTTTCAGAAAAGTGGACGCTGGTGTAGACGGCATACGCAATATCGGATTGTTATCAACTATAACGCAGAAACAGGCAAACTGTTGTAGTGAAAATCAAGCGTTCCCTACTTTACAGCAATACCCAATTCCGCCAATTGTTCGCCGGAAATGGATGCCGGAGAATCAATCATCACATCTCTACCCGAATTGTTTTTGGGGAATGCGATGACATCCCGTATACTATCCAGGCCTGCAAAGATGGATACCAGTCGATCAAAGCCAAAGGCAATTCCCCCGTGGGGAGGTGCGCCGTAGGTGAAGGCTTCGAGCAAGAAGCCGAATTGCTTTTGTGCCTCTTCGGGAGTGAACCCCAGGTGTTTGAACATCAAGGACTGCAATGCCCGATCGTGTATCCGGATGGAGCCACCGCCGATTTCCGATCCGTTGATGACCAAATCATACGCATTAGCGCGTACGCTTCCGGGGTCACTATCCAATAGCCGAATATCTTCGGTCTTCGGAGAAGTAAATGGATGGTGCATGGCATGGTAGCGTTGGCTTTCTTCATCCCATTCCAACAAGGGAAAGTCAATCACCCACAGCGGTGCAAACGTGTTTTTATCACGTAGGCCCAACTGGGACGCTACCTCCAATCGGAGCTCGTTCAATTGCTTTCTGGTTTTATGGGTTTCACCGGCCATGACCAATAACAGGTCGCCCGGTTTGGCATCAAAGGCTTTGGCCCATTGTTCGAGCTGTTCGGTGCCGTAGAATTTGTCGACAGATGATTTCAGGGAGCCATCTTCGTTATAACGTAGGTATACCAGTCCTGTGGCACCGATTTGCGGCCGCTTGACAAAATCCGTCAAGGCGTCCAATTGTTTTCGAGTGTACGACGCGCAGCCCTCGGCCTTGATGCCTACCACGATCTCGGCTTGGTCAAATACCGGGAATCCAAACCCTTTCAAGACAGAGTTGAGCTCCACAAATTGCATGTCAAACCGGATATCGGGTTTGTCGGATCCATACAGGCGCATTGCATCGGAATAGGCCATGCGCGGCACAGCCCCTAGGTCGATGCCTTTTACCGTTTTGAAAAGATGTTTAATCAATCCCTCAAAGAGATGGAGGATGTCTTCTTGCTCGACAAAGGCCATTTCGCAATCCACCTGTGTGAATTCGGGTTGGCGATCAGCCCGTAAATCCTCGTCACGGAAACATTTGACGATCTGAAAATACCGGTCAAAACCAGACACCATCAGCAATTGTTTAAACGTCTGCGGCGATTGCGGTAATGCATAGAATTCACCGGGATTCATCCGGCTGGGCACCACAAAATCACGCGCCCCTTCGGGGGTAGATTTGATCAGCACAGGGGTTTCGACTTCCAAGAAGTTTTGTTCGTCCAGGTATTTGCGGGTTTCCTGTGCAAGTTTGTGCCGCAAGATCAAATTGTTGCGAACCGGGGCGCGTCGGAGATCAAGGTAGCGGTACTTCATCCGCAGGTCATCGCCACCATCGGTGTCGTCTGTAATGGTAAAGGGAGGTAGCTTCGATGTGTTCAGGATTTCCAACGAGGCAACCCTTATTTCGATGTCGCCGGTTGAGATTTTTGAGTTCTTGCTTTCGCGCTCGATAACGGTTCCGGTCGCTTTGATCACAAATTCCCTGCCTAGTTCACGGGCCTTGCTGCGCAATGCTTCGTCATCGTCGGCATTAAAGGCGAGCTGGGTTACACCATATCGATCACGGATATCGATAAATGTCATTCCGCCTAAATCGCGCGATTTCTGTACCCAACCACTCAATACCACCGTTTTGCCCAGATCGGAGAGGGTTAGTTCTCCGCAAGTATGTGTTCTATGCATGTTTCCGTTTTTATTAGCTTGCAAAAATAGCGGTTTTTTTGGAAGAAATGGGGGGATATAAAAAGCTTTTCCCGTATTTCTGTTTGGCAGAAATACGGGAAAATCAACGAAAGCTTGGTTATTTTGCGAATAAAACCAGTAAGCGCCCCAGCAGGTACCTGTACCCGATCAGCCGAGTCGATGGGGAATTAATATAGGCATCCCGCATAGGCCCTGCCCAAGGGAACATTTTCGCCATTGTTGAGCAGGATATTGGTGGCGCTCCGCGCCGTGATGGCATCTCTATTGATCAGGTAGGATTTGTGTATCCTGACGAATTTCTTATTGTTGAGAATGGTTTCTGAAACCTCTTTGAGGCATTTTCGGAGTACGATTTTTTTATTTGTCGTAATAAAAGTAGTGTAGTTGCCCTCTGCATACGCATAAATCATGTCATCCACCGGGATTTTTGTTTTGTGCTTCCCATTGGGGAGGAATATGTTGTGGTTATCTTCTGTGATTTGGGCATAGTTGAATGCCATTTCAATGGAAGCGTACACATCATTTCGATTGAAAGGCTTTACGATATAACCCAAGGGTTTGGTGGATTTCGCTGCCTCGATGGTGCCGCGATCGGCATGCGAAGTCAGGAAGATAAAAGGGATTTGGTAAACATTGTTGAGCTCATGGGCGAGATCGATGCCCGTCTTTTCCCCAAACAAAATGATATCAACCAAAATAAGATCAGGTTGCTCATTTTTGATGGCGACCAGTGCTTCTTCGTAACTTGTGGAAATACCACATACTTGATAGCCTAATTCTTCCAACATGTATTCCAAATCCATGCTGATTATCATTTGGTCCTCAACGATGTGTATTTTCTTCTTCATATTCAACTGATAAATGAAAATGTCGTGTTTGTTTGCAAAAAAGCTAGCTTGATCCTGTCGTGAATAGCTGTCTTTTTTTTCATCGGCTAAGGTAGCCAGCTTGTCATTAATATGCTGTAGGAATATGTCTACAGAATGGAAATTAGCGGGTACTGCTTGTTTTACTTGTTTCTATTGGTTTATTGGCAATTACCGTTTCTCATGATCCAAACCCGCGACATACTGCTGCTCAACTTACTTGGTTGATCTTCGCTGTCCTCGACATCATAGGTCAGTACAATATTTCCTTCGCCCGGGTTGCCCTTTGCGGTCAGTGACACGGTATCCCCTGTTTTCATTTGTGCGGTTGCCTTAAAAGGTAGCGAAGGGTTATTCCGCGTGACGGCGCCGTTGGCAGTTTGATAGGTGACGGATGACACCGCTGCATCACCATTGGCAGATACATGATAGGTAACGGTACTGGGTTTGGTGAGCTTGACGGCTTCGATGTGGCAATCGCATTGCCAAGGAAACAGTTCCGTGTTTTTGTCGCAAGACAGCAGGGGCAACAAGATAATGAGAGGCAAGAATTTAATAATGGTAATTAAATACATGCGAAAACGCTGTTTATTTTTGATCATCCCTCGTGTTCCTAAGCTTGTCAATTACAGGTATTTGTGTCGTCGCAAATATGCTGATAAAAGCGGTTTAAACGCTACAAAGGCAGGGGTTAAATTTAGTTTTGTAGTGATTCAACTACAAGGTGAGGATGGTGGCCATATCCAGTCGACTATTTCCACGGTGAAGTTGGCCGATTAACCAAACGGGCCAGCTATTAAATGTGGAAAACTTTTTTGTGGGGAAAAGTGGGAGAAAGTGGAGTAAATTCCTACTTTTACCTCATATTTATTGGGTAAAGTGTAACTATGGATCACCTGATCGGCGAATTTGATTGTAAGCTAGATACCAAAGGAAGGATGGTATTGCCGGCTGCGCTCAAAAGGCAAATGCCTGATGTAGAGCGTTCTGGGCTTGTTATCAATCGCGGATTCGAAAAACACTTGGTGATTTATCCGCGGAGTGAATGGGATAAGATTACCCGTAAGTTGGCAAAGTTGAATACGTATAAAGCCCGGAACCGGAAGTTCATCCGTGATTTTACACGGGGAGCTACGGAATTGATGCTGGATGCGGCGGGCAGGGTGTTATTGCCCAAATCGCTGCTTGGGTATGGGGGTATTACAACGGATATCGTGCTGTTTTGCCAGTTCAACAAAATAGAAGTATGGGCGAAGGAATCTTATACCCAATTGTGGGAAGATGAAGGGGGTGATGATTTTGCGGCACTGGCGGAAGAAGTGATGGGGGGTGATGATATGCTAGATGACGAAGATGATGAGTAGCGAGTACCATGTGCCAGTGATGTTGGGCGAATGCATGGAGGCATTGGCGATTAAACGAGATGGGGTGTATGTGGATGTGACATTCGGAGGAGGGGGGCACTCGCGGGAATTGTTGCGGCGCCTGGGTGACAAAGGTCGGTTGTATGCCTTTGACCAGGATCCCGACGCGTTGGGAAACGCGATTGTAGATGAGCGGTTTGTGCTCATCCATCAGAATTTTAGGTTTTTGAAAAACAGCCTGCGGCTTCACGGTGTAAAGATGGTCGACGGTATTTTGGCTGACTTGGGGGTGTCTTCACATCAATTTGACGATGCGCAGCGCGGATTTTCCACCCGCTTCGATGCCGAGTTGGATATGCGTATGGATCAGGTGGGGGAGCTAGACGCGAAGCGGGTGCTGAATACCTATGCAGAGACTGAGTTGCATCGGATTTTTGGGATGTATGGAGAGTTACATAATGCGCGGACCTTGGCCAAAACGATTGTGACTGCACGAATTGTTAAGCCTATTCAAACCGTTGATGAGCTGAAAGGCATCGTGAAAAAACTGGTTCCCAAGGGTAAAGAACATAAATACCATGCGCAGTTGTTTCAGGCATTGCGGATTGAAGTGAATGGGGAGTTGGATGCCTTGCAGGAATTTCTCCAACAATGCGTGTCTGTGTTGAATCCGGGTGGGAGATTGGTGGTGATGTCGTACCATTCATTGGAAGACAGGTTGGTCAAAAATTTTATGGCCAAGGGAAAGTTCAAAGGGGAGGTCGAGAAAGACTTTTATGGTAATGAGGTCAAGCCGTTTAAGGTGATTAGTCGTAAGGCCATTTTGGCAACGGAGGAGGAAGTGGCACGTAACAGTAGGGCCAGGAGTGCAAAACTAAGGATTGCGGAGCGAGAGGAGTGAATGAAGAGTGAAGCAAGTGGAATGGTGGAGTGAATGAGTAAGTTGAGTAGGTTAGACTTCCGAACTTGCCGACTTTCAGACTTTAAACGAATAAACTATGGCAAGAAACGCATACAAGAAAGAGCCATTAAGCGAGGAGCAGCAAGAAGAATTGCAGGAAACTGTCGAGGAAAAGGCGGACGCCACGCGTAATTTTTTCCAATCGCTGTTTTCGTTCGAACGGTTTTCATCCATGGCCTTTGTTGGCTATATCCCGTTCATTGCGTTTGTTGGCCTGTTGGCCATCATTTATATCGCGAACAGGCACTATGCAGAACGCACGGTACGGGAGATTGATCGATTGGGTAGGGAAGTGAAAGAAATGAATTGGGATTACAAATCCCTCTCGGCAGATCTGATGAAGCTGACCACCCAGACCGAGATTGCTAAGCGGGTGGATAGCATGGGATTGAAAGAACGTACGGAACCGCCCAAAAAAATAGTGGTTGTTAAAGCAAAAAGATAGTAAAAAGAAAAAAAACGTAAGCATGAATATCAGGACAGACATACTTCTGCGGGCATATTTGTCGTTCGGACTGATTGTGCTCGTTGCGGCTGCGGTGCTGGTCAAGTTGTTCCATTTGCAGTACGTGGAAGGTGACAGTTGGCGGGCTATGGCCGATAGCCTGTCTACCCGTTATGTAGATGTGGAGGCGGTACGCGGAAATATCTTTTCAAATGACGGCAGTTTGCTAGCGACATCGATACCGGAATATGACCTTCGGATGGATATGCTGGCGCCCGGTATTGAGGAAGATGATGTCTTCTATGCCAAGGTGGATTCGTTGGCTTCCAAACTGGCAGATTTCTTCAGGGATAAATCATCCGCGCAATACTCAAAATTATTAAAGGATGCCCGAAAGAAGAAAAACAGGTATTACCTGATCAAGCGCAATGTGGGGCATCAGGAATTGAAAGAGATTCGGGAATTCCCCATATTCAATCTGGGTCGCTACAAGGGTGGGCTGATCGCCGAACGCAAAAACAAGCGGATATTACCCTTTACTAATCTTGCGGCGAGAACCATCGGATACAAAATCCCTGCGGAGAATGTGCATGTGGGATTGGAAGGGGCTTATGGTGACCATATCGATGGCAGGAGCGGCAAACGCCTCGTGCAGCGGATAGCCGGAGGGGTTTGGATGCCGGTGAATCGTGAGATTGAAGTGGCACCGATAGACGGTGCTGATATCATTTCGACCATTGATGTGAACATGCAGGACATGGCGCAGCGGGCATTGGAGAAGCAACTGATCGCCAGCAATGCGGATAATGGATGTGTGATCTTAATGGAAGTGGCTACCGGGGAAATACGCGCCGTAGCTAATTTTACCCGAGATTCGGAAGGGGTTTATCGGGAGCAGTTTAACTATGCCATTGCCATGAGCGCCGAACCGGGTTCCACATTCAAGCTGGCGTCTTACTTGGTTGCACTTGAGGATGGTAAGGTAGATACCAGCACGATGATCGAAACCGGTAATGGTACTTATCAGATTAGGCGTAATACGATTCGGGACACGCATGCTTACGGTACGATATCGGTGAAAAGGGCCTTCGAAGTGTCGTCTAACGTAGCCGTTACCAAGATCATCAATACGTACTACAAAGATAACCCTGCAGCATTCACGAAACGCTTGCACGCATTGCATCTCCATGAGCCACTGGGCTTACAGATACCCGGGGAAGGGGAGCCATTGATCAAAACACCGGAGAGCAAGAGTTGGAGTGCGCTTTCATTGCCATGGATGTCTTATGGGTATGAATTGAAGATGACACCATTGCAGATGCTGACGCTGTATAACGCCGTGGCCAACAACGGTAAGATGGTCGCGCCATTGTTTGTGAAGGAAATTCGCCACCTCGGAAATACCGTGGAACGTTTTGAGACCCGTGTCATCAAGGAAAAAATAGCTTCTGAAAGCACAATAGGCAAATTGAGGGGTATGCTAGAGGGGGTGATGATCGATGGTACGGGAAAACGGATGCATAATGCGCTGTTTACCACCGCAGGCAAGACGGGCACAGCCCAGATCGCCGATGGTGCAGCGGGATACAGTAACCGGAAATACCAATCGTCGTTTGCGGGGTATTTCCCCGCCGATAACCCTAAATATTCCATGATTGTCGTTGTCCGTAACCCACGTAATGGGTATTACGGTGCCTCGATCGCCGGACCGGTATTCAGCGAGCTTGCGGACATGGTGTATGCCAACGACCTCGACATGCACGATGATTTTGACCAGATGCGGTTCGTGGGGAATACCGAAACCCCGCCGTCTCTGAAAGGATCCAAGTCGTCAACGCTTCGGGTATTTGACGCATTGGGTATTAAAACCACGTATGCGACAGCAGAACCGCTTCTGGAAATCGACACGGTGAAAGGGATTCCTTTTTCAGATGAAGAAATCAAGGAAGGGGTGGTGCCTGATGTCAAGGGCATGGGACTCATCGATGCGCTGTATGCGCTTGAAAACTCAGGCTATCGTACCACGGTAAGGGGTAAAGGCAAGGTGATTGCACAGTCGCTGCCCGCCGGACAACAGGCTAAAGTGGGTGCTTCGGTATTGATTGAATTGAAATGATGGTATTAAAAGACATACTCCATGGTATTCCGGTACGTCAGGTTGTCGGCAACTTGAACGTGGTGGTGGAGAGCCTTTGCTTCGACTCTCGAAAAGCGGCGCCGGGCAGTATGTTTGTGGCGGTCAAAGGTGTCCAAACAGATGGACATCTATATATCGACGATGTGGTGGCGCAAGGTGCATTGGTAGTGCTCTGTGAGGAATTGCCCGCTACCACCAGCGATGCCGTCACATATGTTCAGGTAGACGATACGGCTTTCGCGTTGGGCGTGTCTGCGGCTAATTATTTTGGAAATCCGTCTAAGAAACTCCGGTTAGTCGGGATCACGGGAACGAACGGCAAAACAACCATTGCCACATTGCTGTATAAGTTGTTTAGGAAATTGGGCTATGAAACCGGATTATTGTCCACGGTACACAACATGGTGGGCGACCGCATCGTAGCAGCGACCCATACGACACCGGATCCCATTGTCCTGAACAGTTTGTTGCACGATATGGTGGAATCCGGTTGCGACTATTGTTTCATGGAGGTCAGCTCGCATGCCATCGTTCAGCAACGGATAGCCGGTTTGAATTTCGCTGGTGGGGTATTCACTAATATCACGCACGATCATTTAGATTTCCATAAGACATTCGATGAGTATATAAAAGCAAAGAAAGCATTTTTCGACGGATTGGATCGGTTTGCTTTTGCGCTTTCCAATGCAGACGATAAAAACGGAGCGGTCATGCTGCAAAATACATTTGCCCATCGCAAAACGTACGGAATCAAAAGCATGGCCGATTTCAAGGTGAAAGTGGTCGAGAGCCATTTTGATGGTATGTTGCTTTATCTGGATGGTCAAGAAGTGTGGGTGAAGTTGGTGGGTGGATTTAACGCCTATAATATATTGGCGGTTTACGGAGCGGCCATCTTGCTGGAACAGGAGACGATGAAGGTGCTGACAGCACTAAGTACGATCACGGGAGCCGAGGGGAGGTTTGATATTGCCATATCGGATAAAGGGGTTGTTGGTGTGGTGGATTATGCACACACACCCGATGCGGTGAAGAATGTGCTCGAGACAATCCACGGACTCCGCAAGAACAAGGAACACGTGATCACGGTATTGGGATGCGGGGGAGATCGGGATAAAACCAAACGCCCGCAAATGGCATCTGTAGCCGTTCGGAACAGTGACAAGCTCATTATCACATCGGATAATCCGCGCTCGGAGGACCCCATGCAGATCATCCACGATATGGAAGCCGGCATACCGAAAGATCGGAAACGTAACGTATTTTCCATTGCAGATAGGAGGGAAGCCATCCGGGCAGCTTGCCATCTTGCCCAGCCGGGCGATATCGTACTGGTGGCCGGAAAAGGACATGAGAAATACCAGGAGATCGACGGCAAGCGGTATGATTTCGATGACAAAGAGATTTTAATCAACGCATTCAAGGAACAATAATAAGCCTATGTTATATTATTTATTTACCTGGATAGAAGAGTACGTGCACGTTCCCGGATCGGGTTTGTTCCAATATATTTCTTTCCGTACGGCAATGGCGGTTATTGTGTCGTTGATTATTACCACCGTGTACGGCAGTCGGCTAATCCGATTGCTCCGCGCGAAGCAGGTTGGTGAAACCATCCGGGATCTAGGGCTTGAAGGCGAAAAGCAAAAGCAGGGCACGCCTACCATGGGTGGATTGATCATCCTAGCGGGGATTCTGGTACCGACGTTGTTGTTTGCCAAATTGGAGAATATCTATGTGATATTGATGCTCGTCACGACAGTATGGATGGGCACGATAGGGTTTGTGGACGATTATATCAAGGTATTCAAGAAGAATAAGGAGGGGCTGGCCGGGCGCTTCAAGATTGTCGGGCAAGTGGGGCTTGGTATCATCATCGCCTGTACCATGTATTTCCACCCAGATATTGTGGTTCGCGAAACGGTAGTTAATCCACAGCCAAATGCCGAGGTGGAGGTGCGCGTACAAGAAAATACCGGTCGAAAATACTATACGGAGGATGTGAAATCGACCAAGACAAATATCCCTTTCTATAAGAACAATGAGTTTGACTACGCCAAAGTGCTGAATATGTTTGGCGCAAATGGCCACCTACTCACCTTCCTTGTTTTTCTGGTATTCGTGGTCTTCATCGTCACAGCGGTATCCAATGGGGCCAACATTACCGATGGAATAGATGGGCTCGCTACGGGTACCTCGGCCACCATCGGGGGAACATTGGCCATCTTGGCCTACGTGTCAGGTAACGTGATCTTTTCGGATTACCTCAATATCATGTATATCCCTAACTCGGGTGAATTGGTGATTTTCGCCGGTGCATTTGTAGGGGCATGTACCGGGTTCCTGTGGTATAATTCCTATCCGGCACAGGTGTTTATGGGTGATACCGGTAGTCTCGCCATCGGTGGCATCATCGCGGCGTTTGCCGTGCTCATCCGCAAGGAATTGCTGATCCCGATTTTATGTGGGGTATTTCTCATTGAAAATCTTTCGGTGATCATACAGGTTTCGTATTTCAAGTATACGAAAAAGAAATATGGAGAAGGGCGCAGGGTTTTCCTGATGTCACCGCTCCACCACCATTACCAGAAAAAAGGATACCATGAGGCGAAGATTGTCACCCGCTTCTGGATATTGGGTATCATACTGGCTATACTGACCATTGTAACATTGAAAGTAAGGTAATATAAAACGCATGGCGGCGATATCGACATATCATTATCCACAACGCGGCAAACTCGTGGTCTTAGGTGCTGGCGAGAGCGGCGTTGGTACCGCCATATTGGCGGTGAAAAAGGGTTTTGAGGTGTGGGTGTCTGACAATGGGGTGATTGCCGATGCGTATAAAAATCAATTGCAAGAAGCTGGGATTCCTTATGAGGAAGGCCAGCATAGTGAAGGCAAGCTGTTGGAAGCGGACATCGTGGTGAAGAGCCCGGGAATACCCCGTAGTGTTCCCATCGTACGACAGCTAACGGATAAGCAGATTCCGGTGATTGCCGAAATCGAGTTTGCAGCGCAGTATACGGATGCCAAGCTCATCTGTATTACGGGGTCTAATGGCAAATCGACCACGACGATGCTCACCTGGCATATGCTAAGCCAGGGAGGGTTAAATGTCGGATTAGCCGGTAATATCGGTAGGAGTTTTGCGTTACAGGTGGCCACCCAGCAATATGACTATTATGTATTGGAGTTAAGCAGCTTTATGTTGGATGATATGGAACATTTTCGGGCAGATGTGGCCGTGTTACTCAATATCACGCCGGATCACCTTGACCGCTACGACTACCAATTGGATAACTATGTAGACTCCAAGTTCCGGATCATCAGAAACCAACGGGCCGATGACATTTTCATCTACTGTGCTGACGATCCGCTCACGGTAGCGGGGCTGAAACGGCACCATCCGCAAGCGATTGTGCTGCCTTATAGCCTCCAAACCGAGATGGAGCCGGGAGCATATATGAATAGCGACAAAGAAATCGTAATTAACGTACCAAATCAAGATACTTTTACAATGAACATCAACGAACTTTCCTTGCAGGGGCAACACAATGTGTATAACAACATGGCCTCCGGTCTGGTAGCCAAAGCCCAGGAGCTGCGCAATGCTTCCATGAAAGAAAGCATGGGCTCTTTTAAAAATATCCCGCACCGACTGGAATTCGTGGCGTGCATTGCGGGTGTCAATTATATCAATGATTCAAAAGCTACCAATGTCAATGCCGTATGGTATGCATTGGAAAGTTTCGCGCCGAAGATCGTTTTGATCATGGGCGGTGTAGACAAAGGCAATGATTACGAGATGCTACGGGATTTGGTGCGGACGAAAGTGCGGGCGATCGTATGCATCGGCAAAGATAATTCGCGGATATACGATTCGTTGGAGGAGGAAGCACAGATTATCGTAAATAGCTCGAGCATGCGGGATGCGGTGGAAATCGCATCTCACTTGGCTCAAAAGGGAGATACTGTATTGCTCTCACCGGCGTGCGCCAGTTTTGACTGGTTTAAAAATTTCGAAGATAGGGGAGACCAGTTTAAGGAAGCGGTGATGGATCTGTGATTTGGTTAGTGGGTTAAGTAAGGCGAGTGGTATGGAACACGCCTGCCCGCCGGTAGGCAGGGCAGACAAAGATTAGGCGGGTGCTCGCTAATAATTAAGGTGAAAAATCCGCGAAAATCCGCTACATCTGTGTTATCCGTGTTCAAAAAATGATATAAACGAATGGAACAAGCGTTTTCAAAATTAAAAGGTGACCGATGGTTATGGATTATTATCATCGTACTATCGGTGTGGTCACTACTTGCCGTCTATAGCTCCGTGGGTACGTTGGCGTACAAGGAAGGCAAGGGTACGGAAGTCTATCTCATCAAGCACACCCTGCTCATCTTCGGTGGATTTGCATTGATGTACTTCTCCCATCTGCTCGACTATCGGTGGTATGCCGGGATTTCAAAAATATTGATGATGGTGACTATCCCACTGTTGCTGTACACGTTGATTTTTGGGAATACCATCAACGAAGCGAACCGCTGGGTAACCATTCCGGTGATCAACCAGACATTCCAGACGTCCGATTTAGCGAAACTGGCGCTGATTACATTCCTAGCGAGGACATTGACGCGCAAGCAGGAGAATATAAAGGACGTCAAGAAAGCATTTTTACCCATTATGGGATCCGTATGCATCATTTTTGTGTTGATTGCACCTGCTAACCTCTCCACGGCGCTCATGCTATTTGGCGTCAGTGTTTTATTGTTGGTTATCGGGCGGATCAGTATTAAGCAAATCGCCTACGTCTGCATAGGGGTATTCGTGTTGTTGGTATTGGTAGTGTCGTTGGGGCCGCGTAGGCAGACATACATGTCGCGTGTACAAACTTATATGAGCGGAGAAGAAGCGAATACCGATAAGTCCTATCAATCCGACCATGCCAAGATTGCGATTGCTTCTGGTGGACTGTTTGGCAAGGGGCCTGGAAATAGCACACAACGGAATGTACTGCCACATCCCTATTCAGATTTCATATTTGCCATTATCATCGAGGAATATGGGGCGATAGGAGGAGCCGTGCTGGTGTGTCTCTATGTTGCATTGATGTTTCGATGTATTCGCATCGTAACACTTAGTCCGAAAGCGTTCGGGGCGCTGCTGGCGGCGGGACTAGGGTTTAGCCTCACGTTGCAAGCACTTGGAAACATGGCGGTGGCTGTAGGTTTGGGGCCGGTAACGGGGATCCCTTTACCACTGGTCAGTATGGGGGGAACGTCTATTTTATTTACCAGTGTCGCATTCGGCATTATTCTGAGTGTAAGCCGGAATATCGATGAAATGAAGGAAAAGGAAGTGGAAGAACGGGGTAAAAAGGTAATTGTCGGTGAAATACCCGCGATGGGTTAGGGAGTAAGGATTGAAAAACAAGGACTAAGGAACAAGGAGTGACGCGGGTTGGCCAATTTGCGGATAAGCAAATAAA
This sequence comes from uncultured Parapedobacter sp., assembly GCA_964498395.1. Classification (GTDB taxonomy): domain Bacteria; phylum Bacteroidota; class Bacteroidia; order Sphingobacteriales; family Sphingobacteriaceae; genus Parapedobacter. The sequence goes on along the minus strand of CAZCHE010000003.1, from coordinate 430,828 downwards.
CAAATCAGCGAATTAACAATATGAGCAAGCGTATTATCATCAGTGGTGGCGGAACCGGGGGGCATATCTTCCCAGCGGTAGCCATTGCTAATGCGCTGAAGCGTTTAGCGCCCGATACCGACATATTGTTTGTGGGCGCGAATGGTCGGATGGAAATGGATAAAGTACCTGCTGCAGGGTATGAGATCGTGGGGTTGGACATCCAAGGAATCAATAGGAAGTCACTTTTGAAGAATCTTACGTTACCGTTTAAGTGGTACAACAGTATTCGCAAAGCGAAACAAATTATTCGTGATTTCAACCCGGATGTTGCTGTAGGTGTCGGAGGTTATGCCTCTGGTCCGTTGCTTTACGTGGCGGGAAATATGCAGATTCCATGCCTTATACAAGAGCAAAATTCGTATGCCGGTATTACCAATAAGCGGTTAGGTGCCAAGGCAGCCAAGATTTGCGTGGCATTTGACGGCATGGACAAGTTTTTTCCTAAAGAGAAAATTCTGTTTACGGGTAACCCCATCCGACAGGAGTCGGTGGCTATCCAAAACAAACGCTTTGAAGCATCGGAGCTATTGGGTTTTTCTTCGCGTAAGAAAACGATCCTGTTGACAGGGGGAAGCCTTGGCGCCCGTACGTTGAATGAGTGCATGCGTGATGGATTAGACAAGTTGGTCGAGGCGGATGTGCAACTGATCTGGCAATGCGGCGGATATTATTACGAGTCGCTCCGTCAAGAATTAGCCGGACGGTACGAGGAGCGGGTGAAATTGACGGCTTTTCTGCATCGGATGGACTTGGCATATGCAATGGCCGATGTCATCATCGCCCGGGCGGGAGCAGGAACCATCGCGGAGCTTTGCGCAGTAGGCAAACCTGCGATACTGGTGCCATCGCCCAATGTGGCCGAGGATCATCAGACCAAGAACGCGAAAGCACTGGTCGATCAGGGAGCCGCCCTAATGGTCAGCGATGGTGAGGCACCGCAGCAACTCGTGGATACCGCACTGGCCTTGCTGAAAGATGAAGCGCGATGCCGGGTATTGAGTGCCAACATTGCAAAGTTGGCCATTTTGGATGCAGATGAGGTAATCGCAAGGGAAGTGCTGAAATTGGCGGGGAGTCCGAAGTCCAAAGACTTATAACAAAAAACAAAAAAACAAAAATACGCACAACAGCAAATGAACATAGACAACATCAGACAAGTATACCTTATCGGGATCGGCGGTATCGGAATGAGTGCCCTGGCACGTTATTTCCGCCACCTGGGCTGTCTGGTGGCAGGATATGATAAAACCGAGACTGCACTGACCAAGCAATTGGTAGCCGAGGGGATATCGGTGAATTATACCGATGATTTTGCGCTTGTCAATGAGGCGTTTAAGCAGGCAGACGAGCACACCTTAATCATCTATACACCGGCTGTACCCGCAGAATTGGATATCAGCTATCAATTTCAACAGTTGGGGCATTCCCTGTTCAAGCGGTCACAGGTACTTGGGTTGATTAGTCAGCATCGGTTTACCATTGCGGTAGCGGGAACACACGGCAAAACCACCACTTCCACGCTTATCGCCCATGTCCTGAAAGACAGCGGGTATGATTGTTCGGCGTTTTTAGGCGGGATTAGCACCAATTACCATAGCAATGCGCTCTTTTCAGATAACAATGTGCTGGTAGTGGAGGCAGATGAATATGATAGGTCGTTTTTGACACTGTTTCCGAACATTGCGGTCGTTACCTCAGCGGATGCAGACCACTTGGATATTTATGGTGACCATAGCCACTTGCATGAATCGTTCGAGTTGTTTCTCGGCCAACTAGACAAAGACGGAAAGCGTATTGTAAAAGCCGGTTTGCCATTTGAAGCCGATATCCGTTATTCGGCAAGTACGCCGGCGGATGTGTATGCGGATCGTATTCACCTCGTTGACGGGGAGTTTTATTTTGACTATGTGTGGAGCGGTGGGCGAATGGAGAAACTCCACTTGGGTATTCCGGGCAACCACAATGTGGAAAATGCCGTGGCCGCCATTATGGTAGCGCGCCTTTTGGATATTTCGGATGGAAAGATTGCTGACGCACTGTCTTCTTTTGCGGGTGTCAAACGTCGTTTTGAATATGTGGTCAAATCAGAAAATGCTATCTATATCGACGATTATGCCCACCACCCTGAAGAATTAAGGGCCTTTTTGTCAGCGGTGAGGCAGCTTTATCCCGATCGGAAACTGACCGTCATCTTCCAACCGCACTTGTATAGCCGCACACGGGATTTCGCAGACGGGTTTGCAGAAGTGCTGTCCATGGCAGACACCTTGCTATTGATGGATATTTACCCAGCAAGGGAAATGCCCATAAAGGGTGTGGATTCACGGATGTTGCTTGACAAGGTAACGATACCTGACAAGCATGTTGTGACCCCGGATGGAGTAAAAGATTACGTAACGCGAAGCCGTCCGCCATTGTTGGTGACGGTGGGAGCTGGAGATATTGATTTATTGGTACAGCCATTGAAAGCAATTTTAGAACATGTTTAAGCGCTTGTCATATCGAATCAATTGGAAAAGCTTATTGTATGGAGCAATTAGCATGGTGGTACTCGCTGGCCTAGTGATGCTGATGGGATTTATCAGCACGAAGAGCGGTGAGTTGGCTTGCACGAGCGTCCGTGTTGTGGTTTTGGGCGATGAATCTTTTGTAGAGCAGAAAGATATCCTTGCCGTGCTGGCCGAAAACTATGGAGAGCTGCAAGGGCGCACGCTGGAAAGTATCCCCATCCATCAGATGGAAATTGACTTGAAGCAGATTCCCTTCGTTTTTTCCGCGACCGTTAACATCGACATGGACGGTACGTTGACGGTTCGTGTCAAGCAGCGGGAGGCTGTGGTACGCGTCATCAATAGTGCCGGGGGAGATTTTTATATTGACCGACTTGGACAAAAGATGCCGGTATCGCTAAAGTATGTGCCTCGAGTGCCAATCGCCAACGGTTATATTGCGGAACCCTATAATGGAGCATTGGATACGATGGAAAGCCAGCTGGTAAAGGATATTTTTAAGACCGCCCAATTTATTAATGGGGATAGCCTGTGGAGCAGTCAAGTCGTGCAACTTTACGTGAACGCCACAGGTGATATTGAATTGGTACCTCGTGTAGGCAGCCAGCAGATTATACTGGGTAATGCCGATTCACTGGCCAGTAAATTTGAAAAACTCATGTTGTTCTATAGCAAGGTGGTTCCCAAAACGGGCATCGACGCCTACAAATCCGTGAATCTGAAGTTTGCCGAGCAAATCGTGTGCGAGCGGAATGGACATTTCAAACCCGAACTCCTGATAAGGGGTCAGGACTCAACGAATAATAGTACAAATAATAGCATCAATACACAATAAGTTATGAAAGCAAAATCAACAACCGAAAAGGACTCGCCAATCGTCGTGGGGCTCGATATTGGCACGACCAAGATCTGCGTTACCGTCGGTCGGCGAAGCGGCGTCAAGAAGATCGAGATTTTGGGGGTAGGCAAAGCTGAATCATCAGGGGTAAGCAGGGGAGTTGTAGCCAATATCCAGAAGACGGTAAACAGCATTGTACAAGCAGTGGAGGAGGCGAGCGGCCAATCGAATGTCGACATCAAGGTCGTTAATGTCGGCATTGCGGGCCAGCATATCAAAAGCATCCAGCACCGCGGCATCCTTACGCGTAGGGATGACAATGAGATCAGCCGATTGGATATCGAACGGCTGATCGAGGACATGTATAAGCTGGTGCTCCCTCCGGGTGAAGAGATTATCCATGTATTGCCGCAGGAATTTACCATCGACAATGAACCGGGAATTAAAGACCCGATTGGGATGGCTGGTCGGCGCATGGAAGCCAATTTCCACATCATTTCCGGGCACGTGACAGCGGTAAAGAATATCAAGAAGTGCATAGACCAAGCCTCGCTGGAAGTGCAAGACCTGATTTTGGAACCGTTGGCCTCTTCGGAAGCGGTGCTGGATGACGCGGATAAAGATGCAGGGGTGGTATTGGTGGATATCGGAGGCGGTACGACAGACGTGGCCATTTTCCATGAAGGCATCATTAGGCATACCGCGGTGATACCGTTGGGAGGCAATATCGTGACGGAGGATATTAAACAAGGATGTTCGGTACTCCGGAACCAAGCCGAGTTGCTCAAGGTCCGTTTTGGATCGGCCTTAGCTGACGAAAACAAGGAAAACGAAGTGATTTGCGTGCCCGGCCTACGGGGCCGAGAGCCAAAAGAGATTTCAGTGAAGAACCTCGCTTACATCATCCAAGCACGGATGGAGGAGATCATCGAACACGTATACTATGAAATCAAGTCTTCTGGGTATGAAAATAAGCTCATCGGAGGGATTGTCATTACCGGTGGGGGCGCGCAATTGAAACACCTGGTGCAGTTGGTCGAATACATTACCGGAATTGACTGCCGGGTAGGGTTCCCCAACGAACACTTGGCTAAGAACGAAGTGTTGCCAAAGAATATTTACGATGAACTGAAAAGCCCATTGTACGCGACAGGCATTGGCTTGTTGATCAAAGGGATCCAGGCCGAGGAGGCGCAAGAGGAGATGGACGACAAGAAAGGCGACAAGATCTCGGTTCAGCAAATCACGGAACAAGGTTACAAGGAGAAAGGGTTTTTCCGGTGGTTTCGGGATATCATCAAAGACGGCAACGAATTCGATGACGAGAGCTATTTGGGGAAGAAATAGTTTTCAACAACGGTTAATTTTTCCACATTGTTAACACTTGTGGAAAACTATTGTGTAAAAAGTGCTATTATTACACTACGAATATAGGGTCAAAATTGAATTTGCATCACGCTCTGTAGGAGTAAAATACAGTTGAGATATGTCATTTAAGTTTGAAATGTTAAAGGAACAATCGGCAATTATCAAGGTAATTGGCGTTGGAGGTGGTGGCGGAAATGCAGTCAACCACATGTATAAGCAAGGGATCAGCGGTGTAGATTTTATCGTTTGCAATACGGATGCGCAAGCGCTAGAATTGAGCCCCATCCCTAACAAGGTACAATTGGGTGCTAGCCTGACCGAGGGCATGGGGGCTGGTGCCGATCCCGATGTCGGCGAAAATTCAGCCATTGAGAGCATCGAGGATATCAAGCGTATGCTGGGCTCCAATACCAAGATGCTATTCATCACCGCAGGTATGGGTGGAGGAACGGGAACAGGGGCAAGCCCGGTCTTGGCCAAGGCGGCCAAGGAATTGGGGATCCTCACCGTCGCCATCATTACCACTCCGTTTGCATTTGAAGGCAAAAGGAGGCGTATGCAGGCCGAAGAAGGGCTGGGTGAGTTGAAGAAATATGTCGATTCGTACCTAGTGATTTCCAACGACAGGCTCCGTGACATTTTTGGCAATCTGACCATGACGGCCGCATTTGCGAAGGCCGATGATATCCTCACCACAGCGGCCAAAGGCATCGCCGAAATTATCACCATCCCGGGATATGTGAACGTCGACTTTAAGGATGTCCGCACCGTAATGAACGATAGTGGCGTGGCCATTATGGGGAATGCGATGGCCGAAGGCGAAGATCGTGCATTGCACGCGGTGGAAGGGGCGCTGGCCTCGCCACTGCTCAAAGACAATGAGATCGAAGGAGCACGGTATATCCTGTTGAATATTACTTCCGGTAAGCAAGAAGTGACCATGGATGAGGTAACCGTAATCACCGACTATATCCAAGATAAAGCGGGACTATCGGCCGATTTGATTTGGGGTAACTGTATCGACGAGTCGTTGGAAAACGAATTGTCTGTGACCATTATCGCGACAGGCTTCCAGACCTCGGAAGAGCGTAAGAAAGAGAAGGAAAACGAGCGGATTGAAATCCCATTGACGCCAGAGGAGCCTAAAGCCCCTTTCGTAAAGCCTATCAATCAATTCGTGCAGAAGGAATCGCAAAGCATTGCAGCCGAGCCAGTTGCTAAACAAACGGCCGAGCGAAATGCTGCGCGGCCGGAAGTGCAACAGGCAGACTTATTTAGTGCGCCGTCTTCGAAGCCGCAGTTGCGTAACAGCACGCCGGACAACGATGGCATTATCCGACATACATTGGCGCCTCAGAATGAACAGCCAGTGGAGGAAAAAAAGACGGATGAAGGATATGAGGTAAAAACTACACCCTCTGCATTCCATTTTGAAATCCCCACGTCATCTGCTGCTGAGGTTTCACAGGAAACAGCGCAAGTGAGTGATGATGAATCCAACCATTTGCCTACACCTGTCGAGCGTACCCCCGCATCAGTAGAAACAGCTTATGATGCGGATTCACATAAGACCCCGGAATTTGTAGAAGAGCAATTGCTGAAAACCAAAGAGCGGATTCTTCGCCTTAAAGAGTTGAGCATGAAACTCAAATCCGCAAATGGGTTACAGGAATTGGAATCGGAGCCGGCGTATCGACGTAAGCAAATGGCGCTGGACAATGTGCCGCATTCGTCAGAATCGCAGGTGTCTCGATTCACGCTTTCTACCGATGAAGGAATCACTGAAATCAGGCCAAATAATTCGTTTCTGCATGATAATGTAGATTAGGGTATTTTTCCATTTACCTACTCGGAAAAGTAGCACTGTTTGGTAAGGATTCTGATGGACTCCGAACCAAACAGTTTTTTTTGTTTTCATGGGGAGTGCCTTAGGCACTTATGTAAATTTAATGTAAACAACATATATGAACTGCAAGGCTAATCAGGGCTGTCTGTTGATACCTTTTGATTTAAAGTTTATCTTTGCAACAATTTTGTGTGTAACTTTATTTTAAGAAACGACATTGGACTTATTTGATAAAATCTCGAAAAACCTAGGGCCTATAGGACAGCATTACGAGTGGTCTCATGGCTACTTTTCTTTTCCGAAGCTGGAAGGGGAAATCGCTCCCCACATGCAATTTAACGGAAAAGAACACTTGGTTTGGAGCCTCAATAACTATTTGGGCTTGGCTAACCATCCCGAAGTGAGGGAGATGGATGCAAAGGCAGCAGCTGATTTTGGCATGGCCTACCCCATGGGTGCCCGGATGATGTCTGGTAATAGTATACATCACGAACAGTTGGAACAAGATTTGGCTGCCTTTGTGGGTAAGGAAGACGCATTTTTACTCAACTATGGCTATCAGGGGATGGTGTCCATTATTGATGCGTTGGTAGATCGTAACGACGTGATCGTGTATGATGCCGAGTCACACGCCTGCATCGTCGACGGCGTAAGATTGCACATGGGTAAGCGATTTGTTTATCAGCACAATGATATCGACAGCTGTGAACGACAGTTGATTAGGGCGACAAAACTTGCACGCTTGAGTGGAGGATCCGTGTTATTGATAACCGAAGGGGTTTTCGGTATGTCAGGCATCCAAGGTCAGTTGAAGGAAATCGTTGCCCTGAAGGAAAAATACGGATTCCGTATGCTGGTTGACGATGCACATGGTTTCGGAACCATGGGGCCTTCCGGGGCCGGTACGCATGAAGAGCAGGGGTGTGTAGAAGAAATTGATATCTATTTTGGCACGTTTGCCAAATCGATGGCCGGTATCGGGGCGTTTGTGGCATCTACAAAAGATGTCATTACCTTTCTTCGCTATAACATGCGTTCCCAGACATTTGCCAAATCCCTACCTATGCCGATGGTTTTGGGATTGAAAAAACGATTTGAATTGCTGAAGGACAGCCCCGATCTTCGTGAAAAACTATGGGATATTGCACGGACGTTGCAGCAAGGGCTGCGTGAGCGTGGATTCGATATCGGAGGCACCAATACCATGGTGACCCCGGTGTTCCTGAAAGGGGATCTGAACGAAGCGACCGCGCTCACTCGGGATTTGCGGGAGACGCATAGCATATTCTGTTCCATCGTGGTGTATCCGGTGATCCCGAAAGGGCTGATCGAACTGCGGTTGATCCCGACAGCGGTTCATACCAAAGCGGATGTGATGTATACCTTGGATGCTTTTACCGCGGTCAGCGAAAAGTTGGCCGCAGGCTATTATAAACAGGCTGTTTCGTTACCATCGGAATAATAAGGGCGATTTTTGCCATAAAAAAGGCCCAAAAAATGCAACTAAATGCATTTTTTGGGCCTTTTATTTTTTGCTTCATATTTTGTGTTATATTGTTGTTTTTCAGTTTGTTATATTTTTATTGTTGTGGTCAGCTCTTTAGATATTTTGTTGAATGTGGAAAAAAAAGTGCTTCTATGGCTTGTTTAGCGTGTTTTAAAGTTTTTTTTTCCGAAAAAAGATTCTACTTTTAACCCACTGTAGATTATTAACTTAATTAAATTAAAATTTAAAAGGAGTATTTATTATGGCTAGTATTCAAAAATTTAATGAGCTAAAAAGCTTAATCGAGGGGTTAGACGGTGATGCAGACAAATTCTTCAACAAAGGCAATAACGCTGCAGGTACGCGCGTAAGAAAAGGCCTCCAAGATGTAAAAAACTTGGCTCAGGCTATCCGCTTGGAGATACAAGAAGCCAAAAACGCTAAATAAGTATAATCGTTAATTCGTTTATACGACGAATGGTTACGAAGCCCCCTCGTTTCGAACGAGGGGGCTTTTTTTGATAGAAGTGCCTGTCGTTTTGCTGCCATACGAATAAATAAGATGGTGGCGCGATAGGTATCTTATCTTTAAAATTATATTACCTAATTTAACGAGCCAATACGTAAGCATAAGTATGTCCGTTTGTAGGAAAATACTGTTACTCCTTGCTTCTTTAGTTCATTTGGTTGCCTCTGGACAGCAATTGTCTCACTACACGATGTACATGGCTAACAATTATGTGCTGAACCCAGCACTGGCCGGCATCGAATCATACACCGATCTGAAACTCGCAGCCCGCTCGCAATGGACCGGTATACAGGATGCCCCCAAGACGTTGTATGCGACTGTCAATGCCCCATTGAATAGTGGTGATTCGAGGAAAAACAGGATCGGAATCGGCGGGAAGGTTTTTGCGGATCAAACCGGCCCCCTTATATTAGCCAGCGCGGAGGTTAATGCTGCCTATCATTTGCCGTTGAATGAAGGCTACCGGTTAGCGTTTGGTGTGGGTGCTGGTGTCAATTATCACCGTTTAGATATCAACAAACTGCAATTAGGGGATCAAAGTGATCCGATTAATGATATTTCGGACTTCACCCGGATGACCCCCGCGATTAGTGCAGGGTTGTGGTTCTATTCGACCGACCTGTACGTGGGCGTTGCGGCACTGAACTTGTTGGAAAGCCAGTACAGTCTTTTCGGTGCGCCAACCGGAGAAATCGATATGAGATTACGCCCGCATTTTTTTGCAACCACGGGGTATCGATTCCGATTTGGTGATTTTTACCTCACACCGTCTACGATGATCAAATTTGCCCATCCGGCGGCCGTGGGTTATGATATCAATCTGAAGGGGCAATTCGCCGATGTGTTTTGGACAGGGATAAGCTGGCGGCATCGGGATGGTATGGCGGCAATGGCTGGATTTTTCATTAACTCCACCTTGAATGTGGCCTATTCTTATGATTTTATCAATTCGGATTTGCGCAGGCATTCACTCGGATCGCATGAGATTATCCTGGGCATCAATATCAATAATCAATGGGGGCCAAAATGCCCAACAATCGTATGGTGAAGTTTTGATAGGATGATCGTTGAAGGGCTAAATAACTATCGGGAATACCTTATTTGTAGCGGCAAGCGAAACACAATTCTTCGAATATACTTGCTTGAAAACAGTTAAACGAGGCATAACGTTATATGATGAGAATAACCACTACTACCGTTTATTACCTAGCTTGTCTACTGGCGTTGCTATGCGGTGTGGTGATGCCCTATGAGCTTAGGGCGCAGTGTGGCGCGCTCGGAGATCCGATTGTTGACGTGAACTTCGGAACAAGCAGCGGCCCGGATTTCGGAGAAGGGAGAACGACTTACCGATATGTAAATGGTGGGCCTTCAGATGGACAGTATACCTTGTCGAGAAACGCGAATTTCAACAATGGCTGGCATCATATGCCTGATCGATCGGGTAGTGGTTATATGCTGGTCGTGAATGCGGATAATAATACAGCAGGAGAATTCTACCGAATTCCGGTAAGTGGGTTATGTGAATATACCGATTTCTATTTCAGTGCGTTCATTGCCAATGTAAACAGACCCGAGCAGCAAGACGAGGCCTGTGATGGGAATCCCCTCCGACTGCCGAACGTCAAATTTTTAATTCTCGATGGAGAGGGAAATAGAATTGACTCGATAGAGACTGGGGATATTCCAGTAAGCTCATCTCCACAATGGAACGAATATGGGATTCACTTCAATACCGGCGGTCATACCGAATTCCAGTTGGTTTTGATCAATAACAACATCGGCGGTTGTGGGAATGACTTAGCAATAGACGACATTCAGTTCCGGCCCTGCGGACCGGTTATCGAATTGATCCCTCATCAAGGGGTCAGGCAAATGGATACCTTGTTTTTTTGTGAGGAAACATTGGGGCAGATGGTGTTTGGCAGCCACGTAGAGTTGGACGAAAGCTATTCTACCAACCCCGTATATCAATGGCAAACACGCTATGACGAGGAGGAGGATTGGACAGACATCTCCGGCGAAACGGAAAGTCAATTAACTATTGTGCCGCAATACGGACAGTGGTTCAGGTTAACCGCTGCCGCCAGTGTTGCCAATTTAGATGAACCTTTATGCAGAATTGCTTCAGATTACACGAGAATCACGCGTCTGATATTACCGGAAAGCGAAACGGATATTTCACATGTAAACCCGATTTGTGGGGGGGAATTGACCATATTTGATCCACCCGAATATGTAGGCGAGCATGTCGGCCCCTTGACATACCAATGGCAATCTTTCCATGGAAATTCGCCTTTCACCGATGTTGCCGATGCGGATGCCAGTGATTATACGTTCCAATCGGCGACGCCGGGAACTTATCGATTCAGGCGACAAGCCATCAACAGTTGCGGAGACCGCTTTATAACGCATGTGTATGAGGTAGAGGTACAAGAGGTCAGTCGGACTACTTTCGAATTGGCGCAACAGACAATCTGCGTGGACGCAGAACCAATACTACTTACAGGAGGGCTGGTGCTTAATGGTGACGGAGCGAGCGATGGCGTGTACAGCGGGAGTGGCGTATTAGATGGTTACTTTCATCCTGGCGTGGCGGGGATCGGTCAGCATGTCATTACGTTTTCGCCACCTCTTGGCACGTTATGTATCGAACCGTCTCAGTCCGTTATTACGGTAATCGATTCCGTGTCTCTCGACCCTATGGAAGATATGGTGATACTTCCCGGACAGACAGTAACCCTATATCCACAAACCAATGCAACCCTATTTGATTGGGGCAGTCAACCTGGACTGGACAACTACCATACACCATATCCTAATGCTTCCCCGAATGAAACCACCACCTATACGCTCATCGCTAGTAACGAGGCGGGGTGTGAGAAGACAGGAGAAATTACCATTACTGTATTGGAGGACCTTATCATACCAAATGCATTTACGCCCAATGGAGACGGTGCAAACGATGTGTGGGAAATTGACGGGTTGAATAACTACCCCAATGCATTTATCCAGGTCTTCAATCGTTGGGGAGATTTGGTGTTTTCTTCCAGGGGGTATCCCATACCTTGGGATGGGCAATTCAAGGGAAACCACTTGCCTGCTGCTACGTATTACTATACGATATCATCTGACGCACTTGAGCGCCCCTTATCCGGGGCTATCACGATTTTGAGATGAGTGCGGTTTCAATATCTTTTTTATTTTTTGTATCATCGCGACAGTTATCGGATATCTAATGAGCAACAATCAAAATAACAACCCAATATGGGTGATGAGTTCGGCATTTGACAAGCTGACATTGAATGAACTGATCAACGTGACCGGTGAAATCGGTGCCCAAGGGATAGATCTATGTGTTTTCCGTAAGGATGGAACGCGCCAAGATCATACGGCTACCCATTTGGATTACGAACATTTTAAACCCGATGATGCCAAACGCATTATAGACGACTTCAACGTTGCCGGTCTTAAGCTCTCATTGGGGGCATTTGAAAACATGATCGGTGGGGATGCAGGTGAACGGGTTAAAAACCAAAACCATTTGTTGAAATTGATCCGCATCGCTCATTTGTTGGGAGGCGATGCCAACGATGTAAAAGTGGGCACATTTGTCGGGTACAACCACGAGCTTGGGATCGAAGAAGATGGCTTCCAAAAGAATCTAGATGAATACAAACGCGTATTCGGCCCGATTATCAAGTATGCCGAAGACTTGGGGGTAACCGTATTGTATGAAAATTGCCCGATGGAGGGGTGGAGATCCGCCGCTTATACCACCACTTACAATAACCTGCCTGGTGTACTCGCCGCGCGAAAACTCATGTATGCGCTTATCCCCAGTAAAGCGCACGGGGAGATTTATGATCCCTCACATGATGTTTGGCAGAATACCGATCCGGTGGAGGTGATTTCGCTGAGCGATATTTCTCGGATCCACCGAATCCACGTGAAGACGACGCGCAATCTCAAAACGAAGGCCCGCGTAGAGTGGGGGGGAATGTATCCGATGCAAACCGTCGATAAGGAACTGGCCTCTCGGGCAGGAGTGGATATTCCGGCAAACGATTGGGACCGCCACCATTACGAAGCCATGTTGCCGGGTTTCGGTGGGTCGGATAGTATGGATTGGCGGGCATTTGTCGACCTACTTACCGAAAAAGGGTTTAAAGGACCTTATGAAATTGAAAACGAAGCAAGAAATTCGAAAGATACCGGTAATCTAGCCGCGACGATACAGGGATACCAAGCCACCGTCCGGTTTTTATATCCCATGCTCTGGAAGCTGGACGCTTCGACGGGGTATACCTATCGGGCTACAACGCCATTATCGCAACCGGCATCGGCCGATGTACCTACGGTAACCATTGACCAATTACGGTAGTGGGGTTATACCCCTGAATGCAATCGGAATTTTTCGATGAGCTCGGCGATATTATCTACCTGGAGTTTTTCAAAAATACGGGTCTTATAGGTGCTTACGGTTGAGGTACTTAGGTTCAGTGCCTTGGAAACCTCCATGATACCCAAGCCTTGTACCAAGTATTTGGCTACATCCACTTCCCTGTTGGATAACTTATTCAGGGGATTATCGGCCTTTATCACGGATTTACCCATGGTGAGGGTGTTGTAGTACATATCTCGAACTTCGGGGCTCATGTATTTGCCTCGTTGTAGCACGGTCAGTACAGCGTCTTTCAGGTCGGCTTTTGAGGTGTTTTTGTTTAGGTAGCCCGCTGCGCCGGCCTGCAGGTAGCGCAGTGCGTACAAGGTTTCATCATAAGATGAAAACACCAGTATTTTTATGGTAGGCTGCTTTATCAATATTTTCTCCACCATCTTGATGTTGTTCCCTCCTGGCATATTGATGTCAAGAAGCAAGAGATCATACGCCTTTTCAGACAGCAACGCAATCATTTCATCAAAATCCTCGGCTTGGGTAACTCTAGCTAATGGCAATGCCTCCTTGACTACGATGGATGTTCCTAGCCTTACGATACCGTGATCATCTGCTATCAAAATCTCTGTCATGTGCATATTGTATTTGTCGTAGACATGCCGTATTTACGACAATGTTTTAATCATAAGTAATGTAAGTATAATAAACAGGCATCGCAAATATAGGTTAAATTCTTATTGTACAATATGCTTCGGGTTAAATTTCAGAGGAAAGTTGCAAAAAAATTGCCGAACGGTTAATTCTTATGCTTTGTAATGCAGTTTGGCTAGGCGAATCACCCTGAAAACAAGCAGCGGGAAGAAGCTGCTAGGCAACACGGATAGGGGGCATGATTGGCGTGCCTCAGATGCCGATGGTGGTTTTTTGAGAAAAAAATTGGTTTAAATACGAAAAATACCCAACTTAGGGCAACGAAAATAATTAAGTTAGAGAATTAACCTTATTCTTATGGGATTTTTGAAAGAATTCAAGGAGTTTGCCATGCGTGGAAGTGTGGTAGACCTCGCTGTCGGTGTGGTTATTGGCGCGGCTTTTGGCAAAATAGTCACCTCATTGGTCGACGACATCATCATGCCGCCTATTGGTTACCTGACGGGCGGGATCGATTTTTCACAGATGAAATATGTGATCCAATCGGCGGATGAAGCTGCTGGCGCCGCTGAGGTAGCCATCACCTATGGCAATTTTATCAATGTGGTTATTCAGTTTTTGATTGTGGCATTCTGTATCTTCTTGGTGATCAAGGGTATCAATTCGATGAAGAAGAAAGAGGAGGAAGTACCTGCAGCACCGCCAGAGCCAAGCAAAGAAGAAGTGCTGTTGACCGATATCCGGGATTTGCTGCGAGCAAAGCAATAATTTTTGGACAAATAAGAAAGAGCGCTGTGAAGCGCTCTTTCTTATTTGTAGTACCGCCGGGTAATGAATCAGAATGTTTTTGGTACCGTCGGGTCGGTCAAGATGATATAGTCGCCTAAGTGCGTGAATTCATTCCAATCCGGGTCATTGAAGCGTTCATTGGCAAAGCAGGAAATATTCGCCACAGATAGTTTGGATGCATATTTCTTCAATTGGGCGACCGTTCCCAATTTTTCGTCGCTGTGGAACCGGCCGTTCAGGTGAAGGATTTTCTTTACGGGCTTCTTTTTGGTAAACCTACTGATACGGTAGGCCATGGTAGCATCCCAGAGATTTTGGCTTTGGTATATTTTGAGGTTGCCCATGCCTTCGTGCCCGCCCATGAGTCCGGCAAATTTATCATAGTATGCGCCGGTCAGGGTATCGATCGGGAGCGGAGCAAGCAATTTCTTAGCCGCTTTGTCTAATGCGTTAAGGCTTTGTAATCCTTCACGGGTCACCCTATTGGTATAGCGACTGGGAGCGTTAGCAGCCAATACAGGTAGCTGATGTTCTTTGGCATATTCGACTAAGGGACGGTAATCGTTATAGTTATTCCATAACACTACGTCTTTACTGAGGTTCCTTTCGGTAATCAATCCCAACAGGTACTCATCTAACACCAGTTGGTCATCGCTGACAAACATTTCCATCGATAATGCGACATTGGTGTATCGCTCATGCAGAGCGATCAATAATTCATATTGCAAAACATGTGCAACGGAATCATTGTGTTCTTCACCAAAAAACACCACATCGGTACGACTGAGATTATCGGCCAGTTGCGCCAAGGTGATTTCTTGTTGCGATTGGGTGTCGTATATGCGGTAGCGGGTACTATCAGGCTGGGCCACTAGCAGACTTACCTGCGACAGTATGATCGCACATAATATCATTAGGTTCTTTGTTCTCATCTTGCAAAGATATCATTTCAATCCCATATCGTAGGCCGGACGTTGGTAATACAAAAAAGGCTGCCGATGAAGGCAGCCCCTTTTACTTGATACGGTTTGGTAGGTTAGATATTAATAAGCACCAATAAAGAAGCTGCCAGACTGGTTAGTCAGTTTAGCTCCTTTGGCGATGGCTTTGTTTTTCCAGTCGACTACATACAGGTTGCCATCTTTGCCACTCGGGGTCAATGGGACATAGGCATAGTCGCCATCGACGCCTATATTTTGGTATTGGCCGAATGTGGTTGCCAAATCTGCGTCTGCCTCGATGTCGGTTGCTAATTTAGTGGCCGTCTTAGCGTTCAAATCAACCAACGCGACGTAGCCACCCGTGTTGTTTACGTTATACAATACGATGCCGATACCGTCTTTGACATAACGGAAAGCCCTGATACCAGTATTTTCAATACCTAAAGCAGTATTTAAGTTAAAGTCGTATGCGTTATCATAATCGCCCGTTGAACTGCTGATACGCAAGATTTGATGCCCTGATCCCATGCTGGTCGCCGCTTGGTAAATATGTCCGTCAGTACCAACATATTGCGTCATGGTCCGGTACGAAAGATTGTCCGTCGTAGCGACGGTAGAAGCAATAAATTTAGGATTTCTTAATGAAGGGTAATCCAGTACCAATGTTGTGGTTCCCAATGTCCGCTCGTTAGTCGTTTGCCAACCGTTAACAGCGCCACTATTATTATAAGTAACCGTACCGTTAACATCATGCCTGCGAATACCTAATCCGATAAACACTTTATCTTGGGCTTTATTCAAGACGGGAACATCCGCACGCCATACGTGATAGCCTTGGGACTCTATTTCTTCACCCAAATCGATGTTAACACTTCCGGTATTCGTGATCGCTGTATTCTCCAAGTCTATATTTGCAATACGTATTGACCCTTTTGGATTCCGATAGACAAAATTAGGGGCTTCTCCAGTGTAAGGATCTATGGCTTCACCAAATGAAACACCCACACCGATACCTTCTGCGGCCTTTGTCCAACGAGGTGACGTGCCTAGAATCACGGCAGTATTCAGCTCAAAGCCGACTTCTTCGTACTTCCCTTCACCAGACACTTTATACTTATTGAAGACACCGCCGTCAGCTCCCGTATACTGGATGTTGTATAGGTATTGGCCGTCATCAGAGGCTTGCACGCGAGCGGTACGCTGGGATTTCAGCGAGAATCCTTTACCAGCATCAAAAATCCGTACTTCGTAGTTGGGGTCTGCAGCGTTTACGGGTGATATGGCGTATGCCAATGTACCACCATTACCAGGCGTACCGCCTTCATCCGGGAAGGCTGCCGTTAAGGTGATCCACCGACTATCCTCCTCAACCGGAGGTTCAACTATCGGCCCGTCATTATTTTTACTGCAACTACCTAGTATGACAGCAACCATGGCTGCTCCCAATACTGCTTTTGTCAATTGATTTCTCATCATATTTGTTTTTATAAAAATTTACTGATTGTATAATTCAATTTTATGTATATGCCCCTTCCTGGTTTTTGCACCATGAAGTTGTCATAGATTTCTGCATTTAGGATGTTTTTGGCATCTATACTGGCTATCAATTTGCCCGAAGGGAAACGGTAACTGGCACCGATATCATGGGTGAATTGTGTAGGGGTTTTGGACCATTCCGGTGCACCCCATACGATATAATATTCCCCTACATAACCAGCATTATAATATAGATTCAATGCGGATTCCCTTTGGAATACGTTGTTCATCCGGTACTGGATATTGGCATTTACGGTAAAATAGGGTTCATTGGGCACTTGCTCGTTATAGAGGTCATGGGCCCTTCCGCTTTCTTCATTGGTTCCTTTGAAGAGGTTGTTGAACTTTGAGAAATTCAACATCGCGTTCAGCCGGTTATCGTATATGTATATGATTTCGCCTTCGACGCCCCGTGCCTGCGTTTTACCCATATTGATATACCGGGTCGTTTGGATATCGGCATCTGCTTCGTCTTCGATCTCCGATACGTCGACCACCTGTTGGGCGATTTTATCATAACCATTCCGCCAAAACGCACTGCCATAAACGGATAGCTTATGCTTGCCGAAGTCAAGCGTACCCCAGCGCAGCCCCAGGTTATAATTGATATTTTTTTCTGGCCGTAAATTAAGGTTCGACAAGATGTTGATTTCGGGGTCACCGTACAGTTGGACTTCATTGGGCATGATAAAGGCGCTCTCTCCCGAAGCGATGACAAACAGTTGGGGAACGATATTGTAGGAGAGGGTAGCACCGTAACCGAAATTATCGGCAAAGGTGGTGGTATCCCGCCTGATGATCGACTGTTGACCATTTTCCGTGATGATCTCAGGCCGACTCCGGCTCGTCCTATTCGACGTGTATTTACCAAGGAGGTTTGTCTTTAGCCTGTCGTTAAAGGTCTGTGCCTCGTAGTTAAACGATACAATGTTTTTGGTCAAAACGCTAATGGTCGCCAAATCTTTATTGATGGGATTCAAGAGGTCGTTGTCATCCCGATCGGTCGTCTCCAATTTGTGGTTTAACGAGATGCGATGGCCGGGTGCAACAGTATAGCCCAGGTTCGAGCGTATATTGGTGATTTTTCGGTCGACCTGTGTGATGCTTTTGACACCTTGCTGCCCGCCACCGGTCGTGCGTAGCGGCACCCGTTCCCCAAATTCAATGACTTCCCTAATCGTTCCGTCCCAATTATAGGCCCAACCGACGGTATCTTGCAGGTAAGTGCTACGGTTGCTTTGTACCGCATTGACTTTCAATGCCAATCCATCGATAAACAAATCCCTCTTGTTATAATTCAAACTAAGCACGTGTGCTTGAAATTCACTGAATCGACCCACGTAAGGTACTGCCATGGTCGTGCCATGTGGGATTTCATTATAGGTGTCGGAAACATTGTAACCGAGGAAAAACTGATCGGCCCAACTGACATCTGTAAAACCCGCTTCAAAACGGCCGCCTATTGATTTATAGACATCATTGAACCGCTTTGCACGATAAGGCCTCGTGATTTGTTGTAGGTAATTGACATAGGTGGTTGACCTTCCCCAAGTGGTGAAGCTATTATCCGTATAGGTGTAGAAGCCAGAAGCCCTGGCCGAAAAGCCGCTTTTTTTATCGCGAAAGGTAGCTCCTAAGTCCGATTGGAAGGTGTTGAAAGAACCGTATGACGTGGCCACGGTAATGTTATTTTGGGAAGCATCCTTTTTTAAGACCACATTGATTGCCCCCCCGACGTAATCACCGGTTAAATGTGATGGTAATACACCCTTATATACCTCGATCCGTTCAATCATCGCAGGCGGTATGTTATTGAGGTTGAATGACGAGCCGTAAGTGGAGATTTCGATGCCGTCTAGAAATAAACCTACGGCGCTTCCGGATAGACCATTCAGGTTGTACTCCACTTGTGACCCAATGCCACCGTTTTGGCGAACACGTACACCGACGGTTCGATCGAGCAGTTCATTGGTGGTCAGGTTTCGGGTAGACGCTTCCTTGGTTTCGATGACCGCAACGGCGAAACCACTGGTTTCCATTTGCTTTTTTTCGGTGGTGCGAACGACCGAGACCTCTTCCAGCCGACTGGCATCATTGGGTTCGGTGGTCACGTTTCTGCGTTGGCGGGCCTGGCCGATGGTGATCTGAAGCGCTGTGCGTTGTACTTCCAACGACGTGACGATTAATTCATAATTTCCAAAGGGCACGCCTTCGAGGGAATAATACCCCTTTTCGTTCGTGGTGGTGCCCCTGCTCCCCGGTTGTAAGGTGATCGAAGCCCCGATGACGGGTTCTCCGGAGGGGAGTGTAACCGTACCATAAAGTTCTCCGTTTTGTGCGTAAGTTGCTAGTGTCGAAAAAAGCAGGATTATGGTGGGTAAAATTCGATTCATCTGTTTTTTTTAATTACCTTATTTATATGTAGTCTAAATAATGTAAATTTGGCGCAAATATAGATGTGCAAACGAGTAAATTATTACCCGACGCGGAATAGAAATTACGAAATACGGAGAAATGCGACGCCTGATAACCGAATTCAAGCAAACGGCTGGCCCATTGGAAAAGCCTTTAGCGGTGCTACCTTGTGGCCGAGGGGAAACGATTGCGACTGCGTCACCCGGCCGCGTGTCGGAACGGGTGGACAGTACGCCCTTTGGTTTCATCACTCGTTTTCAATTTGAACAAGTCTCCTACACCGTTTTTAGGCTGCGCAGAGCCAAAAGACAACAGGTGGTATTAACCAGTGACCACGAGGATGCCGTATGTTTAGTGTACATGTTAGAAGGCATGAGCAAATGGTATGTAAATGGTGTGCAGGCACAGGTATTCCGCTCGGGTGAACATCACCACGTTTTTGTTCCAAAAGGTTCAACAAGCGTGGTAGAGTTTGCAGTACACGAAGAGATTACGTTAGTTGTGGTAGGGATGGAGGAATCGCATTTTCGGTTGCATTTGCCACGATCGAATGCATCGGCTGGTCAGGAAGAAAAAGAATGGGTAAATACCTATGCGGCAGATCAGCCACCGCTTCACATCATGCCGGATCAATTTACGATATTATATAATATTATTGACTGCAAACGGCCGGCATATATCCGCCATCATTATATTCGTGCGAAAATTGAGGTGCTGTTGGCCCTCCATTTAGAGCAATCAATACATCATGCGTTGGAAAACCAATCGCAAGGGTTGCGTGAAGAAGAACTACAGCGGGTTTACAAAGTACGTGACATGTTAAGCCAGAAGCCGAACAAGTCTTATTCGTTGGTCGGGCTTGCTCATGCGGTTGGAACGAATGACGCGACATTGAAAAAGCACTTTAAACAGGTGTTTGGCACGACGGTTTTTGCCTACTTAACGGCTTGCCGCATGGAGCTCGCAAAATCGTTGCTGCTCAAGAACAACCAAAAGGTAGCCGTCGTGGCCCAAGAAGTCGGCTACAAGCATGCATCGCATTTTTCCACGGCCTTCCGTAAGTATTTCGGTTATTTGCCTACGAAGTTGTTGCGCAGCTTGGTTTGCATACCGGTGGAGGTGCTGTTTGAAGAGCCATGGTGGTGCAGCATGATGTGGTAAATAACAACGAACTGGAATGTCGGATGGTTCCGGTACAAAAATTATCTACATAAATTTGATATTTGCAGAATTAAGCCGTACATTTGCGCTCTCATTTTTGGGATAACAAAGAAATTTAGATAAGCGTCATGAAGAGAACATTTCAGCCATCGCAACGGAAGAGAAGGAACAAGCACGGATTCAGGGAGCGCATGAGCACTGCCAACGGTCGCCGTGTATTGGCTGCTAGAAGAGCAAAAGGTAGAAAACGCCTCTCCGTATCGGACGAAGGCCGTCATAAAGCCTAAGAGTTACATTGCCGGTGGCCGCTTGCGTCCGGAGCCTTCAACCGGTTTCCGCAACGTCATCGATAATGAAAGCACATACATTTTCCAAAGAAGAACGATTGTGTAGCAAAAGGTTGATTGCCGACCTTTTCCACAATGGTTCTTCTTTTTTTGTATATCCCTATCGTGTTGTTTTTGTTAAGGTGATGAATCCGCAAACCAAGGCACAAGTGATGTTCTCCGTAGCGAAGCGTAGGTTCCGTCACGCGGTGCAACGTAACCTGTTGAAGCGTCGGATGCGTGAAGCCTATCGTTTGCAAAAAGGAACATTATTGTATCCTTACCTGGTAGACCAGCCCTTCGGCCTTGCCATCGCGGTGCAATATGTTGGTAAAGAATTGCTTGATTATCCGACGATACACCGGCGAATGGCCGATGTTTTAGTAAAATTACGCCATGAATGTGCTCAGGTTCATTTGGGAGAAAGTGATTAAAGCAGCCGTAGGCGGGATTTTCCTGGTGCTGATTCGCGCATACCAATGGTTGCTATCGCCCATGCTTGGTGCTTCCTGTCGATACACACCCACCTGCTCGCAATATGGAGTGGAGGCGATCCGTAAATACGGACCGTTTAAGGGTGGATGGCTTACCCTCAAGCGGATTTCGCGCTGCCACCCATGGGGAGGCCACGGCCACGACCCAGTACCTTAGGCTGCCATCGGCAACAGGCTCCGGTCTCCCATCTTCCATCTTCGGTCCTCCGTCTCCGGTCTCCGGTCTTCCATCTCCAGTCTCCCATCTTCAAAAAAATCGCTAACTTCGCATCCGTATGCCTGTTTACCATATCCTCCAAATCGAGACCGCTACTCAAGTGTGTTCCGTGGCATTGTCCACCAACGGTGAGACGGTGGTTTTCCGCGACCTTGATGAACCTAATGTGCATGCCGCTCGATTGACGCTGTTAATAGCAGAAGTGCTCCAAGAAGCGGGATTAGCATTTGCTGACTTGGCGGCGGTGGCAGTCAGTAAGGGGCCTGGTTCGTATACAGGGTTGCGAATCGGGGTGTCGACGGCCAAAGGACTGTGCTATGCCACCGATCTGCCATTAATTGCCGTGGATACCCTATCTGGGATGGCGCACGGTTTTTTGTCTACCTGCTCAAGCGACATCGACGAAAAAACCTGGCTATGCCCCATGGTAGACGCCCGGAGGATGGAAGTGTATTCCGCAGTGTATGACCACCGCCTGAACCTGATGACTGATACGGCGGCGAATATCATAGATGGCGAATCTTTCGATCACTTGGCACCCGATAGGGAAATTATTTTATTTGGTAGCGGCGCGGACAAATTTGAGGAATTATTTGCAGGCAGTAAACAGGTCAATGTGAAGCCCGCCTTTAAAAATTCGGCCCGGTATTTAAGCCGATTGGCTTATCAGGCTTTCACGGACAATGATGTTGAAGATGTAGCCTATTTTGAGCCTTATTACCTCAAGGATTTTGTGGCAACCACGCCTAAACAGCAAAAGATGACCTAAAGTTGAATGGTGACAGTCATAACCATCCCCGTTTTTTGAACCAGAAATAAATGCCGATGGAAATCACCGCCATCAAAAGCATCACGGCGGGATAGCCATAATACCATTCCAATTCCGGCATCCAGTTGAAATTCATGCCGTAGACGCCGACGATAAATGTCAGTGGCATAAAAAATACCGAGAAAACCGTCAGTACACGCATGATTTCGTTGGTTCGTTGGGAAGCAATGGAAAAATAGACCGACAACAATTGGGACGTGTTCTCTGATAGATTGTCGAAGTACGTTTGTGTACGTAGGTATAAGTCGCGTAGGTCACGTGTATATACATCACGTTGATCCATTGAATCGATATTATCTACGATCTCATATGACAACAGCATCACCCGCCTGATGACATCGATTTTTCGCTTCACAAAATACAGCCCACGCAGGATAGGCGACTTCCGTTGCCGTAGAAATACACGCTCCTCATAGTAGTCCAACGATTCGGATAATTTGAGGCCGGGTTGTTCAAACGTCAATATGGATTCTTTGATCAATGCATTGAGCAGATGGAGCGTATTATCGCATTTGCCGGTGTCGATGCGTTTGGCTTTAACCAGGTCGATCAGGTTATCTTCCGCTTGATGGACCGTGATGAGGTAATCTTTGGTATAGAAAATCGAAATTTTATTGGTCAGTTCCTGTATGGTGTCTGCCTCATGTACCGGGTTGGTAGACAATACCCTGAAAATGATAAAGGTATAGTTGTCAAATAGTTCGTGTTTGGGCAAATGATCGGGCTGCATGCAGTCCTTGATGGAGGCTTCATGCAAAACATATTGATCTGCTATTTGCTTGATTTCATCAGGGGTTGGATTGGATAGGTCTATCCAGTCAAATGCTTGCGCACCTTTTGAAGCTAATTGTTGAACCATGGCCGATTGTTTTAGTGCTGTTGCCGAGTATCCACATCTGAGTAAATAATCGAATGTCGAAAAAAAGAATGATTTTTGCGACGTTTTTTAGGAGAAAAACTTTTTGTGTTTGATTCGCTACCTAGGTTTCAGTATGGGGGGAGATGGTGTCTTTCATCTTTAACGTTAGGATAGAATACTAGAAAGCCAATGTCAGTAAAGTTAATTAGGAAAGAGAAAATATTTCAGCCTGATTCGAGCAGGGTGATCGCTAGGCACCTGTTTACAGGAGAAGATCGTGCGAAACAATTGATTAAAAGCGTGTTAGACTTGGGGAATAAGCGACAGCGCGATACGCTTAGCCAGTTATTGCGCAAGTATTCCAGGCGGCACCGCAGTATTCAGCGGATATTTTTCGATCATTTCAGTCGCCTTGTGCCCATCATGGAACGAATGTCGATCGACCATGGTAAACTGCCTGAACACCTGAAACTCCTAATCGGGGCCTATTTTACCATGGAATACTCGATAGAAGCAGCGGCGTTTTTCAATCCTTCCATTGTGGAACATCCCGACCAAACCTCACTTGCTCCGGGGCAAAAAAGAATCATCATTAGTTTTAGGGCTACCGGTGAAGGCCATATTTCTTCTATTGTATTCAGGCAAGGGGTACTGGATGAACACCAAAATATTGATATCGATCCCCCGGGTAAGATGTTGGAAGTGCCGATGCATGTGAAAAACCATGTTTACCATAAGAAATCCTTTCTTCGCAAGTTAAGGGAGATGTGGAACGATAGTGGGTATAGCAATGATGAAGCCTATGAAATCATTCGTGACCAGCTTACTAATACGTTTACCTATGAGGACTTGAAACGGGGACTTAAAGCGGCTCAGGTGCAATTGGAACCAAGGCAAGACAACTTGACGTTTTTACAAGAAGTCAACTGGTTGGCATCATCACATTACGAAATGACATTCTCAACGGATACCGCGGTTTGCGAGCGGGTGATATTCCCCATCGCTGAAACGGAAAAGAACGGTATCGAAGATGCCAGGTTCGTACGATTTGTTGACGACAGGGGCGGTGTGACCTATTACGCTACTTATACCGCCTATGACGGCGTTTCTATCTTGCCCAAACTGTTGATGACCAAAGACTTTCTGCATTTCAAAGTCTTGCCCATACATGGGCGTATCGCACAAAACAAAGGGATGGCGCTCTTTCCTCGCAAGATAAATGGGAGATATGCCCTATTATGTAGAATAGACGGGGTCAATAACTACATTGCGTATTCAGACAAGATCAACGTGTGGCACGAGGCCCAATTGATCCAAAGCCCTATTTTTCCGTGGGAATTGGTTCAAATCGGTAATTGCGGTTCGCCATTGGAAACAGCTGCAGGTTGGCTGGTGCTCACCCACGGTGTGGGGCCGATGCGGGAGTATGTGCTTGGTGTATCATTGCTTGATTTAGAACATCCTGAACGTGAGATCGCTAGGCTAAAGGAGCCATTGTTGGTTCCCAATAGCAATGAGCGGGAAGGTTACGTGCCCAATGTGGTGTATTCCTGCGGCGCATATATCCACAATGGGTTTTTGGTGATTCCCTATGCGATGTCAGACTATGCTTCCACGTATGCGGTAGTCAATTTGGAGGAATTGTTGGCCAAACTCCTTGAAAACAGCCTGGATTAGGCCGATAAGATACGTTCGTAAACCTGCATATAGCCTTCCACCATGCTGTCTTGGGAAAACATGTTCGTTGCCCATTCACGACAGGTTTTTCGGGATAGTTGGGGAAGCCATATGATGGCGTTAGCGGCCGCTGAAGCATCGTTTACCAAGAAACCTGTTTCGTTATGCACAATCAGCTCAGGCATGGCTCCTCGATTGATCGCAATAACAGGTGTGCCGCACAGCATGGCCTCGACTACGCTCAACCCGAATGGCTCATCGAAACCAATAAGATGCAGTAGCACCGTCGCATTGCCCAGCAATTCCGCTCTTTTATCGGGGCCTACGTTACCCACATATTGAATTTGCTGGTCGTCGATGTGTGGGGCAACATGTGCGGTGAAATATTCTTGGTCTTGGATTAAACCAGCAATGATCAGCCTCCTGCCCGTTCTTTGGGCGACTTCAATGGCTAGATGTGCACCTTTTTCGGGGTGGATACGCCCAAAAAAAAGAAGGTAATCGTCGGCGTTTGGAACAAAAGGGAATAGAGCGGGGTTAACGCCGTTATAGACCGTGGCCATGTAATCCAGTGCTGGAGACCTATCGGCGTCGCTGATGGAGACGTAATGGCAGGAATTGTTGTATTTTTTGTATACGGGGATAATTTTGGGGGATGAGAAGCCATGAATGGTGGTGACGATGGGGGTTTTAATGAACCTCGAATAGGTCAATGGCAGGAAATCGAAATGGTTGTGGATGATGTCAAACTCATTCGCAGATTCCATGACGTGGCTGATATGTAAGCATTCCTCGACTTTTGGGTCCAAGGAACGGTTTTCCTCGTATCCGCTAGGGGCACTGTATTTCAATTTGCCCGTGGTGTAGGAATCGGCCGTGGCATAAAGGGTTACGTCTAGGCCACGCGCCACCAAGCCTTCCGCTAGTGTGCTAGCCACCTGTTCCCACGGCCCATATTTACGAGGAGGTGTCCGCCAAGCTATCGGGGCTAATATAGCTATTTTCATATATTGATCGATCGTTAGTTGATTTAACGGCTGGTTTCTCAAAGGTTTGTTGTACGGCGAGGTAAGAGATGAGGTAAGCCAACGTGCTTTCTGCACCTTGGTTTTGGTTGACCCCTTCTTTTTCCAGGCCATCGCGGCAACCACCGGTTTCGAAATCATACAGATTGATGTGTAAATCGTTTTCGCCAAGGAACCACATGAAAGCCGTATATACTAAACGCAGGTAGTAAATGTCACCAGTGAGGTAGTAGGCTTGGAGGAATAGCAGTACGGTGGCCATGGCATCTACCGGCTGCTGGTCGAATGGCGAACACGTACCGCCTCGTTTGAACCATTCAGCGTTGCCAACCAAGCTCAAGTGCCCGTTTTGCATCGTATGCTTTTCAAGGAAGTACATGCTCTCGAATGCGACACTAAAGAACCGATCGTCATGGAGAAGCTCCGCGGCGCGCATCATCGAAAGCGGAAGCAGCCCGTTGTCATACGATAGGAGCGGTTCGTACCAATGCCAGTCGTCTGCCCGATGCTGTTGGTATGCAAGGAAGAGCTGCATCGCAAGCTGCTGGAGGAGTTCCATCATACCATCATCCGAAGGATTGCTTTTCAGGTAATGGTATATCCCCAGAATAGTATTTGCTATCCCCCGTATGGACGTGAGTTTTTCAAACTGGGGAACGGCCTTGAAGAAGATGTTACGTGCAATTTGCAAATAGGCGTCTTTGGGGGCATGTGCCGTGGCATATCCAATGGCCCAAATGGCTCTTCCAAATGCATCTTCGGAACCTGTTTCGTCAAGGAACCGGCGATCAAAGCTCATGAAATTACGGAAGGAGCCATCGGGGCGCTGAGCATAGTGGATATATGCAAAATAAGTAGGGATATACCGGAGTGCTGTTTCATCCTTGGTTCGCCTGTACGCCATCAAAGCCATGAGCAATGCGCGTGCATTGTCATCCAGGCAGTAACCCTCGTGGTAATTGGGTATGCCGTAAGTGGCGTGTTGGATAATGCCTACATCGTCTGTAAGCCGGATGACATGATCCAGTTTAAGCGGAGGCAGAATGCTCCGGTCGAATGCGGGGTCCTTAGGGATTGCTTTGGGTGGATTCCCGCTATCGATTTCTTGGAGGAGCGCGCAGTATCTTTCCCCGATTTTTGGCCACGTAATGGTAACCCCGTAGTTACGTGCTTTTGAGCGTATTTTCTCCAGGCTAATGGGGTTGTCAAGTAGTTCCAGCAAGACCTTTGCTAATTGCTGGCTGTCGTTGAAGTCGAAGAGCATCCCTTTGCCGTCGGTAAGCAGCTCGGCCGCATGCCAATAGGGTGTCGATACCACAGCAGCCCCCACACCTATTGCATAAGACAGGGTGCCGCTGGTGATTTGAGCTTCATTCGGATAGGGGGTAAGGTAAATATCCGATGCGCACAGGTATTTGAATAGGACTTGCTGCGATGCATATTGATTAAGGAACAGCACATGTTCCGCTAAGTTGAGCTTTTTGACCAGCCGATGCAGAAATAACCGATATTCCTCACCTGAGCGCTTAATCACATTGGGATGGGTCTTGCCCAAAATAATGTATAGCGTGTCCGGATGTTTGGCAACGACATCGGGTAGGGCTGAGATCACGGTTTCAATGCCTTTATTCCGACCGATGAAACCAAACGTTAACAAGATTTTTCTATCCACCAGCCCCAACTCTTGCTTCATGCACTTTTTATCGTATTGGATGTCCGGTACGCCATGTGGTATGCACGCGATTTTAGCTGGTGGAACATGATAGACTCTTTGCAGTAACGCTACGGCTTTTTCCGTCATGACCACGACTTTCTCACAGGCGTTGCTGATTTCCCGGAGGATGAAAGATTCATTGTATGAGGGCTTTTCTAACACGGTGTGGAGAATGGCGACTATGGGTGTTTCTAGGCTATGGAGTAAGGAAAGGACATATACCCCGTTTTGGCCTCCAAAGGTGCCGTATTCATGCTGCAAGATACAACAGTCTACGCCGCTTTGATTGATGTATTCAGCTGCTTTTAGATAGCTGTCGTGGTCATCTTGTTGGATGGTACAGTTTACTTCTTGCGGGTAGTCATATCCATTTTCCGAATCATTGATCGCGATCACGAAACTTTCGGCTCCGAGCGATGCGTCCGAAATCGAAATGGCATTAAACAAGTTTTTCGAGAACGAGCCAATTCCACATTGACGCGGCTTGTATGTGCTTACTAATGCAATTTTTTTTGTCATGTGTTTCTAATCATTCGATCCAAAAATTGGATGTACGGTGCATTCCCAATCAAATGAGTTCAACAACGAACTAGGCGTTCGGTTTTGAGAATCGTGTGAACTGACAAAAAACGGTAGGAATAACGGCATGCGATGCCCAACGGGAAATAGGCGGATGCCTTATAAAAACGAAAAGCTGCCCTTGTGGGGCAGCTTTGCTGTAATTTATTGCTATTTTCTTTATTTCTTTTCTTTTTTGTACTCCGCATTTAATGCTGCAAGCACTTCATCGGTGATTTCGAGGCTCTCGTCGGCGTATAAAACAGCAGGGTTAGACGTAGAATACGTCAATACCAGCTTATATCCATTGGCTTTTGAATGCTTTTTCAAGTAATCCGTGATTTTGGAATACAATTTCTCATTTTCAGAAGCCTCTTCCTGCGCAAATGAGGCACTCGCATTTTGGTTGTGGCGAGCTAACTCATCCTGTTTGCGGGCCAGCCTTTCCTCCGTACTTTGCCGGTCGGCCGCACTCATGGTAGGGGCCTTCTGTTGGTAATCGGCTACTTCCCGTTGAAAAGCGTTGCTACGTGATTGCAGGTCAGCTTGCGCCTTCTGTGCTTTCGCTTCAAGGCTAGTCCGTATGTCTTTGAAATATTCATATTTCTCCAATAACGTATCGGCGTTTACATAGACTATTTTTTCGGCGCTGGATAGGGTCGAATCCTTTCTAGAAGATGCTGTAGATGGGCCTGTTCCCTGGTTGTTGCAGGATACTGCTGCGACAGCGACAAGTGCACATAAGCCAGCTTTTGCAATGAATGCGAATGCGTTGTTCATGTTTTTTCTAATCATTTTTCAAAATCAAAGGGCAAACCTAAGATAAAAATCTCATATTTCCTGTACTAATTTTTCGAAAGATTGATTGAACGCTGGTGGCAGAGATGCCATGGATACCCCTGATTTTCCGTTACATCGCCCATTGCAGGCTGCTTGTAGCGTGTCTGCAATCGTCCGTTTGATCCCTTGCCTGCCGGTGTGTTATCCACGTGTTAAATCTATTGTATTTTTCCCGTAAATTTCGTATTTTTGGGCCACTGAAGTTAAGAACGATAATGAGCGAAGAAAACAAGAAGAACTCGACCTATTCAGCAGATAACATACAGGTTTTGGAAGGATTGGAGGCCGTTCGCAAACGGCCTTCCATGTATATTGGTGATACCGGGATTAAAGGTCTCCATCACTTGGTATACGAAGTGGTGGATAACTCCATTGACGAGGCCGTTGCTGGTTATTGCGATGATATCCATGTCATTATCCACAAAGACAATTCCATCACCGTTGAGGACAACGGGAGGGGGATTCCCACGGGCATTAATAAAAAGGAAAACAAGTCAGCATTGGAGTTGGTCATGACCGTGCTCCACGCCGGGGGTAAGTTTGACAAAGATACATACAAGGTCTCTGGAGGTCTCCACGGTGTGGGGGTTTCCTGTGTGAACGCCCTATCGACGTTGCTGGTGGCCGAAGTGTACCGCGAAGGCAAGGTATTCATGCAGGAATACCGCCAAGGTAAGCCGCAATATGATGTGAAGACATTGGGTGATAGCGAACGTACCGGCACGAAGGTAACGTTCCATCCCGACCCGGAGATATTTACCACCACTACGGTATATAATTACGATACATTGGCTAGCCGTCTGCGGGAGTTAGCCTTCTTGAATAAAGGTGTACGGTTGAACCTGGTGGACGAACGGGAAGAACAGGAAGACGGCAGCCTACGGAGTGATACGTTTTTTTCCGAAGGTGGCCTGAAAGAGTTTGTTAAGTTTTTAGATGGAACCCGCCAGCCACTCATTCCAGAGCCTATCCATGTAGAGGGCATCAAGCAAGGCATTCCGGTAGAATTGGCGTTGCAATACAACGATACCTATTCGGAAAATGTGCATTCCTATGTGAATAACATTAACACCATCGAAGGAGGTACACACGTAGCTGGTTTCCGTAGGGGGCTTACACGGACGTTGAAATCCTACGCCGATAAATCGGGCTTGCTCAAAAACCTGAAAGTGGAAATAACAGGTGACGACTTCCGCGAAGGGCTCACCGCGGTGATTTCCGTCAAGGTCGCCGAGCCGCAGTTTGAAGGGCAGACGAAAACCAAGTTGGGCAACAATGAGGTGATGGGTGCCGTAGACCAGGCGGTAGGTGAAATTTTGGGCTTTTACCTAGAAGAAAATCCAAAGGAAGCGAAGACCATCGTCCAAAAGGTCATCATTGCGGCACAAGCCCGCGCAGCGGCCCGTAAGGCCCGCGACATGGTGCAACGCAAAAACGTGATGGGCGGTAGCGGGTTGCCGGGTAAACTGGCCGACTGCTCGAATAATGACCCCGCAAAATGCGAAATATACCTGGTGGAGGGTGACTCCGCCGGGGGAACGGCCAAGCAGGGCCGTGACCGTGAATTCCAGGCCATCCTGCCGCTTCGAGGTAAAATCCTGAACGTAGAAAAGGCCATGGAGCACAAGATCTATGAGAATGACGAAATCAAGAACATGTTTACTGCATTGGGCGTCAGTATCGGTACCGAGGATGATGCCAAAGCGCTAAATTTGGAAAAACTGCGTTATCATCGGGTGATCATCATGACGGATGCCGATGTAGACGGTTCGCACATCACCACGTTGATCCTTACCTTCTACTTCCGGTACATGAAGGAACTGATCGAAAACGGTTATGTATACATCGCTACCCCACCACTCTATTTGGTTAAAAAAGGAAAAGACCAGCAGTATGCATGGAATGATGACCAGCGGGATGCAGCCATCCAGCGCTTGAAAGGTGCGGGCAAAGAAGATAGCGTGCATGTACAGCGTTACAAAGGTCTTGGTGAGATGAACGCCGAACAATTGTGGGATACTACGATGAACCCCGAAACGCGCACGTTGAGGCAAGTGACCATTGAAAACGCAGCAGAATGTGATCGGATTTTTTCGATGCTGATGGGCGATGAGGTGGCACCGCGCCGCGAGTTTATCGAGCGAAATGCCAAGTACGCCAAGATTGATACGTAGGCGGCTTTTTCAGCTATCAGCCACCGGCTGATAGCTGACTATTGATCACCTTGACAGCCATGACTGACCACTGTGTCGCTGTGTAGGTGTCTTTTCGGATACCCTACGGAACCTAATTCGTGACCTTTCATGCAATGGCAACTTCCATATCCGTTGTTAATTTTTGGTTCTGCCCAAATTGCTTGCCATTTTGATTAATTGTTTAAGAAACAATTCCTATTTTTAGCACGTCAAAAAATGGGTCACTAACTCAATTTGCCAATATGAAACAAAAAACCATGATCACACCTTCGTTTTTAACACGCTTCTCGCTTCTTTCCATCATTATACTGGCATCGCAAAGCTGCCAACGCCAACCTGCCGACTTGCGGATCACCGAAATGGATTCGACTCGGGTGATGGAACTGGCAGCCAATGTCGAGGCCACCGTTAAGCCCGAACTAGCTGACGGGCTGACATTGAAGTTATGGGGAATCGATTCGTTGGTGATCTCCCCGATTGCGATCGATGTGGATGACCATGGGCGGTTGTTTTATACCACTACCGACAGGCAGAATAATTCGGAGTTCGATATCCGGGGACACCGTGACTGGGAAATTCCTTCCATTAGTCTCCAGACGGTCGAAGACCGTCGGGCATTCCTCCGCGAGGAGCTATCGCCTGAAAACAGCCACCGGAACGAATGGCTTGCAGACCTCAACGGAGACGGTTCGCACGATTGGCGCGACCTGACCATAGAAAAGGAAAAAGTATACCGCTTGGATGACGTGCATGGCATAGGGCTGGCTACCCGGGCGCAATTGGTGGTCGATGATTTCCATGAGGAGGTGACCGATGTGGCGGGAGGCGTGTTTGCTGATGGGGATGACTTGTATGTGGCGGTGGCCCCCGACCTTTGGCGGATGACCGACAAGAACAAGGATGGTATCTATGAGACCAAGACATCGATATCACACGGATATGGTATTCATATTGGCTTTAGTGGACATGGGATGTCTGGTGTAAAAATGGGGCCAGATGGCCGGCTCTATTGGCAAATCGGGGACATTGGCTTTAATGGCACCGACCAAGATGGTCATCGATGGGCGCATCCCAATAGTGGGGTGATCGCCCGTTCCAACCCAGATGGCAGCGATTTTGAAATCTTTGCACATGGTCTTCGTAATACCCACCAATTTGTGTTTGATGAATACGGCAATCTGATCAGCGAAGATAACGATGGCGACCATCCCGGAGAACGGGAGCGCTTGGTCTATATCGTCAATGGCTCGGATGCAGGCTGGCGGAGCAATTGGCAGTATGGGAAATATCGTGATCCAGACAATAATAGCTACAAGGTATGGATGGATGAACAGATGTATTTACCCCGTTTCGAAGGGCAGGCCGCTTACATCACACCTTGTATCAGCAATTTCGTCAGTGGTCCGGCGGGATTTGTTTACAATCCGGGTACGGCATTGGGCCCGGAATATAAAAATACGTTTCTCGTGGCGGAATTTGTAGGTAGCCCGGCCAGTTCCGGGATACACAGCTTTAAACTGCAGCCTAAGGGTGCCAGTTTTGAGCTGGGGGAGCATAAGAAGGTGCTAGGAGGGATATTGGCCACTGGGCTCGATTTCGGGCCGGACGGCTCATTGTACGTGGCCGACTGGATCGATGGGTGGGGTACGCATGATTATGGGCGTATCTGGAAACTTGACCATCAAGACGGCGCTTCCAGTGCGATCCGGCAAGAAGTAAAAGCCCTATTGGCCGCTAACTTGCGGGAATACAAAGAGGCCGAACTCGGCGATCTCCTGCGACACGCCGATATGCGCGTGCGGCAAAAAGCCCAGTTCGAGCTGGTGAGGCGTGGAAAAAAGGGAATGGCGATTTTCCAACAAGCACTCGAACAAAAAGACCATCAATTGGCACGAGTACATGCCATTTGGGGCATCAGTCAATTGGCGAGGGCAGACGGACAAGAAGCAGCGCGATTGCTGCCCTTGCTAAGTGACGACGATGCCGAAATCAGGGCGCAAGCGGCAAAATGGTTGGGCGACATTCGCTACGGTGATGCAGGGGAGGCCCTGATTCCGCTATTGGGAGATGCCAATAGCAGGGTACGTTTCTTTGCTGCGGAAGCGTTGGGCAGGGTGGCTTACGAGCCGGCCATACAACCCCTTATCTCGTTGTTGGAAGCGAATGATGACGAAGATGCTTACTTGAGACATGCCGGTAGCCTGGCATTGGCACGTATTGGCAAGGCGGAACCGATCGTTGCCTTGGCAACCCATCCGTCTCGTGCACTTCGGATTGCAGCAGTAGTGGCCCTCCGGAGGATGGAACATCCGGGTGTTGCAGATTTTTTGGCTGACGCCGATGAGTTTATCGTGACTGAAGCGGCACGGGCCATTAATGACGACCTGTCTATCCCTGACGCACTACCTGCTTTAGCCGGACTATTGGTGAATACAACATTCACAAATGAAGCGTTGCTTCGCCGCGTGATCAATGCTAACCTTCGCGTAGGCGACGAGGCAAATTTGCAAAACCTGGTTCGCTACGCAGGGGATAGGGGTAAGCCGGTGTCCATGCGTGCAGAAGCGATCGATGCGATCGGTGTGTGGGCCAAGCCTTCGGTGCTTGATCGGGTCGATGGCCGTTACAGAGGGGCGATTGAACGTGATAGCGATATGGTCGTCCGCCATGTGACATCCGCGTTGATCGATTTGTTGGATGAGGTAGCGTTGCCGGTGAGGTTGAGCGCTGCCCGTGCGGTAAGTAAATTGACCATCAAGGACGCCGCGCCAACGTTATTGGCGGGGTTGATGCATGATCAGGCAGCGTCCATGCGCGTGGAGTGCTTGAAAACCTTGGTCGCATTGGAGGCTCCACAGCAAGAACAAGCAATCACATATGCGCTTTCTGACAAGGATAGATCAGTACGTGTAGCGGGGCTTGACCTGTTGCAAAACATGCAAATACCACAAGAGACGATGGTCGATTTGTTGGCAAATGTAATTGCTACCAAAACGATTGAAGAAAAGCAAGCAGCCATTGTCGCACTGGGTAAACTCCCGGTGGCATACTCCGGTCAGCTTTTCGGAACATTGCTGGATAATATGGAAACCGGTAGGTTGGATCCCGAAGTATACCTGGAGTTGGGTGAAGCGGTAGACAGTACACATTCGGAAACTTTGATTGCCAGGTATCGGGATATAGGGGGTAAGTTTTCCCCTAATCAATTAATAGCTTCCTATGCCAGTGCTTTACAAGGGGGAGACGTAAACAGGGGGCGTTATGTGTTCTTCCAGCACCAGCAAGCGCAATGCATGAAATGCCACGCTTATGATGATCGGGGGGGCAATGCAGGCCCTCGGCTTAACGGTGTCGGCAGGCGCTTGTCGCGCGAGGAGTTGCTAGAATCAATGATAGAGCCAAGCAAGCGCATTGCACCCGGGTATGGCATCGTGATTTTGGAGTTGACCGATGGCAGTACGGTATCAGGTATCTTCCAAGGAGAGGATGCGCGCGTCGTGAAGTTCAGGAAAGGGCAAGAAGATCAAGCCATTCCGCAAAGCCAAATCAAGGAAAAAACCTTTTCGCCCTCCAGTATGCTCGACATGAAGGGAATACTTTCGAAACGGGAAATCCGAGATGTCGTTAGCTTCCTTGCCACGTTGACCGAAGATGACTGATTTGTGTAATCAGGTGTGCTATAAACCGAAAAAGGGTATCCATCTAGCATGGATACCCTTGAAAACTTAAAACGTGTTGCGTTACGCGATCGCTAATACCCAACACCCGTACGCCTTGGTTGGCGGATGACCGGCCACTGCGAAGGTTGCCCATCTCTGCCCAAAGGCATGACGCGCTTTTCGCGATCAACTAATTCCGGCTCCTCACTGGCTTGGTAAGCCAATGTAGCAATGAGGATGACATTCGATGTCAGGTCATCGAAGATGAGCTTATCATACGTGTCCAAGTTGGTGTGCCAAGTAATGGTGCCATAGCCCCAGGAAAGTGAACTCAACATAAATGCAGGGATGCCCGCTGCGATGAAAGACGCATGGTCTGACCCGCCTCCACCGGGTGAACCCGGATAATCGGTTCTAATTTCTCGGGTGATATCCCGTGGGGCAGCACTGAGCCACCTCCCCATAAAATCATAAGCATGTAGGAATCCCGAACCATTGATGCTCTCGACCCTTCCCGTTCCATTGTCTTGGTTGAATACCGCTTGTGTTTTCTCCACGATATTGGGATTGTCCAATACAAAAGCACGTGAGCCATTCAGCCCCTGTTCCTCACTTCCCCAAAGACCGATCAAGATGGTTCGTTTAGGGTTGGGGTACAGCTTCTTCAAGATACGCGCCACCTCCATCATGGTGATGGTGCCGGAGCCATTGTCTGTCGCCCCAGAGCCGCCTTCCCATGAGTCGAAATGTGCGGAAAGGATGACATATTCATCTGGTTTTTCCGTGCCTTTGATCTCGGCGATGGTATTGAATGTCGGTACGGTTCCCAAATCCTTGGAGTCGGTTTCTACTTTGATGCGGGGTTTGTGCCCGCCTTCAGCCAAACGGTATAGAATACCGTAATCTTCCAATGAAATATCAAGTGAGGGAACCTTTGTTGTGCGTGAACCGAAGATCTTATTGGATCCGAATTCCCTCGACCAATAGCTGGATAAAATGCCGGCTGCACCTGCATCTTCCAAAATGCGGGGCAGTGAATTGGCAGACATCCCCGTTGCGCTGATCTTATCATTCCAGCGCACAGTCAATGAATCGCGTTCTCTTTTCATTTTTTCGATGGACTCCGGGCGGGCGAATGCCTCCCAGTTATGGTCAGGTCTTCCGGTGGGTTGAGGCATTGAAATCAACACATACTTCCCCTTCACATTGGGCAACCAGGCTTTGAATGCGACGGAATCCTGCACATCAGGGAGCGTAATGACTTCACCTTCCACGGCTTTGCCGCCCGTGGTGGGGCTCCAGGCCAATTGGGTGCCAGCAAGTGTTTTCACCCGGGGGTACACCATGTCTATATGGGAAATGCCCCGATCCCATCCCCGCCACTCGCCAAACTCCTCGTAACGCGATTCGATGCCCCAATCGGTAAACTTCCCGATGGCCCAGTCATGCGCGTTTTTCATCTGCGGCGTGCCGACCAGGCGAGGACCCACCACGTCGAGCAACTCAAAGGCCAATTCCTTCAGTTGTGAATTTTCGTTGGCTTCTTTCACGATTTGTTCCACTAATGGATCCAGCTTCTGTTCCTGGATCATCCATTGGGGTTGTGCATGGGCATGGTTTAATGCCAATACAAAGAGCACACACAGGCCAAGTGGTTTCATGGTGTGGAGTGTTCTCGCTAAGTAATTAATCTTTATCATATTCAATTTTGATTTGGGTAACAAGCGAATAAAACTCCTGAAAATAATTGACAAAACCCAAGTTTGTGGCAGAAATTTTACGTAGATGGCGAGCGATGGCCGACGAAAAGCATAGCAAGGTAAACGGAACCAGCCGGCGAAACTTTACGCGACCCCACTGCCGGAATAAATAAATTACTCGTACCTTTGCATACTATGGAACGGACAGCAGTTTTGGAGCGATTTGATGTGGAACGGATTAGGAAAGACTTCCCGATATTGACACGCACGGTAAATGGCAAACCGTTGGTTTACCTGGATAACGGGGCAACCACGCAAAAGCCAAAGCAGGTTATCGATGCCATTGTCGACTACTATACCCAATTGAACAGCAATGTGCACCGTGGTGTGCACCACTTGAGCCAATTGGCTACTGATGCTTATGAGGTAACCCGGCGTAAGCTACAGCCTTATATCAATGCCAACCACGAGCACGAAATCATCATCACAAAAGGCACAACGGATAGCATCAACCTCGTAGCGAGTTGCTATGGCCGAGCCTTTGTCCATGAAGGCGACGAAATCGTGATATCGGCGATGGAACACCATTCCAATATTGTGCCTTGGCAGATGCTATGCGA
Organism: uncultured Parapedobacter sp.; assembly: GCA_964498395.1. GTDB lineage: Bacteria > Bacteroidota > Bacteroidia > Sphingobacteriales > Sphingobacteriaceae > Parapedobacter. The sequence goes on along the minus strand of CAZCHE010000003.1, from coordinate 393,604 downwards.
GGAAAAGGGGGCGATATTGAAGGTAATCCCCATTAGTGACAGTGGCGAGTTGGATATGGATGCTTACCGTGCACTGCTTAGCGAGCGAACCAAGATGGTGGCGGTGACGTATGTGTCCAATACCTTGGGAACCATTAACCCGGTACGCGAAATCATCGCGTTGGCCCATGCGGTAGGTGCTCCCGTGCTATTGGATGCGGCGCAGGCGATTCAGCACATCCCGATAGACGTGCAGGCATTGGATGTGGATTTCTTGGCTTTTTCGGGGCATAAGATGTATGGGCCTACCGGGGTAGGCGTACTCTATGGCAAGGATGAATGGCTCAATGCAATGCCTCCGTACCAGGGTGGGGGTGATATGATCAAAGAAGTGACATTCACAAAAACCACCTTTAACGAATTGCCATTCAAGTTTGAAGCCGGTACGCCGAATATCGAGGCCGGTATCTGCTTGGCTTATGCCATTGATTACCTCAATGCTATCGGATTGCAACAGATCGCTGAATACGAACATGAATTGCTGGAATACGCTACGCAGCGGTTGCTCGAAATACCCGGTTTGCGGATCATCGGTAACGCTAAGGAAAAATCGAGTGTCATTTCATTCCTGGTGGATGGTACGCACCCGTATGACGTGGGCGTGATACTGGATAAGTTAGGGGTCGCCGTCCGAACGGGACACCACTGTACACAACCGCTAATGGATCGTTTCGGTATTCCGGGAACGGTAAGAGCTTCCATTGCCATGTACAATACCAAAGCCGACATTGATACATTGGTCGCAGGTGTGCAGAAAGCCGCTGCTATGCTGGTATGATAAGAGAAAATCTAAAATCGTAAATCTAAAAACCCGACACAGGAGGGTTCATTGATACCTTTAAAAAAAAGAATTGTTAAATCAATAATCGTAAATCTAAAATCGAGTGACCATAAACGAAATACAAGACGAACTTATCGACGATTTTTCTTTCTTTGACGATTGGATGGCCAAATACGAATATATCATCCAATTGGGAAAAGAATTGCCGCTGATTGACGAACAGTATAAACAAGACGAGTACCTGATCAAAGGATGCCAATCGAAGGTTTGGTTGCACGCCGACCATCAAAATGGACAGGTTATTTTTACGGCAGACAGTGATGCCATCATCACCAAAGGATTGGTGGCCCTGATGGTAAAAGTATTGTCGGGCCATACCCCGAAAGAAATTGCTGATAGTGAGCTGTATTTTATCGATCAGATCGGATTAAAGGAGCATCTCTCTCCCACGCGTGCCAATGGATTGCTGTCAATGGTGAAACAGATGAAACTGTACGCTGTGGCGCTGCAAACTAATGTGAACTCGTAGCTGTCGACTCCTGTCTCCGGTCTTCTGTCTCCGGTCTCTTCTGTCTCCAAACTAATCAAACCACTTCAGCACCTCGTCTTTCGAAGGCATCGGTACATCCAGTTTCATTTTCTTCCGTAAACCGCCTAAATCGTTGAATACCTTATTGGGGTTAGCCGCTTTAAGTGCCTCAATGGTCGTTAAGCCCATTTTCTGCAATACCGGCACCCATGCTTCGGGTATACCTTGTGCTTGGTAATCACCGATACTAGCTTGTTTCACCACCTTTTCAGGCCGCATTTGCGGGAAAAACAGCACATCCTGTATGCTTTGTTGATTCGTCATCAACATGGCCAGTCGGTCGATGCCGATGCCGATTCCAGCCGTTGGTGGCATGCCGTATTCCAATGCGCGGAGGAAATCATAGTCGATAAACATCGCCTCATCATCGCCACGTTCCATCAGCTTGAGCTGTTCCTCAAATCGCGCCCGCTGGTCGATAGGGTCGTTCAATTCGCTATAGGCATTGGCCAGTTCCTTGCCATTGACCATCAATTCAAATCGTTCCACTAAGCCAGCTTTATCGCGATGCTTTTTGGTCAACGGGCTCATTTCTACCGGATAGTCGATGATGAATGTCGGCTGTATGTAGTGGTGCTCGCATTTCTCCCCGAAAATCTCGTCAATGAGCTTGCCCTTGCCCATGCTTTCGTCTGTCGGAATACCCAATTGCTTGCAAACATCCCGTAGGCCAACTTCATCCAATCCATCCACTTCAAAGCCTGTATGTTCCTTGATGGCATCATAGATGCTAACCCGTGGATATGGTGCCGCGAAGTTGATTTCCTGATCGCCCACTTGCAGGGTTGTTTTGCCGTTGGTGGCCATGGCAACCTGCTCGAAGAGCTTTTCGGTGATTTCCATCATCCAGAGGTAGTCTTTGTAGGCCACATAAAACTCCAGTACGGTGAATTCGGGGTTGTGCGTACGATCCATGCCCTCATTACGGAAATTACGGCTGAATTCGTATACCCAATCGTAGCCTCCTACAATGAGTCGTTTAAGATATAACTCGTTGGCGATGCGGAGGTAAAGCGGGATATCCAATGCATTATGGTGCGTGATGAAGGGCCTGGCTGCGGCTCCTCCCGGAATGCTTTGCAGCACCGGCGTGTCCACTTCTAACGCTCCCCGTTCGTTGAGGAACTCCCGGATAGCGGTTTTTACTTTGGATACTTTCACGAATGTATCGCGTACATGTGGATTGACCACTAAGTCTACGTACCGTTGGCGGTAGCGAAATTCAGGATCGGTGACCGCATCAAAGGTTTTCCCATCAGCAGATTTCACCACCGGCAGTGGTTTCAATGATTTTGCCAACAAGGTAAATGCCTGTGCATGGATGGAAATTTCTCCGGAATTGGTGGTAAACACATAACCCGTTATGCCTACGAAATCACCAATATCCAACAGTTTTTTAAAAACGGTGTTGTATAAGGTTTTGTCCTCTTCGGGGCAGAGGTCATCCCGTTTTATATAGACCTGGATCCGCCCGGTAGCATCTTGCAATTCAATAAAAGAAGCACTTCCCATGACACGGCGGCTCATCATCCGGCCAGCGATACTGATGTTCTTATAGTTCAGTTTATCACGTTCGTAATTTTCAAGGATGTCTTTGGCGGTTGCATTGATTTCGAAAGCTGCTGCCGGATAAGGATTTATCCCCAGTTCAGCTAGACCTGCCAGCGCTTGCCGACGTTGTAACTCCTGTTCTGATAGTGCCGTACTCATTGAAGTCTTTATATTATCCGGCAAAAATAGCATTTTATTGGCTATTAACAATCAGCTTTTGGCCGCCGGCCATCGGTTTTCATCTGCCGTTGGCTGTCTATGCGTATGGCACGGTGCGCAAACAAGCGTCCACGAAAAAATTAGCGCGGTGTGTAGCACTTTTCCAGGGAGCTACGTTTTACCGGTAAGAGCAGTTGAATATGGTTCAAGGGTTTATTTTTTATTGAGATAGGCTACATGCCCGGCAAATTGAACGTATATTTGCGTGTAAATAACGAGCTGATTAATAGTATTGTAGCCGCATAGTGAGTTTTAATGTCCGATACTTGAAGGGAAAATACGCGCTGTCATTGGAGAGTGCGGTGAGGGGGTGTGCCCAAAAAGGCGATGAGCGAAGTAAGGAATTTATCTATAAAAGTTGCTATGGTTATGTCCGGGCCATTACACAGCGTTATGTAAAAAGCGAATACGATGCCGAGGAACTGACGAACGAAAGTTTCATTAGGGCATTCAATAAGATGGAGACATTCCACAGCGTGGATGAGGGTGATCGGTTTGAGAAATCATTCCGTGCATGGTTGGCGCGGATCGCGGTGAATATATCGATTGATTTTTTACGTGGACAAAAACAATTGATCGTACTGGACGAGGTAAATGAGGCGGATATCGAGCCGCAGCGGGTAGATGTGTCGGAGGCGTTGCATGTGGAAGATATCATGAAATTGCTGGCCCGGTTGCCGGAAATCCAACGTGCGATTTTTAACCTGTATGAGATAGAGGGATACTCCCACGAAGAGGTTTCGACGATGCTGGATATTCCGGAGAGTACCTCTAGAACTTATTTAACACGAGCAAAGAAAAAATTGCGGCAGCTTTATGTCGAGTCCGTAAAAATTACGGCAGGGTTTCGATAAGATAATGGATTGCTTCAAGGGTTGAAATGAACGAGCAAGAGAAAAATAAAGAATTAATAAAACGCATGGCGGAAACACTGCGTAACCATGCCGCACCCTATCGGGAAGGGGCTTGGGAGCAGTTTTCGGCCAAATATGGCATTGCACCTAAACGGAGAATGATCCAGTGGCCGTATTGGGCGGCTGCGGTATTGCTACTCACGGCAGGCATATGGGTTTGGACGATTGATTGGCAGGGTGTGGAAAAAATAGACTTGGCACAACACGACGTGGAACTGCCTCCTGCACCGCCAGTGGCAGAAACAGAACGCCCCGCGGAATCCGTGGTGCCAGACGTAGCAACCCTATCGACTGCACCCGACCGAACGATCCCGGTCAGTAAGGTAGGCCGGGTTGCTGCAGTTTCCAAATCCGTGTCGAATGCGATACAGATTAGCGATGGGGATAAACCCGAGGTGGCACCACAGTCTTTGGTGGCAGCGGCCGCGGAAATCCAACAGGCTGACAGCTTGCAGGATCATACGAGCCTACTGGCGGCAAATGCAATAGACAGCCCCCCCGTTTCCGATACCGAGGTGCCCGCGACATCACCGGGTCAGCAACAAGCAGTAGGTGAAATCGTTCATGATGGGCTGTTTGATGGGAACGCCGCAAATACCGCATATGCCCATGAAAGCACCGATGTGGCGCGTGCAACGAAGAAATGGGATTTAGGGGTGGCTATTTCACCATCATTGACGAGCGAAAAGATCAATATCGGGGGAGGGATAGCCGTTGCCTATCGACTATCAGACAAATTTTCACTGGGGTCGGGCTTGTCCATCAGTGAGATGGGAGTCGCGCAGAACCAGCAGCGGGGGAATGCGTCTGCCCGTTATTTGGATGCATCAGCGACATACAACAATGGTTTCGCAAACGGGGTATCATCCTCGTATCGAGAAGTCACTTCGGTGACCAGCAGTGTGCTGGCAATGGATGTGCCACTGGATTTGAAGTACCATGTGACAACGCGCTTTTATACATCAGTAGGGGTATCCTTTTTGACCATCCTGAACGAGCAGCGGACCAACCATTACGTAGACCGTATTAACCAGCCGACATTTGGCAGTAACAGTGGCGGATATAAAGATTTGGAGTCTTCGGTACGGGCGGTATATTCAGCAGAGCGGGCTGCCCAAGAGCCGTTGGAAGGTCGCGGCTATACTGGCTTCGTGAATTTTTCGTTAGGGCGGACGATGCCGTTATCCCGCAAACTCCAATTGTCGGTAGAGCCCTATTTCAAACTCCCCATAGGAAGCCTGTCCAGGGAAGATATGAATTTCACCAATGGTGGGATTCGCATCATCACCGGGTTTTAGGCAGTCAGGTGTTTTTTGCAATCAAGGCCTAACCGTCGCTGATCGGTGGTAGCTTATCATTGGTCGATGGTCTGGAAGATGGGCCAGCTGCCTTTTTGTTTTTATCACAATTATTTAACGCCATAAATTTTGATTATTCAGAGAATAACACTTACTTTTGAAAAGTTACAATAGGCGCAGTGTTACTCCATATTGCCAAGATAGATACCTAGAATCTGCCTATTTTTTTATGTTATTGACGAAACAACCGTGCCTGCTGGCAATAGGTGGTTTCGATTTGGTATGCGGGAAACCCGAATAGGCACATCGCGGATAAATCATTTCAACTGTGCATTCGGGATACCACCAAAAGGAGTAATCGAATTTGTGCGGATGGCTGGCTGATGCGCTTGTGCCAGTGACGATGACGGGAAGCGAAGTACGTGTTGTTCAACCCTGTGGTTATGAAAAATAGGTGTATACGATTTTGTTTGCTAGCGTGTTTAACAGCCTTCTTTGGCGTGTTCATCCATGCCTCCCAATCTCAGGGGCCGTTAGCGCGCAAGGATACCGCCATCATCAACGACTGGTATAAGGATGCCTTTTTGTCGTTGAAAGACAACCTGAAAAAATCGGATGATTTCATCAATAAAGCCTGGAAAATGTCAATCGATATCGCCTATGACCAAGGAGTGGCCGATGGCTACTACTATACCGGGTGCATATACGAATATAAAGGTGAATGGAGCATTGCCGCCAGGTATTTCGAAAAAGCGGTGTCACTGTATGTACAGGGAAATTTTTTAGACAACCTGCCCGACTGTTATCGGCGATTAGGGGAAATTTATATGGGGGAGGGCCGGCATTATACCGCACTACAGCGTTTCCTTGACGGTTTGCGGGTGGCTGAAGAGGAGGGGAATCTCGCTAGCCAGATCGCGTTGAGTATCCAACTCGCGGCCTACCACAATCGGATTTCCATGGATTATAAGGAAGCCCTCGCGATGCTTGACGGTGTAGAGAAATATGCCGTAGAAATGCCATACCAGCATACCTTGGGTGATGTTTACCTCCAATATGGGATCAGCCATGGCCAGCAACGGAATTTCGAAAAAGCGCTGCAGTACAGCCGCCAAGCACAACAAGAATATGATCGGTCGTCAAATAAGAATGGGCGCCTGAAAGCTCTACTTCTATCAGGAGAGGTGTATGACAAGATGCAAGACAACACACAACTACTCGGTGTGTTGGATCAGGTGGACCAATTGTTAGACACGGCGACCCATGACCGATTGGAAGTGGATTATCGATTGTTGCAGGGGAAGGCCTTGTATTATGCCGGTGATTACCGTGCTGCATTGGATGTTGCCGAGCAATTGTATGCTCGAATGGGCGAAAACGGTAGCCAAGACGATTGGCATCGTATTCAGTCACTGCAATTCAAATCACGCTATGCGTTAGGTGATTTTCGTGGGGCAGACAGCCTGTTTGACGACTATGAATTTAAGAAGGATAGCATCTATGCGGCCCATTATATCGGGCAGGGCACGGAAATGAGTGAAAATTACAAACTGGAAAAATTTGAACGGCAAATCCGTGAGCAGGAGCTGCGGCTTTCTAACACGATATACCAGCGATATGGTTTGGTTGCCGGTATTGTGGTATTGCTTGCCATATTGGGTATTTTATATTTCCATTTCAGGGAGAAAGATAAATTGGCACACCGCGTAGCCATAAAGAATGCCGAAATATCCGTTCAGAATGAGGTGTTGAAGCAGGCAAACCGACAAAATGAACTGCTTTTACGAGAAATACACCACCGGGTTAAAAACAACCTCCAGATTATTAATAGCCTGCTCAGCCTTCAATCGCGTAAAACGACTAACCACGAGGTGATTGAAATGATGAAGGAGAGCCGGAGCCGCATCAACTCCATTGCGCTGATCCATAACAAGCTGTACCAACAGCAAAGTATCAATAAGTTAAATATTCAGGATTACATCGAGCAGCTCGGTGTCCACCTCATGAGCATCTATAATGTCAACAACAAGCATGTGAAGTTTAAGGTGGACGCCGGTGGGGTATCCTTGGATATCGATACGGCTATCCCGTTGGGGTTGATACTGACCGAGTTAATCACTAACTCTTTGAAATATGCCTTTGTTGGTCGCAATGAGGGTGAAATATATGTGGATATCAGGAGTGATGGCGGGAAAGATTATGAGCTTGTTTTCAAAGATAATGGCGTGGGCATACCGGCCACGAAAATCAATCAAACCAATGATACGCTTGGTTTCAAGTTAATCCATTCGTTGACCCAGCAATTAGCCGGCATGATCAATTATACATTTGGAGAATTTTCCATGTATAACATCCGATTCAAAGGGTAGTCGGAATAAAAAAGAAATGGGGATGAAAAGTATTTATATTGTCGAAGACCAAATGATCATTACATTGGACCTGCGGCATATGTTAGAGGATCTAGGTTACAAGGTTAGCGGAATTGCGGCCAGTTACCGGGAGGCGTTGGCCAATATCACGTTAGTCAAACCGGATTTGATTTTGTTGGATATTCTTCTCCAGGGCGATGAGACGGGCATTGATTTGGCCCATGCGCTTAATCGCAGTTGCCACATACCGTTTATTTTCCTGACCTCCCATGCTGATCAATATACAGTGAATACAGCCAAGGCCACCCGGCCGCTAGGTTACTTGGTCAAACCGTTTAAAGCGGATGATTTATACACCACCATTGAAATGGCCTTTGGAAGGATACAGCATTAAAATCGGTTCCCCAACGTGCATGCCTCCATGAGTGCCCCCTACCGCAATTTTATCGTTTATTCACAATAGCTTCATATTCATTTGATCTAAATTTCCTATTTTTAGGGGATTAAGGCAAACCTCATCTCACAAAGGTGATTTTGGCTAACCCATTAATTTTTAAAGCGATAATTTAATCAATGAAACGTAGAGATTTTTTTAGGAACACGGCTTTTGCAGCCGCGGGTGCTACCATGTTGTCGCCCTTCAAATCCATTGCTGGGGTAAATGGCTCCATACCGGGCTTATCTTCGGCAAAAAAAGCTAAGAATATCATTTTTATGGTGAGTGATGGGATGAGTATTGGTACATTGAGTATGGCCAATATGTTAAGCGAACGCCGGGATGGCCGATTGTGCCAATGGATTTCGCTATACCACCAGCATGAAGCTGCTAGGGGGCTGATGGATACGGCATCCGCTAATAGCTTGGTTACTGATTCGTCTGCGGCAAGTTCTTCTTGGGGTGGTGGCGTCCGTGTCAATAACGGCGTACTCAATGTGGCGCCTGATGGAAGCAGGCCGACCCCTATTTTGCAGAAATTCAAGGCAGCGGGCAAAGCGGTAGGATGCGTGACTACGGTGCCCATCACCCACGCCACGCCCGCTGGCTTTTGCGTGAACAGTGAAAGCCGTTCGGCTCAACCCGAAATCGCATTGATGTACCATGATTTGCGTTTCGATGTGATGATGGGCGGCGGTACAGAATTTTTCAGTGCTGATAAACGAGCGGATAAGGTAGACGTTTTCGGGAAATTTGCCGCCAGCGGTTTCCAGGTGGCCAAAACGCGAGATGAAATGCTAGCCATCGACTCGGGGGGTAAGGAAGCGCCGATTTTAGGTGTATTCTATCAAGACGGGCTGCCCTATGCGCTGGATCGGGAAAACGATGAAACGTTGAAAAAGGAAACACCTTCACTAGCCGAAATGGTGGGAACAGCCATCCGGCATTTGAATAAAAATCGCCACGGTTTTGTATTGCAAGTGGAGGGAGGTAAAGTGGATTGGGCGGCACATGCCAATGACGTTGGCGGGTTATTGTATGACCAATTGGCGTTTGATGAAGCCCTGGCCGCGGTCATCGCGTTTGCAGAGGCCGATGGGGATACCTTGGTCATCGTGACCACCGATCACGGCAATGCCAATCCCGGGCTTTTCGGCGGAACGAAAGACTTTGAACGGGTCTTTGGTTTTAAGCATACGAATGATTGGGTACTGCAGGGGATAGACAGGGATTTTACGGCGAGGCAGGTGATCGAACGCATCGAGCATGCACAGGGCATCGCCATCAAGGCCGATGATGCGATCCGGCTATTGTCGCACTATGTGACCGATCGAAATGAGGATGGCCTGTATAACCCCTATCGGCTGCCGTTTGCCGATCTAGCGGATATCCAACGGCGGCATACCGGTGTTAGCTGGGCGGGAACGAACCATTCAGGTGACCATGTGGAAATCGCGGCTTATGGGGTAGGCAAGGAGTTGTTGAAACCATTTGTCCGCAATACCGACATGCATCAATTGATGCTGGAAGCCACTGGGGTATTGCAAAAATAAAAACAACATAACAGGCGTAAGAGGAGCCCAAAAAGGGCTCCTCTTACTTATAGCTCATCAATCCGGACCCAATCCATGCCAGCGGCGATGGCGCCCTGTACGCCCGGATTACCGTCTTCAAACACCAAACAATCCTGTGGTGCCACTGAAAGCGCTTGGGCAGCTGCCAAAAAGGGGTCGGCGTAAGGCTTACCCTTCGGTGTGTCGTCTGCACAGACCAATGTTTCGATCATGTCAATCAAACCGATGACGGTCAATGTCCGTGTTACCGTTTTTCGGCTGCCACCAGAAACAACGCCTATCCGAACAATATCAAGGTGGTTTTTTAAGTGTTGTACAACAAAATCCACCGGAATGGTTTCCGAAATATACCGATCGAAAAATATCGAGGACTTCAAGGAAGCAAATTCCTGCGGAGGAATATCCGTATGGTACCGCTTATTGATCTCTTTCGCGATCAATGCCGTGGGCCATCCCGCTAATTCGTCAATGATCGTCGTATCCAGTGTGATGCCATAGCGCACTGCCGCCTCTCGGTAAGCCGCCTTGTGTGCGTGCATGTTGTCGGCAAGCGTTCCGTCACAATCGTATAGGAATGCTTTATAGTCCTTTTGGTGGCTAATTCGGGTGAGTGTGTTGAGTTTGTCGTGCTGGGTAAGGGTAGATAATGTCATGAGGTAGATTGTCTCCTTTTTTTCTCTTTGGTGATAAGCGATAGTTCCCTGCCGGTTTGCCCGGCAACGGATGTGTTTTCCTGTGCCCTTCTGAATAGATAAGGCATCACCGCCTTGACCGGTCCATAGGGCATGTACTTGGCGACATTGTAGCCTGCTTCGGCCAAGTTGAAGCTTAAATTGTCGCTCATGCCAAGCAACTGGGCAAAATAAATATGCGGATGATCGTGGGGGAGTTGGCGTTTGTCCATCTCTTCCGCCAATGATTTGCTGCTTGCCTCATTGTGGGTGCCGGCCATAAATGCTATGCGATCGAGCTGGTCGAGGCAGAAATGTACTGCTAAGTCATAATCCCGATCCGAAGCCGCTTTATCCGGTTGGATTGGAGAGGGGTATTCCATTTTATCCGCCCGTTTGCGTTCGATTTCCATGTAAGCGCCACGCACCAACTTGGCGCCGAGGAAAAACCCAGCGGTTTCGGCCAGGTAATAGTCGGCCTTTAGCGCGGCTAGTTTGTCATGCCGGTATAGTTGGTAGGTGTTATACACAATGGGAGCTTGTCGGTTATATGTTGACATCATGTCCCGTGCGATATCATCGATGACATCTTGTATCCAAGAGTGTTCGGCATCGATCAGTACCCTGACATTCGCTTCGTAGCAGGCGCTACAAATGCGTTCGATGCGTTGTTTTACACGCCCGTACTCCGATTCCTCTTCCGGGGTAAGGGGTTGCTTGGCGTTGATCTTGACAAATAGGTCAAAACGCCCCAACCCGGTAGGCTTGAATACAGAGAATGGGATGTTGTCATTGCCTCGCGCATACGCCACCGTACGCAATATTTCCTCGCAGGTCTCGTCAAAGACCTTTTCGGAGTCTTCACCTTCGACGGAGTAGTCCAGGATGGTACCCACGCCTTGCGCAGCTAGGCTGTGGATGGCCTCGGCACATCCTTCGATGGATTCCCCGCCACAGAAATGTTTGAAGATGGTATTTCGAATAATCCCCGCAATCGGCAACCTGATGTTGAGTGCGAAGTTGGTGATCGGAGGGCCGATTTTGGTCAGGAAATTACTAGCTATAATTTTGAATAGCCAATACGCTCTGTTTAAATCTTTGTTGTTTTTGCTCCTGAAAGCGATTTCGGTGTTTTCAAATGAAAGTTCGCTGCGTTGATGCGTTTGCTGAGACATTGAGGTGTATAATTTATGACGCAAAAATAGGGATAAGATATGAGAAAAGAAATATATAGGAGCGGCAAGATTCGAGAAACAAGATACAAGATTCGAGAATCAATCGGTAAGAGACCTGCGGCGGGAACGGATGGTACGTAAGGTTGATCCAGTTATTGATTTACCGCGGATTAAGCAGTACATTTGCAACATGACCACATTTAAAATAACGGGTGAATACATCCAATTGATTCAATTGCTTAAGGTACTCAATTGGGTGGAGCACGGCGCGCAGGCACAGGCCGTGGTGATGGAAGGATTGGTGAAGTATAATGGCCAAGTGGATTATCGTAAGCGGCTGAAAGTACGACCGGGAGATGTGGTTGAGTTTGACGGTCAGAAAGTAGAAATAACAGGATAGATGATGTATAAGTATCTGCTATTGTTTTTGGTGGTTGCATTAGCCGCTTGCGGAACGGGCGGTGATCAAGCAAGCCAATCGTATGTGCTGGCCGTCGAGGTGGAGGCATATGAAAATAAGGGGAAAGGCGCGGTAGTAGAGCAGGTCGAAACGGATACCGTGGCGGCTAATTCCGCTTTGACAGCCTATTCCAAGGGCATACAGAAGTACGCGGCAGTGTTGATGCATGTTCAGCAGTTCCCCGATTCGATTAAGGCTACAAAAGGATTGAAAATATGGGACGAACAGGGGGTTGACGTGGTTCCTGCAATCCCACAGCATCAACGAGATAGCGTCATCATGAATTTTATACAATTTGCCCGAAGATCCACGATCCCTTATTATGACCGGGTGAAAGACTTTGAACTGAAATTGATGAACGCAAGATAATTTACGGATACAGCTAACGACAATTGATATGGGCGAACAGGCACCTGCCACACATACACAAACGGATAAACAATTCATTTCAAGCATCGGGTATGACGTTGTTTTTGACAATTCACTGGCTGCATTGGCTGATTTCATTGCGTCAACACCATACGCTAAAGTATTGATACTCACTGATCGGAATACCTGTGAGCATTGCCTTCCGGTGCTGCAGGCGGCGCTGCCCGAATTTGATGGTTATGACGTCATCGAAGTTGACCCAGGAGAGGAAAACAAGAATATCGATTTCTGTGTGGGGATTTGGAAAATGATGCTTGACTTCGGTGCCGACCGGAAAAGCTTACTGATTAACCTGGGGGGTGGTGTGGTGACAGACATGGGCGGTTTTGCGGCATCTACCTTTAAGCGAGGGATAGACTTTATACAGGTGCCCACCACGTTACTGTCACAGGTTGACGCCTCGGTGGGCGGAAAGACGGGTATAGACCTGGACCATGTGAAGAACATTATCGGCACCTTTGCACAGCCCAAGGGGGTGTTTATCTCGACCAAATTTCTGGAAACACTGGGAAGGCGACAGGTTGTATCTGGTTTTGCCGAGGTCATCAAACACGGGTTGATTTCCGATCGCGACTTTTACGAAGCGGTGAAAGGGTTGGATGCAGGGGATTTGTCTTTGACACATATCAAGCATTCGGTATCCCTCAAAAATGAAGTGGTTATCCAGGACCCATTGGAAAAGGGGCTACGCAAGACCCTTAATTTTGGCCATACTATTGGCCATGCCATTGAAAGTTACGCCCTGGCAAAGGATGCTGTGCCATTGCTGCATGGTGAGGCTATCGCCGTGGGTATGATTTGTGAGGGGTATCTGGCCCATCGCCTGAATGGCTTGACCAAAGCTGAATTGGATGATATCATCCAAACATTCCGTCGGCACTTCCCCGATTACCGATATAGCAGCGAAAGCTATGACCAACTGCTTGCCCTGATGAAAAATGACAAGAAAAATGCGGGAGATCGGATTGGCTTCGCATTGTTGAGTGAAATTGGCCGGTGTAGCATTGATGTGTTTGTCGACGAGTCAGTGATTAGGGAGAGTCTTGATTTTTATCGGGAATTAATCGCGTAACCAATTTGTAAAACATGATAAATCAAATGAAGAAAGTAGGATACAGCACAGTATTGCTCTTAAGCATTGTCGTACTGGGCATGAGCGCCTACGCGAAACCAAAGGTATTGGTCTTTTCCAAGACCACCGGTTTCCGGCACGACAACATTGAAAAGGGTGCAGAAACCATCATCGCCCTCGGTAAGGTGCATGGTTTTGATGTCGTCCACTCGGAGGATGCCACGTTGTTTACGGACGATAACCTAAAGCAATATGCTGCTGTCGTGTTCCTGAGCACCACAGGTGATATTTTTGACGAACAGCAGAAAGGGGCGTTCACACGCTATATCCAGGCAGGAAACGGGTTTGTGGGTATCCACGCGGCCACTGACACCGAGTATGAATGGCCTTGGTATGGAAAATTGATCGGGGCCTATTTTTTAAGCCACCCCGAAGTACAACACGCTGACATCCACGTGGTGGATAAAGGCCACCAAGCTACTGAACACCTTCCCGACGTTTGGCACCGCAAAGACGAGTGGTATGATTTTAAAGACCTTAACCATGAGGTGAAGTTGCTGATGCGACTCGATGAAACATCCTATAGCGGAGGTAAGATGGGCGAATACCATCCCATTGCTTGGTACCATGAATATGATGGTGGGCGGGTGTTTTACACCGCGCTTGGGCATACCAAAGAAGCGTTTGACGAACCCGAGTTCCTCCAACATGTGGTCGGAGGAATCCGGTATGCCATTGGTGATTGATTGAATACCCTTGGTGAAGCCTTACCCCTGATCGGTAATCAGCCCATCAATGACAGCCAGCATTTGCTCGTATTCTGCCTCGTCAAATAAGCGGGTAAGGAACACGATTTTGCCTTCTTGGTCAATGACCACATTGCGCGTCACCCCACTTTTCTTGGCTGCGAAACGCGCGTAAATGTCCGCATTTGGATCCAGGGCCAAGGGGTAGGTAATGTTTAAATCTGAGGCGAATTTCTGCACGATTTCCAATGGCTCGTCTCGGTCCACGCCGATAAGCCTTACACCACGGTCTTTAAAGGCTTGGTGCACATCTTTTTCTAGATGCGGCATCTCTTTGCGGCAGACGACACACCAACTGGCGGTAAATTGGAGCACAACCACCTGGCCTCGCAAGGACTCAAGGGTTACCGTTTCACCCGTATGCAATACCAAGTCGAAATCGGTGGGTGCGATATCGCCGACTTTGACTACAAATCCCCGTTCATCAGGTTCTTTATCATGCTGGAGAAAAAAAGAATGCAGGGCAAAAATGACTAGAAACAGTGTTTTCATAAAATCTACTAATTTAGTAGATAAAATTAGTAAAAGTTTTGGGTTTACGATAAGACACTGTAAATTTTTTACATAGGGGTCGGGAAAATGCGCGATTATCCTTTTTGGAGGAAATCTACCACGAGTTGTGCGGTGCGGTCTGAGGCTCCGGGATCTCCCATTTTCTCCGCTAGCAAATCATAGTTTTTAAGCATATCGCGATGGTGTTCACTATTGTTGAGCAACAAATCCAGTTCATCGGCGATGTTATCCGTCGTGCACTCCTTTTGAATCAATTCGAGTACGGCGGGTTTGTCGAGGATGAGGTTGACCAGGGATATAAATTCGACGTTAATCAGCATCTTCGCGATCGCGACGGAAAGCGGATTGGCTTTGTATACCACAACCTGCGGTACACGTAATAGCGCGGTTTCTAACGTGGCGGTACCACTGGCTACTACTGCTGCCTCCGCATGTTTGAGTAGGTCGTATGTGGCATTAAATACGATGGGGAGCGTTAGTCCGTCTGTATATTGCCGGTAGTAGGCTTCGGTAAGGTTAAGGGCTCCCGCAATGACACAATGGTGGGCCGGAAAGAGTAGCGATAACCTGGACATGATGGGCAATAACTTGCTAATCTCCATTTTACGGCTTCCGGGTAATAACGCGATGATGGGTTTGGCAGTCAGTTGGTGTTCTTCAAGAAAGCGCTCGTTATAGGTATGACCAGCGATCGCATCTAATAGTGGGTTACCCACATAATCGACTTCCATATCCCATTCCCGGTAGAAGTCAACCTCGAAAGGGAGGATGCAGAACATCTTGTCTACGATACGCTTGATCTTCAGTACCCGTCGCTGATTCCATGCCCAAACCTTTGGCGAGATGTAATAGCATACCTTGATGCCGTGTTTCTTGGCAAACGCGGCAATCTTTAGATTGAAACCCGGAAAATCGATTAGGATTAAGGTATCTGGCGCATAGTTTAGCACATCTCGTTTTACGGTGGCGAGGTTTTTAGTAATGGTACGGATGTTTGCCAGTACCTCCACGAAACCCATAAAGGCTAATCCGGATGTATGGATAACGGCCGATTGGTTGGTAGCCTGCTGCATGCGGTCTCCGCCAACTATCCGGAATTCGGCTTCTCGGTCTTGTGATTTCAGGGCCTGGATCAGATTGGCGCCATGTAGGTCACCCGATGCTTCTCCGGCGATAATGTAGTATCTCATGTTTCCTCATTTGCTGATTTGCTTGTCCGTTTATTTGCCTTTTGTTTATTCGCTCTCAGCAAACTGCGAATCAGCGCATCGGCAAATTAGCAACTAAAAGCTAAATACCCAACTCGATTTGGAATGTGCTGCCCCAGTTATTGCCGGGATTACCCGTGTCATAATTGCCGTTTTTGATGAGGTAATTGGCGTTGAGCTGCAATTTGAGGCGGTGTGCTCGGAAATATTTGGTCACGCCCAATTCGATCACTTCCGTTTGTTGTTCAAATGCGGCAATAGTCGCATGGGGTTTTATCCACGTATAACGCCCCGCCAACTCGTATCCCGACTCCTTGTTTAAGATGTATGAAAACTGCTGGTTGACACCCTGTCCTTTGTAGGCGTAGACCGGTTCCCCGTCTTCATCTGTGCTGAATGGGTCGTCGGTATCGCGTTTCATGTACTCGACTTGGTAAGCCCAACCACGGTACTTGAATATGGCATCGTAAAAGGAGGTTTTTAAGGTAACGGGAGTCGAGATATACTTGCCGATTTGCCCGCCGGCCCGTGTCGTACGATCATTGTAGCTATGGCCAGCCCCGATGGCCAATTTGGGGCTTTCCTCATATTCCAGATCACCTTCGTAGTAATCACCGCCATTGGTAAATTCGCCCAATGGGAGTATCTCCAAGCGCCCAGTGTAGGCTAACCCGTCATTCGTAACCGTCGTGACTCGCCCTTCTCCCGTGGTGATGGCACCTTTGAAATGGACGGGAACGGATCCCAATGTTGGAGAGTAATACGCCTTGATTCCGAAATCACGGTCGATATTAAAGAGGGAGTTGACCAGGGACCGCTCCGCAAATTGCAATTCACCCGACGAATTGACCCGCTGTCGGTTGCCGGGCAATTTATTCTGGCCAAATGCGATGTAGAAATCGTCACTAAAGTTATAGAAGATCACGGCATCGCGAACGATATTCGGAACATCGGTATCATCGTAGTCCTGATCACCCCGTGTAAACCCCAATTGTATGCTGTAAGCCAGCTTTGGATTATAGATGTATCCGTCCATGCGTAGGCGCAACCTGCGAATGCGGGCTTCGAAATCACCGGAACCAAGCGTCGTGCCGCTGCTTGTCGTGTATTTCAGCCGGTTTTGCATCCGAAACCTGAAGTTGATATAAAAGGTCGAGTCGTCTCCGGTGTATTGGATGCCTTTAAAATCCTCTATGGTGGGGCGCTCGTCAGTTTGCCGTTGGGCAAATGCCCCTTGTATCCCGACTACGGATAGTAATACCGCGAAAACAATGTATAACCGATAATTCATGTTATTTAATAGTTAAATTAAGGTTACGAATATCTGGCAGTAACATTATTGTATTGTTTTTCTAATGTTAATAAATGGTTAATTTTTGGTTAGTTTACAAGCACAATGGCTCTTGCTGGCTTAAACAATGCCAACTGCCCAACCCCCATATGACGTCTGTACTATCGATGCCGACCACCTTCCTGTCTGGGAAACAAGCACCAAGGACGTCAAGCGCTTTTTGGTCATTTTTTTCGTCCCGATAAGTGGGCACTACCACCGCGGCATTGGCAATGTAAAAATTAGCGTAGGATGCCGGAAGCCGTTGGCCGTCATAGACAACGGGCTTTGGCATGGGCAGCTCGATGATGTTGAGCGGTTTGCCGTTCGTCAGGCGCATGGTTTTCAGCAACTGTAGGTTTTCCTGGAGGATAGGGTAATTTTCGTCGGATATGTTTTCTTCCACTACTGTCACTACCGTGTCTTCATTGACAAAGCGTGTGATGTCATCGATATGCCCATCGGTGTCGTCGCCTATGATGCCGTCGCCAAGCCATAGGATCTGTGAAGCGCCATAATAGCGGCACAGGTACTCTTCGATTTGGTGTTGGTTCAGCTGAGGGTTACGGTTCTTATTCAGTAAGCATGCCGTAGTGGTGAGGATGGTTCCCTGTCCGTTGAAGTCTACCGACCCGCCTTCCATGACAATGCCGGGATGGTAAACGGGAATATCCAAGGCCTTGCCCACCAAGGAGGGGATGATGTCGTCCTGTTCATAAGGCGGATATTTGTCGCCCCAAGCATTGTACCCCCAATCGATGATGACTTTCTTGATGTCGGCGTCGGGATTAATGAGAAATGCGGGGCCATGATCCCGGCACCACGCATCATTGGTCGGGTGATGGTAAAAACGAATGGCAGATAAATCTACGCCAGCCTCAACGAGGTGCTGGGTAGCAAAAGCCTCCATCTCCGCATCTAGCACATTGATGCATACCTGTTCGCCACGAGATACTTCCTTGATGAACTGGCTATAAGGCTGGTATACGGTGTCGAGTTTGCCCGGCCAGCTTGCTTCCTTATGTGGCCAGCTCAACCAGGTAGCCCGGTGCTGATGCCATTCCGCAGGGAAGAAGTACCCGAGTTCTTTCGGACTTCCCGTCTTTCCGTCTTCCTGACTTTCGGACTTTCGGACTAAACTACTCATCAATAAACCGCTTAGTGATGGGAGAATAACTGTCAATGCGCCGATCACGGAGGAAAGGCCAATGCTTGCGGAAGTAGTCGGATTGTGACAGGTCTATTTCGGTGACTTCGGTTTCTTCGGCGTCGTGGGAACCCAAATAGAGCAGTTTGCCCTGCGGATTGGTCACGAAACTGCCTCCCCAGAACTTCATGGCCCCATCCTGCTCATAACCCACACGGTTTACACTTACCACAGGTAGGCCGTTGGCCACCGAATGGCTGCGCTGGATGGTTTGCCAAGCATTGTACTGATCTTGGTTGGTCTCCTCGTCCTGATCGGTCGCCCAACCAATGGCAGTAGGGAAGAACAAGACCTCAGCCCCCATCAACGCCGTGATGCGCGCAGCTTCCGGATACCACTGGTCCCAGCAGATCAATACACCGATGGTTGCGAATTTGGTCTTGAATACCTTATAGCCCAAATCACCGGGCGTAAAGTAAAATTTCTCATAATATGCGGGATCGTCCGGAATATGCATTTTCCGGTATTTTCCGAGATAGGCACCATCGGCATCGATCACTGCGGTGGTGTTATGGTATAGGCCTTGGGCCCGCTTCTCGAATAACGAAGCAATGATGACCACATCTAATTCAGCTGCCACTGCTTGCAGGGTTTCCGTCGAAGGGCCCGGAATGGCTTCGGCCAATTCAAAATTGTCGTAATCCTCTACATCGCAGAAATAAAGCGATGTGAACAGCTCTTGCAAACAGATGATTTGCGCACCTTTTGCTGCCGCCACTCGAACCTGCTCTACGGCTTTGGCAAGATTGGCAGCCTTGTCAGCTACGCAGCTCATTTGTACGGTGCCAATTTTTACTTTGGTCATGATACACTGTATTTAATAGCAGCAAAGGTACTACTTATTATAACATGAAAAAACCTCGCTAAGTTTCAAAACTTGCGAGGTTTTTTTGTATTACTTATTGGGTGAATCAATAGGAAAGTTCGTAGGCGGCTACTTCGTTTTTGAGGAAAGTAGGAACGATAACCAGGTTTTTCCCCGGCACAAAACCGATATCCGCGGTATTGGACTTTTCCGCTTGCGTATTGAGTATCACGGTGGTTTCATTACCCCGGACAAGGAAAATCTCGCCGTGCCATCTGCTCGCCACAAATGTAGAATCGTTAAGGATAACCAAGCCATCGCCTCCGGTCACTTCGGCATTAATCAGTTCTTGGGTATAATTGCCGTCATCGCTGAATTTCTTCAGTCCATCCTTATCTAGTGCATAAAGGTGGCCGTCATAGTGTTCGAGTCCATTGACATTGGGGGCGTCGGTCACGATCGCTGTGTAATCGCCGTCGGTTGTGAGCGCATAAATCGTGTTTGCCCGCATATCGGAGAAATAGATCTGCTGCCCATCGGTAGCCACGTCGTTCAGGAAGACGGCGTTTTCCACGGGAATGACTTTTTCGATGGTAGCGGAAGCCAGGTCGATTACTTTTACCGCGTCAATATCGGTGACATATAGTTTGCCTTGGAGTATGGCCATTCCCTTTGGCGCATGTAGGTCACCTTCCACCCATTTGAGGTCGCGAACGGTGCCATCTGTATTGATGACAGAGATGAACCCGTCATTATCCTTTTCGCCGGAATTGGTGTTGCCGGATGATACATAAATAACATCACCGGAGGGGTCATATAACGTTGACTCAGAACCTGTGAATAGGGTGTCTGTTTTCCAAGAAAAAGTGAGCTCCGGAGTGACCGGTGTTTCAGTGGAGTCGTTACCTTGGTTGCCGGTACAACCCATTAGCGCGACGGCAAAAGAGACTGGGATAATCAAGTGTTTCATAATGATAAGATTTATTTGTTTTTTAATCATGCTGGTTACTCATTAAATTACTCCACCCACCTAACTCACATAAACACTCCACCATCACAATTGTTTCCGCAGTCGGGCCACGGGTATGCCCATGGCTTCCCGGTACTTTGCAACCGTACGGCGCGCAATGGTGTATCCCTTCTCTTTCAATATTTCTGTAAGCTTCTCATCTGCCAATGGTTTCCGTTTATTCTCGGTAGAGATACACTCTTCCAATATTTTCTTTACTTCTTTATTAGATACTTCCTCTCCGCTATCGGTTTGTATGGCTTCCGAAAAGAATGATTTAAGTAGGAATGTGCCAAACTCGGTTTGCACATACTTGGAGTTGGCCACACGTGATACCGTAGAGATGTCCATGTCGATCCGGTCGGCAATATCTTTTAGGATCATCGGTTTCAGTTTGCGTTCGTCTGCCGTGAGGAAATACTCGTATTGGTAATTCATAATGGCATTCATCGTTTTCAAAAGCGTTTGCTGCCGTTGTTTGATGGCATCGATAAACCATTTAGCCGAGTCGAGTTTTTGCTTCACGAACTGTACCGCCTCCTTCATCTTCTTGTCCTTTTGCACGGCCTTGTCGTAATGGTCAAACATTTCTTGGTACGACCTGCTGACGCGCAGTTCCGGTGCGTTACGGGCATTGAGCGTCAGGTGCAGTACCCCGTCATTGTTCGTGATGTGGAAGTCGGGAATGATATGCAGTTGCTTCCCCGCCACGGCACCCGAATCACCGGGTTTGGGGTTGAGTTTCAGGATCTCGTTGACGATCTCTTTCAATTCGTCCGAATTGATGCTCAGCGAGCGTTCCAGCTTATCATAATGCTTCTTGGTGAATTCTTCGAGGTGGTTCTCGACGACGTCAATGGCTTTTTTGATAATCGAGTTTTCCTGGTCTTTTTTACGGAGTTGGATAAGCAGGCATTCCTGGAGGTTACGTGCACCAATGCCGGCCGGATCAAACCCCTGGATAATCCTCAGCATGTCTTCCACTTCAGGTTCCTCGGCGATGACATTTTGTGAAAAAGCAAGGTCGTCGATGAGGGACGAAATGGGGCGCCGCAGGTAACCATCGTCATCCAGGCTGCCGATGATCTGTTGCCCAATCAGAAAATCCTTGTCTGATAGTGCCAACAGGTCTAGTTGTTGCTGTAAGTTTTCGAAGAATGAATTTTGGATAGCTATGGGGATTTCCTTGCGGTCATCCTCGTCGTCGCCATTGCCGCCTTGACTTCCATTATAATCACTCACATCCTCTGCCTGCAGGTAATCGTCTACATTAAACTCGTCAAGTTCAGCGCTGTTATCATCACTGAAGCTATCTTCATCGGGATCTTTATCGGGATATTCTTCTACCGGCTCGTTCATGTTGGTCAGGCTGATGTCTTCCAACGCCGGATTTTCCTCCAGTTCTTCTTTAATACGGGTATCCAATGAAACGGTAGGCACCTGCAGCAACTTGATAAATTGGATTTGCTGAGGGGATAACTTTTGTAATAGCTTCTGTTGTAGTGTCTGCTTTAGCATAATCTTTTCGCTCCACAAACATACGTAAAAATGCGATAAAGTAGGTAAGTGTTTGCACGACTACTACGAGAAGCAATGCTTCCACGTTACGGGGTCTGACGGATGAAAGACGCCCCATAAAAAAAGCGATTATGGTGAGATAATCGCTTTTTTTTATGGGGTTAACCGTTTTGTTTACAGTTGCTTGGCTAATTTGTCAGCCAAGATAGACTTGGGTACGGCACCGATTTGCTTGTCAACGATTTCCCCGTTTTTGAAGAATAACAATGCCGGGATATTCCGGATGCCATATTTTATGGAGATGTCAGGGTTGTGGTCGACATTGACCTTGCCGATCACCGCCTGGCCATCGTATTCCTTGGCTAATTCTTCCACAATGGGGCCGACCATACGACAAGGGCCGCACCACTCTGCCCAAAAATCCACCAATACGGGTTTTTCTGATTTCAATACCACTTCATCGAAGTTACTGTCTGTGATTTCTAATGCCATGATGTTAGTTAGTTATGCTGGTCAGCCTTTGGCGATCAGCTTCCGGCCTTCAGCTTATTTTAATTGAATGTTTCTATCTTTCAAGTCTCAGCTCCCAAACTTCCGTCTTCCGTCTTCCAGCTTCCGACAAAGATAAACATCAAATTCATTGCCAATGCACAAAACCCGACAATCTGACATTAATTTAACTTGTAGTTGACTCCGCTCAGCTCCGTGAGTGCTTCAATAAAGTCATTGCTCGGGCTGATTTTCAAGCCTTTCGATGGCATTTCCAAGCTGATTTCAGCCTCAAAATCCCGTACGGCAAACTTCAGTTGGCACGTTTTGTTTTCATACTGCTCCATATTATGGTGTACAATCCGCTTGATTCGGCTGACAAAATTATCGTTCAGCTCATGTAACGGTATTTGTATGGTAATACATCGGGCCAATTTATCCCGCAAATCCGAAAGTAACTGGATGCTTTTGACTTCGAACCCCCAGTTGCCGACTTGCCGATACCGCTCTTGGACGATTCCCCTCACCTGCACGAAATAGCCTTCGTTGATGTATCCTTTGAGTTTTACATAGTCCTCGCCAAACAAGGCGATTTCATAGGAATCCGAATAATCCTCAAATACCATCACGCCGAAAGGCTTGCCGTTTTTCGTGATGCGATGGTTGGCGGCGGTGACCATCCCCCCAATGATGAGTTCCTTGCCTTTGATTTTGTTGAATTCCGATTGCGTTTCCTCATCCACCTCCGCTCCCTTGGCTTTGTCGATTAAGGTCAGCAATCGTACACGGTGTTGGCAGAAGTGGTTGATTTCAAATTTATAATTATCCAACGGATGGCTGGTCAGGTAAATACCGATGACATCCTTTTCGTATTTCAGTTTTTCGATCAATCCCCACTCCGCACAGAAAGGCAAACTGGGTTCAGGGATTTGGACATCGCTACTGCCACCAAACAAACTTGCCTGTGCCGAATTTTCATTTTCTTTATGCTTGGTGCCGTATTTCAACGCTTTTTCCAGCGCGGTTCCGCCATCGCCATCTATATGGAAATACTGCGCGCGGTGGGTGCCGGGGAAGCAATCGAATCCACCGGCATAGGCAAGGCTCTCGAAAGCCTTCTTGTTGGCTGCGCGCAAGTCGATGCGGCGTGCCAGGTCAAATATGGAGGTATAGGGGCTGTCTTTGCGGTGTTGAACAATGGTTTCCACCGCACCGGCACCCACACCTTTCACAGCACCCATGCCGAAGCGAACGGCCCCTTGGTCATTTACGGTAAACTTGTAGAATGATTCGTTGACGTCAGGCCCCAGTACTTGTAAGCCCATTCGCTTACATTCTTCCATGAAGAACGTGACTTGTTTGATGTCATTCATGTTATTGGAAAGCACGGCGGCCATGTATTCGGCGGGGTAGTGGGCTTTGAGGTAAGCCGTTTGGTAGGCTACCCAAGCGTAGCACGTGGAGTGAGATTTGTTGAATGCATAACTTGCAAACGCTTCCCAGTCCTTCCAAATCTTCTCCAGTATTTTGGCATTATGGCCATTGGCAGCGGCTTGCTCGACGAATTTGGGCTTCATCTTGTCCAATACGTCTTTCTGCTTCTTGCCCATGGCCTTACGAAGCACATCGGCCTCACCTTTGGTAAAGCCCGCCAATTTTTGGGAGAGCAACATCACCTGTTCTTGGTAAACCGTGATGCCGTAAGTCTCCTTGAGGTATTCCTCACAGGCGTCAAGATCGTAAGTAATCGGCTCCACGCCGTGTTTCCTATTGATGAAGCTCGGAATGTACTCCATCGGCCCCGGTCGATATAAGGCATTCATGGCGATCAGGTCACCGAACACCGTTGGCTTCAGGCTCTTCATGTGTTTCTGCATGCCGGGCGACTCGTATTGGAAAATGCCAATGGTTTCGCCGCGCTGGAAGAGTTCGTATGTCTTCGCGTCATCTATCGGGAACGCGTCGGGATTAAGCGCTATACCGTGTCGATGCTTGACGATCTTCACCGTATCCTTGATAAGGGTGAGGGTTTTCAGGCCCAGGAAGTCCATCTTGAGCAACCCAGCGCTTTCCACGACGGAGTTGTCAAACTGCGTGACGTAAAGTTCCGAATCCTTTGCCGTAGCCACCGGTACGAAATTGGTAATGTCATCTGGCGTGATGATTACCCCACACGCGTGGATACCGGTATTCCGCAGCGAGCCTTCCAACACCTTCGCTTGCCGGATGGTTTCCGCTTCCATGCCCGTGCCGTCGGCCATGGTGATCAACTGTTGCACATTTTCCAGCTCCTCGGCGCGCAATGCGCTTTTGAGCGCTTGAGCATCCATGTTAAAGATTTTATTGAGCTTCAGGTTGGGGATGAGCTTGGCAATCTTGTCGGCTTCAAACAGCGGCAAGTCCAGCACCCGTGCCGTATCCCGGATAGACGATTTGGCCGCCATGGTGCCATACGTGATGATTTGGGCGACCTGATTGGCGCCGTACTTGTTGATGACGTAATCCATCACCCGTCCACGGCCCTCATCATCGAAATCGATATCGATATCGGGCATGGAAATCCGGTCGGGATTAAGAAACCTTTCGAACAGGAGGTCGTAAGCGATGGGGTCGATATTGGTGATGCCAAGGCAATACGCCACAGCCGATCCGGCCGCCGACCCCCGGCCGGGGCCGACCGATACATCCAATTTACGGGCTTCGGCGATAAAATCCTGCACAATCAGGAAATAACCCGGATAGCCGGTGTTTTCGATGGTTTTCAACTCAAAATCCAGCCGTTCGCGTATTTCCGGTGTAATGACTTCATAGCGTTTTTCTGCCCCCATATAGGTGAGGTGGCGCAAGTACTTATTTTCACCCCGTTTGCCGCCGTCCGCTTGGTCTTCCGCCACCTGAAATTCCGCAGGAATATCAAATTTGGGGAGCAGTACGTCGCGGTATAGCGAATATTGTTCGACTTTCTCAACAATCTCTTGGATGTTCAGGATGGCTTCGGGAAGATCGGCAAAGGACTTTTTCATTTCCTCACCCGATTTAAAATAGTATTCGTTGTTAGGTAGCCCGTAGCGGAAGCCACGTCCACGCCCTTTCGGGGTAGCCAGTTTTTCGCCATCTTTCACGCAAAGCAAGATGTCGTGTGCGTGCGCATCTTCCTTGTTGATATAATAGGTGTTGTTGGTGGCGACGAGCTTAACGCCATGTTTGTTGGCTAGGGCAATGAGGCTTTGGTTGACACGGTCTTCGTCTTCCTGCCCATGCCGCATCAACTCGATGTAGAAATCATCGCCAAATGTCGTTTTCCACCAAAGCAGTGCTTCCTCGGCTTGGCTCTCGCCGATGTTGAGCAATTTGTTGGGTATCTCGCCATATAGGTTGCCCGATAGTACGATGACGTCTTCTTTGTATTGTTCGATGACGCTGCGGTCTATCCGTGGCACGTAATAAAACCCCCTGGTATAGGCGATAGACGACATTTTGGCCAGGTTGTGATAGCCGTTTTTGTTTTTGGCCAGGAATACAAGCTGATATCCGTTATCCTTACGGGACTTGTCCGTATGGTCTTCACATACATAAAACTCACAGCCCACGATGGGCTTGATAATGGTTTCTGTGGGGGTATCGCCGTTTTCGAGCGCCGCCTCATTTTTTGCCTTGGCAGCTTTGTTATGGTTGAGTACGTTGCTGACAAAATGAAAGGCCCCCATCATATTGCCGTGGTCGGTGATGGCCACGGCGGGCATTTTATGGGTTGCGGCCGCTTTCACCAGGTCTCCGATGGAGGTGGTGGATTGCAGTACGGAGAATTGGGTATGGTTATGCAGGTGTACGAAATCCACCTTGGCCATATCCCGTTTGTTGGCCTCCAGGTCCTGTGTGGGGATGTCCGTCTGCTGCTGGCGTTTGCGGATTTCGTCAGACGCCGCTTTGAGGTTGATGTGTGTAAGCCCGATGGGGGCTATCGGCTGGGAGTTATGGTTCCTGAATTCCACGAAGTAACCCACATCGGTCTGCAGTTCTTCGGCGGTAAACACCTCCCGTTTGATCAGCTCGAGGAAGCATCGGGTAGTGGCCTCTACGTCAGCGGTGGCATTATGGGCCTCGGCAAACGGTACACCAAAGAGGTATTGGTGCAGTTCGGTAAGGGTGGGTAGCTTGTACCGACCTCCACGGCCACCGGGTATTTTGAGCAGCTCGGCGGTGACTTCCGTACAGGTATCCAATATGGGCATACTGGCCATCGGCGATGCCATATCCATGCGATGGAATTCGCACCCCATGATATTGATGTCGAACCCGATATTTTGGCCGACGACGAATTTGGCTTTGGATAACGCGGTGTTGAATTTTTCAAGTGCCTCTTGCAAGGGGATGCCCCGTGCTTCGGCTAATTCGGTGGAGATGCCGTGTATCCGCTCGGCATCGTAGGGGATATTGAATCCATCCGGTCTAATCAGGTAATCCTGATGCTCGATGAGGTTGCCCATCGCGTCATGCAATTGCCAAGCGATTTGGATACAACGCGGCCAATTATCCGTATCGGTAATGGGGGCATCCCAACGTTTGGGAAGACCAGTTGTTTCGGTGTCAAATATCAAATACATCGCTTACCCTTAAAATATCCAGCATTGGAAATATCCAAAACAAACTTACGGAATTTTAGGGGGAATGGGTAAGCGAATAGGGGTCGGTTTGCTGGTGTCAGGGCAAGGTGTTGGAATTAACGAGGTTATGTTTTCAACACTTCCTCCGTTTACGTTCCGCTGGGTATTTGCGTATTACCCGACCCGCAACTAGGATGTACTTTCTCCGCTCATTCTCCGCTGCTCCTTCGGTGCTTTTCCGCTGCTCCTCCGCTGCTCAAGCGGAGGAGCAGCGGAGAACGAGCGGACAAGAAGCGGAAAAGCACTGAAGCAGGGGTGGAGCAGGCATGCAGCAGGTATTGACCCCCAGCGAGGCAGGAGCGAAGCGCATGGCTGTCTACCAGCCCCAATCAGTCCTTGGGAAAATCGTCTTTCGCCTTTACCTCTTCGATCTGTAGGGTGTGCCGCGCGGTATGGCCAGCAATGAATAGCAACGAATGGTAGGCATCTACCGGGCCAAAGGGCGATTCATTAATGTGGTTGCGTAAATCCTCGATATCTGCTTGTTCGATAACAGCCAATATTTCGGTTCGTTGCGCTTGCAAATCGCGGATAGCTGCTGCCGGGTCCGTGTATATTCCCTCGCCTTCCAGCTCTGCGGGTGCTTCAGCCTTGTAACTGCGGTCCGTGATGCCGTCGATCAACTGCTGGTCTGTGACGGTCACTTCTGCTCTCCGCTCAGGGTTCGCCGGTTTTTCCAATGCTTCCTTGGTCATATTAAAGAGGGCCTTTTCCGTCAGGATAATGTGCTCCACGCATTGGCTTACCGACCATTCGGTGGGCGAGGGCTTGAATTGGAGTTGTGCTTCACTAAGGTCTGCAATGCTTTTTTCCAGCTCACTTGCGGTCTTCTGGTAATAATCCAGTAAGAACGCTTTGTCGTTTTGGGTGAGGGCAATGTCGTAATGGGCCGGTGTCGGCAACAGTGCCTTTTCGGGTGTAAATGAGCAAATCAAAAATGCGATGCTCAATAAGAGTAGTTGTTTCATGGTCTTTTTATTTGAATGTTAAGCTATTGTTTTTCGAGTATGCCCTTGAGCGTCGCCAGGCTTGATTCCAAATCTTCGCCCAGCATGCCGTCGACAAACAGGTTCATGATGTTTAAGGGGTAGTTGCTTTTTCCCGTCATTCCCCAGGTTACGCGCGTTTGGTTAGCCGATAGGCTATCGGTAATGAGCGGGGAATGGGCGACCCCGGCAAAAGGCTTTTCGAAGCGAACTTCGAATAAGATCCGTTGGTTCTCTTCGATGGCGATGATCTCCTGTTCGCCCTTACCCGCGTTCTTGTCTTCACTATCCCAGGCGTAGATGAAGCCCACGGTGCCGTCGGTGCCGGTAAATTCCTTGTCCATGCCGGGGTCGATCATCATCCATTTGCTGTAGTGATCCTGGTTTTTTGCAAGCCTCACGTATGCAAATACATCCGCTACGGGCCTGTCAATGACAATGTTCCGTTCTATGGTGTATTCCTTTTTCACGAATAATGCCACGAGCAAGGGGATGGCGATGATGATCCCAATGATGATTAGTATCAGCTTTACGATTTTCATGTCATGGTGGATTTGTTGGGTTACAATATTGTTTTTATAGTCAACTACGTACTACTGCTGTCAATAGTTGCTTACACAAAGGTAGGATTATTTGCAGTACTCGGTGGGTGGTGGCTATGACAGTATGCGGGGGTAATCGCGACAACTGGAATCCATGCTAGTGGCTAACGCCATCTGCCTATTCGCGTGCGTGTCATTTTCAATAGTTGTGAAAATAAGAGGTTAAGGATATTTTTTATGCTGAATAATTCAGGGTAGTGGCTGTTTAGCTGAATTTTTGATTTAAAATGGATATTTTTTATGTTTTGTATTCATTTTTTGCGATTTAAATTGCAATATTTTACATTTTTATCTTAAATAATTGATTTTTTTACAACAAAATCAATAAAAATATATGATTTTATTATTTTAATTTTTACTTTAGCAAAATCATTAATCAATTTTTATCAAATGAAATCAAAAAAATCTACAATTCCTTTTATTTTACTCATCATTATTGTGCTTTTGGCGCTTTTTTATCCCGGTTTGCCCATTGAGGGGGATAACGAGTACGATGCGGCGGATCTTGCATGGATGCTGACTTCCACTGCACTAGTATTGATTATGACTCCTGGCTTAGCTTTTTTTTATGGCGGGATGGTCAAGAAAAAGAATGTGATTTCCACCATGCTGCAGAGCTTTATCTGCATGGCCGTGGTAGCGGTGATTTGGGTGGTGTTTGGTTTCAGTTTGGTGTTTGGTGAATCCATTGGCGGTATCATTGGTAATCCGACGACCTATTTCATGTTTGAAGGCGTATTGGGCGGCCCGAATTGGCCCGGAGCACCTACCATCCCATTTGCGTTGTTTGCGATGTACCAACTTAAGTTTGCCATTATTACGCCTGCGTTAATCACGGGTGCATTTGCCGAGCGCATTCGGTTTACGTCCTACATTTTGTTCCTCTGTCTATTTTTCGTCTTTATTTATGCGCCATTGGCCCACGCTACCTGGCATCCAGATGGCCTATTAGCGGGCATGGGGGTGCTTGATTTCGCTGGTGGTACGGTCGTACACATGTCAGCGGGTGTTACCGCACTGGCCTCGGCACTTTACCTCAAGCAAGGGAACGTCAATGGGGGCCACGATCCGGCACGTATTTCCTATGTCATATTGGGTACCGGTTTTCTCTGGTTTGGTTGGTTCGGATTCAACGCCGGTTCGGCATTCGGAGCAAGCGACTTGGCGGCATCGGCCTTGGCCACGACCAGTACGGCATCAGGGGCTGCGGCGTTGGCATGGATATTTTTTGATGCGGCACGGGGTAAGAAACCTACGGCCATGGGCGTGTGTATCGGTGTGGTGGTCGGTTTAGTAGCCATTACTCCGGCTGCCGGTTTCGTGACGGTGCCCCACTCATTGATTATCGGTGTCGTAGCCTCCATCATCAGTCGGTTGGTCGTGGAATGGCGTACGCATTCACGGGTGGATGACACGTTGGATGTCTTTCCGAGCCATGGTGTAGGAGGGATGGTCGGCATGATCTTGACCGGTATCTTTGCGACCAAGACCATCAACGAGGCGGTGGAAACAGATGGCTTGTTTTTTGGCGAAACCGGGCTTTTCGTGGCGCATGTCATCGGTCTGGTCGGCGCTGTCATCTTTACCTTTGTGATGGCGTTTGTGATTTTAAAAGTGACCGATCTGATTAGCAAATTACGCGTTTCCCCAGAAGAAGAGGAAATGGGATTGGATATTAGTCAGCACGGCGAGAAATTATAGCTGGTTTAAATCAGGTACGGAACGCGGATGACATGGACTAAACGGATTTGCACGGATTGTTTTCAGCCAAATAACCGGATTCTGGTTAGATAGATTGACCATCAAAAAACAATCATCAATCAGTGTTTATCCGCTCCATCAGCGTCATCTGCGTTCCATCTTTCTCTTGTTTTTCGTGACCGGGGGCAACACCAGTCTGCTGCCGACGAGCTCTTAACCTAGATTAAGAAAACCGACCGGAGCCATTGTTATTCAAAAATTGTGTATCTTTGCGGCACTCGAACACATAACATGAGTGACGCTATTAAACACGAGTGCGGTATCGCACTGATTCGCCTGCTAAAACCCCTCTCTTATTATCAGGAAAAATATGGTACGGCCTTATATGGCATAAACAAACTGTACCTATTGATGGAAAAACAGCACAACCGTGGGCAGGACGGCGCTGGTATTGCCACGATCAAATTGGACGTGAAACCGGGCAACCGCTACATTAGCAGGTACCGGTCCATGGCACCGAATGCGGTGGCTGATATCTTCGAATATGTGCAGAAGAAGTTTGCTGCGGTGCAACGGGCATACCCTGATCGATTTACTGACAGCCAGTGGTTGAAAGACAATGTGAGTTTCACGGGAGAGGTATTGATGGGGCATCTCCGGTATGGTACGCACGGGAAAAATAGCATTGAAAGTTGCCACCCATTTTTGCGGCAGAACAATTGGATGACGCGTAACCTGGTGATTGCCGGTAATTTCAACATGACCAACGTCGACGAACTGTTGGAACAGTTGTATGAATTGGGGCAACATCCCAAGGAAAAAGCAGATACGGTTACGGTGTTGGAAAAGATCGGCCACTTCCTTGATGCGGAAAACCAGGAGCTATTTGATCGATTTAAACAAGACGGGCATAGCAACATGGTCATCAGCGAGCTGATCGCAGACCACCTCGATGTCGCCCGAATCCTGCGGAAGTCAGCGAAGACCTGGGATGGGGGATACACCATCAGCGGGATATGCGGCCATGGCGATGCATTTGTGATGCGCGACCCTGCCGGTATTCGACCAGCCTATTATTATGTCAATGACGAGATCCTCGTCGTTACGTCCGAGCGTCCAGCCATACAGACCGCGTTTGATGTGAAATTCGAAGCCATCAACGAAATCAAGCCGGGCCATGCATTGATTGTCAAAAAAGACGGCACCATCACGGAAGAAATGTTTAGGGAGCCGGTGGAGAAAAAATCCTGTTCGTTCGAACGGATCTATTTTTCGCGGGGCAGTGACGCTGCCATTTATCAGGAACGCAAGCACCTCGGGCGGCTGTTGTGCCCACAGATCTTGAGCGCTATCAACTATGACATCAAGAATACGGTGTTCTCCTATATCCCCAATACCGCGGAGGTCGCTTTCTACGGATTGGAAGAGGGTATCAATGAATACGTGCGTACGCTACAGAAAGAGACCTTGCTTAACCGGGAGGAAAAGATTTCCGACAAAGAATTGGACGAAATGTTGAGTATCTCTCCCCGGTTCGAGAAACTGAACATCAAGGACGCTAAACTGCGTACGTTTATTACCCAAGATGCCGATCGGCAAGACATGGTGCAACATGTATATGATACCACTTATGGTGTTGTCAAGGACCATGAAGACACCATTGTGGCGGTCGATGACTCCATCGTGAGGGGAACGACGCTCAAACAAAGTATTCTGACGATCCTCGACCGCCTGAACCCCAAAAAAATCATTATCGTATCATCTGCGCCCCAGATCCGTTATCCGGATTGCTACGGCATCGATATGTCGCGTATGGGTGAATTTGTGGCCTTTGAAGCCGCCGTATCCTTGTTATATAAAAGAGGGATGGGGGATGTCGTGGAAGAGGTGTACCGCAAATGCTTGGAATCATTGGAGATGCCTAAAGAGCAGGTGGAAAACTACGTTAAGGCGATTTACGCGCCTTTCACCGACGAAGAGATATCGAATGAAATCGCGACCATTATCCGGGGCAAACACATTAAAGCCGAGGTGGAGGTGATTTACCAAACGCTGGAGAACTTGCACACCGCTTGCCCTGACCATCGGGGAGATTGGTATTTTTCAGGCGATTATCCTACCCCCGGCGGGAATAAAGTGGTCAATCGGGCATACATGAATTGGGTGGAAGGCAAAAACGTACGGGCGTATTTTAGCGCCTAAGGCGGCGCGAAGACCGGAGACAGAAGAATGAAAAGCCGTACGATCTTCCGTCTTCGATCTTCCGTCTTCCGTCTTCGATCTTCCGTCTACACCTCCAAAAGTTCCCTTACCCGTTTTTCATCGACCACCATCTGGTCAACCATTTCCTGCATGGTTTCGAACCATTGGTCGTGCCGGATAAAGTGGAGGAATTTTACACGTAAGGTTTTGTTGTAAAGGTCGTCTTTGAAATCGAATAGGTGCACTTCGATACTCCTGCCGATGCCATCAACCGTGGGTCGTGTGCCAATATATCCCATCCCTTTAATAATACGGGTCGGTTCGTTAGGCACATACGGACCCGTTTTGATTTCCTTTGGCTCGATGATGGCGGCTTCTATCGCATATATGCCATAGGCGGGAATCAGTTTGTAGTTTTCCAGCACCTGCAAATTGGCCGTGGGATAGCCGATGTCTCGCCCCAGCTGGTTGCCCCTGATGACCTTGCCCGTTAGTTGAAACGGATAACCGAGGTAACTATTCGCCGTTTCAATATCGCCCTTGATTAATGCTTCCCGGATTTTGGTGGAGGATACCGCAACATCATTGATGTCTTGTTCCGGAATCTGCTCTACCGTGTATCCGTATATTTCGGCGTGGTAGCGCAAATCCTTGAGCGACCCTTTGCGGTCTTTTCCAAAGCAATGGTCATAGCCGATGACGATTTTCTTGGTGCCGATCTTGCTTACCAATACTTCCCGGATATATTCTTCGGGCGATTGGTTAGAAAAGTCACGGGTGAATGGAGTAATGATGAGGTGGTCTATGCCCGCATTGGCTAGTAACTG
The DNA here is from genome assembly GCA_964498395.1 of uncultured Parapedobacter sp. Lineage (GTDB taxonomy): Bacteria > Bacteroidota > Bacteroidia > Sphingobacteriales > Sphingobacteriaceae > Parapedobacter. The sequence continues at coordinate 360,160 of CAZCHE010000003.1, read as the reverse complement.
CACTTTCTCCTCGATATCGCTGATAAGCCTTAGGCTGTCGTCTTCGGGATGCAAGATCATTCGAGGGTGCGGGAAAAAGGTCAGTAATACCGTTTCGCCGTTGATATTTTGGGCGCATTCTTTTAGCGAACTGAGTATTTTTTGGTGCCCCACGTGTACACCGTCAAATGTACCGATGGTGACCACCGCATTGTCTAAGGGAATGAAATCTTCGATGCTCCGATATATCTTCATCAAGAAATTGTTTGTGCAAAGGTAACGGTTTTCGCAGGCTTATGGAAACCACGCATGGCTTTAATGGACGGTTTGTAGGATATGTGCCACCAAGTCGTCCAGTTGCCAGGCATCTTCCACACGGAAATCGCCGCTCTTCGTTCTCCGTAAACTGCTGAGGTGCGCCCCATTGTCCATTGCCCTGCCAAAGTCGTGGGCGAGCGAACGGATATAGGTGCCTTTGCTGCAGGTAACCCGAAAGGAAACGTGTGGCAGGGAAATGTCGGTCACTTCAAATTCATAGATGTCTACCAAGCGTGATTTGACGGTTACAGCTTCTCCGCGTCGCGCTTTTTCGTAGACACGTTCGCCGTCCATTTTCACGGCCGAATGTGCGGGAGGTACCTGTTCGATTTGCCCCACAAAAGCAGCCGCTGTTTGCAAAATCTGTTCGCGGGTGATGGCAGAGATGTCAAATCGCTCATCTATTTCATGCTCCAGGTCGTATGATGGCGTGGTCGCGCCTAAGGTGATGGTTCCTGTATATTCTTTTTGTTGTGCCTGAAATTCCTCGATCCGTTTCGTGAACTTCCCTGTGCATAGGATAAGCAGGCCCGTAGCCAAGGGATCCAGTGTGCCTGCGTGGCCGATCTTGAATCTTTTTGGGAGACCGAAATGCTTGATCAATGTTCGTTTTACCTTATTGACCACTTGGAAAGACGTCCAACCGATCGGTTTGTCGATCATTAGTACTTTGCCTTCTTGGTATTCATCCTGTGGGGTCATCAAGCGACAAATGTATAGATAATTACAAATAGGCCGACGATGGTGCAGTAGATGGAAAAATAGGTAAGCTTGGCTTTCTTTACAAAGGCGATCATCCACCGACAGGCAAACAGACCCGAAAGAAATGCTGCACAAAACCCTACTAGTACGGGCAGCAATTCAAATTGTGCTTGTCGAGATACTTCTTCGGAGCCATTGGCATCAAGGTACATCTTGAGTGTGGCGCCCAGGATCAGTGGCAAAACCATTAAGAAAGAGAAACGTGCAGCTTTTGATTTGTCATCACCTAATAGGATGGATGTCGCAATGGTAGAACCTGAACGGGAGATACCCGGAAAAAGCGCGGCAAAGGCTTGGGCAACGCCGATAACGAACGCATCCTTGAAACTGATATCCTTGCCGGTTTTTTTTGCCTTATCGGCAAAGTATAGCAGGATTGCCGTAATCAGCAGCATAAAGCCCACCAATCGCAGGTTTGAGAAAAGCTCTTCCAAGGTGTCTTTCAAGAAGATACCGACCAGCGCCGCTGGAATCATCGACAGCACGACCATGAGTGCAAAGCGGAACTCCTCGTTCCATTTAAATTGGAATAGGCCTTTGAAAATCTGCCCGATATCCCGTCGGAAAACCACGATCGTGCTCAATGCGGTGGCAAAATGGAGGACGATGGCAAAAAGGAGGTTGTCCTCGTCGCTGTATTTCAGGCCAAGTATTTCCTGCGCAATAACAATATGACCGCTTGACGAAACGGGAAGAAATTCCGTTAATCCCTGGACAATCCCAACGATTAACGCTTTGACGATTTCAGCCATTAACCGTTGTTGGAATTTTTAGGTTTTATCAAAATCGCTACAACTCCCAGTGCAAAGCCGGCCACCACGACAAAGGGGGCAAGGGTGATTTTGGTGAAACTGTAAATGTCTTCGGTGCCCATCATCAGGATGAAGCCGAGTGCAACCACCGCGATGCTGAGTAAAAACAATTGGTAGTTCCGTTTCCCGAATACAAACGATGCCTTTTGTGAAGACGGTGTTTTTTTCTGTTGTGACATAAGCGTGTTATCTATACAGTTCGTTCGATTTTAACCTGAGGTATTTGCTAACGGCAAAATACGTGCTCAATCCCGAAATCAGGATGCCTAATATGGCAATAACGATAAATATGACAATAAATTCAAACCAATTGCGCAAGAAAACCAGTTCGGGAACTTCGCGTTGGCCCAGGTGCAGGGTGAGCAGCAATAGCAATATGGCGATGAGTGCACCAAGTAGCCCATGCAAGACACCATATCCCAAGAAAGGCCGCCTGATAAACCCTTTGGTCGCCCCCACCATCTGCATGCTCTTGATGAGGAAACGTTGGGAGTAAATGGCCAACCGGATGGTGTTATTGATCAATGCCACGGCGATGATGAGCAGGATGGCGGTGAATGCAAGGATCACCAATCCGATAATCCGGATATTCTGGTTGACCATGTCGATGAGCGATTCCTGGTATACCACCTCTTTCACCATATTGTTGGCCGAGATTTTTTTGATAAATGTCTCGATGCTATCCGTATTGGCATAGTCCGCTTTTAAATAAACATCGATGGAAGACAATAGGGGATTGTGCCCCAGGAAGGCCACGAAGTCTTCACCCAGCTCTTGCGAGAGGTTCTTGGCCGCCAGTTCCTTGCTGATGTATTGCGAGCGCAACACGTATTCATCGGCGTTAATGTCTTTCTGCATGGCCAAAACATCCCCTTCACTTACCCCTTCGTTGACAATGATGTTCAATACGATATTTTCCTTGACATAGTTGGAGAGGTTTTTTGCATGAACCAAAATGAGGCCCAACAACCCGGTCATCAACAACACCAATGCGATGCTGATAACCGTGGATATGTATACGGATTTCGTTTTTTTCGAGGATGTACTTACTTCATACACTTCCATGTTCCGAGCATTTTACGTCGCGAATGTACTGAATTGCGATGATATATGTAGCAACTATGCAATATTAATACCATTTCGGCACGTACCGTAACCTTTTGGTGCGTTATTGCCATCCACCACCTAAGGCCCGGTACAATGCGAGTTGCGACAACGCTTGTTCACGTTGGGTTTGCACCAAACTGATTTCCGCCTCCAATACGCTGCGTTGGGCCGTGATGACATCCAGGTAGGATGCCCGGCCTGCACGGAAGAGCTCATTGGCCGCATCGACGGCCTGCGTCAACGAAGCCACTTCCTTTGAATTGTACCCGCGCCTTCGGTCGAGGAACGTTTGTGCAGTTAAATTTGTTTGCACCTCTTTCCACGCTTGCAATACGGTTTTTTCATATTGCTGGAAAGCAATACCGTATTGCGCAAGCTCCGTTTCGTATGCCGATCGAATGGCCCGTTGGTTAAATACGGGCGCGGTTAACCCGCCGAGGAGGCCGTACGCAAGGGAAGTGGGGGTCAATAGCAGTTTGCTGAGGTCAAAGGCTTGCAAGCCGATATAGGGAGAAAGGACGAGCGCGGGTAAGAAAGCAGCCTTGGCCGCGTCGACTTCTGCCCCCGAGGCCAATAAGTCGAGTTGCGCCTGCCTGATATCGGGTCGCAGCGCGATGAGTTGCGCAGGGATGCCTACAGCGATAGAGTCTTGGAAAAGCGTCGTCGCCCATGTGGCAGTGTCACGGGGGATATCGCCCGAAAAGCGCCCGAGCAAGAAATTGAGGTGGTTTTCGGCTACCGAAATTTGCTGGAGAACTTCCTGTTCCTTGCCTTGCGAATTGTACAGGATGGCATTGAATTGGCGGACGCCAAGTTCATCTGCCCTCCCGGCTTCTTTTTGCACCTCGATAATCGCCAATGATTCTTCCTGCAGTTTGATGTTTCGCCGCAGGATGGATAGCTCGTTGTCCAATGCCAACAAGTCATAGTATGCTTTGGCAACCTCTTCGACTAACATGGTTTGTACGAGCCGTTGACCTTCATAGGAAGCGAGGAATCGCTGATATGCCGCGCGTTTCTTGCTTTTCAATTTACCCCAAAGATCAATTTCCCAGGATGTTCGGACACCGATGAAATAGTCGGGCAATGGGTCAGGTAGCTTTTCATCATCGTCTAGGTTATCGGAAAAATTAGTGTCATAATTTCCAATGCCGTCCATGGTATAGAAGCCATACTTGCGTAACCCCGCTTCCGCGAGGGCATCGACGGAAGGAAAAAGACTGGCTTTCCGCAAGCGTAGGTTGGCTTGTGCAATCTCCACTTGGTGCAGTGCCTGTGCCATGTCCGGATTGTTGGCCAGGGCACTGTCAATCAGGCTGACGAGGTGTTTATCTTTGAAAAACGCCGTCCAGCGGGAATTTGCCGAAGTTGTCGTGTCCGGATTGCCAGCATATGTTTCCGGCAAGGGCCGATGGGAGGTATCGGGCAATGCTCGTTTGCTGCTACATGCCCCGAGAAACAGGGCAGCGCCCACGATGAGCAGACTAATTGCCACTGTCTTGTTCTTTTTACGCTTGTTTGCCGAGGAAAACAGCACATAAAGCCCGGGGATGACAATGACACCGATGATGGTGCCTACCACCATGCCGCCCACGGCGGTCGTGCCAATGGAACGGTTACCCAACGCACCCGCCCCCGAAGCTAGCGCAAGCGGAATGAGGCCGGCGATAAACGCAAAGGAGGTCATCAGGATGGGGCGTAAACGGGCCACAGCGCCTTCCACTGCTGCTTCCAAGTGGCTACTGCCTTGCTTGTACTTGAGGATGGCGTATTCTACGATGAGGATGGCGTTTTTGCCGAGCAACCCAATGAGCATGACCAACGCTACTTGCGCATAGATGTTATTCTCCAGGCCAAGCAACTTGAGGAACAAGAACGCTCCGAATACACCTGCCGGTAACGAAAGGATGACGGGTAATGGCAATAGGAAACTCTCGTATTGTGCGGCCAATATGAGGTATACAAACAGCAAGCAAAGGGCAAAGACATAAATGGCTTGGTTGCCCGACAGGATCTGCTCGCGGGTCATGCCAGACCATTCGATGGCATAACCCTGCGGCAGTGTGCTGCCTGCGATGCGTTCGATGGCATCGATCACTTGTCCACTGCTGTAACCGAGGGATGCGTCGCCAGTGATGAGTGCCGCACTGAACATATTATATCGGGTCATCTGTTCGGGCCCATAGATGCGTTCCATGGTAATGAATGCGGAGAAGGGAACCATTTCGCCCGTATTGTTCTTGACGAACAGGTTTAAGACGTCTTCGGGTTTCTCCCGGTATTCGGGGCTTGCCTGCACCATGACCTTGTACATTTGCCCGAATCGGATGAAATTGGAAGCATAGAAACTGCCCATTAAGGTCTGTAGGGTAGCCATGGCATTCTCCACGCTAATCCCGCGTTTGGCGGCCATGTCATAGTCTACTTCGACTAAGTATTGTGGGAAACGTGGGTCGAAGGTAGAGAACGCGCTCCCCACCTCGGGCGCTTGCTGCAATGCGCCGATGAAATCGTCCAGTACATCAGCGGTCTGTGTCAGGTCATCGTTACCGGTACGGTCAAGCAGGCGGAGTTCAAATCCACTGGAATTGCCGAAGCCCGGCACGGTGGGAGGGGGGAAGTATTCGATATCGGCATCCATGATATGGTCGGTGGCTTGCTCCAGCCAACGCATCATGTCATCCACAGACTCTTTCCGGTCTTCCCATGCTTTCAGGTTGATCATGGCCATACCGTAAGAAGCCCCCGATACTTCCGTGACCAAGCTATATCCGCCTAGTGTGGAGACCGTTTCCACGGCTTCATGCTGTCGGCTGATCGAGTCGATTTGGTTAAGCACCGCTACCGTACGGTCTACCGTTGCCCCTGGTGGTGTGGCCACGTTGACATAGATCATTCCTTGGTCTTCGGTGGGGATGAATCCCGATGGTAAGATACTGCTCACACCCCAGGTGGCGAGGAAGAATCCGACAAGTAACCCGACGGTAATGATGCGTCGGCCCGCTATCTTCCCGACCAACCCTGCATATCGAGATGCCACCCGATTGTACCAACCGTTAAAGTGCCTGAAAAATGTCGCCAGCCAACCCTTGGGCTGGGGTTTGTCATGGGGTGATCGAAGAATCAATGCGCAAAGTGCGGGTGTCAGGGTCAGTGCGTTGATGCCCGATATGATAATGGACGATGCCAATGTCAACGAAAACTGCCGGTAGAAGATGCCTACAGGTCCGGAGAGAAACGCTACCGGCACGAAAACAGCCGACATCACCAGGGTGATGGCTACCACGGCTCCACCGATCTCTTTCATGGCGGCCAATGTGGCTTCCATCGGAGGCAAATGCTCTTCCTCCATCTTGACATACACCGCCTCTACCACCACAATGGCGTTATCCACCACAATACCGATGGCTAAAACCAATGCAAATAGTGTCAGCAAATTGATCGAGAACCCGAGCAGTTGCATGAAGAACAACGCCCCGATGAGGCAGACGGGAACTGCCAACGCGGGGATAAGGGTGGAACGGAAATCCTGCAAAAAGATGAAAACCACCAGGAAGACGAGGAGGAATGCTTCAACCAATGTGCGTATCACCTCGTTAATGGATGCATCGAGGAAACGAGAGACGTCGTAACTTACCGTATAGCGCATGCCCGGCGGAAAGGAAGTTTCCTGCAGTTCCTGCATGCGTTCTTTGACCAGTTCGATGACCTGTTGGGCATTCGAACCGGGTAATTGTTTCATCATGATAGATGCCGATGGCCGTCCGTCGGTGCGAGATTCCATCTCGTAGTCGAGCGAGCCGAATTCCACGTCTGCAACGTCTTTTACCCGCAGAATGGAGCCATCTGCATTGGCTCTTATGGGGATATTCCGGTACTGATCGGGATCAGAGAATTTCCCTGGGTAACGAAGGACGTATTGTTGCATATTGACCCGTTGGTCAGAACCGATCCCGGTCTGTCCGGGTGCGGCCTCTACGTTTTGGGCACGTATCGCTGCGATCACCTCTTCACTCGAAATTTGGTATGAGGCCAGCCTGTCGGGTCTCAGCCATATCCGCATCGCATAATCGCGCAGACCCATGATCTCGGCAAAACCGACACCTTCGATGCGTTTCAGTTCTTTTAAGATGTTGATGTCGGTGAAATTATAGATGAACCGTTCGTCGGCGGTGGGGTCATCACTAAAGATGTTGAGGTACATCAGCATGCTGTTGACCTCTTTTTCGGTGATGACACCAGCTTTGATGACTTCCTCGGGCAGCTCATCGAGCACGGTGGATACGCGGTTTTGAACGTTGACCGCCGCGATATCGGGGTCGGTACCGACCTTAAAGAATACCTGGATAAGCGTGGTACCGTTATTCGTTGATACGGAAGTCATATAAGTCATCCCGGCAACGCCATTGATGGCCCGTTCGAGCGGAATAGCCACGGCATCGGTACATACTTCAGCATTTGCACCGGTGTAATTGGCCGTGACCATCACTGATGGCGGTACGATATCTGGGAATTGCGTTATGGGCAACGTAAATAAGGAGAGTAAACCCAATAAAGTGATCATCAATGAGATGACCAATGACAATACCGGTCTCCTAATGAATGTTTCGAGCATAATAAAAGAGCTATGGTGTATGTTAAGGCAAAACGGTCAATTCAGGGGTTATTTCCATTCCGTCACGGAGGCTTTGTACACCTTCGTACACGATTTTGTCTTGTGCTTTTAACCCGCTTTCCACGAGATAATAGTGTCCTATGCGTTGGCCAGCCTGAAAAGGCGTCATCGCCACCGTATTGTTATTTGAAACGAGATAGACATAGGTGCGATCTTGTATCTCAAAGACAGATTTTTGATGCACAACTAGGTTTTCGCCAGTTTGGAGCGGGATAGCGATTTTGCCAGAGGCGCCATGTTTGAGCAAACCACTGGGATTCGGGAATCGGGCGCGCAGCGAGATGGTTCCGGTACTGGCCTCAAATTCGTTTTCGGCAAATTCCGCGGAGCCCGTGTACGGATAGTCATCGCCGTTAGCCAGCGTCAGCTTTACTGCGGTACTGAAATCCATGCTGCTCTTTTGCTGGTCACTTAGGATATTGAGGTATTCTTGCTCGGAAATATCGAAATAAGCATATACTTCTTTCAAATCCGATACCGAGGTGAGGAATGAACCTTCATTCAGTAGGCTCCCTTCCTTTAAGGGTATTCGGTCGATGCGGCCATTAAATGGGGAGCGGATGGTGGTATATGACAATCGTGTCTTGGCGTGCTGGAGAAGCGATTGAGCCTCTTCCACGCGGGATTTAGCAGCATTGAACTGCGCTTGCGCGACATCTAGGTCGGTTTTGGAGATGATGTTTTTGTCGACCAACAATTTGGTTCGTTCGACTTCCAAGGATACCGTTTCCGCGTCGGCAATCGCGTTGTTCAGTACGGCCTCCGCACGGACTACTTCCGAACGGTATTCATCTTCGTTGATTTTGAATAGGGGCTGGCCCTGCCTGACTTCGTCGCCTTCATCAACGTATATTTTTTCGAGAAACCCTTGTAGGCGGGATCGAACTTCCACGTTTTTTATCGCTTGGATATCCGCTACATAAACGTTGTATATCGTGGTGTCTAGCGATACGACTTCCATGACCGGCACTTTTTTTAATGCAAGTTCATTGGCACTGTCCGAACTCTGGACGGTACACCCAGCCAGCCATGCCGCGAAAAAAAGCAGGGAGCAGGTATTACGTGTGATGTTGATGTTTTTTGAATTCATGTTAGTTGACATATTGATCAAATACGACCACCGTTAGTTGGGTCAAATGCGCCTGTTCTCTCGATTTTTAACAGATGGATATCGACACGACATATCGATGGCATGGATAAAAAAGCGATGTGGCTACGGTGCAAAACCTGTAGCATACTCCCCCAAATGAAATAATGGATGATTGCATGGTTAACGCATGGTGAACCATTGCCCCTTCATGATAAGCAAACACGGAATTACCGATAATTAATCACGGGGCTTAACGGAAGGGATCAAAAAGGATTCAACCGGAATAGGTATGCATAGTAGCCGGGCAAGCAACTGATTTTGGTTCCGAAAACTGAAATCCCTGAACTATCGAGCAAGTTAGGAAGGGGTGGAAAGCTGACCGAGAATGATTTCGGCGGCAATGGCGAAAACACCCACTTCAGTGAAGTGGGGCGGTAGTCTTCGAATTGGATATCTGCTTCTTCCTCTTCGCCTTTTGAAGGAACGTTCAGGACGTCTTCCAGGATCACCTCAATGAGTGGCGTACCGTCTACCACGTAGTCATTGGTGTTGCCATGCCGGTGCCCATCCTGATGGAAAAGGAGGTTGATGTACGCAACAAAAGCTAGTATATTTAGCAATCTCGTCAACATATCACTGCAAATATAGAGAAAGTTGCAATGATTCGGGTTTATAATCACTTTTTTGTTACGTTAATAGGTGTTTTTTTGTGAAGCTAACAATGCGGGGATGATTTTGACATTTTTTCAGGCTTCAAGCTAAAAATCGTATTTTCGCCGTTCTTATTCAGTTTTGTTTATATCATCATGGAGTATCATCATCAGGCGATCGAGAAAAGGTGGCAGCAGTTTTGGGCGGACAACCATACGTTCCGTGTGGAAAATACATCCGGCAAGCCCAAATATTACGTGTTGGATATGTTTCCCTACCCATCGGGAGCAGGTCTGCATGTCGGCCATCCTTTGGGTTACATTGCCTCAGATATCTTTGCCCGCTATAAGCGGTTGAAGGGATTTAATGTGCTGCATCCGATGGGGTATGATTCGTTTGGCTTACCGGCCGAACAATATGCTATTCAAACAGGGCAGCACCCCGCCATCACTACCGAGGCGAACATCAAGCGTTACCGCGAGCAACTGGATAATATCGGGTTTTCGTTTGATTGGAGCCGGGAGGTGCGTACCAGTGACCCGTCTTTTTACAAGTGGACACAATGGATATTCCTGCGGCTCTTTGAGGCTTGGTATAACAAAGCCGCTGACAAAGCGGAGCCTATTGCCACGCTGATTGCCCATTTTGAAACCCATGGCAGCCAACAGTTGCAGGCGGTATCGGATGAGGATGTACGGGTATTCACGGCCGCTGAATGGGCAAGTTTTAGTGATGAACAACAGCAACGAGAATTGCTTAAATATCGGTTGGCGTACCTACGCGAAAGCACCGTGAATTGGTGTGCGGCTCTCGGTACTGTATTGGCTAACGATGAGGTGATCAACGGGGTTTCCGAACGTGGCGGCTATCCCGTAGAGCAAAAGAAGATGATGCAGTGGAGTATGCGCATCACCGCGTATGCCGAACGCCTACTCAAAGGACTGGATACCATCGATTGGCCGGAGCCTTTGGTAGAAATGCAGCGCAATTGGATTGGCAAAAGTATCGGGGCGAGTGTGAAGTTTGGTGTACCGGCCCTGGGAAATGGCGGTTATATCGAAGTATTTACCACCCGGGTGGATACGATCTATGGGGTAAATGCATTGGTGCTCGCACCTGAACATGAATTGGTGGATGTGCTAACGACTCCTGCGCAGCAGGCCGCAGTAGCGGCCTATATCACCCAAACCAAGAAAAAGTCTGAACTCGACCGGATGGCTGATGTCAAGACGGTTTCAGGGGCGTTTACGGGTTCCCATGCCACACATCCGCTCACCGGTGAGGAAATCCCGATCTGGATAGCCGACTATGTGCTTGCCGGTTACGGTACCGGGGCAGTGATGGCCGTACCATCGGGTGACCAGCGGGATTATTTGTTCTCCACCCATTTCGGGTTGCCGATTATCCCCATCTCCGATGCCCAGCAACTGGATGGACAAGCCGATCCGACCAAAGAGGGGCGATATATCAACTCGGATATCATCAATGGATTGACTTACCAAGAAGCCGTGGCGGTGTTAGTAGACAAACTGGAGGCTATCGGAGCAGGTAAAGCTACCATAAATTACCGGATGCGTGATGCTATTTTCGGTCGCCAACGGTATTGGGGTGAGCCGGTTCCGGTTTATTTCAAAGATGGATTGCCTTGGTTGATTGAAGAAGGGGAGCTTCCCTTGTTATTGCCCGAAGTAGATAAATACCTGCCCACGGAAACGGGTGAGCCACCATTGGGACGGGCCACCGACTGGAAATACCGTGGTGAGTTTGAATATGAAATGAGCACCATGCCGGGTTGGGCGGGATCCAGCTGGTATTGGTATCGGTACATGGATGCCCAAAACTCCAATGAGTTTGTATCGAAAGAAGCCGTGAACTATTGGAAGGACGTGGATTTGTATATCGGTGGATCCGAGCACGCAACCGGCCATCTCCTGTACAGCCGTTTTTGGAACAAGTTCCTCAAAGATATGGGGTATGTGCCCGAAGAGGAACCTTTCAAAAAGCTCATTAACCAAGGGATGATCCAAGGGCGGAGCAATTTTGTGTATCGTACGCTAGATGCTGATGGCAGGGGTACGAATATGTTTGTTTCACACGGACTAAAAGAACAATACCGAACCACTGCTTTGCATGTAGACGTCAACATCGTGCATAACGATGTGCTCGATATCGACAAGTTCCGTCAATTCCGCCCTGATTTTGCGGATGCTGAGTTTATCCTTGAAAATGGGAAGTATGTCTGCGGCCACGAAGTGGAAAAAATGTCCAAATCCAAGTATAACGTGGTAAATCCCGATGACATCATCGAGCAGTATGGTGCGGATACGCTGCGGATGTATGAGATGTTTCTCGGCCCATTGGAACAGAGCAAACCCTGGAATACCAATGGCATAGAGGGTGTTTATAAATTCTTGCGGAAATTCTGGAAGCTGTTTCATGATCAGGCGGGCAATTTCGCGGTGAGCGATGAAGCGCCCAGCAAAGCTGAATGGAAAGCGTTGCACAAGATCATTAAGAAAGTAGAAGAAGATATCGAGCGGTTTTCATTTAACACTTCGGTATCGGCATTTATGATCTGCGTGAACGAGTTAACAGACTTGAAGTGCAACAAGCGAGCGATCTTGCACGACCTGTGCATCGTATTGCAACCCTACGCACCGCACATTACGGAGGAGCTATGGGCATTGTTAGGCAATGAACCGGGCACGTTGTCTTATGCGGCTTATCCGGCCTTTAACCCCGAGTATTTGGTGGAAAGCGAATTTGCCTACCCCATTTCCGTGAACGGGAAGATGCGGATGAACCTGTCCTTGCCGCTCAGCCTCGAATCGGCCGAAATCGAGCAGGCGGTACTCGGCAATGAAGACGTGCAACGTTACCTCGAAGGCAAGCCCGTGCGAAAAGTCATCGTGGTGAAAGGCCGGATCGTGAATATTGTGGTGTAGGGTTAAAGGCTGCGCATCAATTCATCGGGGGGTAAGACGGTTATGGGCGCATCTCTGAAATCTTTGATGTTTCTGGTGACGATGTAGTCCAGTTCGGTGACGGAAATCGCTGCCACGATTTGGATGGCGTCTTCAAAATCTTTATGTTTTGAAAGCAAGCTTTTCCTGATGATATGGAAATCGACGGGTACGATAGTGACGTAATCGAGCAAATCATGGAGGATTTCTCTCAGTTTCTTTTCGTCTATGAATTTCTTTAGTATGTAATGGGTGGTCGCAAGGGAGTGCGATGAGGCGAATAATTTAACTTGATGCGTTTCTGCCAAGCTAAAGATCTCGATGGCATATTTGCTGAATGGCGGTCGGTCGGCAAGCAAATCGATGATAATGTTGGTATCAACGAATACCGTTTTCATAAGTGCTTGCTTTCAAGGTACTCACGCAAGGCTTGTTTTTCATCAAAATCAGGGGGGAGTTTCACCGCCCCCGCTATTTTTTTCAATTTCGGTGACAATTGCTTGCTGTCCGATTGGTCGGATGTAAGTGATTGAAGATAACTTTCAATCAGTTCGGATAGACTTCTCCCCGTATTTTTGGCGTAGGATTTAGCTCGTTTGATAACGCTTTCTTCAACCGATAAAGTCAGTTTCGTGGCCATAATACGTATTGTTTATACAAATATACGTAAATTGGAGAGGTAAGCAAACAGGGCAGTGGCAAAGAACAATAAATTTTTTACCTTAGCGGCATTGAATTTAGCTTGAAACAACTTTCCATTGATATGATGAATAGAAAAATATACCTGGCGATAGGCGCTTTCTTGGTGGTTGGCTTCCAAACTGTAGCTCAAACCAAGCGGTTGGATTTGGAGCAATCCCTTGGTACGAAACCTTCGTTGACCAAAACTATCAATCAAATCCGGGGGTGGGCTGACGCACAGCATTATATTGAGTACGATATGCAAGAGGGGAAATCTTACCAAGTGCATATCAAGAGCGGCGTGCGGACGCCTTACACGCCGCCACCAAGCAGTGACGTTATGGTATACGTGCAAAACAATGACATTTTTATCCGCGAGGGCTCCGGTGCCCCCCGTCAATTGACCCAGTCGCCAGACGAGGAAGAGCAGAACCCGACCTTGTCACCGGATAACCAGTATGTGGCATTCACCCGCAACCATGACCTTTATACGATCCGTGTTTCGGATGGCAGGGAAACGCGGTATACCAGCGATGCCACAGACGTCATCTATAACGGCTGGGCCTCATGGGTGTATTTCGAAGAAATATTGGGGCGCGCTTCGCGTTACAAGGCTTTTTGGTGGTCGCCCGATAGCAAAACGCTGGCTTTTATGCGTTTTGACGATACGCAGGTGCCCATGTTTCCCATCTATGGTTCCACCGGGCAGCACGGCTATTTGGAGCAGACGCGTTATCCAAAAGCGGGTGATTCCAATCCCGAGGTGAAAGTGGGCTTTGTACCCGTGGAAGGTGGGAGTGTGGTTTGGGCTGATTTCAATGAGAAAGATGACCAGTATTTCGGTGAGCCGTATTGGAGTTTTGACAGCAGTAACCTGATGGTACAATGGATGAACCGAGACCAGACCAGCCTAAAGTTTTATGAGGTAGACCCACAAACCGGAGGGAAAAAGGAAATCTACGACGAGCGGCAGGACGCTTGGATAGACCTGAGCCACAGTGAGCGGATTACCTACCTGGAAGACAATAAGCATTACATCCTGAAAAGTGATAAAACCGGTTGGGCACACTATTACCTATACGAATTGGACGGCACATTGGTCAATCCGATTACGGAAGGTAAATGGCAGGTTTCGGCCTTGCAACTGGTCGATGAGAAAAATAAGGTGATTTACTTCACTGCACGTAAGGAACATTCGGCTACTGTCGACCTCTATCGGGTAGATTACAGCGGTAAAAACCTGCAGCGGCTGACTTTCGGTGATTATACCCACCAGGTATCGGTATCACCCGACGGCAAACATTTCATTACCACGTATTCCAATGTAAGTACCCCTACGAAAGTGGCCTTGCTTGACAACAAAGGGAAGCTGGTAAAAGAGTTGGCTGACAGTAAAGCAGCTGATTTTGACGATTATATTTATGCCAAAACCGAATTGATTACCATCCCGACACCCGATGGGTATCAATTGCCCGTGACCATCACGTGGCCCACGGATTTTGAAGAAAACAAACCGTATCCAGTGATTTTCAGTATCTATGGCGGGCCAGATGCGGGTACCGTGCGCAATACTTGGAAAGGTACGGCTAACCAGCATTGGGCCAATGAAGGCATTATCCAGGTCAGCGTAGATCACCGGGCCTCGGGGCACTTCGGCAAGGAAGGGGTGGCGTTGATGCACCGTAATTTGGGCCATTGGGAGATGGAAGACTATATCACGGCGGCCAAATGGCTCAAAAGTAAACCTTGGGTAGCTAAGGATAAGTTACTTATTACCGGCCACAGTTACGGCGGGTACATGACGTGCTTAGCGCTGACCAAAGGAGCAGATTATTTTGATTATGGCATCGCCGGTGCACCCGTGACGAGCTGGGAGCTTTATGATACCCATTATACCGAGCGCTTTATGGATACTCCGCAGGACAATCCAGAAGGATACAAGAATGGCTCGGTGTTACCTTATGTAGATCACTACAAAGGTGTGTTACGCATCATGCATGGCGATATGGACGACAACGTGCACATGCAAAACACCATCCAACTGGTGGATGCCCTGACCACGGCGGGTAAATATTTCGAGTTGATGATCTATCCCGGTAGCCGGCACGGATGGGGTAGGGAGAAAACGGCGCATGACCGGATGGAGCGGATTCGGTTTTACTATCAATATTTGTTGGAGAAGCCGGTGCCTGACGAATTGAAATAGAGAGAGGGATTAACGGCAGAGGGGATGGGGCGATCGGTTGATATTTTCAACTAATTCGTGTTTCTGATTTCGTACTTTGTATTTCAAATGATATATTTGCAATCTGAAAAAAAGGGGGTTTAGCTCAGTTGGCTAGAGCGCTTGCCTGGCAGGCAAGAGGTCACCGGTTCGAATCCGGTAATCTCCACATAAAATACCGCTGATGCGGTATTTTTTTTGCCTATGTATTACTGTTACACCCTCTATTCACCAATTTACAAGGCACGTCATGTTGAGCGTGGGCACGGCGTAGGAGTTGCGGGGAGCCGAAACCTGCCTACCGCAGGCAGGCACCCCAAAGGAAAGGGTCTATGGGATGCTTTCTCGCCTCAGGCGAGATCAGCATGACGATTAAAGAAATAAGTCAGTGTAAAACTGTTGATTTCGGCTATTAGTTGCCAAAATTTAAACAGCTTCTCAGGCGAGATCGGGAAGGCACCAGTTCGAACACGAAGCATCACGAAAGGCCGTATTTGTGGATGTGCGGCTGAGTAATCTGGTATCCCCCACGGAACGTTTGGCTTCCTATCATCATGTCGCTGACGTTACCTTTTCCCTGCCAAATAGGGGTTTCCTTCTGGCTTTCTTCGCCCGTTGTTCTGCCATCATCCGTGCCTGATCCGAAGCGTATCCGTGCGGTATCCGTGAAATCCTTGGATACGCTTCGGATCAGGCACGGATGCGCCTTGGATAACGGCGGGAAAAAGGCAAAAGAAAGGCGGACGTTAATTGCACGAAAGGTTGAAGGCAAATGCCCATATAAATTCCAGTGTGGTGGTTGCCAATTTATCTCGGTAGACATTGTTTCTACAAAAGAATATCTCATCTTTGCAAGAGATTATAATGGGGTCAAATGATTCAGTTTTTAAGAGACAGTACCTTTGCCGTAAATGAAGTGATCAGCAAATCTTGGGATTTGCTTCGCAAGCATTATTTTTCCATTGCAGGGCTTTGCTTCCTATTGTTCCTGACGTCTAATACTTCCGGAATTTTGGCCTTTTATTTCAATGAGGTCAACGCATTCTTAAGCGCGTTTATGGCATTCCTTTTTGTGGTACTATATTTCGGCACCCAGCTAACGCTTTTCAAGTACATTTTTACCCTTATCGATAAACGGGAAAAAATAAACCTGTCGGACACCATACCGAGTACAAAGGAACTGCTGTATTTTTTTACAGCCATGATGTGTATTGCATTATTGGCACTGTTTTTCTACTTGTGTATTTCGATCTTGGCTTTCCCGCTGGTTTATGCACGGATTGACGTAGCGGTGATGGTGAATATCGCTCGGATCATTGCCGCGGTAATTGTCTTTCTTTTTTTATTGCGTGTCGCATTTTACCCATTTTTTATCATCGAGCGCCATGCCACTCCCTTTCGGGCAATCCGGCTCAGTTTCGCACTTACCAAGGGAAATCTCACCAAATTATTGTTCATCTTGGCATTTTTTGCCATTTTGCACCTCTTATATCTGTACTTCAATTACAATGGATACCCAGTGGTATCTACTGCATTGAGTGTACTCAATTCATTTTTGGTTGGCCCGCTTTCGAGCGTGGTGGTGGCCATGGCTTATCGCAATATGATGGCCGATTACCATGGCGGGGATGATCCCGGGGTAATCAAGAATATTATTTAGGGAAAACGTTTAGTAGGAAAGTATTTTGGCAAAAAGGAGGATAGCGGTATTGGGTGCCACGGGCAGTATAGGCACACAAGCCCTGGAAGTTGTGCGGGCTTATCCGGAACGATTTGAGATACCTGTGCTTACGGCAGGCACGAATGCAACATTATTGATCCAGCAAGCGTTGGAATTTCACCCTAAGGCGGTGGTCATCTCCGATGAGCGTAAATATGGCGAAGTAAAAGCGGCCTTGTCTGGCACATCGACAACGGTACTGACAGGTTACGAGGCATTGGAGGAGGTGGTCCAATATGATGAGGTGGATTTAGTGCTGAGTGCGTTAGTAGGATCTGCGGGATTGCGGCCCACCGTTGCGGCGATCAAGGCTGGGAAAGACATCGCATTGGCAAATAAGGAAACGTTGGTGGTGGCCGGGCAATTGGTCATGGACTTGGTCAGCAAACATGGCGTGAAGCTATTGCCCGTAGACTCCGAGCATTCCGCGATTTTTCAATGCATGGTGGGCGAAGAGCCCAACCCAATCGATAAAATATACCTGACGGCCTCAGGAGGGCCATTCAGGGGTAAATCGCGGGAGTTTCTGGCTGGTGTAACCTGTGAGCAGGCATTGAAACATCCCAATTGGGTGATGGGAGCCAAGATCACGATAGATTCAGCGACATTGATGAACAAAGGGTTGGAGGTGATCGAGGCAAAATGGCTGTTCGACCTGCAAACCCGACAAATTGACGTGGTCGTACATCCCCAATCCATTATCCATTCTATGGTGCAGTTTGAAGATGGTAGCATTAAGGCACAGCTTGGATTGCCTGACATGAAATTACCCATTCAGTATGCGCTGACCTATCCCGAAAGGGTGCAAAATTCCCTTAAACGGTTCAATTTCATGGATTTTCCGGAATTGACGTTTGAGCCGGCGGATCAAGATACCTTTCGTAACCTGGCATTAGCATACCATGCATTGGAGGAAGGAAAAAATGTGCCCTGCATCCTAAACGCTGCCAATGAGGTGGTCGTGGCAGCATTTTTGAAAGGCAAGGTTGGATTCTTGCAGATGAGCGATATCATCGAAGAGACGTTATCGACGGTTGGCCGGATGGAGCGGCCCTCCCTAGCTGATTATGAAGATACCGATCGGATCAGCCGTATCCATGCGCAAGAATTGGTAACAAAAAGTGAAAAAGTATATCATATAATCAACAAGTAAATATTCAATGGGTGTATTGGTAATGATTGGGCAGGTATTACTCGGGCTGTCCATACTGATTGTGTTGCACGAGTTGGGCCACTTCTTGGCTGCGCGTGCGTTTGGGATTAAGGTGGAAAAATTCTACCTGTTTTTTGATGCTTGGGGCATTAAGCTGTTCAAATTCAATTTTAAAGGGTGTGAGTACGGCATTGGTTGGCTACCACTGGGCGGGTACGTAAAGATCGCGGGCATGATTGATGAATCCATGGATACCGAACAGCTCAAAGGGGAGCCGCAACCGTGGGAGTTCCGGTCAAAACCAGCCTGGCAGCGCCTGATTGTCATGATGGGTGGCATCATCGTCAACGTGATATTAGGCATCTTCATCTTCTGGATGCTGACCTTTAAATATGGGGAAACGTATGTGGCCAATGATAAACTGGTTGACGGGATAACGCCGGGCATCATCGGTAAAGAAATCGGATTGCAACCGGGCGACCGTGTCACGAAGATAGACGGGCAAACGGTTTTGCGCTTTGATGAAATTATCAGTTCCAAAGTACTGATGGGCAATACCGTGTTGACCGTAGAACGGGGCAACGAAACGAAGGAAATCGTAGTGCCGGGTGATATCCTCAATAGGGTAGCGGATTACGACCGTAACGAGTTGGCAAGACCTATCATGCGTTTCGGGCCTGTCGCCTCAGTAGCAAAGGGGTCCGTCGCGGAAGAAATGGGGTTAGTTGAAGGCGATAGCATTTTCTCAGTAAACAATAAAGAAGTCGTTTTTTGGGATGATTTCCGTACAGCGTTGGCCGAGTATGCGGGGAAAGACATTACCCTGGGCGTGATTCGGTCGCAAGACACGTTAAGCCTGTCGGGCTTGGTGCCGGAGACGGGAGCTATTGGGTTTGCAGCCACTTTGCCCTATGAGACGCAATATTATGGTTTCTTCGAAGCCTTTCCCGTTGGTGCATCGAAGGCTTGGGGCATGCTGATAGACAATGCCAAGGGCTTAGGCAAAATCGCGAAAGGTGAGTTGCGGGCCGATAAGGCGTTGTCAGGCCCCGTTCGCATCGCTACGATGTTTGGCTCGGAAGTCGATTGGATCAGGTTCTGGAGTTTGGTGGGCTTATTGTCCATGGCACTGGCGCTGATGAATTTCTTGCCCATACCCGCATTGGACGGTGGGCACGTCGTATTCCTATTGATTGAAATGATCCAAGGCAAGCCCCTGAGCGAAAAATTCCTCGAGAAGGCGCAGATTGCTGGGTTCTTCATCTTATTGGCGTTAATGGTGTTTGTCTTTGGGAATGATATCATTAAGATTGTGGGTAAGTAGTTGGGAGATGGAAGACCGAAGACGGAAGACCGAAGATGGAAGACCGAAGATGGAAGACCGAAGATGGAAGACCGAAGACCGGAGACGGAAACTGAGCAGCGTGATGATTGGCAGTAAATATATCTGCGTAAATCCGTTGAATCGGCGTCGTCCGCGTTCCTTAGGCTAAGCGCAGCGATATCGGTATTAGGAAGTTGGATATTTAGGGAAAATCACTATTTTAGCGGACACAGGATAGATAAAACCACAAATACTATGCAAACAACACGTCATCTCATCAAACAAGCCGGAACCGTGCTGGCGCTGGCCGTAGCCGTAACCGCATTTATGCCAGCATGCACGTCGCCATCAGGTAGCGACCAAGATAATCAAACGAACGAAACACCGACATCCATGGAAAATAAGGAAGTTATTGCACATTATGTGCTTTTTTGGCTAAACGAGGACCTTTCCGAACAAGAAGTGAGCGATTTTTCCGCGTTTTTTGAGGAATTGAAAACCATCCCGGAGATTAAGACATTGCATTACGGTCGTGCGGCGGCAACTCATCCGCGGGATGTGGTCGACAATAGCTTCACCTACACCTTGCTGGTTTATTTCGATAGCATGGATGACCTGAATGTGTACGAAACGCATCCCGTGCATTTGGAAGCCATCGAGAAATATTCGAAATATTGGAACAAAGTGGTCGTACACGACTCCTGGTTGAATTAGTTGTTGGGATGGGAGTCCGAAGACGGAAGTCCGAAGACCGAAGACCGAAGACGGAGGACCGAAAGTTGGGAAGTCGGAAAGTAGCGTTCAGTTGGATAATATGATGGATGGTAAATACCGCAAGGATATACACCCGGGCTTAGAAGTGGCGATTATCCTCAAGAAGGACCAGCGTAGCGGCCGGTTGACCGAGGGGGTAGTAAAAGATATTCTCACGTCTGCGGCATTCCATTCCCGTGGCATCAAGGTACGGTTGGAAGACGGGCAGATTGGTCGGGTGGCTGAGATATTGGGTTGATTTGCAATATCAGCCATATTAACCGCCAGACATGCCTGTTGTTTTCGCGTTTACTCATTCGTGTTCCTGATGATGGTGATGAAACTTTTAAAGGTTTCCCAGCGCCCCGTGTGTAACTTCACTTCCAATACATAGAAATACGTACCCTCACCGAGACTGCTGCCATTCCAGTTGTTCTGGTAGTTTCTCGACTTGTATATTTCATTTCCCCAACGATTGAAAATCGTCAGTCGATGTTCAGGAAATTGAGATAATCCCGGAATTTCGAAATAGTCGTTGACGCCATCGCCGTTCGGGGTAAACAGATTGGGTATTTTCAGGGCGATGACCTCGATGGTGGCGGTCGCTTCGTTGTCTGCCGGATGGCTATCCGTTTGGCTGCTGGATACGACGGCCAACTGCAAGGCGGTTCCTTCGCTTTCAGCCCGTGCACTGATGGTCAGCGATTCCGATTGACCGGGAGCCACATCCCCGAGGGTCCAAGTGAGTACTCGTGTGGGATGGTGATATGCCAGCGAGCCGACATGCATGCCAAGCGCACCTTCATACGATATGTTTTGTGGCAAGTTGGCCGTTACCGTCACGTCGGTAGCTGTCTGGCTTCCATTGTTGGTGATGAGCAATTGGTAAGTGAAAACCCCGCCCATTAATACGGTAGGGCGATCGGCTTGATTGCGGATAGCCATGTCTACGGTGATGGGCTCGCCATCGGGATCAACGATGACCTCCACGGGGTCCGATAAATCGGAGTGGCATTCGTTTCCTAATGCGATAACGGTGTAGGTACCCGCTTCGCTGACCGTGATACGCTGGTCGTGGTGGCCGTTTATGGGTTCGTCATTCCGAAGCCAAAGATAGGATAATGCATGGGCGGCATCAGCACGCAATACAACCGAACTGCCCTGTGCGATTTGCACGGTTTGATTCGGTTGTGCCCATGCTACCCATGAAATGAATAGCAGCATGGTGAGTGCCAAAATAAGTCTGTAAGCCCTAGCCATCGGATATCCTTACGA
Source organism: uncultured Parapedobacter sp. (assembly GCA_964498395.1). Classification (GTDB taxonomy): domain Bacteria; phylum Bacteroidota; class Bacteroidia; order Sphingobacteriales; family Sphingobacteriaceae; genus Parapedobacter. Next base: position 338,673 of record CAZCHE010000003.1, on the reverse strand, counting down.
GCGTGCAATGCAACAGCGAATACCCCGAATATCTTACGACTGATATCCGGGGCCCCGCTTGCATGGTTTTTTCACTACAATGCTTCGATTGTAATGGTTGGTTTACCCGGTTTCGGTGTTACCCTGATAATGGTTGGGCTCGCCATACCGCCTAACGCATTGGTGTAAGGGCCAGTAGCCTTAACGGTATAGTCGACCACCACATAGTAATTCCATTCGCCGACTTCGGCGTCGTTGTCTGTGTCGAATTCGTACTGATTGGTAGTCAAGGAGGCGATCAGCTGGTCTTCGTCTTCGATATCCAACTCATCTTCGGCAGCTACTTTATACCAACGGTAGTTCAGTTCGAAATCCTCAAGCAAAGGCGCCGATAGGTTTGTCTGCGTATTCCAGTCCACTTCGGTATCATATATGGCTGAGGCGGTCAGGCTATTTTCAGGTAAGTCATCGGCGCAATACTCGGTGTTCTCGTCTCCGCCGAGCGTTACTGTCACGGTCAATGGGGCGAGTACGAAAACGGTAAATTCTTCTTGTGGCGAGAGACAGATATCGTCTTCCGTTTTTCCCTGTGCCATGAACGTATAGTATCCGGGAGCAAGGTCGGTAACCGTTAATACATTGTTGATGGTGCCAGAAACAACGACTGTTGCCGATTCGGGTTGGTTGGTGTTGTCGATTCCATCACCACCACCTCCGCTATTCCTGATGAACCAATCGTAATCGGAGAAGTCAATACCGTCTTCCCCGCCATCGTCTGTACTGGCCAGTGATGCGGTTAATGTAAAACCATTGCCGCCGTAGACAAAGATGGTTGTTGCATCATTGGTGCTGGTAAAGGGCATGTCTGGGTTGGATGCAGATATTAATTGTGCGTTTGCCACGAGCATACTCATTAAAAACAAACCAACTAGGCCTGCTTTTAACATGACTGTTTTTGTTTTCATATTCAATCTGGTTGGGTTTTGTAATTGCGTTTGGAGGTTCATATTTGTTTGGTTTTTAATTTGCGATTGTATTAATGATCATGTTTGGTTTTCCGGGTTTTGGATGTACGGTCACGGTTACAGGAGTTCTCGCTGAAATGTAGGTGTCACTATCTACTGCTTCCACCCAATAGGTAAAAATGCCTGTACTCTCAGGTACTGGCAACGTTATTTGTGATGAAGAGCTTTCGGCAATGTGCGTACCATTGGTTTCGGTAGTGTATACCCTGTATTTGTATCCAGGCTCTAGATGTGCCAAATTGAAAATTGGCAGTTCACCTTCGCATATATGACTTGATGATGAAGTCAATTGAGGAGGTACTATGAAAAAAGCATAATAGTAATTTACGGTAGTGAGTAACCCCAATGTACTATTCATGAATACGCGAATTCCATCAAAAGCATCGTTTCCTGCGGGTAATTGGAATTCATATATTGTTCCGCTTAGTAACGATAGTAGTTCTAATAATTGATCATCTGTGTATACATTTCCAACTAATGTAGGCCCAGCGCCATTAGTTCGTTGGATGCGTAGTCCGCCTAATAAATTCAACAGCCCAGTAGGTGCTTGAAACTTTATCGTTACGGGCGATTTGCTAGTTGGCGTAATTGACCCTGTAAAGCGTAATGTTTGCCAAGCGGAGCCAGTTACGCTCACGATAATGTTTGAGGATGTGTTGTGATTATTTCCAATTGCATTACCCCTATTTTGGACGCCGTTGCCTAAAAGGGTATAGGTGCCACTTATTATATCGCTATTTGCATACACCCGTTGCCCATATCCCTGATACACCGCGCCCAACAGGAGCCATGCAAATAAGGCAGCCAATCGTATGGCGGACAAAAGGGGATGTCGGTTAGTCGGGTACATATCTAATTCATAGGCCATTGTTCAACCGTGCTGCTTCAGGATATATGGTATCTTGAGCGGCAAGGTGTTTCAACCGTATTAATTTAGACATAAATCAACTGATTAGGTGGTAACCACGATTGTTCATTTCATTCATGTTTGTTTCGCGAGGTTGCCTAGGTTTACGAGCGTGGTGATTGCTGGAGAATGGCATGGGCTTATCGCTGGTGCCTAGGCTGAATCAAAAAAAATTTTAGAAATCATCCATAAATCCCTACCTTTGTCCCTCGTGAAAATTGGAGTACCTTGCTTCATGACGAAATCCCCGAAGCCCGGAAACCTTTCTGGAACGTTTCCCATTTTCGATACATTTTTCGGCCCGTTGAGGGCTTTTTTTATGGAGATGAACGTAGGGTACTACAAATACAAACCATCAGATATCGCATAACGAATGACTAATTACAGCAAGCTGCCAGCAATCTTGTTACTAGAAGACGGCACCGTCTACCACGGTAAGGCTGCCGGGAAAATCGGCACCACTACAGGTGAGATTTGTTTCAATACCGGTACTACCGGTTATCAGGAGATTTTCACGGATCCGTCCTACTACGGGCAGATTATGGTGACCACCAATGCCCACATCGGCAACTACGGGATAGCCGAAGCGGAATCCGAATCGCAGAAGATACAGATTGCGGGGTTAGTGTGTAAAAACTACAGCATAAATTTCAGTCGAAAAATGGCTGACTCGTCTATCCAAACTTATTTTGAAGACGGCAACCTGGTGGGGATATCCGATATCGATACCCGTTCACTGGTCAGGCATATTCGTAACAAGGGAGCCATGAATGCCATCATATCATCCGAAACATTGGATTTGGATGAGCTGAAAAAACAGCTGGAGAAAGTGCCATCCATGGCTGGTTTGGAACTTTCATCGGCAGTCACTACGGATAAGCCGTATTATTATGGTAACGAAGATGCACCATTGCGCGTAGCGGTGCTGGATTTGGGTATCAAGAAAAATATCCTCCGTAATTTCGATGCGCGTAAAGTATATGCCAAGGTGTTTCCAGCCAAAACCACCTTTTCGGAGATGGAAGCGTGGGCACCCGACGGCTATTTCATTTCAAATGGACCGGGGGATCCTGCTGCAATGGATTATGCCATCCAAACCGTGAAGGATATCCTGGCGGCCGATAAACCCTTGTTCGGGATATGCCTCGGGCACCAGTTGCTCGCCCTGGCCAACGGTATACGTACCAGCAAGATGTTTAATGGGCATCGGGGCATCAATCATCCGGTAAAGAACATCATGATCAACCGGTGCGAGATCACCAGCCAGAACCACGGATTTGGCGTGGTCGCCGAGGATATCGAGCAATCGGATAAGCTGGAGATCACCCACGTGAATCTGAATGACAAATCCATCGAAGGCATTCGGGTAAAAGGCAAGAACGCGTTTTCGGTGCAATACCATCCAGAGTCGTCACCGGGTCCGCACGATTCGCGGTACCTGTTTGATGATTTCGTCCAGTTAATGGAAAATTGACAAAGGATAGTTGATGATTTTTGATTGTCAATTATCAATTAAAATAAGTATATTTCCTCTGTAAAAATTATCTTTTAGCGGCAGAGGAGAGATCGATAAAGTTGCTTTTTTATTTGATGCGATTATATTTGCATATAAAAGCAACTTTATCTAAGTTTGGCAGATACATTCGATAGTGTAAATTTCACACTATCCTTTTTAAGCTGCTAATTAAACGATAACCAAAAAATAGAATATACATGAGTTTGATCATCGACGTACATGCGCGGCAAATATTGGATTCGCGCGGTAATCCTACCATTGAGGTAGATGTAACAACGGAAAATGGCTTTGTGGGCCGCGCCGCGGTTCCTTCTGGAGCCTCTACGGGTATTCACGAGGCCGTTGAATTGAGGGATGGTGACAAGGCTAAATACTTAGGAAAGGGCGTTTCGAAGGCTGTAGAAAATGTCAATACCAAAATCGCACAGGCGTTGGAAGGGATCGATGTTTTTGAGCAAAATGCGATTGACAAGGTGATGATCGAGCTGGACGGCACGGAAAACAAAGGTAATTTGGGGGCAAACGCTATTTTGGGCGTGTCATTGGCCGTTGCCAAAGCGGCAGCACAGGAAAGCCGTCAGCCACTATACCGTTATATCGGTGGCGTAAATGCCAATACCCTTCCCATTCCGATGATGAATATCATCAATGGCGGATCGCACTCGGATGCACCCATTGCGTTTCAGGAATTTATGATCATGCCCGTCGGTGCACCGTCATTTTCGGAAGCATTGCGTTGGGGAACTGAAGTGTTCCATAACCTGAAAAAGATTCTCCATGATAGGGGATTGTCTACGGCAGTGGGCGATGAAGGTGGTTTTGCACCTACATTTGATGGTACCGAAGATGCGATCGAAACCGTATTGAAAGCGATTGAAACGGCTGGCTACACGGCTGGGTCTGACATCTATTTGGCATTGGATTGTGCTTCATCTGAATTTTACAAAGACGGCAAATACGATTACACCAAATTCGAGGGTGATAAAGGGGCCATCCGGAGCAGTGAGGAGCAAGCCGCTTACTTGGCTGAGCTGACTGCTAAATACCCCATTATTTCCATCGAAGATGGCATGGCAGAAGACGATTGGGCGGGTTGGAAAATATTGACCGATAAGATTGGTGCACGTGTGCAGCTGGTGGGGGATGACCTGTTTGTGACCAACACCAAGCGCTTGCAGCAAGGGATTGATACGCATACGGCAAATTCCATATTGGTGAAAGTTAACCAAATCGGATCGTTGACCGAAACCATCAATGCCGTGTCGTTAGCACAAACGAATGGTTATACATCGGTCATGAGCCACCGGAGTGGTGAAACCGAGGATTACACGATCGCTGACCTGGCGGTGGCACTGAATTGCGGGCAGATCAAAACCGGTTCGGCATCGCGTTCTGATCGGATCGCTAAGTATAACCAGTTACTCCGTATCGAAGAGGAATTGGGCGATAACGCGAAGTTCTTGGGCAAGAACTTCAAGTTTGCAAAATAGTAATTGCATGAATAACGACAGCACGCGAAGAGGCTGTCGTTATTTAAAACTTGTGGTTTTCAATTAATTTGCATTACATTTGTAGTATGGATCGGTTGCTAGCCCTTATCAAAAACAAATATTTCATTGCAGGTGCCGCGTTTTCGGTATGGATGCTGTTCTTTGACCGGCACGATGTTACCACGCAGTATAGCTATTACAGCCAGTTAAAAGGACTGAAAACAGAACAAGCCTTTTATACTGCTGAAATCGAACGCGTACACAAGACCATCCACGACCTGAATAATAACCCTCAGGAATTGCAGCGCGTAGCCCGGGAGAAATACAAAATGAAAAAGGAAAATGAAGATGTTTTCATCATCATTGAGCAAGAGGAAAAGGCTAAATAATCTACAGTAATCTTTTCTGGATAAAAAAAGGGGTGGAAAGCAATTCCACCCCTTTTTATTTCACCCTGTTGTTTCCGGGTTAGAATTTATACGTGAGGCCCACGCCCAGTACTTGCCTGACCTGCAATGCCGGCCGTCCGGGATCATTGGCAACGCCTTCGCGGGGGATCAACGTGTTATCATCATATAGCAATTGCACACCGCCATTTACCGTGATGTAGTCATTGACTTTCATGAATAGGTTAAGTGTGTAGTCTACGTCTACATTCTGTGGGTCTTCGAGGTAATTCGAATACAATTTGAGGATGTTTTCTACACTGATATTTTCCATCAAGTCAACTTTGTAGTACGCATCGAACGATGCACCGAACTCAAACCGCGACTTTGCTCCGGGGTCTACGCCAAAAGCGCCGATGCTGGATAGCTGCTCATTGGTCACAAAGATAAACCGGGCAGCGGCAGGGGAAAGGTTGAAGCGGAAATTGTCCGATTCCTTATAAGCGAAACCCGGACCGAAGCTCCAGTATGCCGGTGCAAAAGACGCCGATATCAGGGTGCTGTTATTGTCGGCGTCATATTGGAAACCGTCGGCAAACTGCGTGTTGAAATTCATATAGAATGTATACAACCAACGTTGTGAAGCCTCATAACCCAATAAACTGTTTAACACCACCCGGTCGTCGTTTTTCCGCCAGCCGATGTTTTTCTGCTTGGTCAATCCGTAAGCGGCAATGACTTTATTATCCCAGCTCCATTTGTCCTTCTTGTAGTTGAAGTCATAATTGAAAATCGCGGTAGCAGCAAATGAATTGATACCCCCTGCGGCCCAATTGGAAAATGAACTTTGGTTGATCAGCAAGGTGTTTTCACCCGAAATCGTCCAGGTTGTGTCTGATGAGCCTTCCTGTGCGTTGACGCCTGAATATAGAAAGGAGGCTACCAAGAGGCTAAATAGTAGTTTTTTCATAATGATTGTAATTAAAAATATTCCTGTGAAATTAGCAAAAAACGCAAAACAAGTGCCAAAACGATCCCACGGTTTCTTCGGGAACGTATTTTTTACTTGATTTGCAGTATGAGGGTAACACTATTGTGCATTGGGAAAACAGACGATGGGCATCTCGCCGCTGCTATTGAACGGTTTCAGCTTCGGCTGAAACACTACATCAATTTCAGTATAGTGGTCATTCCAGATGTTAAAAACAGCAAGCATCTGCGTGCCGACCAGCAAAAGGCCAAGGAGGCGGCTTTGATCATGAAGCAGCTGTCGGCAACCGACCATGTGGTGCTGTTGGATGAGCGCGGCAAGGAGTTTCGCTCAGTCGAATTTGCTAACTACCTCAATAAGTTCATGGTGGGGAGTGTGCAGCAGGTGGTGTTCGTCGTGGGTGGCCCTTATGGATTCGATGAAGTGGTGTACCAACGGGCCAACGGCCGGATTTCCCTGTCTAAAATGACCTTTTCCCACCAGATGGTTAGGTTGTTTTTCGTTGAGCAGTTATACCGGGCATTTAGTATCCTCAAAGGAGAACCCTATCATCATGAGTGATTTTAGATTTATTTGATGTGAGCGAGATCACCACATGTTATGGAAAAGTGTTATTTTTATCATCAAAACATTAATAGTAGGTAATTGTTAACCTTTTATCATTATGCTTCAATACAAAAGAAAATACAACTACAAGGGCGCTGATACACAAAGCGAAGGCAGACTTTTTTGGATCATGATTGTGATCGGTATTGCAATAGCTGCTGCCATTATCTTCTTGTTCTGATAAAAAAAGCCCCGTCAGTATTTGACAGGGCTGTCGTTTGATCGGTTGCCTCCTGTTGACCAGTGCGTCATTCGGCACTTTCTGCATGTTCGTTTGCGGCCGAAGACTCCGGTTCTTCATCAAAAAGGGGTAATTCCTTAATGATGTTATACCAGTTGATGATTTTTTTGATGTCTGAGGTATATACACGTTCTTCATCGTGCCCGGGGGCTACTTCCCGAAAGAACTCCCGAAGCACTTTCCCTTCGGATTTAGCGGCAGGAGCGTCGCCTTTTTCTTTGATGCGCTGAAGGATATCAGCTAGCTTCAGTTCGTCTTCCTCGCCATAGATGGTGATATCTTCCAAGGTGGCCATTCTGGTTGTAGCAAGGTTAACCACGGTCTTTACCTTTTGTGCATCGAGGCTTTCCAATATGAAACCCCCTTTGTTTTGCCCAATCAGCTTGAACAGCCCGGGTTTACTCGTTACGGATACAAGTGCTTTTAAATTCATAAAACGATACAGTATCTTTTAGACTTGTCGTATTTGTTATTCTTCGATGATGTCGATGCCCAATATCTTGTCGCCCTGGCGGATATCGTCAATGGCGTCCACATTTTCCACAACTTTCCCAAAACAAGTATGGTTGCGGTCGAGATGTGCGGTATTGGTGCGGCTATGGCAGATGAAAAATTGAGATCCACCGGTGTCGCGTCCGCGATGCGCCATCGATAATACCCCCCTGTCATGGTATTGGTTATCGCCATCCAATTCACATTTGATTGAATATCCGGGTCCACCAGCACCGGTACCCGTAGGATCTCCACCTTGGATAACGAAGTCTGGAATCACCCGATGAAAGGTCACCCCATCGTAGTAACCTGACTTGGCCAACTTTAGAAAATTGGCAACGGTTTCCGGGGCATCTGCGTCATAAAACTGTACCGTCAGGTCGCCTTTTTCGGTTTTAATGATTGCTTTACTCATCTAAATCTTAATTGTTTGAACGACAAAGATAGGGTTTAGTTGGGAAGTTGGAAAGCCCTGGTGACGGAAAGTCTGAGCAGCTGGAGATCGAAGATGCAAACCAAAGATTGGGGGGATGTGGCGATATCGAGATCAGTGTGTTTGCTTCCCCAAAAGGATTTCCGTATCTTTGATGTAGATAGCAACCTCAAACAAACTACATGACCTATGGATAGTTTATCGAGCGTAACCATAAAAGCATGGGCGGAGGCCGATCGCCCACGTGAGAAACTGCTGGAACAAGGGCGTCGGGCACTTACTGATGCCGAGCTACTCGCCATCCTGATTGGAAGTGGTTCGCGCAATGAGACGGCAGTGGAGCTTTGTAGACGAATACTGCGCGATCAGGACCACGATTTGAATGTGCTTGCACGCTTGTCCGTTCCTGAATTGTGCAGGTATAGGGGTATCGGCGAAGCAAAAGCCATCAGTATTGTAGCGGCAATGGAATTGGGTAGACGGCGGAAAGAACAAAAAGAAGTGGAGCGCCCCGTGTTGGGTAGCAGCATACGGGTCTATGAATACATCAAGCATATCTATGAAGACTTACCCCATGAGGAATTTTGGGTGTTGTTTTTGGCTGGGAATTGCCGGTTGATCAGCAAACAACTCATTGGCAAAGGAGGCAATGATTTTACACCCGTAGATATCAAACTCGTACTCCGGCTTGCGATAGAATACCGGGCGACAAGCCTTATCCTGACGCATAACCACCCTTCGGGAGCGCTAAAACCTAGCCGGGTTGATGTCCAATTGACCAATAAATTGATTGAGGCCGCTAAACTCCTCGATTTGCCTGTCAATGATCACTTGATTTTCACCGATAGCGGTTATTACAGTTTTCGGGATGGCGGGTTGATGTGACGGAGGGCGGGAGACGGAAGTCGGAAGTCGGAAGACCGGAGACGGAAGACGGAAGACCGGAGTCGGACGCAAATCGGTGAATCAGCGAATCCACGAAAATGCTATCTTTGCACAAATTCCGAAAACAGGCATGAACATTTCTTATAACTGGCTAAAAGATTTTATACAAACAACCAAGACACCGGAAGAGCTATCGGACATCCTGACCGGTATCGGGCTGGAGGTAGAAGCACTCGAGGTGGTTCAAAGCATTCCCGGGGGGCTCGAAGGGTTGGTCATCGGTGAGGTGAAAACGTGTGTCCAGCATCCCAATGCTGACCGGCTGCGCGTTACGACCGTTGATGTGGGGGGCGATGCGCTTTTGCAGATCGTGTGTGGGGCACCCAATGTAGCCGCTGGCCAACGCGTAGTGGTGGCTACTGTGGGTACTACGGTACATCCGTTAACCGGCGAACCATTTAAAATCAATAAATCCAAAATCCGGGGTGAGGTATCCGAAGGGATGATTTGTGCGGAGGACGAAATTGGGTTGGGTGCATCACATTCCGGTATCATGGTACTGCCCGATGATGCCCCGGTAGGACGGCTTGCCAAGGAATTTTTTAACATTCAAGACGACCATGTTTTTGAGATCGGTTTAACCCCTAACCGCGCCGATGCTGCCTCCCATTTGGGTGTAGCGCGTGATGTCGCTGCTTTTTTGCGCCACGGATACCAATTGCCCGATGTGACCGCATTCCAGGACGAAGCAAGCGAGCACGCATTTCCCGTGACATTGGAAAATCCCGATGCTTGCCCAAGGTACAGCTCCGTAACGATCAGTGGCGTGCAAGTAGGTGAATCGCCCGGTTGGATAAAAGAGCGGCTTACAGCCATCGGTGTGCGACCCATCAACAACGTGGTGGATGTCACCAATTATGTGCTACATGAGTTAGGGCAACCCTTGCACGCATTCGATGCCGATAAGCTAGCGGGTGGCCACGTGGTGGTGCGAACAGCCAAGGCGGGAGAGTCATTTACCACATTGGATGGTGTGGTACGTGAGTTGCACCCCGAAGACTTGATGATCTGTGACGCCGAAAAGCCGGTATGTATTGCCGGGGTGTTTGGCGGCATACACTCGGGTGTGACCGGACAGACGACTTCCGTATTTTTGGAAAGCGCCTGCTTCAACCCGGTATCCGTACGGAAAACGTCTAAAAGGCATGGCCTGAAAACAGATGCATCATTCCGCTTCGAACGCGGAACGGATCCCGATATCACCGTGTTAGCCCTGAAAAGAGCAGCGCTCCTGATCATGGAGGTGGCCGGGGGTCGTTTATCTTCTCCCGTGTCTGATCGATATCCTGTTCCGGTGCAGCCCTTCGTGTTTGATGTGGCTTATCGCAACGTGCAGCGGCTAATCGGTAAAGCCATTCCGGAAGCTGAAATCAAGGCCATCATTGAGGCATTGGGGATCGAGGTGCGCAAGGAGGCTGATGGGATGCTGACCGTAGCGGTGCCGCCCTATAAAGTAGATGTGACCCGTGAAGTGGATGTGACCGAAGAAGTACTGCGCATATACGGCTACAACAATGTCGAAATCAAGCGGCAGATCAAGGCTTCGCTTTCGCCCTCGTCTAAACCCGATAAGGAAGTCGTCCAAAACCAAGTGGCAGATCTGCTTATTGGTAATGGATTTCGCGAGATTTTATCCAATTCGTTGACACGGTTAGCATATGTGGATGAACCCGAAACAGCAGTGCGGATATTGAATCCCCTCAGTAGCGATTTGGATACCATGCGGCAAAACCTATTGTTTTCAGCATTGGAGGCCATTGCTTACAACCAGAAGCGGAAACACGCTGATCTGAAATTTTTTGAATTTGGCAGCACGTACCGTCTCCAACAAGAAGGGTACTTGGAAACGCAGCACCTCGCGTTGGCGCTGACCGGCAAGCAATACCCCGAGCAGTGGAACCACAGTGGCAAACCGGTATCCTTTTACGATGTAAAGGCGGCGGTTGATGCCCTTTTGCAGCGGCTTCATATCCATGATTACCAAGTGGCAGACGCTACCGAAGGATATTATCAATACGGGTTGACTTACGGTAGGGGTGAAAAAGCGCTGGTTTCGTTTGGTGAAGTTGCCAAAAGCTACCTCAACAAGGCTGATGTGGACGGCAAGGTGTTTTATGCGGATTTCAATTGGGGATTGGTGCTTAAAGCCATCCGCAACCATAAGGTGACCTATCAGGAGGTTTCGAAATTCCCCGCGGTAAGGCGAGACTTGTCTTTGCTCATCGATGCCGACGTGAGTTTCGCTACGTTAAAGCGCATAGCTGAGAAAACAGAGCGCAAACTACTGAATCAGGTTAACGTATTCGATGTGTATAAGGGTGATAAGCTGCCGGCGGGAAAGAAGTCCTATGCACTGTATTTCGTGTTACAAGACGAAGAAAAGACACTCAATGACAAGCAAATCGATGCGATTGTTAAGAAATTAATTTATAACTTTGAAAAAGAAACAGGAGCGGAGGTAAGGAAGTAGTTTAGCCGTTCGAAGGATGGGAAGTCCGAAGACTGGAGATGGAAGACCGAAGACGGACGCAAATCGGCAAATATGCGAACAACAAATAAACGAATCAGCAACAGAAGATGTCATCAGTAGCAGCCCAGTTAGCCGGTATCGTCGAAAACACGCGTAAATTGCTGGATTTGTGCATATCTTTGCAGGAACAGAATGACCTGCTTAAGCTGGAGTTGCAGTCGTTAAATGTGGCATTTGAAACGAGCAGCGATAAAAATAAGCAACTGGAAGAAAAGCTAAAAGCCCTGGCGGTGGCGCGTTCTTTGGAAGAAGTGGAGGTCGACAAGGGCGGAATAAATGAAAAAATACTTGACACAAAACAAAAAATTAACGATTTTGTGCGGGAAATAGATAAATGTATTGAATTGCTCAGGTAGTGGGTGCGTGATACATAGTGAATTAGCTCAACATGGGAGAAATTTCCATAAAAATAAACATTGCAGACCGGATTTACCCCTTACGGGTCGATATGGAGGAGGAGGAAGTGATTCGGCGAGCAGCTAAGTTGATAAACGACAGGATTAAAGAATTTCAGGACAATTATGCAGTAAGAGACAAGCAGGACCTATTGTCGATGTGTGTACTTCACTACGCGACAGGTATGTTGAAAGCCGAAAAGAAGACCGATGCAGATGAAGTGGGGCTGGCAAAGGCGGTGAATGAACTGGACGGCATGTTGACCGAATTCTTTAATAAATAACGTTCTTGACTATTTTAGAGCTTAAAAAACGAATTTACCGCAGTTAAATTCGGGTTTCACTATTTAAAACTTAACGCTTCAATATCACAAGCGTAAATGAGATGTAGGCCATTTTGCTGATGCCATCTGGTCATGATCAATACGCTAATCCTGTGTAGAGAAGTTTTTAATACATGAGACCTGATTAATTTAATTGCGGTTTTTTTATGGTTGGTGCGCAACAGGCCAACCTTGGGAAAACAGCTTGTGGACGAATAACTAAACAAACGGAAATAACAATTATATGGATATCTTATACATCATCATAGCAGTAGTCGCTTTTGCACTAGGGGTGGTCGCCGGACGCTATGTCCTACGTTCTCTGTTCAAAAAGCAGGAAGCAGCTGCGCAGAATAAGGCAAAGAAGATTCTCAAAGAAGCCGAGCAGGCGGGTGAGCATGCAAAAAAACAGCGGCTGCTGGAAGCAAAGGAAAAGTTCCTACAACTCAAAAGCGAGCATGAAAAGGAGACGAACCAGCGGAACAATACGCTCAATCAACGTGAAAATGGTATCCGGCAGAAAGAGCAATCCATTAATCAAAAGCTGGAAAACCTGAATAGAGAAAAGCAAGAGCTGGAAAATACGCGTAAGAACCTAGAGCGTCTCACCGAGATCAACGAGAAGAAACAGGAGGAGGTAGAGCAGCTTAAGGCACAGCATATCAAGCAACTGGAAACCATCGCAGGGCTTTCGGCCGAGGAGGCCAAAAGCCAACTGGTGGAGAACCTGAAAGGGGAAGCTCGCTCGCAGGCGATCATTCAGATTAAGGATATTGTGGATGAGGCAAAACTCACCGCCACCAAAGAGGCCAAAAAAGTAGTGATCCAAACCATACAGCGTACCGCTACGGAAAGTGCCATTGAGAATACGGTGTCGATTTTCAATATTGAAAACGATGAAATCAAAGGGCGGATCATCGGACGCGAGGGACGGAATATCCGGGCACTTGAAGCCGCTACGGGTGTGGAAATTATCGTGGATGATACACCGGAAGCGATTATCCTTTCCGGATTTGATCCTGTGCGGCGCGAAATAGCCCGATTGGCCCTCCACCGCTTGGTGACCGATGGCCGTATCCACCCGGCCCGTATCGAGGAGGTCGTGGCAAAAACAAAAAACCAGATTGAAGACGAAATCGTCGAAATCGGAGAGCGTACGGTAATTGACCTGGGGATACATGGGCTCCACCCAGAATTGATTCGCATGGTTGGCCGGATGCGTTACCGCTCGTCTTATGGCCAGAACTTATTGCAACACTCTCGAGAAGTGGCCAACTTCAGTGCGACTATGGCAGCCGAGTTAGGGCTTAACGTGAAATTGGCGAAACGGGCCGGACTGCTGCACGATATCGGTAAGGTGCCCGACGATAACCCCGAACTGCCACACGCTATTTTGGGTATGCAGTTGGCGGAGAAGTATAAGGAACATCCCGAAGTGTGCAATGCCATTGGTGCCCACCACGACGAGATTGAGATGACCTCACTGATTTCGCCGATCGTGCAGGCTTGCGATGCCATTTCCGGTGCACGCCCTGGTGCCCGTCGCGAAGTGGTCGAAAACTACATCAAGCGATTAAAGGAGTTAGAAGAACTGGCGCTTTCGTACCCCGGTGTGGAGAAAACCTTTGCGATACAGGCGGGTCGTGAGCTTCGTGTAGTGGTAGAAAGTGAGCGGGTTTCTGATGCGCAAGCTGAATTGTTGGCAGCCGACATATCCACACGTATACAAACAGAGATGACGTATCCTGGACAGATCAAGGTGACTGTCATTCGCGAAACCCGATCGGTTTCTTATGCGAAGTAGTCAGGAAGTCATAAGTCAGGAAGTCCCTAAGTCCGTAAGTCATAAGTCCGTAAGTCATAAGTCGTCAGCATGGGTCGTAAATCCGGAAGCCGAAAGCAACAGCAACAAATCGTACAAAAGCGGAAGGTAGACATTTATTTTGAAACCCTCGAACGGGAATACCAGCACCCTACCAATCGGGTGATCCAAGTGATAGCCATACCGATATTTTCATTTGCTGTGTTGGGATTGGTTTGGATGATTCCCTTTCCCGAAGTGGCATTTTTGAAGAAGCATGGTTACGACACCTTCCTCAATTGGGGGTCGTTTTTCATTGCCGGAATGGTGTATTATTACCTGCGCTTAGCGCCTACGTTGTCTTATGCCGTATTGTTTACCGTAGGCATCTTTAGCTTTTTCATCGTACAGTTAGAATATATCGAACAGGGTGGAGGCCCTGCTGTTTGGCAGGTATCCACCCTGTTGCTGATTTTATCGCTGGGGCTGCTGTATGTAGGCAGCCGCATGGAGCGACATACCGTATCCACGCGAAACTTCCTCCAGCTATTACGCATTGGGCCGATATGGCTTTGGCATTTCGTGTTCAAAAAATTGAACATCCCGTATTAGCACCTCCAGCTATCGACTCAGCCATACTTCTTTGCTAGCGGCCCTAACTGTATCTTATAGCCCAATGTGGCAAATTGGAATTTCAAGGTGTTGATATGTTGTAATTGCTCTTCTTCCGGTAGTTCCTCAAGTATGAGGATTCGGACGTATGCTTCGAGTAATTTGAAACCATGGGTCTCGCAAATCGCGATGGCGCGGTGTCCTAGATGCTGGTAGGCTCCGCCATTGAGTTTTCCAAGCTGAATATGGAAGATGATGTGTAATAATCGGTACGTTAGGTTATCAAGTGACCTCGGTGAATGCTGGGATACATATGAAGCTGCTTTAGCTGTTTCGCCACACTCAAGTAGATAAAGCGCATACACCATGGAGGTAAAATCTGCCTCGAATGTGTTTGCAGGGTTGATCTTCTCCAAGCGTCGGCGCAGAATATCTCGGTAGGCAAAGGCGATGTCTAAGTTGCCGGATGTCTTCACCAATAAGAAGAGGAGAATATCAAACAGATCGTTGGCCACGGATTCGTTTACTAGCTGTAGGCGATGAGTGAGGTTATTCAATTCATAGGCCGCGGCGTGATCGATTGGCTTTCCCTTGAAAAATTGATAGAGGTAGGAAAGTATGCGGCATGGATTGGCCACGAATCCAACGTAGACCTCAGGAGGAATAGCCGAGAGCCTATCCAATTGTTGGATCAAGGCATCTTCATCCCATTTTAGGAGTGAAATGACCGCAACCTTGCTGCGGAGCACGACTTCGTACGTATCAGATAAATCGAAGGCCAGGAGTTTGGTCAGGTTCGTTTCATACTCCGCTTGGAAACAGCTGTGATTTAACGCAAATTCTACGAACGGGCTATTGTAAAGTGTGCGATTGAGTTCGTCATGCACATTAGGGTGATTCCTTCCCAGTTTTTCAAGCCCGTCGCAAATGAATGCGACAACCTCGAATCGGTGGTCTTTCGTAAAGGGGATATCACCAAATCGGTTGACCAATCGCAAGTCGCCACATTCGATATAGAATAACAGCAACCATTTCAGTTGATTGATTTTGGTCTGCTTGTTCATCGGGGATTCATCCAATTCCCGGATAAGCTCATCGGGTTCCTGTTGCCTATTGAATCGCCGGAGGGCGATGAAATAGGACGCAACGGTTGCCGACTGGAACTGGATCGTCGTGTGTTGCCTCACCTCCAGTCCGCTACCCGTTTCCTGCAGTATGCCCAAATAGAGTAAATCGTTATAGGCCGCACGGTGCTGCTTGATGGAGTGGTAAGCCTGCCTTTTGCTGATGCGAAGGGTACCGCCGACCTCATCGACTAAATCGGCGAGCTCTTCCATCAATGCTTGTTTGGCCATGGTATTGATACCGTTAAACACTTTTTTCTTTAAGTATTGAGTGATAATCAGGTATTCGTCAAATGGTGTTAGCTGGCTTGGATTCAATTTTTCGCCGTAGAGTTCATGGTAGTATTGGAAGAACAACGGCATTTCAATAACCTGTTTATTTGCTTGTGTCAGGTGATAGGGCTCGATTTTCCCATTGATGTTGCGTGTCAACTGAAGTAGTTCTGCATTGGAGAAGGCAGGCATATTGGCCCATTTACGTCCTCTTTCACCACTCAATACCGAAAACCATTGCGGGTTGATGATGGTGTCCTTGAAAAGGCTTTCGTAGTTGCGCAGCGTTATCGTGCGCAAAACCAAGATGACACGGAACCATTGATACTGCGCAAAATGGGAGACCATTTCGATAAATTGGCTGATGACGGTGTGGAACTGCCTGTCGGCTAACAAATTGCTGTGTAACTCGTCGATGATGAGGTAAAAATTTCCATGGGCAGTGTGCTGGTGGTCTTCCATGAAGCGATCGAGGAGTTCGCTGCTATCGAACCCAAGGAGGTGGGCAAGCCATCGGTTACTGTGGTACCCGAATGCCGTGCCTTGCAATAGCGAAAGGCTGTTGGTGAAGAGATAGATATCATGGTTAGTGCCGGTGTGGCCTTGGCTGATTTGTTTCTCTACCCAACGTGAGATGGCGATGGTTTTTCCATGCCCAGCCGCGCCACTGAGTATGCCCACGGTTGCGCCACTTTGGTGGAAGTGCTCGATGAAGCGATCTAGCGGCTCGCGGTCGATCGTTAAATGGTATGGGATTCCGCATTTGTATTTGTTGCTTTGGATGTTAAATAGACTGATTTTCGTGGCGTTCAGCGTCACCTTGCCCCACGTTTGCTGTTGCAGGCCCTGCAATTTCTCTTGCTCAACATCGGTATAGAAGTCTTCCCAACTCGTAAATCCACAATATTCGGCAAGCGCGTTAAGGGTATAGGTAGACGGTTGGTGCACGGAGGAAGCAAAGCCAAATACCCGTTTTAGGGTCGTTTCACTAACACTCATGCCTGTTTCGGCCTTGATTTCCAAGGCTAGTCGGTAACAATCAGCGGGTACAATCTGCCTAATTCCGGATTTATTCAGTACCCGGATTTTTAGCTTATCGAAGCCGGCTTGTAGGTAAGTTTTCATTAGTTGGTAGGTGTTTAAACAATAAATAGTTAATTGAATCGCTATACAAATCCATTTAAGAACAGGCCGGCGAAAATTCCCACTCTTCGCTAACCATGCTTTATCAAGTCCTTCGTTACCGCTATCGATGGCGTATGCTGCGGCACACGTCGGTTCATCGTTGGTTAATATCGTATGCGCAATTGCTTCATTGTGGTTCCTCGGTTTCGGTATATTTTCAACGTTATGTCGTTCATCAGTGGCTACCATGGAGATTGGATAAACAACCCCGGCCACATCACGCCCTCAAATTCCTAGTAAATTGGCAGCGAGCAGCCTGTTAAACAGCTTGCCTGTTGCTAATATAAGGTTTCTATTCTGCTTTTTTTGTTTCATCAGCGTGAATAATATGAATGACATAGGGCCACATCACATCAAAACGCACGCAATGAGGGTGGTATAACCTGCTAGGTTGTCGTGTTTTTCATTTCCCGCTTTGCAACTACTGGCGTCATATGAATGCATTATTGGCTTACGCTATTCACAAACTTAAGCAAAAATCAGGTTCTCTCGGCTGTAAACCCACTATCATGAACAAAATGAACAAGGGGTCATAAAATGAATATAGTGAACAACGATTCGGATGAACCGCTCAGTTATCTTTGCCTTAAGACGGTTATGGAAGGGTAATTACACGAGGGATTGAGGCTGGTAGCGTATTATGATAGGATGTGTAGCTCGCTAAATCAGACACTTCCGAAGGGCACGTTCCCTAGGAAACAGCTAATACATCTACCAGGTATTCAAGTACAACAACCATACCGTTCTTTGAAGATAGGGCTTTTCGTGACACCGTTAGCCGGCCCTCATCCTTTAAGATATCATTTGAGTGAAAGAACCGGTGTATTCCGGAGGGATCACTAGCCTAATTAGAAAAACAAGTGCCGTCTTGTGACGGAATCATTGATGCCATAACAAGCATACACATTACGAATCGTTACTCGAAAAGAAAACATTTTATCTACTAAATCCACCATCTATGGAAGCATCAACTACTTTTCAGAAATTTTCTTTTTTGCGTTTTATTGTTAGTTACTTGGTCCTTCCCTGCATGGTGTTGTTTGCATCCGGATGGATGGGGGTGTATGGGCAGTCTCCTACTTATGCAACTTGGACGCCAAATTCTGGTGTGATTCCAAGAGGATTGCTAGGGGCTGGCGCCGCCGGGGTTACTAATCCTTTATTTGCTGCTAATGATCTAGAAACACAATGGGCCCAATTAAGGGCGCAACAAGTTGCAGTATTAGTACCGGTGTCGGGCGGTGGTGCGTACATCCAGTTGAAGTTTGAAGAAGAACTAGCTCCAGGTACAACTACGTTTATAAAGATATCCGATTTGGATGCGACAGGTATTAGTTTAGGGGTGCTAGGGCTGTTGGGGCTCGATGGGGAAGGGGTCACGGCTAATGTCTATACGGGCGCAACGGATGGGAGTGCGAGTGGAAATGTGGGTACAGAGCTTAGTGGAGCAGTGATCACCCATTCGCTGGTTGCAGCGGATGGAAGTCGCTATATTGCGGTGACTCCCTCTTCGACCGCAACATATAATTCCGTAAGGATAAACCTGAATATTCCAGCAGATGTTCCCGTCGTGGACTTAGTCCGTTATGATTTGAATGTCTATTACGCATTTAAATCAAACGATTTTACTTGTGGTTTGGCCACCTATGCCGATGAAGGTAGCGCTACCGGAGTGAATCTAAATGTACTTAATACCCCATTAGTTGCTAATCCAGCTAACGCTATCGACGGTAATTCAACTACTTTTTCACAAGTAAGTTTTGGAAACCTGTCGGTTTCGGTGGGATCTGCCGTACACCAGACCTTCTATTACCATGGTCTTTCGGCACCACAAGACTATTTCAAAGTGACCCTTGCAATAGATGGAGGGGTACTGAACTTGGGAGTGTTGGGTAATTATGAGATCAAAGCATACAACGGGAACGAAGAGGTTTTTTCTACAATGTTTCAAAGTGCGTTGATTAATAACTTGGATTTGTTGGATTTACTACAATTGGGTCAACCCGTGACGTTGACTTTTGGCCCCGGAGTGGCTTTTGACCGGATTTCTGTCGGGATGAATAATTTGTTAGGTGCTTCATTGGCAAGTTCCCCGCTTAATATCTACAGCATAGAGCGGTACGGCTCAGGGGACTCACCACTTACTTGTATCGACCCAGATCCACTTCCAACACCTGACTCTACCGATCCGATGCTTAGCGTTAGTGATTGTGAGGGAACCGTCATCGACTTTGACCATGCTAACTTCCCTTATAACGCAGTGGATGGCAATAACGATACGTATACGACATTGGAAGCCAGCTCAGGACTTGCGGTTGGTATCGGCGCTTACGATGGCTTTATCGAATTGGGCTTTGATCAGCGCACTGCGGGTACGACCACCTATATCCGAATTGATTTTGACGAGGAGGTGTTGTTAGGCTTACTTGACGGCACTGTCGGGCAGCTGTTAGGTGGAGTTGTTGATAATGTTCTTTTCGGTAGCCACTACTTCACGGTTGAAGCTAAAAATGCAGGTACCCCGGTACTCGAAGCGGCCAGTAACAACGGCTTCTTCAACCAACCGGTTAAAATCGTTCAGGATAAAAATGGCCATTATTATGTAGCGGTCACGCCTGGTGCGGCATATAATAGCATCCGGATCACCGAAAGCCTTGGTGCAATTCTGGGGCTGGGCGAATTCCGCAATATGAACGTATACCACGCCTGCATGGCTACAGGTTCAGATGACTGTGAGCAGGCGTTCGCAACCTACTCGGAATCTAGCGGTATCAGCCTGGATTTATTGGGTGTAGCGGGAGCCGGTGTGCAAAATGCGCACTTGGCCATCGATGACGATTCCGAGGCTGTCGAAGATGATAATACGTATTCCGAAATCTCCATCGGTGCTGCTGGTGTCGATGCCAGCGTATTCCAATTCGTAGACTTCCACACCTTGTCATCCCCTGCGGATTACTTTAAGGTAAAACTTGGTGTTGACAATGGAAGCACACTAGATGTCCAATTGCTAGGTAATATCGAGATTCGGGCTTATAACGGTGATGAACTGGTCTATTCGCAACGCCTCCAAAATGGCATGGTTGCCGGTCTGGATGTGCTGGGGCTGCTGAGCACCAACAATGTGGTCACGATTCCCATCGGACCGGGAAGGGAATTTGATCGAGTAGCTATCGGGTTAAGTACGCTGGTAGATCTCAGCCTATTTAACCAACCGCTGCGTGTATACAGCGTCAAACGCTTTACGCTGGATGGTACCTGCCCCGATCCCAATCCGCTGCCAACCCCTCCGGTAACGGAGTCACCGTTCAATGACCCGGATTGCGGGGTGGCGCTTGGCGAGTTTGAAAACGTCAACTTTGCTTACAACGCCGTTGATGGCAACCACGATACGTATGCGATCGTGGCGGCCGGCTCAGGTGTGGCGTTGGGACTGGGCGGATATGATGGCTTTATCGAGCTCAGTTACGACGAGCCCCTGGCCGCACGGGAGATGTCCTATGTGCGCATCGATTTGGAGGATGAGGAGTTATTGGATGCATTGGTGGCGGGTAGCCTCGGTGAATTTATCGCTGATTTGGGTGGCTTGCTACTGTTTGGCAACCATTATTTTGACATTTCTGTACGCGACGCAGCAAATGCTGAGATTTACAATGCATCTGGTATCGGCGGATTCGGTACCGATAATGTCCGGATCGTACAAGACAAAGTAGGGCGTTATTATATCGCGTTTACGGCTGACGAGGCTTATCAATCCGTACGGATTACTTTGCGGAATACCGCATTGTTGGGGCTGGATGCGACGACCACGATGAATGTATATGGCATGTGCCGTGAGACGGAGTTTGATGCCTGTGAGCAAGCCACATTCACCTCGTTTGATGGAACCGGGCTTTCAGCGGATATCCTCGGTGTTGGCGGGGCAGGCGTGACGAATCCGCAATATGCCATAGACGACAACAATTCCAACTACGCCGAACTGAGCTTGGGCACTGCGGCAATTGGAACAACGATATACCAAGACATCTATTACAAAACAAAAGCAGCAGCGACAGACAACGTCAGGCTGCGCCTTCAGGTGCCGGAAACGCTTGTCAATGCCGATATTTTAGGAGCTTATCGGGTATATTTGTTCAATGGAGATGAAGAGGTATTCGATGCTACGATTTCGCAAGGCTTGATTAACAATCTAGACCTACTGGGTCTGTTGAATACTGGCGGTATCGTGGGCATTGAGTTTGAGCCGGGTGTGGAGTACGACCGCGTTCGGTTGGAATTGGGTTCGGTAGCTGCAGTCGGCGTGGGAAGCCCCGTGAGACTGTATGGAGTATACCGGATTTCAGAAGATTGCCCTGATCCGGAATTCGAACAACCCCCGTTTGAGGATTGCGCTGATGTCGTCATCAGTGGGGAGTATGTGGATGACATCCAGAACCTGATCGACGGTAATCATAACAGCTATGCAACCATTCGGTCTGATGCGGGACTCGTGATCGGTATCGGTGCCTATTCCGGTCATTTGGAACTCGGCTACGAGACGGAGAAACCAGCCGGCACGACTTCCTATATCCGAATCAGCTATGACGAGGGAATCCTGGACGCTTTATTGGGCGGTTCACTGGGTGGGTTTCTGGGTGATTTGATTGAGGTGGGGGTACTGGGTAACCATTACTTCAACGTCATCGTGAAAGATGGGGATGGCAATGAACTGTTGACTCGTACCAGCTTGAATGGCTTTGCAGATGAAAGTGCCAATTTCGATGCCCAAGTCCGAATTGTGCAGGACAGGATTGGCCGGTATTATTTGGCGATCACCCCGGATGCCGATTACCAATCGATCCGATTGGAAGACCATACGACTGCATTGCTTGGCCCACTTTCTTCCGAGGGTCACCTGAACGTGTATGGTATGTGTAATACACCTGTCGATGAAATCGACTGTGCGGTACCTTTCTCTACATCGTTTGCCGGCACTGGCCTCAATGTCGAATTATTGGGAACAGGCGCAGGCGTCGAAAATGCCTTTTGGGCAATCGACGAGAACACGTCCAATTTCTCTACCCTTAGCTTGGGTAATTTGTCTTTGGCAGGCTCCATCCAGCAAAACATCCAGCTTAATAAAGCAACAGCAGAACATACGGCTATCCGTGTTCGCCTACAGGTAGGGGCAGGTACATTGAGTACGGAGTTATTGGGGGCGCTGCATATCATCGGTTATTTGGATAATGAGGAGGTGTATTTAGCAGACTTCGAGCAGGCCTTTGTGGGGGTTAACGTCGTTGACTTGCTGAACAACGGGGAGGCTACTGACCTTACCCTAGCGCCGGGAGTGGCGGTCGATGAAATCGCCGTTCGGCTAAGTTCCTTGCTGGGTATAGGCGTCGCACCGAACGTACAGCTTTTCCATGTGCTTCCCGACTGCGAGGCACCCGAATTTATCGGTTGGAAAAGTTTCGAAATCGATGGGGATCCGACCCTGACTTCCGTAAGCGGTGGCGAAACCGTGGAATATACCATCCATGTACGGAACACCGGAACCATTCCAATGACGGGTTCCATCATCACTGATGAAATCCCCGACCATACGACATTGGTAGCATCATCCATCTCCGATGGCGGTACGGAATCGGACGGTGTGATTACTTGGGAAGGCATTGACATCCCCTTAAATGGCGAAATCACCGTCAGCTTCTCGGTCACCGTCGATGAAAACCTGACGGATGTAACTGAAATCAGCAACGTGGCCTTGGTGAAGGCCAATGAGGACGACCCGGGCAGCGAAACATTCCCGCCAGTTGACAACGAGAATCCGACTGATCCGGATGATAGTGGCGATACAGGCACGGATATACCGGTAGACCATACCACTGACGTCACGGCGTGGAAGGGCTATACGATAACGGACGGTACGTCTACTCATTCGGTAAGTGGCGGGGAAACGGTCACCTATACCATATACATCCGGAACGACAGTAACCAGGATTTGGAAGGCTTGATCGTGGAAGATGATATCCCCGAGGGTACCACGTATATATCTGGCGGCAGTTCAGATGGAACGACAGTGACGTTTACGGGTATAAATGTAGCCTTTGGGGAAACTGTGTCTGTCAGTTTCCATGTAACGGTCGATGAAGATCTGTCTGCCGTAACCGAAATCAGCAATGTGGCTTTGGTGAAAACGGACGAAACGGATCCCGGTACAGGCACCGTTCCACCAAACGATCCAGAAAATCCTTCCGAAGGACCGGATCCCGGTGCCACACCGGGTACACCGACGGTGATTCCTGTTGATCCGATTCATGATATTGATTTCAATAAAATAGGTTTCAGCAATAACACAGAAAGTAATGGCAAAGCTGAAATCGGCAATGAAATCACCTATACGCTGACGGTAGAAAATACAGGTAATAAAACCCTGACGGACATTGTCATAACGGATAACCTGCCGGATGATGTGACCGTTGTCGATGATGGTGGTGGAACGGTCGGAACAGGAACACTGACATTTAACATCGCGACACTGGCGGTAGGGGCTACAGAGACCTTTACGTTTGTCGTACTTGTCGATGACCTAACGGTAGGTGAAGATATCGTGAATACTGCGGAAGCAGCGTTTACGGATGCTGATGGCGATCCGACGGCTGAGCAAGCGGAACACCGTATGCCAACCGATTGTACCACTATTGACGCTGACAATATCGATTTGGAAGCATCGGCGGATGAAATATGTGAAGGGGAAACGGTTACGCTATCGGCTACGCTCGTTGACGTCGACATCACCGATCCCGAATTTAGGTGGTATACTAACCCCGCGTTGACGGGTTCTTATCAAACCGGAAGCAGTATTGACGTGTCTCCCGACGAGACAACAACCTACTACGTGACGATCGTCGCAGATGCTTATTGTTTCAATACGCCTGCCGCGGCAATTGAAATCGTGGTCAATCCGCTTCTGTCAACGCCAAGTATTACGCCTAACGGGCCGATTGAGATTTGTGACGGTGAGATCGCTACATTAACCGCCACTGTCGGTGCCGATAGCTACGTATGGTATCTTGACGGCGTGGAGGTGATCGGCGAAACGGGTAACACCTTGCTTGCTGAGTTAGCTGGCGCATATACCGTCGCGGCGGTCAATGCAGCCGGATGTGTAAGCGGGGTGTCCGCACCTGTGGTAGTAGCGGTCACACCAAGAGCTACCGCTAGTGACCTTGAGGTAACGGGTCATGAAGATGCCGTGTGCGAAGGCGGGGTGGTTTCACTAATGGCTTCGTCGTCTACAATCACGAATCCGGTATTCAATTGGTACGCGGATGCTGCCCTGACCGAACTGGTATTCACCGGTGCGAACCTCGTGTTTAATCCCGCAGAAAACATCACGCTTTATGTAACGGTACAAGGGGATGGCATCTGCGAAAATGCACTCGGCGAAACTGCTGTTGTCGATGTAGTGGTAAATCCAATACCCGACTTCACCGTTGAGGGTTCATTGAATTACAGTATTGAGGTGGGTAACTCGGTTGACTTACCAACCATAACTGCACCGACGGCAACCGTAACTTGGTACAACCATGATGGACAGGAGCATGCCGATCCAAACACGACCGAGACATTTGATACACCTGGTACGTATACCTATACAGCCGTAATTACGGAACCAGACCATTGTACGGTGACCGTATCGGTGATTATCAATGTATATGCTGAAGGTGAATGCCCACCGGTTTACAACCGCGTGTATGCAACCGATGCCTCAGACTATGGCGTTTCCAATTTGCTTGGAATACCATTGGGCGGTATTGATAATCCAGCTAATGCCGCGGATGACGATATCAATTCCTATAGTGAATTGACAGAAGGGGTGAACGCGCTTGGCCTATTTGGTCAAACTTACCAAACACTTAAATGGGGCACGACGATTACCGCGGGAACCCCAGTGAGCGTGAAGTTAGGAAAGCAGTTCAGCGTGGCAAGTGCGTTAGGATCATTACGCATTGTGGCCGTGGATGCTAGCGGCAATACCGTCAGTACAGTACATAATGTAGAGCCCAATATATTAGATGCAGCAGGCGGCCTAAATGTGTATGACTATACATTTACCCCAGCGGATGGCAGCGGACAAGCGGTACCATATGCTGGCGTTAAAGTATATTACCAAGGTGCGGTATCACTCCTGCAGACCGCCCGCATCTATGAAGCATACTACCATGAAATGGGAGCCGTGGATTGCGGTGACGACGACGTGTTGGATGTATTGCATGGTGTAGAAAACCCAATCAGCGGACTGGGAGTCGCAAATGCACTCATTGGTGTTACTGATCCCGAAAATGTGGTGGACGGTGACGATGGCACCTATGCTGTTATGAATAATGTGGGAGGTGTTAACGCCCAAACTCGATTGGAAGTGCGCTATAACGCACCGGGATTGGCGGGTGATGAGGTGCACATTCAGCTGACCGACCCAGGCAGTTTATTGTCAGTGACTGCGCTTGGATCCTTTACCATCCAGCCATATTTGGGTGACGCACCTGTGGGTGAACCTATTGTTGAGGATGGTACGACCTTACGGATAGAATTGCTGGGAGGAGGTTCGGAAGCCCATGTTATCTATACGGCCGATCGTCCGTTTGACCGGATCAAAATCCTATACGGAGGTGTTGCCAGCGTTTTAGATCAACTGCGTGTTAATGAAATTACACGAGTTATTCCATTATTGGAGCTTGGTGATGATGGTGATAATACGTTTGAGATTTGTGAGGGCGATGATATTGTGATTCCGGATCCAGACGATTGTACGACCTACCTGATATACGATGCTATTACCGGTGGCAACTTGGTTGATATCACGGAGCTGGCGGCCGGTGTCCATGCGCTGTATGTTCAGACGGTTCGCTTCGGTGCTTGTGAGGTAGGTGAGCGTACGGAAATCGAGGTTACGGTTAATGCGTTGCCCGTTGCTCCCGTTGTAACAGATAGCGAGGTATGTCTAACGCCCGACGACGTGGATGTGTTTTACAATGTTACGCCGTTGGATGATCATACACTGAATTATTATGAGAGTGAGGCTGCGACGACTCCGCTAGTGGATGTGCCTGCAGTCAATAGTGCAGTTGCGGGTGTTTATACCGTATATGTTAGCCAATACCACAATGACACAGGTTGTGAAGGCCCGAGGGTAGCCGTAAGTATTACGGTCGTAGCGGTACCTGCTCCTGCGCTTGAGGAATTGGAACAGACATTCTGCGAGATCGATGGCGCTACGGTGGCCGATCTGAATACGGCCGGCGCCGATGGCGAGGTGATTTGGTACAGTGCGGCCACGGGTGGCACGCCACTGGCTTTGGATGCCGTACTGACCGCGGGCGTATATTACGCAGCCCAAGTGGGAGACAATTGCGAGAGCGTTGACCGTACGGAAGTGGCGGTGACGATCACCGAGACCCCCGCGCCTGCGCTTGAGGAACTGGAACAAATCTTCTGCGAGATTGATGGTGCTACGGTGGCTGACCTGAATACGGCCGGTGCCGATGGTGAGGTGATCTGGTACAGCGCGGCCACGGGCGGCACGCCGCTGGCTTTGGATGCCGTACTGACCACGGGCGTATATTACGCTGCCCAAGTGGGAGACAATTGCGAGAGCGTTGACCGCACGGAAGTGGCGGTGACGATCACCGAGACCCCCGCGCCTGCGCTTGAGGAACTGGAACAGACATTCTGCGAGACCGATGGCGCTACCATGGCCGATCTGAATACGACGGGCGCCGATGGCGAGGTGATCTGGTATAGTGCGGCCACGGGCGGCACGCCACTGGCTGCCGACGCAGCACTGGTAGCAGGCACCTATTACGCGGCCCAAGTGGGAGACAATTGCGAGAGCGTTGACCGCACGGAAGTGGCGGTAACGATCACCGAGACCCCCGCGCCTGCGCTTGAGGAATTGGAGCAGACATTCTGCGAGACCGATGGCGCTACCGTGGCTGACCTGAATACGGCCGGTGTCGATGGTGAGGTAATTTGGTACAGTGCGGCCACGGGCGGCACGCCACTGGCTTTGGATGCCGCCCTGACCACGGGCGTATATTACGCGGCCCAAGTGGGAGACAATTGCGAGAGCGTTGACCGTACGGAAGTGGCGGTGACGATCACCGAAACCCCCGCGCCTGCGCTTGAGGAATTGGAGCAGACATTCTGCGAGATCGATGGTGGTACGGTGGCTGACCTGAATACGACCGGAGCCGATGGTGAGGTAATTTGGTACAGTGCGGCCGCGGGTGGCACGCCACTGGCTGCCGACGCAGCACTGGTAGCAGGCACTTATTACGCGGCCCAAGTGGGTGACAATTGCGAGAGCGTTGACCGCACGGAGGTGACGGTGGCCATCACTGGAACTCCTGCGCCAACGACAGATAACGCATCCCCTGAATTCTGTGCGACCGACAACATGACGTTAGCGGACTTGCAGGTGGTAGGTACCGATATCAAATGGTATGCATCTGCGGCATCGACTGACGTATTGCCGGGCACAACGCTGCTGGAAGACGGTGTGACGTATTACGCTACCCAAACCGGCGATGATTGTGAAAGTGCAGAACGGTTAGCCGTAACCCCAGTGATTAACGATTGTGCGGTGTTACTGTCCATAAGCAAGACCGCGGATGCCGACCGCGCTACCGCGGGCGAAAGCATCAGTTTTACACTGACCATTACTAATGAAGGACCGGGTGCTATTCAAAGCGGTGATGTGATCCAATTAGGTGAGCGGCCGAGCAATGGATTGACCATCACTGGTTATGCAGTGACCTCGGGCAACGGAACGATTGATGGCAATGGCAATACCGCTGCGATCACTGCAAGCGAGGCTATTGCCACGGGCGGTACCATTACCATCACGGTAACCGCAGACGTCGATGCGGATGCTCCTGCAACCATTACGAACGGTATAGACGTCTGGGGGCCAGATAAGGATCCGGAAACCGATCCGAAAGATGATGATGACGATACACCACCGATTCCGGTAGATCGCGAATCAAATCTGAGCATTACCAAAGTTGCTGATGAGGCACGGGTGAAAGCGGGTGAAAGCACCACCTTTACGATAACAGTGACCAATAATGGGCCTTCGGTTATTGATATTGGCAAAACGATTAACTTGACGGAACGGCCGGGTGATGGGGTGACCATTACGAATTACGAAATCACTGCCGGTGCGGCGACCATTACGGCTAACGACAATACAGCTGTATTGACAACAACGGGCCAGGTAGCAGTGGGTGGTGCCATCGTGTTAAGCGTATCGGCAGATATTGACGTGGATGCACCGGAAACCATCACCAATGGTATCACGGTTTGGGGGCCTGACAAGGATCCGGAGACCGATCCGGAAGATGATGAAGACGACACGCCACCGATACCAGTGGACCGCGAGGCTATACTGAGCATCACGAAAGCAGCTGACGATGATCGCGTGGTCGCCGGTGGAAGCACCAGCTTTACACTGACCATCACCAATAATGGCCCGGCAGTCATCGCCAATGGCGAAGTGATCAGTCTGACCGAACGTCCAAGTGAAGGTGTTACCGTGACCGGGTACGAGGTGACTTCCGGCAATGGCACGACAGCTGGAACAGGTAATACGGCGACGGTGACTACGAGTGAAGCCATCGCTGTAGGCGCTACCATTATCGTAAAAGTGACCGCTGATATAGACGCAGACGCACCAGAAACCATCACCAATGGTATCAGCGTGTGGGGGCCAGATAAGGATCCGGAAACCGAAGATCCGGACGACGAAGACGACACCCCTGAAATACCGGTTGATCCGAGCTATCTGCTCAGCATCACCAAAGTTGCCGACGATGCGCGTGTGATTTCGGGTGGAAGTACCACGTTTACCGTAACAGTGACCAATAACGGGCCTTCCACTATCGCCAGTGGCGGAGTGATCAGCCTCGAAGAGCGACCAAGCGCAGGCGTGACCATCACGGGGTATGAAGTGACTTCAGGAAACGCTACTGTCTCCGGTTCAGGCAACAACGCTACGCTTACTACAACGGCATCGATGGCGAATGGAGGAACCATTACGCTGATTGTTAGTGCTGATATAACGGCTGCTGCAGGCGGAACCATCACTAACGGCATCGCCGTCTGGGCACCGGATAAGGATCCTGATACCGACGAAGAAGACGATGTAGATCAGACCCCCGAAATACCGGTTGACGCACCGCACACATTGAGCATTGAGAAAGTTGGCGACCAGTCGCTCGTGACCGCTGGACAGTCCACCACGTTTACCGTAACGGTGACCAACAACGGGCCGCTTCCGATCGGTGGGGGTGCTACCATTGCGTTGGAAGAACGCCCTGGAGCAGGAGTGACCATTACGGGCTACGAGATTCTTTCGGGCGCAGCTACCATCAGTGGCAATGGAAACGAGGCGACGGTGACCACTACGGGTGAGATTGCCGTAGGTAGTAACATCGTGGTGCGTATAACAGCAGATGTGGCTTCAACAGCGAGCGGAACGATTACCAATGGTATTGCGGTTTGGGCACCAGGAAAGGATCCCAATGCCGACGATCCCGACGACGAAGACGTGGCGGGCCCGATTCCAGTGGATGCAACGCTGGTCATACCCAACTTATTTACTCCTAACGGTGATGGGTTGAACGACCAATTCGTTATCAAGAACCTCTTGCAGTACCAGCATCGGGAATTGCTGGTGCTCAATCGCTGGGGCAACCAAGTTTATAAGAGTGCAAATTACAACAATGACTGGGATGGTGGAACACTCGGTGAAGGCACCTATTATTACATATTGCGTGTACGCAATGGCAACGGCGAATGGCAAACGTATAAAGGTGCGATCGCTATCATACGTGTAACGAACCGTTAGAAACGATGACCTGCCAGGGCGCGAGGTTCTGGCAGGTTATTATTAAGCAAAGCTGATTTGACCAACATCCATAAAAGATAAAGACATGAAGAAGTATTTGTTCCTATTGCTGATGATCACCTTCACTGCTCCCGTTTTTGCACAGCAGGTAGCCCAATATAGCCAATATATGTTCAATGGATTGTATATCAACCCTGCCTATGCAGGATATCGGGGGCCGGTGAATTTCCATACCTATTACCGCTCACAGTGGACAGGGATGCCTGAAGGGCCCCGCACGCTGGCGCTGGCTGCCGATATGCGTGCCGCTAGTGACAATGTAGGGCTGGGCCTCAATATCATGAGTGATCGTGTAGGATTGGAGAAACGTATTTATGCGTACGCTAACTATGCATATCGTCTGCGGGTAGGATGGGATCCTGAAGATCGCCTATCCTTCGGACTGGGGCTTGGCGTCATCCATTCAGGGTTTGACAACGGTGCGGCCAGAACCCAAGATCCCGAAGCAGTGAATATTGAAAATTCATTCTTGCCAGACGCTCGGTTCGGTATTCATTATTCCAACAATACGTTCTTTGCCGGTGTCGGGGTAGATAACCTGATTTCCCGTTTGGTATTTAACGAGCGCAATGGAAGTACCCGTATACCGCCCATAACACAGTATTATATCAATGCAGGAGGTATCATTCCATTTACCAATGATATCCTGTTCAAACCGTCTTTCTTGGTGAAGAATGCGAACAATGCAGCGACGAGGGGGTGGACAACTGACTTAAACGCGGCGGTCATTTTCGCGGAGCAATTTACGGTGGGTGTATCGTACCGCACGGCGCTTTCAAGTGGCAATCGTTTGGCTGACGATCTAAGACGACCGAATTCCATCATTGCACTGGCCGAGTTTGTAGCTGCGGGGCAACTTCGGGTTGGTTATTCGTTTGATTACGCGCTTAACAGGATAAGTAACCAGGTAGGAGGTACCCACGAGATTTCGTTGGGTTATTCGCTTACCAAAGGGACGCAACGCGTGCGCACCCCACGTTATTTCTAAATTTCCGATGACATGTTAACGTATGCTGAAACGTTCTAAAATAATACCGACTTATGAAAAATTTCAACTATAAGATCCATTTGATTTTTGTGTTTTGCCTGTTGGCAATATCTCCGATTCAGGCACAATACTCCCTGTTGAGGTCAGCCGATCGCGAATTTGACTCGTTCAATTTTATCAAAGCGATCGAATTGTACCAGCGTGCATATGAATCAAAGGCGGATATCAGAACAGCGGCGAAGCTCGCCGAATCCTATTTCAACATTCGTAATTACCGCGAGGCGGAAACTTGGTATGCAAGACTGGCTAACCATGATGAGGCGAAGACGGCACATATCCTGCAATACGGGCATGTGCTCCGTAATAACTCCAAATTTAGGGAAGCGAAGGCCCAATACCAACGTGTTGCATCGAAAGGCGATGGTGGGATTTCGGCAGCGGACCTTGACGTGTTATATGCATCTTGTGACTCTGCCGTCGTATGGTTGGAAAACCCAATAAAGTCACTTGAAGTAAAGAATGAAAAGCGACTGAACAGCGCCCAGGCCGAATTTGGTGCTACGCTGGGACCGAAAGGCCTTTATTTTGCCTCTGACCGATTTGGTGGAGCTTCCCATCCGGATGCTATCTATGGGTGGACCGGGAACCCGTATTTATCGATGTATGTCGCCAGTGAGCAGGCTGTGGGAACAGTCGATGCTACTTGGGGAGATGGTGCCAATCACTTTGGCCCGGCTACCTTTTCGACCAAACGCAATGAAGTGTACTTCGCCGTGACGCGCCAACCGGATCGACAAGAGCGAAAAAAAGCTGGAAAGGATGTGACGGTCAATATTGAGATCTTTTCCAACTCCCTTGATGCGGCGAACTGGGGGGTGAATGCGGTGCCTTTTCGCTACAACAACATCACGCAGTGGTCGGTAGGTGATCCTTTTTTGAGTGCCTCGGGCGATACCTTGTATTTTACGTCAGATATGCCCGGAGGGCAAGGGAAAACGGATATTTATTATGTAATCCGGCAACCCGATGGGTCATGGGGGGATGCAATCAATATGGGAGACATCGTCAATACGCCGGGTGACGAGCGTTTTCCCACGATCGATAATGACGGGAATTTCTACTTTTCTTCCGATGGGCATCTCGGTATGGGCGGATTGGACGTCTATCGTTTGGAGAGAGATGGGGTACGCCAACATGCCGTCAACTTGGGTTATCCATTCAATTCTCCATATGATGACTTTTCCATTCGTTTCGATAAAGAATTGGAGGGCTATTTCGCTTCCAATAGAAGCGGCGGAGTAGGGGCTGATGATATTTATTGGTTTAACCTAAACAAGGTTATACAGCTTGATTTATCGGGAGGTGTGTATAATGCGAGGACCGAATTACCAATATCCGGCGCTAGGGTGACGCTTACCCCGGTCGGCGATGAAGTCAATGCAGTCATACTTAATGCAGGTGCGGATGGCAAGTTCAGGTTCAATTTGGCGGAGGAAACCGATTACGAATTGGCGGCTGAACAAACCGGATTTAAGGAGGCTGCCCTAGTAAAATTTAGCACCAAAGGGATAGATAGTACCACCACGATTGTCAAAGATGTCTTCCTGCAACCCGTTGAGGTTAAGGAGGTCGTGGTGCTCCGGAATATCTATTTCGATTTTGATAAGTCTGATATCCGACCTGATGCGGCGTTAGAATTAGATAAGATACTGGCTTTCCTAAACAGCGACCCTGATATACGTATCGAGTTAAGTGCACACACCGATTCGAGGGGAACGCACGACTACAACATCAAGTTGTCGCAAAGAAGGGCTGACTCTGCCATTGAATATTTGGTTTCGAGGGGTATTAACCCAAGCCGACTGGTTGCTAAGGGCTACGGCTTCACGAAACTGGCCAATCACTGTGAAAAGGGCGTGGAATGCAGTGAAGAAGAGCATGAATTCAATAGACGAGTCGAGTTTTTTGTGATTGGTGAAAATGACGAGTGATACGAATGTTCGCATACCAATACCCGGCGGCCAGGCGTGCACCATAGTGGTTTGGCATGCAAAAAGGTGTGGTGCTTTCTACACAGAAGGCGCATCTATCTATACAACTTCAATATACAGGAAACACCGAAAGGCTCCATAAGGGTGTTTCGAAGTCATAAATTTGCCGATGGCGCAATATATGGACAGTTTTAGGGAAAGTAACCAAAAGAGGAGTGATTATGAGAACTGTGCAAGTTTTGTTAATAGCCCTATTCGCTGGCGCCTGCTTGATGGCCTGTAACAATAGTGGCCGGCAATCGGCCAGCGATAGTATCGACATCGCCCAAGGGGTGAATGATTCGACGGCAATGGTGAATGAAGAAGATGCCGAATTCGCCGTAAGAGCGGCTGATGCCGGACTGGCCGAAATCCAACTGGCGCAAATGGCATTGGAAAATGCTAATGACGAACGCATTAAGGAATTGGCCGGGATGATTGTGGAAGAGCACCAAAAAATCCACGAAGAGCTGGAAACACTGGCTGATAGGCATAACATCACACTGCCCCCCGTGGTCAGTGAGGATCAGTTGGAAAACCAACGCATCTTAATGGAGAAATCGGGGGCCGACTTTGACCGTACCTACATCGCGTTGATGACGGAAGAACATGGCAAAGTGGTATCATTATTCGAGGATGCTGCCGATGATGCACAACATCCGGATGTGCGGGCTTTTGCCGTGGAAAGGCTTCCTGAATTGGAGAGGCACCACGAACATGCCAAGGCATTACGTGATGCCATAATACCGGTGATTGATCCAGAGAATGCACCGGTGATCGTGCCCTGATACAGGATTACATTGGATAAATGGAGTTAACCGGAAGCCCCGGCCACCACAGGTGGCCGGGGCTTCTTTATGACGCTGATACTACGCATGCTTTTTAAGGGCCCATTGCCCGAAGTCAAAAAATTTCAACACATCCAGTTCGCGTTTGTCAGATTTGATTTCACGTAGTTTTTTTTCGATTTCAATTCTTTTTTTCGCTTTCCAGGCATTACCCCTGCGTTTTGGATCGGTCATGATGATATTAAACAATAGTTTCTCGGTTTTATAGGCTTTGCCCCGTTTGCTAAATGCTCGTTTGTGTGAGCGGATCTCATAGTCGAGATAGTCCAGGTCGTCGAGTTCGTAACAAAGCAGGATGTGCAGCAGTCGGCCCACGCGGTATACCGGGAAAGTCGTATTTGGGTTATTGGTCAGTTGCAGTTGGCTGAGGTACGATTTGGCTTGGTGCCATTGATCCAGCAGGAAGTGGACAAGTCCTTGGAAATAGAGTAGTTCCAGCTGTTTTTCGTGGCCCTTAAGGTTTCCGGGATGAAAGTTGTTGTGTTTCAGCGATTCGATGAACTGTTTGGCTTTGCTTGATTCCCCTTGGCCTACGAACCGATTCAATTGGTATACATTCGCCGTCAATAGTGCTAAACTTTTAAAGTGTTCTGGATAGGGGTGCTCAGAAAGGGTGATGGTTTTGTCGATGAAAGATGCCATTTCCTGATAATACCCAATACTTCGCAGGCTGTCTAATATCCCATCAAGGGCCGAAAGGTAATCGTAAGGCGGATAATCCCACATGGATTCATTGGCCTCGATGAGTTTCGTCAGTTCATCAAATATTCGCAACGCCGAGTGGTATTCGCCGGTATGGATGAAGAAAAATGACTGGAAGAGCAGATGGAGACGCTGGGGTTCGAATTGGTACTGGCTGCCCCGCGTAGACAAACTGAGTTCACTTAATATGAGGTCATTGACTTGCTTGCTTTGTTGAGCGTTTTTGTTGACTTTCCCTTTGGTAAACCGGTGACTGAGCAACTCGTAAAGCGAATAGTGCTCTTGGATTTGCCGGAGCGATTGCAACGTGCGTTTTGCCTTCATTTGCTTGTCTACAAGCTGCTGTTCGTCGAGTCCGGGGAAGCCGAGATCTGCCAAAGCGGTGAGTTCCATCCGCGCGGCTTGGTAGCTTACCGCATGGTGTTGGTTGGCGGCCGCCAATTTAGAAGCCTTGCGGAGTTCCTTAAATGCGCGCGATGGAATGGAACGCTCGAAACAGAGGCGGGCTTTCATTAGGTGATGATACTGTTGGTACCAAGTATCTTGATCGATACGGATTTCGACCAATAAGTCGGTCACGATTTTATAGAGATAAGCGGCCGTGTTTTCCAGTGATTTAGACGGATGCAGTTCTTTAAACTGCTGTTGCCAAGAAGTCGTGTCACTGTTTTTCTCATCTAACATCAGTTGGTATAAAACGATATAGTCTTTATCTCCTTTCAACTGCTCGCTATGTAGTTGGATGTGTTTTTTCTCAGAACCTGATAGCGATTTAACCAATTTGTCCAATTCGTATAATAACATATTTTATTTATATAACTAAATATCAGATTATTGTATTTAATATGTGTTTATTTTTGTATAATTATAATTCATAAAATTATAAAAAAGTGGCTTATTGTGTTTGAATTTCTCCGTTACTTTTGACATCAGTTATAAACCAAGTACGCATTTTTAACCAATTGTATGAGCAGTAAAATCATCGTAGTAGGCAGTATGAATATGGATATGGTCGTCAAAACAAGCCATATTCCACAACCGGGGGAAACCGTTTTGGGGGGGTCGTTTTTCATGAACCCCGGGGGCAAGGGAGCTAACCAAGCGGTGGCTGTGGCTAGGCTGGGTGGTGACGTGACGTTCATTGGAAAGATTGGTGATGATATTTTTGGCAAGCAGTCGTCGCAGTTGTTTGATGAGGAGGGGGTGGATACAGGTGGCATCTTGTCTGACATTGATAGCCCTTCGGGTATTGCGTTGATTACGGTGGATGAGTCGGGTGAAAATAGCATCGTCGTCGCACCGGGGGCCAACGCCCATTTGGAACCGGCGGATGTGGAAACCGTGTTAGATAAATATCCAGAGGGCAAGATTTTATTGATTCAATTGGAAATACCGATGCGTACGGTAGAGTTCGCAGCCCGTATTGCACGGCACAAAGGGATGCAGGTGGTACTCAATCCCGCGCCGGCCAATGAACTGGTACCCAGTATATTTGGCCTGATCGATATCATCACGCCCAATGTCAATGAAGCTGAAATGCTTTCCGGCATACGGATCACGGATATTCCGAGTGCTCGACAAGCAGCTGAAAGCATCCATGCCCAAGGGGTGAAACACGTGGTCATTACCTTGGGAAAGAAAGGTGCCGCATTGCTAGAAGGTGGAGTGTTTTACCATATCCCGGCACCAGAAGTGGAAACGATAGACACCACAGCCGCGGGAGATGTATTCAACGGGGCATTGGCCGTGGCACTCGCAGAGGGTAAGGGAATGACCGATGCTGTATCATTCGCTTGCCGGGCAGCTTCCATTGCCGTGACCAAATTGGGTGCACAGGCTTCTATTCCGTTCCGTAATGAGGTGTTGTTAAGCAATATGAAATAATCATGTTTGATTGTAACCAATTTTTAAAACCAATATTATGTTTATCGTCGAAAATTACGCCTTGGCCGTCCTGTTTTGCATCATTACGATGCTATGCTGGGGTTCTTGGGCCAATACGCAGAAGCTTGTGCAGCATCGGTGGCGGTTCGAACTGTTCTATTGGGATTATGTATTAGGCATTTTCCTATTGTCATTGCTCGGCGCGTTTACCATGGGTAGCATGGGCGAATCGGGCCGGTCGTTCTTGACCGATCTGAGCCAGGCGGAGGGAACCAATATCCGTAGCGCTTT
The DNA here is from genome assembly GCA_964498395.1 of uncultured Parapedobacter sp. Classification (GTDB taxonomy): domain Bacteria; phylum Bacteroidota; class Bacteroidia; order Sphingobacteriales; family Sphingobacteriaceae; genus Parapedobacter. The sequence goes on along the minus strand of CAZCHE010000003.1, from coordinate 301,727 downwards.
CATCGGTGGTGTGGTATTCAACCTTGCCAATATTTTGCTCACGGCTGCCATTGCGGGTGCGGGAATGGCGGTAGCTTTTCCGGTGGGTATTGGGTTAGCTTTGGTCATTGGTGTACTCATCAACTACCTGATGCACAGCAAGGGGGATCCTTTCTTACTTTTTCTAGGGGTGGGTTTGGTAACCATAGCGATCATCCTCAATGCTGTAGCATATAGCAAGCACTCGGGAAGTGCAGGGAAAAAGGGTGTGGGCAAGTGGATTGCCGTATCCATTATCGCCGGGGTATTGATGTCTACGTTTTACCCGTTTATTGCCGCGGGCATGGATTTGGAAAATTTCGTATCACCCGCTACGGGTAAGATGACACCTTACACGGCTTTTGTGGTATTCGCTTCAGGCATCGTGGTGAGTAACCTCGTGTTTAATACATTTTTGATGCGCAGGCCACTTGAAGGGCCACCCATTACCTATCGTGAATACTTCAGTGGTCGGGGAGGCATCCATTTGGTAGGCATATTGGGTGGCGGTATTTGGGGAGTGGGTAACCTGTTTAACCTTATCGCGGCAGGTAAGGCAGGGCCGGCGATCTCCTACGGACTAGGGCAAGGTGCCACCTTGGTGGCTGCACTGTGGGGTGTACTGATCTGGAAAGAATTTAAAGGTAGCTCCAGACAAGTGAATTTGCTGGTTACGGCCATGTTTGTACTATTTGTGGTGGGATTGGGGTTGGTGATTGCGGCAGGGGGATAGGTTGTCGGTAAGACAAGCATCCAAGCACGATGCGCAAAGACCCCCGAATAGCACATCCTTTAGACTACGTGTCCATCTCGATAGAAATTGCGATTCCGTTAATCGGTTGTCGCGACCAATAACCTTTGTGGAATAGAACCAAATTAAATCAATAATTATGAAAAAGTTAAAAAGAATTATTTCAGGACTCATATGCGTGCTTTCGATTTACGCATGTACCGCCCATGTGGATAAGCATGAACTCGCGGCGCCTAAGACGTTGTCATTGGAGGAGTTGAAGGACAAAATTAGGGGCGGCTGGGCTGGACAAACCATCGGCGTTACCTTTGGTGGCCCTACCGAATTTCGCTACAACGGAACCTTTATCCAAGATTATCAAACCATCCCTTGGTATGATGGATACATCAAGAAGACGATGGTCGAATGGCCGGGATTATATGATGATATTTACATGGATCTTACTTTCGTGGATGTATTAGAGCGCGTTGGGCTTGATGCGCCTGTTGATTCTTTTGCAATGGCGTTTGCCCATGCAGCCTACCCATTGTGGCACGCTAACCAAGCAGCCCGCTATAATATCCTGAACGGCATTGCACCTCCCGAGTCGGGCCACTGGTTAAATAATCCGCATGCAGATGATATTGATTACCAAATCGAGTCTGACTTTGCCGGGTTAATGAATCCGGGCATGCCCAATTCGGCTTCCGAAATCAGTGATAAGGTGGGCCATATTATGAATTACGGTGATGGATGGTATGGGGGAATATATGTGGGCGCCATGTATACGTTAGCTTTCGTATCGGATGATATTCACTATGTGGTCAATGAGGCCCTGAAAACGATCCCCGAAGAAAGCGATTTTTATAAATGTATAGCGGATGCAATCGCATGGCATAAACAATACCCAGACGATTGGAAACAAAACTGGTACGAATTGCAGAAAAAATGGGCTGAGGAAGTGGGTTGCCCTGATGGCGTGTTCTCGCCTTTCAATATCGATGCAAAGATCAATGCTGCTTATATTGTTTTGGGGTTACTTTATGGTGATGGTGATTTTACGCAGACGATGGAAATCTCTACGCGGGCTGGCCAGGACTCCGATTGCAATCCTTCCAGTGCAGGGGGTATCTTGGGTACCATGTTAGGCTACAGTAATATACCCGAGTATTGGAAAATGGGGCTGAACGAAGTGGAGGATATGAATTTTCAATACACGGAAATGTCGCTCAATAAGGTGTATGATATCGGCTATCGCCATGCGTTGGAAATGATCAAGCGCAATGGCGGGGAAGTCAGTGAAAACGAAGTGACCATCGCCGTTCAAGTGCCCGAAACCGTACGTTTCGAAAAAAGCTTCGAGGGGTTATACCCGGTGGATAAAGTACCCGTCAATAAACATATAGATGGTGAATTAACCTTGGAATTTGAGGGAACAGGTGTGGTGTTAAGAGGTGGCGCACACAAACAACAGGGCGTATCAGACGATCATGTGTTTTTACTGGAGGTTTACATCGATGACGAGAAGGTGGAAGATTTCGCCATGACTACCGATAATAACAAGCGGAAGCATGAGATTTTTTGGGCCTATCAACTTCCCAAAGGGAAGCATACCGCTAAGGTAGTTGTAACGAATCCGAGAAATGGTTACCAGATTAGGGCACATGATTACGTGGTTTATTCGGATGCCCCGTTACAAGGGATTCACGCACATTCGAAAAAGTAGCCTTTTCTAAGGCTGGCGCCTGATTGGTAGCTAATCAATTTAACAACATTTTATTCTAAAGAAAATGGTACATCATTTTTTTCGGCTGTATCCGCTTGCTTGGCGGAACAGACCCGTTGTGTTTACTAAATCAGTGGTTATAAAAGGGTTTATTGCGGTTAATATATTGTCAATCAATATGTTTTGTGCCGATAAGGCAACTGCTAATGAAATGGTGTTGCGAAAATCGATGACCGAAAGTACGGTTGCAAAAGCGATTTGGTTTGGCACAGCGAGTGGGCGTACGCAAGAGCAGGTTGACGGTCGGGTAACCGACCAACAAGGCAATCCCTTGGAGGGAGTAACGATCGCGGTCAAAGGAGGGGCAATTGTAGGCAGAACCGATAGCAATGGAGCGTTCACCATTCTTAGCGTTTCTAAAAATACCATCCTGGAGTTTTCTTTCGTGGGCATGAAAAGACAAGAAGTGACGGTAGGAGACGAAAGGACGATCTTGGTGGCGATGGAAGACGATGCCATCGGGATTGAGGAAGTCGTCGCGATTGGTTACGGTGTTCAAAAGAAGGTCAGCATTACGAATGCGGTGAGCAGCATTAGTGCTGACGAGATTTCTTCTAGAAATTCGACCAATGTGACCCAGGCGCTGCAAGGAAAATTGCCGGGGTTGACCATTATCGATCGGGGTGGGGCACCCGGTAGCGAGAACCTCACCACGAGGATCAGGGGAGTGACTTCGTTGAATGACAATAACCCATTGGTATTGATCGACGGTGTGCCGGGCAGCCTGGCCCGGGTCAATCCGGCCGATATTGAATCGGTGTCCGTCCTGAAGGACGCTGCTTCTACGGCCATTTATGGATCGCGTGCGTCAGCAGGGGTGGTTTTGGTGACCACCAAAGCTCCGGCTGATGGTAAATTGTCGATTACTTACGATGGTTATTTTGGCTTAGCGCGGTCAAATAATATCCCGAAACACATGGATGCGGTGACCTATATGGAACACCAGAATGCGGCTTATTTGAATACTTACGGAAACGAATTTTATACGGCGGAGGAAATCAGCATGTGGCCGACGAACCATGCAAACGATCCGGAACGGTACCCCGAGCCCAATATTTGGCACAACGAAATGTTTCAGATAGCTCCGCAGCACAGCCATACCTTTACCCTAAGTGGCGGCGATAAGGAAAAAATCACGAACAGAATTTCGTTCAGATACCTTAGTGAAGACGGTATTCTTCCTAATTATGGCTTTGATATCTCCGAAATCAGGGCAAAAAACGATTTCAAGTTGGCCAAAAGATTAACGTTGAGTACGAATGTCAATGTCCGGTTCACGGACCGCACGGCTCCCTATAATGAATGGGAATCTTATAACCGTATGTGGCAGAATAGCCAATGGGGCGTGCCGGTCTACAGCGATGGATCTTATGGCCTGTCGGTAGACAGTTACAGCCCGCTCATTAATGCAAAAGAGTGGGGAGTATCTAATTCGAAGAGGACGTATATGCTCGGGATTTTCAAAGCAAGTTATAATATCATCGATGGCTTGTATTTCACTGCCCAGTATTCAACGCAGCATGATTTGGAAGCCAGGACGTCGTTTAACAATAAGTTTGATTTTACTGATAAATATTATCCGGAAAGGCGCACATTCAATGCGATAAACCGAATGACCGATGTGCGGAACAAATCCAAAGAAGATATGCTGGACTTCCAGCTGACGTATAACAATAGCTTTGGTCAGCATACATTGAGTGGGATACTGGGGTATTCGGAGATTCATTATATTGACGATTGGGGGCAGGGTTATCGCCAGAATTTCTATAACAACCAATTGCAGGCGTTGTCGATGGGTGCTAATGATGCCACCCAATCCGCAAGTGGGGGAAATTCGGAATGGGGCTTACGGTCTTATTTCACACGGGTTAACTACGATTACGACTCCAAATATTTATTTGAGGCAAATGCGCGGTATGATGGTTCTTCCAGGTTTGCCGAAGGGAATCGCTACGGTTTTTTCCCGTCATTTTCGATGGGTTGGCGTGTGTCAAGCGAGCCGTTTTGGGATGCTTTGAAAGGAACTTTCAATGAATTGAAAATAAGGGGGTCTTGGGGTGAGGTAGGAAGTCAGCAGGTTGGCCTCTACTCATTCATGCCCACCTATAACCAGCGGAATTATATTTTCAACGAGACGCTTGCACCGGGTTACCGGCAAACCAATTTGGCGAACCAAAACATCTCCTGGGAAACTACCGAACAGCTAAACTTTGGGGTCGATGGGTACTTATTTAATAACGTGTTGAATTTCTCGTTCGACTATTATAAGAAAACAACGCGAGATATCTTGCTCGTCGTGCCGATCCCTTCGGTCGTGGGCTTGGAACCCACCAATCAAAACGCCGGGATTGTGGAGAACAGGGGGGTGGAGTTTGCCTTGCAAGGCCGTAAGGATGTTGGCAATGTGACGCTCGATCTGGGCTTCAATGTGAATTACAATAAAAACAAGGTGGTAGACTTAGCTGGAACAGGGCCACATATTTCTGCCTTTGGAAATAGCGATTACCGGACGATTACCGCTGAGGGCTTGCCCATCAATTCCTTTTACGGGTTTCAAACAGCCGGTTTTTTCCAGACGGAAGAAGAAGTCGCTAACTATGCCAAATGGGATGGTTCCGTCGGTCCTGGCGACATAAAATATGTAGATCAAAACAACGACGGTCAGTTAACGCCAGATGATTTTGTGGTATTTGGAAATGAGATGCCCGACTGGACATTTTCATCGAATATGTCAGCTTCCTGGAAAAACTTGCGGCTCGACCTCTTCTGGCAAGGGGTATCGGGATCTGATAAAATCATGACTGGTGCCATTATGGAACATGGCATATGGGGCGGATTTACCCATGAGATCTACTCTGATTACTGGACGCCGACGAATACCGGTGCGAGCTACCCACGGCCTACAAAATATACCATGAAGAATGCGCAGATTTCGGATTTCTGGATGGTCAATGGCCAGTATTTGCGGTTGAAGAATGTAAGGCTATCGTATAATATACCCCAACGCATTTGCGAAAAGATAAATGCCCGGGGATTCAACGTGTATGTTACGTCAACGAATTTGCTGACTTTTTCCGATTTGAATAAGTATAACATCGACCCGGAAATGGAAGGTAGGGCGCAGGAGTCAAGCTTCCCGCAAACTTCTGTAACGACGTTAGGAATTAGTATTAATTTTTAAAACTAGGAATAATGAAAACGTATAAAACCTATTTTATCTGTTTTCTGATGCTGGCGACGATGTCGTGTAGCAAAGATTTGTTGAACACGCTTCCGCAAGATCGGCTGGCGAGCGACCTGTTTTGGAAAACAGAGGAAGATGCAATTTTCGCTTCCAATGGCATTTATTCAATCTTGGGAAATCAATGGCGGTACACATCCATGGATGCATTTTCGGATATCGCACATTTCATTTTGCAGTGGCGCGCCGAATCGGAAGTGGAAAAGCATACGTTTAATGCCAGCAATAATGTGATAGCGAGTGAATGGAGTTACTATTATAGCATCATTCGAGCATCGAATGATTTTCTAGAAAATGTAGACAATGTAGAAGAGATAGATGGAAACCTGAGCAATAGGTTAAAAGCGGAAGCGAGAACGTTGCGTGCCTTTTCCTATATCAACCTGGTTATGCTCTATGGTGATGTGCCCTTGGTGGCAAACAGCATAGATGTAGAAGAAGCGAAATCGTTGACGAGAACACCGAAGGACGATGTTTGGAATTTTGTTGCCGAGGAGCTAACCGCGGCTGCGGCCGATTTACCCACCGCGCAACAAGATAAAGGAAGGGTAACGAAAGGAGCGGCACTAGGCTTGAAAGCAAGGGCAATGCTTTATGCAAACCGATATGAAGAGGCCCGATCTGCCGCTCAATCAGTTATGGAGCTCGGTGTACACCAAATCAACGGTTCTTATGCCGCACTATTTGATTATGCCGGAGAAAATTCCTCGGAAATTATCTTCGCTCGACAGCAGGCCAAGGATATCGACGCGCATTCCATATTTGCTTTTTTTACCGCAAACAGTTTGTATACCCAGCAGTGTCAGGTGGTGCCCACAAAGGCGCTGGTAGATGCTTACTTGGTGAAGTCTACGGGATTGCCTATTGACCATCCGGCCAGCGGATTCAATGTGGCAAACCCCTATGAAGATCGAGACCCACGGTTATATCATACCTTATATTTGAATGGCGATGTTTTACCGAATGGGAGGGTACTGAATACCCTACCGGGAAGTGGAACAGGCGATGATATTTCTATTTCCGCAGAAAACGTAACGCCCACTGGTTGGTATTTCAAAAAATATGTGAGTGAGGACGATTATGACAACCCCTGGAACTGTGGTGTTAATTTGGTTTATCTGCGATACGCAGAGGTGTTGTTGACCTATGCGGAGGCCAGTATCGAACTCGGCCAAATCGACGAATCCGTGCTTGATGCATTGAATGAACTGAGAGGCAGAGCGGACGTGGGGATGCCTAGTGTGACTACAACAGATCAAGCCGAATTAAGACAAGTGGTTAGAAGGGAAAGGATGGTGGAGTTGGCCATGGAAGGTCATCGGCTGTTTGACATCAGGAGATGGGGGATTGGCGAGCAGGCGATCGCTGGAACGGTAAAGGGGATGACGTATGAAAATCCGACGAATCCCGGGAACTACGTGACCGTTGAACTGGCTGGTTATGTAAAAGAATATGATCCGAGTAAACATGATTTATGGCCGATTCCATTTCGGGAGCTGAATTTAAATCGTAGCTTGACACAAAATCCGGGATTTTAGGCTACAAGACTTGGCGTTAGTTTGATGTCGATTATAAAACGATGTGATGGTATTAATGCCCGTAATGTTGTAAATTAGCGTGATGTTTTTCAAGCTAAGAAATTTGACGATTCTTCTATGCGGGATTTTGCTCGCATGGGGATGTAAAGAACGGGGTATCACTCATGCTTCCCATGACATCCCAAGAATCATCTTTGACACCGACATGGGCCCTGACTATGACGATGTCGGGGCCATTGCCGTGCTGCACGCACTAGCTGATAGCGGCGAGTGCGAGCTATTGGCAACACTTGCTAGTGATGGGCATCCGATGATCGCTCCTACCATTGAAGTGTATAACCGGTTTTTCGGCAGAGCGGAGTTGCCTGTGGGCATACCGTCAGCCGAAGCACCGGCTTTTACGGCACCGAATAATTGGAACGATACCATCGTTAATGCATTTGCGCCCGAGTTAAGAAATAAGGAATACCCACGCGCAGTGAGTGTCTACCGAAAGGTATTGGCTGCTCAGCCAGACCATAGCGTCACCATCGTTACCGTTGGATTCCTGTCGAATATCAGCGATTTGCTCGATTCGGAAGCGGATGAATATTCCGAATTGAATGGGGTTGACCTTGTCAACGCAAAAGTAAGCCAATTGGTCTCCATGGCGGGTGGTTTTCCTGATGGAAATGAGTTTAATGTCAACCAACATGCTGCCGCGTCGGTCAATGTATTTGCCAAATGGCCCAAACCCATTCTGTTTAGTGGGTTTGAAATCGGGAATGAGATCTTTACCGGAGGAAAGGTGGCCCAATTGGAGATGGAGGATAACCCGGTAGTTCAAGGGTATGCATATAACCTGCGCACGTACACCGAAGAAGGGGAGGCCAATAGGCAATCGTGGGATCAAACAGCTGTGCTGGCTGCGATCAGAAACCCCGAGGATTATTTCGATGTCAATGGACCTGGAACGTTCATTGTCCATGAAGATGGTTCAAACGCTTGGACAACCGAGAAAAATAGTGAACATTACTTCCTTGTTCATAAGTATCCCTTCCAGCAAATTGCTGATATCATCGAAGCAATGATGTGTCATCAACCGTGATCGATGATAAAAAACAGGGGGAACAGGATATAAAATGATTAGTTTGCTTTTCTGAATCGCGTTAGCTTTGTTATGACTTGATGCCACCATTGGGTATGAGACATACGGATGGCGTTAACCAATATGTTCAAAAACCTGATAATTAATTGCTTGAAAATGTCTATTGTGGCAAAACACGCTAGGCACAGATGTGCTTTTGGCGTGTTAACGGTATTGATTACTGCGGTGAATCTCGTTTGCTCCTGTACACAACGGACGGTTCAGTTTCAGCAATTTCACGAAACGATTACCTTGTTTGATGGGGTGTCGTTATCCGGTTGGAAGACGATCGATCCCGATGACACAAGTTATTGGTCAGTGGTAGATGGGATGCTAACGGCAGGCGACGGTATCAATGTCATTCCGAAAAATACCTATCTTCAGACCATAGATGAATATGGTGATTTTGAATTTCGATGCTTGTTTCGCCTTTCCGGTGATCACGTAACGGGATTCATCAATAGTGGCATCCAATACCGTTCGTACGTGGTCGATCATGATATCGTGGGGTACCAAGCCGATATCGGCAACGGACATTGGGGTGACCTTTATGACGAGCACCGGCGGGAACTGTTGGTTTCCGGGGATCTAAGCACATTGCAGCATGTCCTGAACGAAGATGGGTGGAATAGTTATGTGATACGTGTCAAAGGGGATCACCACGAACTTTATGTCAATGGTGTCAAAACCTGCGACTATATCGAAGATGATCCCGATATTCCGTCAACCGGAATCATAGCGTTCCAACTCCATAGTGGAGGTGTGGCTCAGTTGCAGGTCAGGGATGTGACCCTTACGCCGTTATAATTACCCGATCATATTTTATAGATTCATCCGATTATTAACAACATTGTTGACACGATTAAAACGATTTAGATGTTCCGTTCATCATTCATAAACGCTGCCGTCATTTTGTTCGGTGTCGTTTTGCTCTGTGGCGCTTGCGGTGGTGCCGACCGCGTAGATTCGATGTCCATTGACCGAGAATATGTGTTAGATGCCAAGATGATTGGTTATACGGGTATCGGTGGTGATATCGATGGGATGTTGAATCCCGTGCTCCGTGCCAAGAAAGGAGAACGGATCAAGGTTTCACTCGTCAATGGCGAGTTGATGGCGCATGATATCGTACTGGAAAAATTGGGCGTGAAAAGTGAGACACTGCTCGAAGCCGGGGATACCACCAGCGTGATATTCATTGCCTTGGAAGACGATACCTACTATTGTAGTATTCCGGGGCACCAGCAGATCATGCGTGGGCAACTGAAGATTGTTGAGCATTTTGACGCGGTAGTGAGCGATTGGGGAATGTCGCCCCGGAAGAACGGCCGTCCGCTGAACGTTGGTTTCGAGCGAGGAACGTTGCAGGACTGGAAGGCGACTGGTAATGCGTTTGGCCCACAAGCGGTAGCGTATGACCCAGCACCATGGTATCCGGATAGTTTGGTGTTGAAGCAAGGGGGAGACTATTATGTGAGCAGCGGAGGAATGCTGAATTACCAAGCCATGGGAACATTGACATCGGAAACCTTTACGGTCACACACCCTTGGGCGTCGTTTAAGGTGACGGGCGGGGCCATGGAAGGGTTGCGAGTGGAGCTTGTGGAGGCTGGTACGGAAGCGCTTCTCTTTAAAACATCTGGATATATTACCGAAGATCATATCCGGGGAGCCACCCATGCGGCTTTCCGTCCGGTGGTGGTCGACTTGACCCCGCATCAAGGCAAGGAAATCTATATTCGATTGGTGGATGAGGAGACGGGCACGATGCCAGAGATACCTTATGTTGCCGATAATCCCTGGGCTCATATTTCCTTTGATGATTTCCGTTTTCATGAAGATCGCCCAACCTATACCAACGAGTTACGCCCGGAAGATGTGGCCATACTCCCTGTGCGGGACATTGTTCCTAATGCGGGCCTGTCAGGCCCCGAAGCGGTAAAGGCGATGGAAGTGCCGGACGGCTTCACCGTTAGGCTTGCTGCAGCAGAACCGGCTATTATACGGCCCATTGCGTTCACGTTAGATCACCGTGGTCGGCTTTGGGTCGTCGAAGCGCATACCTATCCCGTGCGTGCTGAGGGGAACAAGGGGAAGGATCGCATCCTGATCTTCGAAGATACAGATGGGAATGGAACATTAGATAGCCGCAAGGTGTTCATGGAAGGCCTTAATCTGGTCAGTGGTATCGAGCTGGGCTTTGGCGGGGTGTGGTTGGGTGCCGCTCCTTATCTGATGTACATCCCGATTGATGAGACGGGGGATGCACCAGCAGGGGAACCTCAGATTTTATTGGACGGCTGGGGGTATGAAGATACACATGAGGTACTTAATACGTTCCGATGGGGGCCTGACGGTTGGCTATATGGAACGCATGGTATATTTACCCATTCGAATGTAGGCAAGCCGGGAACACCTGATGCCGAACGTGTGCGGATCAATGCGGGGGTCTGGCGCTACCATCCGACCCGCCATGAATTTGAGGTGTTTGCCCACGGCACCAGTAACCCTTGGGGGATTGATTTCAACGACTATGGGCATGCCTTTTCTACCGTGTGCGTGATTCCCCATCTCTTCCACATCATACAGGGAGGACGGTACCACCGCCAAGCTGGTGAGCATTTCAATCCCTATACTTATGACGATATCAAGACGATAGCCGATCACGTGCACTGGTTAGGTAATCGCGGACCACATGCGGGTAATTTCCGCTCGGCAACTGCCGGGGGCGGGCATGCGCATGCCGGTGCGATGTTCTATTTGGGGAATAAGCATTGGGGGATGGACCGAAATGCGATTTTCATGAACAATATCAATGGTTTTCGTGTCAACATGGATATTACCGAACGTCTGGGGTCTGGTTACACGGCCAGCCACGGCAAGGATTTTATCAATACGAATGATTTTTGGTCACAATGGCTAAATTTCCGGATTTCGCCCAGTGGGTCGGTATTCGCCATTGACTGGTATGACAAAAACCAGTGCCACAGTCCAAATCCAGACGTGCACGACAAGACCCTCGGACGTATTTTCAACATCTCGCACCGCTTAGATCGATGGGAGCCTGTGGATTTAAGCCAGCAATCCGATATGGAATTGGTGGCGCACCAGCTCCATGAAAATGAATTTTATGTGGTGACGAGCCGTCGTATATTGCAGGAGCGGGGAGGCAGCGAAGGCATTCACACCGCATTGTGGAAGATTTTTGATGATAACCCGGATGTCACACGTAAACTGCGTGCGTTGTGGGCGTTGAATGCCACCGATGGGCTTAACGAACGCCAATTGATGGGATTACTGGATCACGCCGATGAACATATACGTGCCTGGGGCATCCAATTGCTGGCCGAGGGCAAGAACCTTACTGCCGATGTGAAGCGGAAATTTGAGGCGTTAGCTAAAAATGACAAATCAGCGCTCGTTCGGTTATATCTGGCTTCGGCGGCTCAACGGATCGAACTGAATGAACGGTGGGAAATCCTGAAACAGCTTTGCGAACGCGGTGAGGATCAGGAAGACCAAAATATCCCACTGATGATTTGGTATGCATTGGAGCCGTTGGTAGCGTTGGATGCGAACCGTGCAACCGCGCTGGTAAAGACGACGAAACTACCCCATTTGCAGGATTTTGTTTCGAGGCGCATTGCCGAAACGGATGTTAACTGATTGAATGATGAAAAAGAAAACGATTGCTTTCACCACACTGTCTTTTGCAGCAGTAGTATTATTGATGGGTGCTTGTGACGAAGGGAAAACGGATGGAGTAGTTGTAGCGTTCAAGAAAACGGTTTTGACTCCCGAGTTTATCTCTGAAGGGGTGGCCGTAGGCGACGTGAACAACGATGGGGTATTAGACATCATCGCAGGTGCGCGGTGGTTTGAAGGGCCGGAGTGGATCCCCCACGATATCTACCATGAACCGGCAACCTTTTCCGTGGACAGTGGATATAGTAATTCGATGCTGAATTTCAGTATTGATGTCAACCAAGATGGATGGGTTGACTATATCCGTGTTGATTTTCCGGGTAGGCAAATCTGGTGGTACGAGAATCCCCAAAATCAGGAAGGGTATTGGCGGGAACATCTCATCTGCGAAGTGCAGGGCAACGAATCTCCAGCTTTTGTGGATATCGACGGAGACGGCCGTCCAGATATGTTGTGTGGGGATCCCAATACCAACGAAATGGTTTGGTACCGATGCCCATCGGAGAAAGGGGATACCGAATGGATACGATATACCATCAGCGAGAGCGGTGCTCCCGGTACCGAAGTGTTTTCACACGGATTGGGTTTTGGAGATATCAATGGGGATGGACGTGGTGATGTGATCATTAAAAATGGATGGTGGGAAGCACCGGTTGACCCAACACAACCGGGCTGGGCATTTCACGAGGCAAGCCTTGGCCAAGACTGTGCGCAGATGTATGTGATGGATGTAAACGGTGACGGCTACCCGGATGTGATCAGTTCGTCGGCGCACGGTTTTGGGATGTGGTGGCACGAACAGGGGCGGGATGGCAATGGCGATGCCACTTGGCAGACGCATGAGATTACGAGTTATTTTTCGCAAACCCATGCCTTGTCATTGGTGGATATCAATGGGGATGGACACTTAGATTTGTTAAGTGGTATGCGCTATTTCGCGCATTTTGGAAATGACCCCGGCGAACTGAATGACCCGGTTGTCTTTTGGCTGGAATTCGTGCCGGGAGAACGGCCGGAATGGATCCCCCATATCATAGATAACGATTCGGGAGTAGGGCTCAATAATGTGGTGGCGGATGTCAATGAAGATGGCCTGTTGGATATTGTAACCGCCAATAAAAAAGGGGTGTTCTATTTTGAACGAGTAGCCCGATAGACCGTTCGTTCCCTTAGTTTCAACCTAAACTTGCGATAGTCGATCACTCCACCATATTGGGTTAGGATATCGCTGCCGATGACTCCGATCACCGGTTCGATATCCAACTGCTGGTAGGCAAAATTAATAGATGACAAGTCTAATACAGCCACTTCATACTGCTTGAGGTGCAGGTTGCCCAATTGCAGGTCGGGCACTTGTAAGATGAAACTGGGCATGGAAGTGGTACCCAGGCCCGTGGATAACATGTCGCTGTGCTGCAAAATCATGTCATCATGCAGGTACGCTTCGACCGTCGCTTTGTCAAAAACAGTTTTGGAAGCTCCGGTATCCAATACAGCTTTAAACGGCTTACCAAAAACAATGACTTCCAATAATAAATGGAAGCCATCGTCTTGTAAGGTCAGTAAGGTCAATGGAACACTTACCATCAGTCTATAACGCCCCGATTTCTTTCAACACATTGTTCATGGTGCGTACGGCATCAGCACTCTTCGTAAAGGCAGCCTTTTCTTCCTCATCAAGCGGAAGCTCGAGGATACGTTCCCATCCGTTTTTGCCGAGGATAACGGGAACACCTAAATTGATATCCTGCTGCCCGTATTCGCCTTCGAGGTAAACCGATGCCGTAAAGAGTTTCTTTTGGTCGCGTACGATGCTTTCCACTACCGCTGCGCTGGAAGCACCAGGGGCATACCAAGCGGACGTGCCGATGAGTTTGGTCAGGGTGGCACCGCCCACCATGGTGTCGGCCACGATTTGCTGTTGCTCTTCGTCAGAAAGGTATTGGGTTACGGGCACACTATTCCATGTCGCATGTTTAATCAGGGGGATCATGGTGGTGTCTCCATGTCCACCGATGACGATGGCGTTCAGGTCGGCCGGTGATGAACCGAGCCGCAAGCTCAACTGATAGCGGAACCGGGAGGAATCTAACGTGCCGCCCATGCCGATGATCCGGTTTTTCGGTAATCCCGTCGCTTTCAGCGCCAAATAGGTCATCGTATCCATTGGATTGGATACGACAACGAGGATTACATCCGGAGAATATTTCAATAGGTTTTCTGCAACATTACGTACGATATTCGCGTTTGTGCCAATGAGTTCCTCTCGGGTCATTCCCGGCTTTCGGGGAATGCCAGACGTGATGACAGCTACGGAAGAGCCGGCTGTTTGGCTATAGTCATTGGTTACACCGGTGATTTTGGAATCGAAGCCGAGCAGGGCCGCGGTCTGTGAAATATCTTGGGCTTTCCCTTCAGCCAGCCCTTCTTTGATGTCTAACAGAATGACTTCTTCGGCCAGTTCCTTCCGGACAATATTGTCTGCGGTGGTAGCGCCAACGGCGCCAGCGCCTACTACGGTTATCTTCATACGGTTACTGTTATTATTAAGTTCTTACAATGATTCACTGTGATGGTAGCGAATATAGGGATTATTTGGGAATAATGATAGACGGGGCTGTTTAAAAAGGTTTAATTCCCATTACAGCTGTGTCAGTGATATCATCAGATTACACAAAATAATTCATAAATTAGCGATGAAGAACGGCTTGGACGTGCCATAGCGGCCAGATTAGTAACAACCAGATCCAGTGAAACAGCGAAGCCCCATCTACCGAGGCCATATCCCTTTCGTACGTTTCCTACTGGCCCTATTGGCCGGGATAGGGGTAGGATATGCCATAGCGCCGCAAAAATCGGCGTACATCATTCCGTGGGCGGTATTGGTGATATCCCTAACGGCTTTTATAGCGTTAATTTGGATAACCAAACTCAGGCAAATCCGGTATTACGGACTGATGGGGTTGGCCGTCCTGTCATCCTTGGCAGCCGTGGGCTGGATACTGACATGGCGACCCCATCCGCAAATAGATTCATCGCATTTCAGCCGCCATGAGTCGGAAGCATTGGTGGGTTACGTAGCCGATGAGCCGGTGATACGGGGTAAGCACGTGCGATTTCCTTTTGCCATCACCAATGGGTATGGTCACGGGGCGCTTCTCAAGCTCTCTGGTCAGGTAATGCTGACGGTGGCGATTGCTGATAGCATACTTGCTACTCCCTTTGGCTATGGCGAAGAACTGATTATTCCCGCGACGTATGACGAAGTGGCACCGCCATACAACCCCGGCGAAATGGACTATAAAAGCCATTTGGCCAATAAGGATATATGGCAGCAGGCTTATGTGCCATTGGCTAAAGTCTACCGTACTGGGCGCGACAGAAGCAATCCGCTGATTGCGTATGCACTGGCCCTACGCCGACACATGGTGGCCAAGTTTGATCGATATATAGCTGATCGGGATGCTTTTTCAGTAGCTTCCACCTTGATTTTGGGGTACCGTGCTGATTTGAGTCAGGAGCTGCTCCAAGCGTATTCCAATACGGGAACCATCCATGTGCTCAGCGTATCAGGCATGCACGTTGTTATTGTATTTTGGCTCTTATCCAAATTACTATGGTGGATGGATCGAGGAAGGGGCCTCCGCATTGCCAAGTTCATGCTCCTTTTATTGGCTGTATGGAGTTATGCATTGTTGACCGGATTTTCACCCTCGGTATTGCGGGCGTCCATCATGATCAGTTTCGTCATGGCGGCCGCTAGCTTTGGGCAACAGGCGCGGATATACAACAGCATTGCGGCGTCGGCATTTTTTCTGCTCTTGTATAACCCAAAATTCATTGCCGATATTGGTTTTCAACTTTCCTACCTTGCTGTATTGGGTATGGTGTACCTGCTTCCCAAGCTGCAGGCCCTCTTTCCGGTGAAAAACCGGTATGGCAAGCCGATTTGGGACTATGCGTTGGTGTCGGTATCTGCGCAGGCGGGAGCAGGGCCACTTGCAGCCTATCATTTTCACCAGTTTCCGCTATATTTTCTACCGGCTAACTTACTTATTGTGCTACCTGCAAGCGGTATTATGTATTTAGGGTTTATATTGCTGGTATTACCACCCGGCCAACTGGCTTGGTGGACCGGATACGTGCTTGAAAAGCTGATTTTAATGACCAATGGGGCATTGAGCTACATCGAGCAACTGCCCATGGCCAGTATCAGCGGCATCTGGATGGCTTGGTGGGAGTACTTCATCATTTATTTCCTGATGCTTGCAGTGCCGCTTGCAGTGATGATGCGGAGTAAGCGGTTGGTTTACGGTACGATGGGGTGCATCACCCTATTGGTATGTGCCTCTTTTTCCGCGACGGTGCAAAAACTGCATCGACAGGAAGTGATCATCTTTAACGTCCGTCGCGAGATAGCCATTGGCTACATCAACCAGCGGCAAACTTGGTTATATAGTAATCTGCCATCCCTAGACGACCGGACGATCCGGTATTCGGCATTGCCCAAAATGGAGATGCATACGCCAGTCAATACCATCCGTTTTATATCGCAGAATCGTACGTATGCTGACCATAGCGTATATGCGAGGGGAGGAGTACTGCAATTTGGCAATACCCGACTGCTGGTGTACGATGGCAAAATGTCCTATACCCGACCGCTGGAAGTGGACGTCTTAGTACTACGGAATAACCCCCGGATATCCCTTGAAAGACTTTTGGAAACCATAAGCTGCAAGCAATTGGTGCTGGATGGTTCCAACTACGATGCGACCATCCGCAGGTTTGAAGCTGAGGCTATCGGGATCGGTGTACCAGTGTACGTGTTGAAGCATAATTTTGCTTATGTTTGGGATGTGGAAGCCCAGTCGAGATGAACAGCGTAGAACTCCTCCGAAAGTATTGGAAACATGAATTTTTTCGTCCGCTGCAGGAAGAAATTATCCATTCGGTATTGGCTGGCCGCGATACCTTAGCCTTAATGCCGACAGGAGGGGGGAAGTCGATTTGCT
This sequence comes from uncultured Parapedobacter sp., assembly GCA_964498395.1. Classification (GTDB taxonomy): domain Bacteria; phylum Bacteroidota; class Bacteroidia; order Sphingobacteriales; family Sphingobacteriaceae; genus Parapedobacter. Next base: position 284,571 of record CAZCHE010000003.1, on the reverse strand, counting down.
TTCAAGTACCCGCCATGGCCATGGAGGGCATCTGCGTCGTGGTCACACCACTGATTGCCTTGATGAAGGATCAGGTGGAAAACTTAAAAGCCCGAGGTATCGAAGCCGTTGCCATCTTCTCGGGAATGACCAAACGAGAAGTGGATATTGCCCTTGACAATTGCATCTATGGCCCAATCAAATTCCTGTATCTTTCGCCGGAGCGATTAACCAGTGAACTGGTACAGGAACGTATCCGGCACATGAATGTTAACCTATTTGCAGTAGATGAAGCGCATTGCATTTCCCAATGGGGGTATGATTTCCGTCCGTCTTACCTGAATGTTGCAGTACTACGCACATTACATCCCAACATACCGTTTCTGGCACTGACCGCCACCGCACCGCAAAAGGTGGTGGAAGATATCCAAACCAAATTGGCATTCAGGGAAAAGAATGTATTGCGCAAGAGTTTTTTCAGGGAAAACCTAGCCTACATGGCCTTTGACGAAGAAGACAAGATGGGTAGGGCACTCCGCGTTATCCGTAAGCTAGGCGGGAGTGGCATCATCTACGTACGTAACAGGCGCGAAACGCAGGAAGTGACCCGTATTATGCTGAATGAAGGAGTTTCGGCTGATTTTTACCATGCGGGGCTGGAGACTCCCGAACGGGCACGCAAACAAGATGCTTGGAAAAACAACCACATACGAGTGATGGTAGCCACCAACGCATTTGGGATGGGCATTGATAAGCCTGATGTCCGGTTTGTTATCCACCTGGATTTGCCCGATGCGCTCGAAGCATATTACCAGGAGGCGGGCCGCGCCGGCCGTGATGGGAAGAAATCCTATGCTGTGCTGCTGCATCACGAAAGTGATCGTAACCGTTTGCGTAAGAACTTTGAATTGAGTTTCCCTCCATTGCCGTTCATCAAGCAGGTTTACCAGCAACTGGGTAATTATTACCAATTGGCATACGGAGCAGGAGAGGGGCTTACGTTAGATTTTGATATCGGTGAGTTTTGTAACCGTTATAAACTGGATGCGTTGAGCGTCATCAGTGCATTGAAATTCCTTGAGCGTGACGGTTGGTTATGGGTGAGTGAAAACGTGTACTTGCCGTCACGCATTAAGTTTGAGGCCAGTCCACAGGATGTGTATAAGTTTCAGGTGGAGAATTCGGCGTACGACGGTTTCATCAAAACCATCTTTAGGAGCCACGGGGGGGCATTCGATTACTTTATCCCGATCCGTGAACAGGAGCTGGCGAAGAAGGTTGGGAAGAATTACCGAGAGGTGATTAAACTGTTGGAGCATCTCCAAGAAATGGAGATCCTGAGTTATTTGCCACAAACGGACAGCCCGCAATTGCAGTTCTTGCGTCCCCGTATGGATGGTGAGCGGCTGTACATTGACCACCAATACATCGAGGAGCGCAAAACAACCAAACGGGAGCAAATCAATGCGGTGTTTGCCTATCTTGACAGTAACACTTGCAGAAGTGTACAACTCTTGGCTTACTTCGACGAACAAAACGCGCAACCTTGCGGGATATGCGACCGATGTATCAAGGCCAATAAAGAAGCCGATGTGGAAAACCGGCTGATGTCGGAATTGGTGGAATTGCTGGCAGATGGCCCGTTGCGCATTGACGAATTGATATTGGGCATGAAATCAGGCAACGAAGAAACACGCCTGGCGTTTGTCCGGAACCGATTGGATGAAGGCAAGATTAAGGTGAATGGGGATAAGTATTATTTGGGGTGACGACGTGGTATCCCAATACAGCCAGCTATTTCCCGCACGGTTCTTCCGCTACGATTCTGTGACCCGTTAGCCAATAAATTTTCAGAACAGGAACACAAACAGATGCTTCTCAAAACAGGAAGTTTCCGTTTTGTTAATTAAATGATTGCCTAAATTCCAACGGCGAAAGATTTGTTTTGCTCTTAAACAGCTTGCTAAATGATTGTGAATGTTCAAAGCCTAAATTAAACGCAATTTCACTAACGGATAAATCGGTACTGGATAATTTTTCTTTCGCTTTTTCAATTAGCTTTTCGTGTATGTGTTGCTGTGTGCTTTGCCCTGTCAGTACTTTGAGTAACCCACTTAGATAGCTTGGTGTGATGTTTAATGCTTTAGAAATAAATTGAACGGTCGGCAAACCTTTGGAAATCAAATCATCGTCATTAAAATAATCGGTCAATAATCTTTCCAAGCGTTCTAAAACTTGATGGTTAGATTTTTCCCGTGTGATAAATTGGCGGTTGTAAAAGCGTTCCGAATAATTGAGTAAACTTTCGACTTGTGAGATAATGATTTGTTTACTGAACCTATCAATGTTGGAGCGGTATTCCTGTTGGATATTTTGCATGATGCCAATGATGAGGGCTTCTTCTTTCTCCGAAAGCCATAACGCCTCGTTTACGGCATAACCAAAATATTCATACTTATTGATTGTTTTGGCAAGTGGCGTATTCCAAAAGAAATCGGGGTGGATGAGCAACATCCAACCTGTTTGTTTTGGTTCGTCGGGGCTGTGCTGTACACTGAAAACCTGATGGGGTGCAATGAAATACATTACACCCCCATCAAAGTCATATTGTTGCTGTCCGTAGCGAATTTTCCCGCAATTCCTTTTTAAGGAAACGGAATAGAAATCCATTACGATTTTCAGATTCCTCGTTTCTTCGGGATATGAAAAGTCCCCTACATTGACGACGCTGATAAGCGGATGTTCAGGTGCGGGCAAATTTCTCAACTGATGAAATTCGCTGATGGATTTTATTCGTGTCGGTTTTGTATTTGCCACGGTACAAAGATAATGATTACAATGATTGTCCTCCCGAAACTTCAATACGTTGTGCATTTATCCAACGTGCATCATCGCTGCAAAGAAATGCCACCACGCCACCAATATCATCAGGCAGACCGACACGACCCAAAGCGATGGTGCTTGCAATCTGCGTATTAAGGTCTTTAATATCGCGCACCAAACCACCGCCGAAATCAGTTTCAATCGCTCCCGGTGCTACTGCATTTACACGGATTTTTTTTGCTCCCAATTCAACTGCCAAATAGCGGGTAAGCACTTCTATTGCGCCTTTCATTGAAGCGTAAACCGAATAATTTGGTATTGCAAAACGTGCAAGCCCTGTTGAAACATTTACAATTCCACCACCTTCATTCAGGAATGGCAATGCTTTCTGCGTAAGGAAAAAAACACCTTTGTAGTGAATGTTTAACATATCATCCACTTGCTCTTCAGTAACATCTTGTACGGGTACGTACAATGCGGTGCCTGCATTGTTAATCAGGAAATCAAAATTCGGACTGCCGGTTTGTTCCTGCAGATGTTCCGTCACTTGCTTAATAAAACTGTCGAACTGAGGTACATTCCTGGTGTCCAATTGGAATGATGCAGCATTACCCCCAAGCGATTGGATTTCCGAAACAACACTGTCGGCCGCATCTTTGCCTGAATGGTAGGTAAGAACGACATCAATGCCTTTTTTGGCAAGAGCCAACGCCATATTCCTGCCCAAGCCACGACTACCTCCGGTAACCAAAGCGATTTTTGTTTTTATACTCATTTTAATCTAATTTTTATAGGTACAAAGGTCAGCAACCGTCAAAAAACAGCTGTAGCCAAATCTACTTTTGTTGTAGTCAAAAACTACACTAATGGCTTTCGCACCACAGCAGCTTTTGGTCGTTTAAAGGATGTCCATTATAGCGGAGGGTATTTTAAGGGCTAGTAAGCAATACCAACGAACAATCTGCCTGAACCAAAATGCCTAATAGTTGACCTAATTCACAAAACGTTCCTGCTTTTTGTGTCGTAATTTTGTATCGTCAATATTGACAACGAAACGTTAAACAATAAAATCATGAAACGTACAGCAAAAGCACACTGGGCCGGTAGCATCAAAGAAGGCAAAGGCGAATTAACGACACAAAGTGAAATTTTAAACCGAACAAACTACAGTTTTAGAACCCGTTTTGTAGGAGACGAAAAGGGCACAAATCCGGAAGAATTGTTAGCAGCAGCACATGCGGGATGTTTTACAATGGCCGTTAGTTTTGCGCTAACGGAAAAAGGCTTGACGCCGATATCATTGGATACCGAAGCTACCGTTACTATGGAAGGTTTCGATATCACAGCTGTGCATCTCGCTATTCGTGGACAGGTGTCCGGCATTAGTGCAGAAAACTTTGAAGCCATCACGAAAGAAGCAGAACAAAATTGTTTGATTTCAAAAGCATTGAAGATACCGATCACGTCGGAAGCTCACCTGGTTTCATAACAATGATCTCTTGACCAGTGGGAAATGGCGGAGTCCAAAAAGGGTAAAGTTGCTTATGTGAGCAACTTTTTCTACGTTTGAATATGTGTTAAATGGGTATGCTATGCGTATCAATTTACAATCATAAAACGGATAGATAAGTATAACGTGGACGATAAAAAATCAATATAAGTGGCTGCCGACTATAAAAAAATTGATTTGTTCGGAAAATTATTCATTCAAAAAGTGGTCATAAAACCTCCTTTTGAATATGTTTTCCCGCTTGCGGAACAAGCCTGCTTCTTATACCTGTTGAAAGGTGAGATACGGTATCAATTTGGTGATGAAAACACCAATATCCCTACCCATCATTCCTTGTTGCTAAACTGCATGAATTCTGGAAAACAGATACATCACTCAAATGCCAACAGCAATGGTGAACTGGTTGTCGTTACGTTCCATCCGGATATATTAAAGCGGGTATATGAACGAGAACTGCCTTTGATCCTTCAGCCGAGTAATAACGTATCCAACCAGACGAGCGGAAAAATAAATAATGACTTTTTGATTCAAAAATATATTGAGGGTCTTCTCTTTTACTTCGAAAACCCATCGCTCGTAAATGATGAAATTTTGGTCTTAAAACTGAAAGAAATCATTCTTTTGCTATCGCAAACGCAAGATGCCGCAATCATCCAAGTGATACTATCCCAGCTTTTCTCGCCCAATACGTATACGTTCAAGCAAATTATAGAAGCAAATCTGTTCTCGCAGATTGGTGTAGACGAGCTGGCGCAAAAAACCAATCTAAGCGTTTCTTCCTTTAAAAGGGAATTTAAAAAATTGTACAACGATTCCCCGGCAAATTATATCAAATCCAAAAGACTGGAAAGAGCTGCCGAGCTGCTTTTAATTTCTGACGAACGTATTACAGACATTGCCTTTGATTGCGGATTTAACGACTTGGCCAATTTCACCAAGAGTTTTCACAGCAAATATGGTGTTACCCCAACGAATTACCGATTGAGCCGAATCTCCAAATAATTGACCTAATCAGCAAACCCATTCTGTTTTTTGTGTTGCAATTTTGCACTATTAATAAAACACTTAAAATCAACATTATGGGATTATCAAATTTAGGAATTTTTCACACGATCATCGGTGTCGTTGCTATTGTGGCCGCAATTGTAGGATTTATCCGAAAAGGGAAAATTGACTTAAGCCAACTGACGGGCAAGATTTACTTTTATGGCACACTGATCACCTCACTCACAGCACTAGGATTATCTAAGCATGGCGGATTCAACCCCGGGCATATTTTTGCGCTATTCATTGTGGTGTTGGTATTGGTCGCTTACGTTCTTTATGCTAAAAAGCAAGGCAATAATAGCTTTCGTTTTGTTGAGAACTTCTGTTTGTCTTTTAGTTTTTTCTTATCACTGGTTCCTACGGTCAACGAGACGTTTACCCGTGTTCCGATTGGGCATCCGTTAGCGGCTGGACCAACAGATCCCATTATCGGACAAACGCTTCTTGTACTTTTCGTTTTGTTTATCGTAGGCGCTATTTTTCAATTTAGGATGCAACGGAAAATCAATAAATCGGTATAGATTGCTGTGAGCAGCGTGTTTAACTCACCGGCAATCGTCAAACCTTGTTTTCCTGATGTTTCCCTTTTAAAACCACCCATTTTTCGTTACTTTTGTGGCCGCATGTAATATCCTTGATCACCTTTAAAATCCATTACATAACATGTCAAAAAATACAACGATTTTTTACACGAAAACAGACGAAGCACCAGCCTTAGCCACGTATTCATTGCTGCCCATTGTGAAAGCGTTCACCAAGTCAGCAGCTATCGCGGTGGAGGAAAAAGATATTTCATTGGCAGGCCGGATTATCGCCAATTTCCCGGAATACCTGACTGATGACCAAAAAATAGGCGACGCCCTCAGTGAATTGGGCCAATTGGCTACCACACCCGAAGCCAACATCATCAAGCTCCCCAATATTTCGGCTTCCATCCCGCAATTGAAGGCCGCCATTGCCGAGCTGCAGGCCAAAGGGTATGCGGTTCCTAATTATCCCGAGGATGCGAAGACAGACGAAGAAAAAACCATCAAAGCTAAATACGCGAAAGTGCTGGGTTCTGCCGTGAATCCCGTATTGCGTGAAGGCAACTCTGACCGCCGTGCTCCGCGGGCGGTGAAAAATTATGCCAAGCAACACCCGCACAGCATGGGCGCGTGGGCTGCCGATTCCAAAACGCTTGTAGCGTCCATGGAGGATGGTGATTTTTACGGAAGTGAGCAGTCGGTGACGGTGCCCCAAGCCACCACATTCACCATCGAATTTGTAGGTGAAGATGGTGCGAAAACCGAGCTGAAAGCGTCGGCAGCATTGCTGGCCGGGGAGGTGATCGATTCTTCTCGGATGAGCCTCAACGCACTGAAACGTTTCGTAGCCAAGGAAGTGATAGCAGCCAAAGCATCGGGCGTATTATTGTCTGCCCACCTGAAAGCCACGATGATGAAGGTGTCCGATCCGATTATCTTCGGCGCCATCGTAGAAGTGTATTTTCAGGATGTATTCACCAAGTACGGCAGCTTGTTTGCTGAACTTGGGGTAGACACCAGAAATGGTTTGGGGGATGTGTATGCGAAAATTGCTGGACACGCGCAGGAAGCGGAAGTGAAAGCCGCATTGGCTGAGGCCATTGAAAATGGACCAGATTTGGCCATGGTTAATTCAGATAAAGGCATTACCAACTTGCATGTGCCTTCTGACGTGATCGTGGACGCTTCCATGCCAGCTATGATCCGCAGCTCGGGCAAAATGTGGAACAAAGCCGGAGAATTGCAGGATACCCTGGCGCTTATTCCAGACCGTAACTATGCCGGGGTATATGTGGCCACCATCGAGGATTGCAAGCAACACGGAGCGTTTGATCCGGCTACCATGGGCTCCGTGCCTAACGTCGGGTTGATGGCTCAAAAGGCGGAAGAATATGGCTCGCACGATAAGACATTCCAAGCCCCTGCTAACGGTGCAATACAAGTGGTGGATGGCAACGGAAATGTGTTGATGAGCCAGCCCGTAGAAGAAGGCGATATCTTCCGGATGTGCCAGACCAAGGATGCGCCCATCCGCGATTGGGTGAAATTAGCAGTAAACCGCGCACGGCTGTCTAATACACCTGCCGTGTTTTGGTTGGATGAAAAGCGGGCACATGATCGGCAAATCATTGAAAAAGTAAACACGTACCTAAAGGACCACGATACCGCAGGGCTTGATATCCGTATCCTCAGTCCGGTTGAAGCCACTAAATTCTCATTGGCGCGCATCCGAAAAGGGGAGGACACCATCTCCGTCACCGGAAATGTATTGCGGGATTACTTGACGGATTTATTCCCGATTCTCGAACTGGGTACTTCCGCAAAAATGCTGTCTATTGTGCCGCTGATGAACGGAGGAGGCTTGTTCGAAACCGGAGCCGGTGGTTCTGCGCCCAAGCATGTGGAGCAGTTTGTCAGCGAAGGTTACTTGCGTTGGGATTCCTTGGGTGAGTTCTTGGCGTTAGCTGTTTCGTTGGAACATGTCGGCCATACACAAGGCAATGCCAAGGCATTGGTGTTGGCGGAGGCATTAGATGCCGCTACCGAAAAATTCCTTGAAAACGACAAGTCGCCTGCAAGGAAAGTGGGGCAGATCGACAACAGAGGATCACATTTCTACTTGGCGTTGTATTGGGCGGAAGCATTGGCTGCGCAAAACAAGGACGCCGACATCAAGGCTACCTTTAGCCCGATCGCCGAACAATTGAAAGCGAATGAAACGAAGATCAACGAGGAATTGATTGGTGCTCAAGGGAAAGCGCAGGAAATCGGTGGATATTATTCGCCAGATGACGCGTTGGCAGCCAAGGCCATGCGGCCAAGCGAGACACTCAACGCGATTATCGGGTCGTTGTAGAGGGAGGAAGCGTCATTTCGAGCATCTCGCTTTAAGCGAGATGCTCGAAATGACGCTTTTTTTATTAAGGATTTGTCTTCGTAATCTTATGCGCCGCTTCCAGATACGTGGGCAACGCCGCAGAACCATACCATTCGAATAGCTCCACATCCAGGAGCTTTTCTTTTACCGCGGGGTCGGTTTCCACCAATGCTTGCGCTTCTTCCTTGGTTTTCACATCCAAGATAAACAACCCCCTGTAACCCTGTTCGTTTTTGCCGAAAGGGCCAGCTACGATAAGTTTCTTGTCTGCTACCAAACGATTGATATTATCCATGTGGCCCCTGAATAGCTCGGATACCTGTTGTTTATCCTCGATATTGGCCGATCCGGTTTTCAGCACCACGAAAATGTACGATTTCATTCCATGGTCGTCGGCACCCAAGGAGTCAGCCAATGCCTTGTCATATGCCGGGTTAGTTGTTTGTGCTTGCACGGCAGCAACGGTGCCGATAAAGAGTGCACATAGGAGTAGGGAAGCATAAGGTTTCATGGGGATATGATTAAGTGGATGGATATTTTTCCTGTATATTCTTCACCGATACGCGGATCATTTTTTAATTTATCGTGTATGCGATTAGCACAAATGTAGTATATCGCAATGGATTTTCGTCTAGGTAACCACAAAAAAAATGCTCCCCTGCGTTAGCAAGGGAGCATGGTATCGTGTGTGGAAATCAGTCCTTATTTTTTGGCTTTTTTCCCACTTTCTTCGCCTTCCAGCTGCTCTTTCAATTGTGCAAGGACACCGAGGTCGCCTAACGTAGACTTCTCAACGGATTCTTTCACCTTCTTCACAGCGGATGAAGCAGCTTTCGCCTCTTTCTTACGGTTATTGAATTCTTCCATACGGGCTTCTGCGCGTTGGTCTTCCCAGATGCGGGAGTGAGAAATCACCAAGCGTTTGTTTTCCTTGTTGAATTCAATGATTTTGAAATCAGCAACCTCGTCAGCCTTCAATACGCTTCCGTCTTCTTTCACGCTGTGTTTAGCAGGGCAGAAGCCTTCCACGCCGTAAGGCAATGATACGATGTTACCTTTTTCGCCCACTTTGATAACCGTTCCTTGGTGGATGGAATCAAGGGTGAAGATGGTTTCAAACGTATCCCAAGGATTTTCTTCCAATTGCTTGTGTCCAAGGCTCAGTTTGCGGTTTTCCTCATCAAGTTCCAATACAACCACTTCCAGTTCTTCACCGACCTTGGTGAATTCGTTAGGATGATTGATTTTCTTCGACCATGAAAGGTCAGAGATGTGGATTAATCCGTCAATGCCTTCTTCCAATTCCACAAACACACCGAAGTTGGTCATGTTTTTAACCACGGCTTTTTGCTTAGAACCGATGGGGTAACGCTCAGCAATGTTCTTCCATGGATCTGGAGTCAATTGCTTGATACCAAGGCTCATTTTGCGCTCGTCGCGATCCAACGTCAAGATTTGGGCTTCCACTTCGTCGCCTACTTTCAAGAATTCTTGAGGGCTACGCAAGTTTTGCGACCATGACATTTCCGATACGTGAATCAATCCTTCTACACCAGGGGTGATTTCGAGGAATGCGCCGTAATCGGCAACGGTTACGATTTTGCCTTTTACTTTTGAACCAACTTCCAAAGCGGTATCCAAGGATTCCCAAGGATGCTCGGTCAGTTGCTTCAAGCCCAATGCAATGCGTTTTTTCTCGTCGTCGAAATCCAATACCACCACGTTGATGGTTTGGTCAAGCTGCAACACTTCTTTCGGGTGCTCGATACGGCCCCAAGAGATATCGGTGATGTGCAACAAGCCGTCTACGCCACCAAGGTCGATGAATACACCGAAATCGGTAATGTTTTTGACGGTACCTTCGAGTACTTGGCCTTTTTCGAGTTTGGAAACGATTTCTGATTTTTGGTTTTCCAAATCGTCCTCGATAAGGACTTTATGCGATACTACGACGTTCTTGAATTCATGATTGATTTTAACCACCTTGAATTCCATGGTTTTACCCACGTAGATGTCGTAATCGCGAATAGGTTTGATGTCGATTTGTGATCCAGGCAAGAAAGCTTCTACACCTTTGATGTCTACGATCAGACCACCTTTGGTGCGGCTCTTCACGAAACCATCGATAATGGTGTCGTTTTCAAGTGCTTCGTTGATTTCTTCCCATGATTTTTGGGTTTTGGCGCGTTTGCGCGAAAGCACCAACTGTCCGTTGGCGTCTTCCTGTGACTCGACGAATACGTCAACGGAGTCACCCACTTTCAAATCTGGGGTATCACGGAATTCGGAAAGGGATACCAAGCCGTCAGACTTGAAACCGATGTTCAACACAACATCTTTGTTGTTGATGGAAACCACAATGCCTTGTACAATCTCGCCTTTGTTGACAGAGTTGAATGTACCTGCATAGAGGTCTTCCAATTTAGCGCGTTCTTCATCGCTGTAGTTGCCGAAACCTTTTTCGTCCTTGTCCCAGTCAAAATCATTGTCAGGGGTACTCCAGGTCGTTGATTTGATTTCGTCGATGAATTTCGAATCGGCTTCCGACTCGATGTCTTCCTTCTCTTTTACCAAGGTGTCCTCGGTGTCTTGAAGTTCAGCTTTTTTTGCTGCTAATTCCTTTTCTGCTTCTTGTTTTTTTGCCATTAATTAATTTGTCTCCTTTTCCCGATTTTTATCGGGACTGCAAAAGTACGAAAAACTTTTATTTATAGTGAGTTATTGCAGGTAATTATTTTTATGAAGGATTGGCTGACTTAATCGGATTTTCGCCGTTCGTGGTATGTCTGTGTTGCAAAACCATATGCCTCGGGCGAGAAGGCATACCGCATCGGAGCATTGTTGTATCGTTCTGCGCAGTTGTTGTATCCCGATCGACCAATGTTATATGACAATGGACAAAAGGAATAAGCCAACCAGCCGTCACGATAATGTTTTGGGTGAAACGCATATCAACTTGCGCCAACTGCATATACTTCAGTCGCGATGCCTTACCGCAATCGCCTAAAAGCATACTGCAACGGCCAGCCGAGATATGGCAATACGGCGTTGAGATACGACAATGCAGCGTCGGCATACGGGTTTGGCCCGGAAGCATATTTCGCAGGGCTATTGTGATATGCTTTCGGGCCAAACGCATACCGCAATCATCCGGCAGCATACGCTTTTCGTACTCCTTGATATGGCAGACGAATAGAATCGTATGGCATTTTGGCGATGCCGTATGCTTTCCGGTCAAATGTGTATGCGTTTGCCCCGATGTGATATGGGTTTGGCGCATCGCTGTATGGAGTTGGCGCGTTGCTGTATGCTTCCTGCCTTTCGGCATACGACAACACAGCCTGCAAGTGTCTCATTCATGTTCCGTACGCTTTTGTAAGTCTAAAACAATCTAAACTACCTGATTGCCGTCTTGCCTGTAACATTTATATCACATCTCGTACCCCACACATGACATTTCCCGTTTTTGCCTAACTTGCACAAAAAAAAATCAAAACTCAGTCAATGAACAGACGCTTACTACTTTTATGTATGGCATTGCTGTTTGGGGGGAGCCTCCAGGCGCAATCTGATTACAGCAACAGGCAACAATTGGCCCAACGGGTCAGTGCCCTAGCGAAAAATTATCCGCAGTATGCCAAAGCGCAGTCGCTGGCCAAGACGGTTGGCGGCTCAGACGTTTGGCTAGTGACCATCGGTACCGGACAGACCGACCAGAAACCGGCGATCGCCGTGGTTGGCGGTGTGGATGGCAAACACCTCTTGGGTGTGGAGCTAGCCATTGGCTTTGCTGAAAAACTGTTGGCCAACGCACAGTCCGACAGTATCCGTCAATTGTTGGAAGAACAGACATTCTATGTATTCCCCAACATGAGCCCTGATGCTACCGAGCAATATTTTGCTTCCGTCCAGTACGAGCGGAGCGGCAATGCACGCACGACGGATGATGACCGTGACGGGCAGTCAGGTGAAGATGGTTACGAAGACTTGGATGGTGACGGCAAGATTACTTTTGTCCGTGTTGCCGATCCCACAGGCACCCACATCGTAAACCCCGATGATCCCCGTTCGTTGATCCCGGCAGATATCGCCAAAGGGCAACGGGGCCAATACCTCGTTTTTGGTGAAGGAATCGACAACGACAAAGATGGCCAACTGAATGAAGATGGGGAAGGGGGCGTGCATTTCAATAAAAACGCAACCTACAATTACAAAAACTTTTTACCGGGTGCGGGCGAACATGCCGTATCAGAAGTGGAGAACCGGGCGCTATTTGATTTCCTATACGATGCATTCAATGTGTACGCGGTAGTGGCTTTCGGTCCGCACAACAACCTGTCCACACCAGAGCAGGTAGGCCGATCAGAACAGCCCCAGCAACCCCAGTTGAGCCGTAGGCCCGGTGGAAGGAAAATCACGAGCTGGTCGGCCGAGGATATCAAAGCCAGTGCCTATGCATCGGCCATATATAATAGCATCACTGAAACGAAGGATGCGCCGAGGACCGCAGCTGGCGATGGAAACTTCGTCGATTGGGCCTACTATCACTATGGACGGTTTAGCTTCAGTACACCGGGCTGGTGGGTACCCCAAGTAAAAGCTGATTCCGCCGCGCGCGGTAGGGGCCCTGCGCCTGCAGGTGGCAGCACTGCTGATCCGGTAGCGGCCTACCTGAAATGGGCCGATGCCGAAGGAATTACCAACAACTTTACGGATTGGAAAGCGATTTCACACCCCGATTTTCCCGGCAAAACGGTGGAAGTTGGTGGAGTGCACCCCTTCGTGGTTACGAATCCCCCATATCAATTGGTTGATGGTATTGTGAGCAAGCACACGGACTTTGTGATTGCCCTAAGTGGCATGGCACCCAAAATCGACATCGTTGATGTCAAAACGGATAAACTGGACAACGGATTGACCCGGATAACGCTGAAAGTGTTTAATACCGGGCTACTGCCGAGCCTGACACAGGTGGGTGAGCGCAGCTATTTCCTGAAGCGCATTGCCGTGAATGTACAGACCACCGGAAGCCAACAAGTGGTTAGTGGCCGGAAGTTACAGACACTCGGCGCGATTGCCGGTCGTGGTACCGCTGAGTTGAGCTGGGTCGTACAGGGCAATGGAAAGTTGACCATTGAAGTTGGAAGCGTATCCACGGGTACGAAGGCTGTTGAAGTATCACTTTAAAATTGACACGCAAGATGAAAACCAAAAAATATATGCTTACGGTGGCCATGGCGATGTTAGCGACGCTCGCAGCCATGGCACAGAAACCAGAAAATATCTTGGCGGCTGCAGGATCGCCACCGAATCCCAAAGTGCCCATTAGTTGGAACCGGTACCACGATAATACCGCATTGGAGGAAATATACCGGAAGATGGCTGCAGCCCACCCGGATTTAGTAACCCTGAGCTCCATCGGTAAGTCCGTAGAAGGTCGAGACCTATGGTTACTGACCATCACAGATAAAAAACAAGGAGATGTCGATCGCAAACCCGCAGCCTATGTGGACGGCGGGATACATGCAAATGAGATCCAGACCGTGGAATTTGCCTTGTACATTGGTTGGTATGTGACGGAAATGCATGCCGCAGGCAATCCATTTTTCAAGCAATTGCTTGCGGAGAAGACGTTTTATATCGTGCCAAGCATCAGCCCGGATTCGCGTGATTTCTTCATCCACGGCCCGAATACGGGTAGTTCTTCGCGGACCGGCCGGAAGCCTGTGGATAACGACAGGGATGGTCTGATCGACGAGGATGACTACGATGACCTGAATGGTGATGGGCACATCACACAGATGCGACGGAAGAGCCCATTTGGCCAATTCGTAACCGATCCCAGGGATCCGCGGATGCTGATCCGTGCGGCAGAGGGGCAGCAGGGCGAATACGAATTATTGGGTTTTGAAGGGTTGGACAATGACGGCGATGGACTGGTGAATGAGGATGGTGTAGGTGGCTATGATCCAAACCGTGACTGGGGCTGGAACTGGCAACCTAATTATATCCAGGGTGGTGCGTATAAATACCCGTTCTCATTGCCGGAAAACCGTGCTGTCGCTGATTTCATCATCAGCCGACCCAATATCGCGGCTGGTCAAAGCTTCCATAATATGGGGGGCATGATCCTTCGTGGTCCAGGTGCACAGGAAGATGAACCGAATTTCACCCCGGCGGATGTGGCTGTGTACGATGCGTTGGGAAAGAAAGGGGAGGACTTGATACCCGGGTATCGCTATATTATCACGTACAAAGACCTTTACTCGGTTTACGGCGGACAGTTTGATTGGATGCATGGTGCCCGTGGGATTTTTGCCATGAGCAATGAACTGTGGACAGCTAATTATTATTTCCATAGGCCACAACAACAGGGTGGTGGGATGTTCGGGAACCAAACCCAGCAATATGAATTCGACCAGTTTTTGCTTTTCGGCGATGGCTTCGTTGAATGGCAATCCTATAACCACCCACAATACGGGGAAATCGAAATCGGTGGGTTCAAGAAGAATTATGGCCGTATGCACCCGGGCTTCTTGCTGGAGAGTGATGCCCACCGTAATGCAGCTTTTGTCATTTATCATGCCCACCATACGCCGAAGCTAGAAGTGGCGGATATCGAGGTCGTGGATGTAGGTGGTGGATTGAAGCAAGTGACTGCGGTGATTAAGAATGAGCGAATCATCCCTACGCACTCGTTCCATGACATTAGTCACAAGATTGAGGTTGCGGATGTGGTGTCGCTTAGCGGAGGCACAGTAGTGGCTGGCATGATCGTGGAAAACCGTGACTTCGGTTTTACCGTCGAACAGAAGAATGATCCTACCAATATTAAGGTGTCTAATATACCCGGTAACGGCATTGTCACCGTGCGTTGGCTCGTGAAAGGCGGAAGCAAATTTACGGTGACCGTCGACAGCAAAAAAGGCGGCACAGCGACGAAGTCGATATAATCAAATTATTGATATCAATTAATTGATGGGGTGTTTCGTGGTTTGTCTACGAAACACCCCTTTTTCATTACGGATGGATTGAAGCCTGCTTTGAATCCAAGTCAAGGGCGTTCAGTAGCACCTTTACCAATTCGGCTTCCGTAAAAGGTTTCTCGATATAGCCATCAAAAGTGGCCCGTTGCCCATCTCCCGCTGGTGGGGTTAACGTACCCATATCTGCCGAAATAGCCAAGACCTTGAGGCGTTGGAAGTTTTCCTGCAGACGGATATGCTGCAGCAGCTGTTCCCCACCCATATCAGGCATGTTAATATCCGTGATGACCAAGTCAAAGGGGTGCTGCTCCAATACCGATAATGCTTCCATTCCGCTGTTTACTGTATGCAGTCCGGAGAAATTTCTGAAAAACTGCTTCATGTACAAGATGTTGATGGGATGGTCATCCACAATCAGAATCTGCAGGTTGCTCGGCAAATCGGAGAGCCGCATATCCTGCTTTTCATCTGTGACTGTGGTGGTTTCCGCAAAGGGGATGTCAACGAAAAATGTCGTTCCTTTGCCCCGTTGGCTATGGAAGTTTATTTTCCCATCCAATTCCTCAGCCATAACTTTGGAGATGTATAGGCCTAGACCAACTCCGCCCACCTTGTTATTCGAATGGACCGTATAGTATTTCCGGAATACGTGAGGACGGTCCTCTTCCCTGATACCCATGCCTGAATCTTCCACTTCAACATGCAGTGACAAACCGCTCCCTTGATTTTCAATGGATGCGCGAAATACAATCGTACCTTTATGCGAGTATTTTATCGCATTGGATAGGAAATTGGATGCAATTTGCTTGATCCGAAATTCACTGCTGAGTATTTGCGTTTGGGGGTTGATCGCAATATCGGTTTCAATAGCCAGGTTTTTCAATTCCGCTTGGTTGCGGTGCAGGGCAACGATATTTTGGAAGGTTTGTGTAGGTGAAAAGAAGTCCAGCACGATTTCGCCCTTATTCGATGCTTCCAATTTGCTCAAACTGAGGATATCTGCAATGTTGCTGTTGATATTATTGATGCTGTAGTAGGCAGAGTCGATCAATTTTTCATCACCCCCCTCCAGTTTGACCCTATTTTTGAGCAAGTCTACAATGCCGATCAGGGAATGCAGGGGAGTGCGTATCTCATGGCTGATGCCGGCTAGTATGCTGGTCTTTTCTTCAGCCAGTTTGGCGGCATAGTCCTTTTCCTGATGGAGCCGCCGTTCATTGGACGATGCATAAATCTGGTAATAAATCAATGCCAGTAGCATGACGAACATTAACGATAGGGCAAAAATCAATTGCAATCCAAATAATCCTGCATTTTTACGATATATCGCGAAGTCCTGTTCTTCCGACTTCCGCAAGGAAGAGATTTCAAGCGACCGAATGTGTCCCATGCTTTCTTTCAGCCCATGCAGCAGGTCGAAATTGGTGGCCACCAATTGCCGTTCCTTTTGCCGAAGCTGAACAAAAGTATTGTACATCGTGCCCATATTGGTTCGGTACAATGACTCCGCATCACGCCTTTCAGAAGCAACATGTTGCCGAATCACCGATACTTGTTGTTGTTCTACATGTTGGTTTTCCTTGTTGACGATGATCGTGTCAGCCTTTGCATTAAATATACGTTTGAGCAGGCCTTCTTTTTCCCGAACGATGGTGTCCGTAAGGGTTTTTGAGGTCGTATCTGTCATCGAACTGTACAGTACGGAGTCAAGTGCCTGCGATGACCGGATCGGTTTAGGTATAGGTATATTTAATTGTTTGAGCGAATCGCTGGTATGGAACATCAGGTCGTCCATTCTCTTTTTCAGTACGGCAAATTCGAGTGCGATTTTTTGACGGTCCTCCACTTTTAGCAGTTGGTAGTCTAACGTCTGGTCAGCAATGGGCAGGGCCGCGAGCGAATCGATATATTGTTTGATGGTATCGAGCTTCCCGACATATTCTTCGTATACGTCTTCGCTGAAATCTAACGTGTATAGCCGAAAGGTATTCTCTGCTTCACTGAAGGTGGAAAACAGGTTGTTTAGGGGAGTAATACCTGTTTTTTGGGTTCTATAGGCTTCGCTTAAGCGCTTTTCAACATCGCTGTACTGCCGGTATTGAAAGATAAAGATACCGCCGATGGTGACAAAAAGGGCGATAATACTAAACAGTAATACTCTCCTTAATGTGGGTGCTTTACTCTTGTCTATTTCTTGCATGAATGAACATGTAGTGGCTGTTAACCTTTTATCAATAAACAGATACTACGGACAAAAATATATTAAAAGTTTCATATACCGCAATTATCTTAACTATATTGCTAGTGGATTTACTTGTGGTCGGGGTCATCGACCGATACCGTGTGGGGTCTGAACGTGTTGAAGGCACGTGGGCGTACGATCTTGATGCTTTGCTTGGATAATGCGATGGCGGCGTTCAGCTCGAACCCGACCAGCAGAATGAGTGAGTTTAGGTACAGCCAAATCATGATGACAATCAGCGTGCCGATGGAGCCATATAACTTGTTATAGGCATTGAAGTTGTTGATGTAAAAGGCGAAACCGGAAAACGTCAGGACTGCGAGTATGGTGGCCAGCATGGCCCCTGGGCTAAAGAGTTTCCATTTGCGGGAAGAGGCTGGGCCGAATTTATAGAGTACGCTCACCGTGAAGAAATAGATGCCAAATAGGATCAACCACCGCGAGGCGGTCACCACAAACCTCCAGAATGCGGCGTTTATTTCAATATTTTCCCGTAGGTAGCCGATGACGTATCCGGCCAACGTAAAGATGGTCATCCCCACCACTAGCGCAATAATGATCATCAAGGTGAGGCCTATCGCGACGAGCCGCTGCCGCCCCCAACTCCGGCTTTCGACGATGAGCGATGATTTGTTAAAGGCCAGCATCAACGAACTGATGCCATTGGTAGCGAAGAACGTGGCTAAAATAAAACCGATGGAGAGTAACCCGCTGTTTTGGTTTTTGATAATGTCTTCCAAGGTCGATTCTACCGTTAAAAATGCGTTCTCGGGCATCACGACTTCCATAAAGTCAAGCAATTGCTCCTGAAAATTCTCAATTGGGATGTAAGGAATCAACGTAAAGAGAAAGATAATACCGGGAAAGATAGCCAACATGAAGTTATAGGCGAGGGAAGAAGCCTTGTTAAGGATGGACTCGCGCGCAATTTCCTGGAAAAAAAAAGTGGCCACCGTATAGAGTGGTAATGACCCGAATCCCGGAAGCACAACCATTTTGGTCCATTCCAAAAAAAGGAAGTATGGTTTGAATCTCAGCAGTATGCGGTGTAGCCAATTCATGTTGTTTATTCAAAATACGTTTTCAAACGATTCATGAAGTCTTCCGGGGGCCTGCAAGGCTTGTTACGTGCCATATCAATGAATACCAGTTTGGTGTCACCTGTATTGATCAGTTCGCCGGCTTCATTAAACAATTCGTATTGAAACTGGATGCGAATACTCGGTTTTTCCTTTAAGTAAATCCGGATGGTGATCTCTTCGTCGTATCTGGCCGGTTTCAGAAATTTGGATTGCAATTCCAATACAGGCATCATAATGCCACCGGCTTCCAGCGCTTTATAGGACAAGCCCAAGCTCCGTAACATCTCGACACGCCCAACTTCGTAATAGGCCGCATAGTTGCCGTAATAGACATATCCCATTTGGTCTGTCTCGGCATAGCGAACCCTTATTTTCGTTTCAAAAATAAACATTAACGTTTGATGTTTCGTTCGTTTAAGGCTTGTTGGAATTTACGTGCGTTAATGTTGTGCTCGGCTTGTGTCACGGCAAAATTGTGGTAGCCCGAGAAATCATCTTTAGCGCACATGTATATGTATTGATGTTGCTGGTAGTTCAGTACCGCGTCAATGGAAGCAATGCTAGGCATCATGATCGGCCCCGGCGGAAGCCCCCTGTACAGGTAGGTGTTATATGGGGAGTCCGTACGCAGGTGCCGATACAGCACGCGCCGAATGGTAAAATCGTTGTTGGCAAAAATGACGGTGGGATCCGCTTGCAGTAGCATCCCTTTCCGTAGCCGATTGATGTACAACCCCGCGATGGCCGGCATTTCATCGACATGTAATGCCTCGCCTTTGACGATGGATGCCAATACGCTGACCTCTTGCGGGGTCATGTTGAGGTTGGCAGCTTTTTCCCGACGCTCGTCATGCCAGAATTTCTCGTATTCTTGTTGCATACGTTCGACGAAACGCGTTGCTGAGGTATTCCAATAAAACTCGTAGGTATTCGGGATAAACATGCTGAAGAAATTCTCCGTATCGAAACCATGGGTTGCGGCTAAGCTATCGTCGTTAAGGAGGTTGATGAATGCAATCGAATCCGGCTCAAGTTGCCCGGCCAAGTGTGCCGCGAGGTTTTCTTTGAGGCGCATGTTTTCGAAGCGGAGCTTAACCAGCTCCTGGAATCCTCCACCTAATTTATTGATCAGCGTACGGTTGTTCATCCCCGGTTCCAACCGGTATTTTCCAGCCTTAACGCGTTGGGGATACTCCATTTTATTGGCCGCCCAGCGGAAAGTAGCCGTATCTTCTACGATATGTAATTCCCCTAAATTGCTGACCACATCTTCGAAATCCCAATGAGAATAGATATATAGGTATTCTTCATTGTCGGTAACGTTGGGCGTAAAGAAACCTTTGTAATACTTAAACGCGATTATCCCGCCGACCACAAAAGCAACGATAACCAGTGCCAAAAGGATTTTCAGCCCCCCTCTTTTTTTTGTACTTTCCATATGAACTGTATCCGCCATGTTTATTGATTAGCCAATGCGATGTTGATGGGAGAGCCAATGCTGACCCGGGCATCATCGGATGCCGGTGTTTGTGTGATGACCACGGCGGCGGCACTATCGGTCACATAGCCCATGTAATTGATCGTACCCAAGGTAAGTGATACCCCGCGAAGCGCAAAACGGGCTTGTTCTAAGGTAAGGCCGGTCAAATCAGGCACCTGCACCTCATTGGCACCACGGCCATCGCCTAATACGAGGTCTACAGTAGAACCCTTGGGTATGGGGCGTCCTGCATTGAGGCGTTCACCTCCAAATTTAACATCCAGTACCACATCACGGGCGATATCGGGTATATACGTGGTATCGCCCAATTTAATGCCGTAGCTATTCAAGGTGGCACGCGCTTCCACGAAGGTCTTTTCCACTAAGTCAGGGAAAGCCACTTCGGGCGCAGTGCGGGTGATGATGGTCAGGTATAATGTACGGTTTTTCTTTACCTTGGTGTTCGGGTCGGGATCCTGCTCGATGACCAAGCCGGGTTGGGCATCTAATTGGTATACCGAGTCCACATCGTATTCAAAGCCCAGGGGCAACAGCTTATTTATCGCTTCATCGACATGGATTCCCTTGAGTTCGGGAACCAGTACCGACTCATTGTGGCGCGTGTATTGGCGAAGACCGAAAAATATAATCAGAAAAAAGACGATCAGTCCAATAAGTGCCCCGATGAGGTTTTTGCGGAATGTATCCGTCCTAAGGTATTGCAAGAGTTTAACCATGTCAAAATCGTTATCATGTTGATATTGCTCCTGTTGTTTAGCAATTATCATGCGCAAAACTAGGTAAACTTGCTTTGATACGCAAGTTTACCTAAGTTTGCGCAACTTCGCGGGCGCACGTGCTTTTCCCACGGTGTTCCGGGCAGAATTTAATCTTAATTATGAAAGCTAAAATAGCGTTAATCACTGGTGGATACACCGCCGAATCGGAGGTCTCGCTGAAAAGCGCGGCATTTGTATACGAACAATTGGATAAATCAAAATACGATATTTATCAGGTTGTCATTACGGCAGATAGTTGGTTTCATGTAGGGGATAATGGGGTGAAGTATCTCATCAAACGGGATGATTTCACGTTACCATTGGATAGCCGAACGATTCGTTTTGACCTGGCTTTTATCATGTTACACGGTTCACCGGGAGAGGATGGTCGCCTACAGGGATATTTCGATATGGTGGGATTGCCCTATACCTCGTGCGATGCGCTGACTTCCGCATTGACCATGAACAAGGCATATACCAAAGCTGTCTTAGCCGGAATTCCCGACTTGTATCTGGCCCAATCGGTGCAAGTGTTCGACCAGCAGCGCGAAGAAGCCGTGGATATTGTACAAGGTTCCTTGACGTTGCCCTATTTTGTGAAGCCTAATGCCGGCGGGAGCAGTATCGGGATGAGTAAGGTGAAAGCAGCCGATGAATTGGCGGAAGCCATCGAGAAAGCATTCAATGCTGAAAATACGGGTAGGCAAGTGATCGTGGAAGAGTTTGTGGAAGGCAGGGAATTTTCAGTTGGGGTATACCGCCGGGCAGATGGGCTGTTTGTGCTGCCGGCCACCGAGGTCGTCACCGAGCGCGAATTTTTTGATTTCGAAGCGAAGTATGTGCCGGGCTTGACTAATGAAATAACGCCTGCTGATTTAACCGTCGAGCAGCGTGAGCGTGTGGAAAGGCTGGTGAAGGCGGTCTATACCCGCCTCAATTGCAAGGGAATGGTGCGTGTCGACTTTTTCTTCCAACGGGATACGGACAAATTCTATTTCATCGAAATCAATACGGTACCGGGGCAAACCGCACAGAGTTTCATCCCTCAGCAGGTGCGTGCGGCCGGAATGACCGAAACGGAATTTTACGGAGAGCTCATTGAACAGACATTGCTCATCAGTCGCAAGTCATAAGTGAGGCCACTTATGACTGACGACTAAGGAGCGACTTCCACCCAGCGACCCGCTGTAATCGCTTGGACACGGTTGTCATACATCGCTTCTGCACTGACCGATGGCAGGTAGTACCTGCCGACGTATGATGCATTGAGCATGACCCGGTAAGTAAGCGTCTCGTCCTGCCGAAGATTGAAATGCGTCAGCACCCGATCATCCCGGATATCCTTGTAGGTCGCCGGAGACGAGCGTACGGCCGATTCGTTGTCATGGAGGCGGGTATTGATGATTTCCCAACCGGAGGGGAATATCTGCGCAAGTGCCATGTGCTCATACACCCCCATGCCGCCTGTGTTTTTGAGCGTTACTTCAGCAATGAAATCCGTGCCCTGTACCAATGCCGCCGGATTGATCTCTTCCCCCTTATTGTTCGTATAACGTACATTCATCGTCAACAGTTCGGGATTGTTGTTCATTGGCGGGTTTTCACCGGCTGGTAATTGCCCTTCCCGTACTACACGTACGTACAGCTTATTGTTGCCCTTGTTTTGGATCGCCAATTGGTTATCCGCATTGGCCATATCCACCGTGATGCGATGAAGGTAGGTGTCTGCCGTTACTTGGGTTGACTTCCCGTTTAGCGTATAGGTGAAGTTGGACTTGTTTTGGGCGTGCCCGCCGAATTTGGCGATGGCTAGCAGCGCATACGCCGTGGTCTGGGTACTGTACCAACTGTCGTTGCCCAATCCGCTGGCTACGGAAAGCAATAACTTCTCGGCTTCACCCGTGCGGCCCATCAACTCCAGCGTTTCCAAAATCATGGCACGGTCGCGTAAGCCGGATCCAAACGTATATCCGGCATTTTCGTAGGGTTTTACCTCCGTAGTTCGCCCGTTAACCAACTGATTGGCCACAATGCCCTGTCCGGCCAATTGGTAAGCTGCGGCGAGTCGCCATGCGGCTTCATCGGATAGGTAGGGGAACTCTTTCAACCGGTTCATCGCACCTATCTCCGGTGACTTGGCAAGGGCAAGTAGGTAAAGGCGGTAAGCCTGCACGAGGTCACCGCCCCGCCAGTTGTATTGGTTAGGCGCCCAGTTTTGGGCCATGCTCCGTTGGTAGCGTATCCACCCGTCAAGGAAGCCCGCGGGCAAGGCATACCCTTTGGCTTGCGCCTCCAACAGGAAATGCCCCGCATAATTGGTGCTCCATTCATTGGCCTCGTTGGCACCGGGCCAGTAACCCAATCCGCCATTGGGCAGTTGGTAGGCCCGCAGCCTATTGATGCCTGCTTTGATATTGCGGTCCTGGGCGGCTTTTTGCTGATAGGTCAGTTCGACAAGTTTGTCCAACATCAACTGTGGGAACACGCTTGAGGTGACCTGTTCGAGGCAACCATAAGGGTATCGGATCAAGTAGTTGAGCCGTTTGCTCAGGTTAATGGGTGGGAGGGATGATACCTCCACCATGGCGCTATTGCCATTGCCCGGTCCAAGCGGTTTGATTTCGTGTTGCCATGTTGCCCCGCCATTTACCTCGGCTTTATCAACTGTGGTGATGAATGGATTGGGGTTACGGATGTCTATTTCCACCTCATAGGTGGCGGTTTCGTTTCCGCTTTTTGCTATGGCCTTCACTTTGCCTACACCGGTATTGTTGCCTACGGTAATCGTAGCGTACGCTAGTTGTTCTCCGGTTTGGCTAAATGACAGGGTCTGTTTTCCGTCTTGCACCGCTAATCCGCCCGACGCACTTACCTCCAGGCTTACCTGCTTGATGTGGTCTTCCATGGCGAAGACGGTAAGGGGCAGCTTGAAGGTTTCAGAAGGCCCGATGACCCGAGGTAAGGTAGCCAGTAGCATCAACGGTTTCTTCACTGCCACGGCCTTCTCGGCAAAACCATAGGCGCCATCCTGTCCGGCGATGACCATGGCCCGCACCGAGCCGATGTACTGTGGTAGGGTGAAATCGTGGGTGTTTTTCCCGCCTTTCTTTAAGGTAAACGGCCCCAGGAATTTGACCACGGGCTGGAAACGGTTGGCTTTCGCCGGATTGACATTTCGGTCGATATCCCCGTCGCCTCCAATACTCAGGATGCGCTCGAGGTCACCGCCCCAAGCCCCCAGGACCTGGTCAAACAAATCCCAGGATTTCACCCCCAATGCTTCACGGGCATAGAAACTGGCGTGGGGGTCGGGCGTCTTGAAACGGGTAAGATCCAGCAATCCTTCGTCCACGATGGCCACGGTATAGGTCATTGCTTTGCCGCCAGATTCGGATACTGTGATGCTTGATTTTGTCTCTGGGCGCAACGTTTCAGCGATGCTGATTTGTGGTTTCAGGATGGTTTTTGGGTTTTCTACGGTGAGCGGTATCACTCCATACATACGTATCGGCAGATCATTGGCCGTCTGTTCGTGAGGTTGTAGTAAGGTGACATTGACAAATATGTTGGGGGCCATGTTTTCCTGTACCCTGAATTTGTATACCGTTTGCCCTTGATCGGTATTGATCCAGGCACTTTGGAGTACGCGGCTACCGTTTTCGATACTGATGAGCCCCCGCCCCTCGGCTGATGTGGGGATAGTTAAGGTTACTTCGTCGCCCGCCTGGTAGGTTTCATTGTCTGCAGTAAAGGAAAGCATGGAGGCTTCCGTTGGGTTGTTTTGCTGCTCCCGTTGGGCCCACCCCGGCCAGTCGATATACAATGTCCGGCCGGTCGAATGCCCACTTTCCAGGTCAACGACGCGGATAAGGTAGCGCCCCCAATCGGGGTAGTTGACCCTTACCTTCCATTTGCCATTGCCATTATTGAGCGTGATCGTCTCCTTTTTGAGCAATTGATTGTATTGGTCTTGTGTGAAGTTCCCGAGGTACTCGCCTTCTTGGTTCCACCACCACCGCCAGCGTATTTTGTAAAACTCTACCTGTACACGCCTATTTCCGGTAATTTTTTTGCCGTCTGCATTCACCCCCACGATATCTACTTCGTGATCCTGGTCGGTCAGCAGCATCCCCGAGAGACGGTCACCCTGGGGCAACCTAACCCCGACAAAACTGCTGTATGGGCTATAGGGCATCGTGACGTTATCGATGCTGAAATTGCCTCCCGGTTCAAATACCCGGGTCGTAAAGTTGGCTCGCAGCATACCGGGGGCATTGTTTGTGGCGGCAATGTCCGCGTCGAAAGAGGCTTGCCCCTTTCCGTCCAACGTGCCATCGAAAAGTACTTGGCTTTCGGTAGCGTAAGAACGCGTAGGATCATCAAACACATGCTGCCTGAAATCGGCGAATGTAGTGCGGACCGGTGATACGGTAGCTTCTACACGTGCTCGTAAATTTTGTACATCGGCACCAAAGAGCCATTGGGCAGATAGCCCGACGGAAGAGGTGCTTCCCTTGCTCAATACACTACGTCCGCCGAAGTCGAGTGCGATGCGGAGTCTATTGGGCATCACGGTCTCTATTTTCAATGTCTTTTGGAATACGGCTCCACCCACACTGACTTTGGCCAGCCAGTTGCCCGTGGGGGCGGTGGTTTCCGTATGGGTTTTGAACATGTAGAAGCCATTGGTATGCTTGGATTCGACCAATCGTTTACTCAACTGCCCCTTGGGGTTAAATAGTTCGAATGTAACCGGGTGGCTGGCAGGTAGGTTAGCCGATTGGTTTTCCATGATGAATCCAATAAATAGGGAATCCCCGGGCCGCCATACGCCGCGTTCGCCATAGATAAAGCCCTTGATGCCCTTTTGCACGATATCGCCTCCCACATCAAACCGGCTCAGTGGTAAGGTAGAGCCATCATCGAGTTTGAGGTATCCACGTTCTTCATTTTTTGAGGCGACAAGCATGAATGGCTTACGCGACGCATCGAACTCGGCGAAGCCTTCGCTGTTGGTGGTGGCCGATTGGATGACCTGTTGCTGGTAATCCAATACCTTCACTTCCACACCTTCCATGGGTTGTGCCGTGAGAATACTGGTTGCCACGATAGACATGCTGTTATCGTTGCCTCGTTTGGCAATCAGGCCAATGTTGGAAGCCAGCATGTCACGGCTGGCCCAGCGCCCCGTGGTGTAATAGGCGCTATGGCAGGGGTTGTCGCGCTCATCCCAATTATAATCATAGGGGTAATAGTTATTGTACCTCGCCCAAAATTCATCGTCTTCGTCAATGTTGTCGCCATAATAATAGTATTCGTTCCGTTCATCTTCCGCTTCTTCGATTTCCGAAACGTCTCCATCGGTACATGGGTATACGGAATAGCTATGGCGGAAACCAATGAGTACCCGGTAAATGGCACCGGGCTCCGCCTTGAGCAGTTGATCGATGTCCAATGAAAAGCGGTTCTTCCGACGTAGATTGACACTTTTGTCGGTGTCCAATGCGATGGTCTTCTGTATCACGGGCTTGGCCACCCGACGAAGTTCGTAGTTGCTTTCGTACGTATTTTGGAAGTATTGGGGTACGTTGTTTTCGTAGATTTTAACGATGGTTACGTCGACCGCGCGGAGGTTGACGGCCTCAAATGGCATCGTGAGTTTACCCGAACCCGGCAGAATAGTGCCCTTGCCGGGAATACTTACAGATGGCAGGCGGTTTTCAAAGTTGACATTGGCCGAATAAGCCGCAGTGATTTTTTGTCCGTTGATATTTTCCACGCCCTCGTTTACGGCAATGGCATAGCTGCCTTCAAGCCGATCGGGGGCATATACCTTGACTTCGCTACCATCGATGGTGTACCGGATATTGGTGGTTTCACTGATGCCGATCAGTCCATCGAGGTGCTGGGCGACTAATATCGGGTCGGAAAATTGCACCAGTACATATTGTTCGGGTTCGTGCACAGCCCGGATATCCAATACCTGGAACGATCCAAGTGGCGGTACTTCCCATTCCTTTTTGTCTTTCTTTTTGGAATCGATAGCGGAGCCATCCCATTGCAAGGTTAATTTGCTGGCTTGTTTACCCCGTTGGATGGAGTCGATGGCAAATGTCGATGTGCGGCTTTCGGTATTGTGCTGCCATTTGATGCCCAAGCCCTTCCCTGCATGAGAGGCGGTGATGATTTTCTCAATGTGTGCCGGTTGTTCACCATCGGCAAGCAATATGCGGCCGGTAAACTTCATCAAATCCATCGAATTATTGGTCTGCGCCTTCAATCCATCGACTTCCACGCTATATGAGGGTTCGATAACTTTAAAGTCAAATGCAAATGTTTTTAAGTCAGGGGTTACATCAGCCAACTGACCCAAATCGAATTTGATATGGTACGATTGCCCCGGCTTAAGCTGTTCATCTGGCCGGAATTCGACGGTGCGTGCGTCCACCCAATAGGTCTTTCCCTTGACCGAAGGGCTGACGGTAAATAGCTTGCGGGTTTCTTCCTCATGGGCTTGCTGCAAGGTATTGACCTGCGATGCTAGCCGTACACGCACAGTGCTTTCGCGGGAGATTACCCCAGTAGTATAACCTTCAATGTATTTGGCGAACGCCACATTGTCTGCGTTGGTAGGGCGCGCTTGGCCCGATTTCCAGATCAAGAAAGCGATAATGGCAATAACGAGCACACCGGCCGCGGCAATCCACAATGTCTTTCGGGAGGATAACAGATTAGCCTTATTCATGGAGAGGATAATTGATACGCTAGCGAAAGTACGGAAATTTTAAGTGTAAATTTCCATGCCGCCACACAGTAAATAAAAAATGGCGGTTTTTCGGGATATCAATTCAATCCTTCCCACCAATGTCGGAAGACCTGCGCGGTGTCATTAAGATGCACCGGTTGGCCGATAGCGGGCGTCAATACCGGAATGTCGGCTTGTGCACCTGCTTGTACGATTCGGGTCAGGGGTTCATCCCAAGCGTGGAGCGCTATCGCAAACTTACCGGAATGTACGGGAAGGATCCGACGGGCGCCAAGGTCTTTGGCCGCTTGCAGGGCTTCTTCGGGAAATGTATGGATGTACCTCCAATCGTCGTTGTACTGTCCATTTTCAAGAATGGCGATGTCGAATCCGTCAAATTGTGCACCGATTTGGGCAAAATGGGTATCGTAGCCACTATCGCCGCCTATGAATAGACGTAAGGATGGGGTTTGCAGGACGTAGGCGGTCCATAAGGTCTGGTTGCGGCGGAACGTACGCCCCGAAAAGTGCCGGGCAGGTGCAGCCGTCGTCATAAACCCTTGGCCCAGATCGATTGATTCGTTCCAGTCGAGTTCCACTATTTTTTCAGGAGCATAGCCCCAATGCTCCAGGTGTGCGCCTACACCCAATGCGCAAATCACCTGCTTTACATCGGGTTCCAGCTTTTTCACCGTCTCGTAATCCAAATGATCCCAATGGTCATGGGTAATGAAGAGGTAGTCAATCGGTGGAATATCTTCGACTTTATAACTATCAGCACCCTCGAAACTTCTCGTGGTGAACGATAAAGGGGATGCAGACCCACTCAATACCGGGTCTATCAAAATACGTTTGCCATCTACCTGCATGAAATACGACGAATGTCCAAACCAAACCAGGGTGTTGTCATCCGGGTCAAGTGTATGGAGATCGGTCTTCTCATAGGGAATGTGGTCGACAGGTTTTAGCCGGGGGGTGGCATTGAACAGGAATTTCCACATCACCGAAAAAAACGAGACCCCTTCAGCAAGGTCTGGAGTGGGGTTCAAATTTTGGAAGCTTCCGTCTTTGTAGTTAGGTGAATTTTTGATCCGTTCCAATCGGTGTCCGGTCGCCGCTTTCCCGAATTTGGGATGCTGCATATAAAGGAATATCGATGCGCTAAGGCAGGCAATCAATAAAAATAAGATCATTATTGTTCGTTTAATGTGCTTTTTCAACATTTCAAATAAGTTACTCAACGTATTTAGGCGTTATTGGCAACAGGTTGTTACAAACGTTTTAGAAAAGTAAGCATCGCCTGGTTGAATCGGTCGGGGTCCTCTAGGTTGGGGAGGTGCCCACATTCAGGGATTTCAACGTATTCGGAGTGGGGGATATGGGCGATCAGGATACCAGACTGTTCCTTTGTCGTGATGTTGTCTTCCGCGCCGCGGATGACCAAAGTAGGGATGGAGATCGTTGCCAGGCTGTCGGTCGTATCCGTCCGCGAAGCCAGCGCAAGTAAGGTGGCGCAAATACTGCTTTCGGTATTTCTCCTGATGCTGCTTTTAATCAAATCAACGGCTTCCTTATTTTCGGTTATGCTTTTTGCTGAAAACACGTTGTTCACGAAGCCGATGGAAAACGCACGTTTGCCGTTTTTGAGTACGGATTGGATGCTGTCAAACCGTTTTAGTTTAGCGGCGTTATCGTCTGCTATGGAGTTCGTGTCACTCAGTATCAGTGCTGAAAATGAATGGGGCTGGATTTGGTGTGCGCGTAGCGCGATATACCCGCCCATCGATACGCCACAGAGTACGGTTTGTTCGATGGCCATCTTCTTGAGGAAAACCAACAAATCCCGCGCGAACACATCGACACTGAAAAAACCATGGCCCATGGTGCTATTGCCATGTCCTCGGATGTCTACCGCGATGCCGGTATATTCGGGAGGCAATACCTCGAGCTGAGGGATCCACATATTCTTATTGAAAGGGAATCCATGGAGGAAAACGATGCTTTTTTGTGGGTTTTTTGCCTCTTTGATTAAGTAGCTGATACTGATGTCACCGATCCGGATGCGCTTGCGTTTAATGAGTTCCTTATTATATTCCATGGTGTTCCAAACCGTATAAAGGTAGCTTCGTTTTTCTCTTCCTTAAAGGTAATAAATTCAGGTCACTAATCCAATTTATTTTCATTAGCCCGCTATTTTTTCCAAAAATATTTCGGTTATATCAATCAGATTTCTATCTTTGCAAACCGATTCGGGAAGCGCGCTTGTAGCTTAACTGGATAGAGCACCTGACTACGGATCAGGAGGTTAGGGGTTCGACTCCCTTCAAGCGCACATGTTACACCTCAATAGCCTAATCTACGTTCCGATTAGGCTATTGTTTTTTACACGCATAATATGATGCTAAACCTTGTTTTATTTGGCCCTCCAGGGGCAGGGAAGGGTACCCAATCGCAGAAACTTATCGATGCGTATCAATTGGTGCATATCTCGACAGGAGATCTATTTAGGGCGCACATCAGCAACCAAACGGAGCTGGGCAAACGGGTCAGCCAACTCATTGCCGAAGGCGAATTGGTGCCTGATTCGATCACGATCGCGATGTTGGAAGAAGAAATCGACCGGAACCCCGAAGCAAAGGGATTTATTTTCGATGGATTTCCTCGTACAGTGGCGCAGGCGGAGGCACTCGACCAGTTTTTGGAATCGAAGGGGGGTGACATTACCGGTGTGGTTGCGCTTGACGTGACGGAAGAGGAGCTGACCGCACGTATTGCTAAACGCAAGGCCATCAGTAACCGTGCAGACGATGACAGCGAGAAACTGAAGAAACGCATCGGGGAATATTTCAACAAAACCATCCATGTATTGCCTTATTACGAAAAACAGGGTAAATTGACCAAGGTGAATGGTATCGGTGACATCGAGCATATCTTTGCAGAAATCAAAGGAGTGATCGATGGTTGGGAGGTGAAGTCGTAGGAGACGGAAGACCGGAGACGGAGGTCAGGAAGCCGATAACAAAACATGGCACAGGGTTCGAATTTTGTTGATTACGTAAAAGTATGTTGCCGTTCCGGCCATGGGGGGGCGGGTTCTGCCCACCTCCACCGTGACAAACATACCGCCAAAGGTGGCCCTGACGGAGGTGACGGTGGCCGGGGAGGGCACATTATCCTCAAAGGTAACAGCCAACTGTGGACCTTGCTACACCTCAAATACAGAAAACATATCATTGCCGAAAGCGGCCAACCTGGTGGCAGTGCGCTGAAGCATGGAGCCAATGGCAAGGACGAGGTGCTGGAAGTACCGCTGGGTACGGTGGCGCGTCATGCTGAAACCAACGAGATCCTGTTTGACATCACCGAAGACGGCGAAACAAAGATATTAACCCATGGCGGACGGGGAGGATTGGGCAATTGGCATTTCAAAAGCCCCACATTGCAGACTCCTCGATTTGCGCAACCCGGCGAACCCGGTAAGGAAGAGTGGATGATCCTGGAGCTCAAGGTGCTTGCCGATGTCGGATTGGTCGGTTTCCCGAATGCCGGGAAGTCCACCTTGTTATCCGTGGTGTCGGCGGCAAAACCGGAGATTGCGGATTATCCGTTTACCACATTGGTTCCGAATCTAGGGATCGTTTCCTATCGCGACAATAAATCGTTTGTCATGGCCGATATCCCCGGTATTATAGAAGGAGCCTCGGAAGGCAGGGGATTGGGACACCGTTTCCTACGCCACATCGAACGTAATTCGGTGTTACTGTTTATGGTTCCCGCCGATACCGAAAGAACCATCCAAGAGGAATACCAAATCTTATTGGACGAATTGATTGCTTTCAATCCCGAATTGAAAGATAAGCCACGCATATTGGCCATCACCAAATCAGATTTGCTGGACGATGAACTCGAACAAGAAATGAAAAGGGAAATCCCGGAAGGGATCCCCCATGTGTTTATTTCGTCAGTTTCGGGAAAGAATATCCAGCAACTGAAAGACTTGGTTTGGCAGGCGATCAATACTTAGCCGGCACACCTTTTCCGGTCTTCCTAACTTCTGGATTTTCTGACTTCCGTCTTCGTGCTTCCGGTCTCCCCGTCAATACTGCTCGTTTTCATTGGGAAAGTCCACGGCCTTCACATCGCGGATGTAGCTGGAGACGGCATTGCCAATCGCGTCGTATAGATTAGCGTATTGCCTGAGGAATCGGGGTTTAAAACCTTTATTGATGCCCAGCATGTCGTGCACGACCAATACCTGACCATCGCAACCCGACCCGGCTCCGATACCAATGGTGGGAATACTCAGGCTATTGGTCACTTCGGACGCCAGTGCGGCCGGTATTTTTTCGAGTACCAGTCCGAAGCATCCGGCATCCTCCAGTATTTTGGCGTCAGTCTTCAGTTTATTGGCTTCGGCTTCTTCTTTTGCCCTGACGGTATATGTGCCAAATTTGTAGATGGATTGCGGGGTGAGGCCAAGGTGCCCCATGACGGGGATGCCGGCGTTGACAATCCGTTCTACGGTTTCTTTGATTTCGATGCCACCTTCCACTTTCAGTCCGTGTGCACCGGTTTCTTTCATGACCCGCACAGCCGCTTTTAGGGCATCACTACTATCGCCTTGATAAGTGCCGAATGGCAAATCCACTATGACCAAGGCCCGTTTTGCGGCACGCACCACGGACGAAGCATGGTACATCATCTCTTCGAGTGTGATGGGTACGGTGGTTTCATAGCCCGCCATGACGTTGGCCGCCGAGTCGCCCACGAGGATGATGTCGATGCCCGAATCGTCCAATACCCGAGCGATGGAATAATCATACCCGGTAAGCATGGCGATTTTCTCGCCACGGGTTTTCATCTCCCGGATGGTATGGGTGGTGATGCGTTTGATTTCTTTGTTTACAGACATAAGGCAAACCTAGGAAAAAAAACTGTGATTCTACTTCATCGAAAATCGATCGGCCGGTATGGAGCTATTTTTTCGTTGACTGTCAAAACTGATCAGGGTATAGTCTGACGATGTATCGCTGGTTTTGATGCGTTTAACCAAAAAGGTGTCACTATCGAAGGTCAATTCCACTTCTTTGATATATCGGGCTAATCCTTTGTCCTTGGGCACCAATGTGGCCAGATACCCAGTGCCATCGCGATAATACGAAATGTCAAACTGGCTTTCGTCAAAGATGTTGCCTCCCTGAACCGTGCCGACCAATATGCCGTTAAGCCCCTTCAGCCGCCTGTTTGCCGATAGATCGATGTCTTTCTTCTTGTTACCTTCGTGAACAAGCATCTTTTGGTTGTCAAAGATCACCACATAGGGGCTTGGGCTGGTGTATTCCCAGCGGATCTTGTCGGGCGACTGGAAATACAGTTTACCGGTAGACTTGACGTCGTGTGTGAGGTAATCTAAGTGCTTGGTTTGAGTAAAAGCGCTTTCGAGCGATTGCAGTTGTTGCGTACTGGCAGCTACGCGTTCTTTGAAGGTTGCAACTTCGGCCGGTGCCATGGCGCGCTTTTGGCCAAATGCCGGTGAGCATGCTACGAAAGCAATGAGCAAGGTGCTAAGTATGTGATCTATCCGTATACGCATGTTGTTGAATGAGTTTGTCCATCGTCACCATTTCGAACTTCCGCTTTTTAAGTTCAGGCAACAACTGTTCCAAAGTGGCTGCAATCTGGTCGTGGGTGTCGTGCAGCAAGATGATATCCCCCGGTTGGGTCTGCTTGAGTATAGTCTTGACGATTTGCAGCGGCGGGCGTTGGAGGGTATCGTAGGGCCGCACACGCCAACCGATGGCCGTATGTCCGGTTTGATCAATAGCGTTAGCGAGGTGGGGGGTGGTTACCCCATAGGGTGGTCGGAAAAACAATGGGGTTTTGCCGATGGTATTGGCAATAGCGACATCTGTTTCCCTGAGTTCTTGCAGCCATTTTTTGGTTGAATGGAAATCGATCGTCGCAGCATGGGTAAAGGTATGGTTGGCTACGATATGCCCTTGGTTGTCTAATTGCTCTAACAGTTCCGGATACTGGGTTACATGCTTACCGATGCAGAAAAACGTAGCTTGGACACCGTGTGCTTCGAGCAGGGCCAACACTTGCGGCGTATAAATGGGGTGGGGGCCGTCGTCAAACGTCAATGCGATTTGGTGTTTGGTGGGTTGGCCGTGATGGATGGCGTTGAGAAAGAAATTCCATTGGATGTTGAATGCGCCCAATGCAGTGATCATTAGCCAAATAACCAATGGGAAGAATACGGTTTGCCAACGCGCGAATTCGAAGTAACTTAGCGCCACAATGAGGATGGACAGGCCTATTAAAACGAATGTACAGGTTTTGAAATTCATCGTTCTACCAATATCAACCCATGGTTCCCTTCCCGACGCTGGCTATAAATGAGTATGCGCTCCAAGTTATGGGCTTGCAATCCATTGAGCCGGAGTGTTTCGGGGATGTGCTGCCGTTTGAGTATACCCAAGGCCACGGCAAGTGCCGCAGCGACCACGGTATCATACTCTCCCAGCACATGCTTAAAACCTACTTGGGGTGTTTCGGCAAACAAGGTTTGGCCTATGGTATGGTAAATGCCATCATGGCGGGCATCACCGTTGCAACCCATGATCAGGGCATCGATCGCATCCGTGCCGATAACGTTGCGTTGCAGGAATTGGTTGATGAAATCTACAGCATCGGTCGCATGGTGCCGGGTTCCCACAGCCGTTATTTTACCGTATCCCTGTTCACTCGGATGGTTCGATGCCACAAAAAACGCAGCCCCTTCGGCGGCGATTTCACCCGGTGTCGCATGTTGATTCGGTAGACTGGGAATTGTGGGTGTATCTCGTTTCAGATACTCCGCAATATCCCAAAATTGCGGCGACCGAATGCCCAACTCATCTACTCCTCCCAGTAAAACTGATTTGCCGGGATGTTCATGTAGGTAAAGCATGGTATCGAGGGTTGCCGATTCAAATGAGTTGGCATTGTTGACATAGGTCATGTTGTATCCCTTGCAGCCCAACGCCAACGCAATGGCTGCCGCCGCCATGTTGTGTGTAGACTGGATAAATGGGGTGGGATTGAGCAATTGGCTTTCATCGGCCCGAATGGTTTCCACAAAGCGCTCCGAATCATGCAAGCAACCCTGACCCGTTCCTGAAATCACTGCATCTACGGTTGCTCGCCCAGCTTCCTCCAAAGCCAGCTTGGAGGCAAAGATGGACATCTTCATACTTTTATTCATCCGCCGGAGCTGCAATGGAGGGATTAAGGTTTTGTAAACGGGATCCAACGCCGACACAGGATTTTGCGCATAGTGCCTGATTTCTTCGAAGAAATAATCCGTTTCGAAAGTTGGCTGGATGGTGATGCAGCCTATGCCGTGGATGTATATGGGCTTAATCATATCTTCTTGAAAATAGCAAGGAGCTGCAATTCCCCCCGAAACCAAACGAATTTGACAACACATGATTGATTTTTGCAGCCATCGGTTGTGTTTCGGGAACGATGCCCAAGGACGCAATGGGTTCAGCGAAGTTCAGATTGGGAAAAACCAACTGGTGCTGTAGGGCCAGCACGGAAAAGACCGCTTCGATGGCGCCAGCGGCAGCCAATGTATGCCCCGTGAACGCTTTTGTGGAGCTGAAATAGGGTATCGCATCGATGCTGCCGAAGATACGAAGCAACGCATGGCCCTCGGCAAGGTCATTGTTGGGCGTAGCCGTGCCGTGTGCATTGATGTAATCGATGTCGGTAGGAGCACGCCCGGCTACCTCCAACGCCTGTTGCATAGCCAAGAAAGCGCCCTCGCCGTCTTCCGAAGATGCTGTTTGGTGGAATGCGTCATTGGCGTTGCCATAGCCCGACAGGTAAGCCAACGGACGTTCGGCTCGCTGATCGGCCAATGCCGGGGATTCCAACACCAGGTAGGCAGCAGCTTCCCCCAAATTAAGCCCTTTCCGGTTTTCGTCAAAGGGTCGGCAATGGCCATCCGTGTAGATCATCAGCGAGTTAAATCCATTGATGGTGAATTTGGATAAGCAATCCGTACCGCCTACAATTGCACGATCCAATAGTCCGGCCTTAATCATCCTTGCACCCAGCATAATGGCGTTGGCGGCGGACGAACAGGCTGTACTGATGGTGGTCACGTAATCGCGGATACCGAAGTAATCGGCTAATTGCTCGGCCGCGTATCCGCAAGGGTGTGTCGGGATGAAATGGTGATAGGTACTCGTGGTTAGGTAATCGTCATAATACGCTTCCGTAGCATCCATACCACCCACCGTGGTAGCGGATATGAGCCCGGTACGGTAGCCATCGGCCAAATCAATGCCTGCTTCGGTCAACGCCTCCCGTATCGCAACGAGAGCCAACAAGGTACTTCGAGTATACGCTTGGTCATGCGCAATACCCATGCGGTCATATAGATCAGCGTTGCTGATCGCAATGTTTCCCGCAAGCAACTTGCCTTTGTGGAACGTGTCCAGTTGGGATATGGGCCCGATACCGTGCTTGGACTGCCGTAACGATTCGAGGTTGGCCGCCACGTTCTCGCCAATGGCGGAGATGGCGCCTATTCCAGCAATCGCTATCGGGCTGAGGTTGTTCATTTGCGATTTGCCTCAATGAAATCAGCCATGGTTTGGATGGTTTCAAATACTTTTCGCCCTTCTTTGGGATCCGAAAGTTTGATGCCATAGCTTTTGTCGAGCATCACGATCAGTTCCAATGCATCGATGGAATCCAGACCCAACCCGTCTCCAAATAAAGGGGTGTCATCCTCCAGATCGTCTACACTGATGTCTTCCAGGTTCAATTGGGTGATGATTTTTTCTTTCAATTCTTGTGTCAGTTCACTCATTTCCGTTGTTGTATAATGCGTTCAAATGTTCAATCGTGTGGGGTATACTGCCTGATTTGCCGATCAGGTACAGCAATACATCGCATTCCTCTTGGCCGACTTCCACCCAACCGCTGATGATGCTTGAGGCTTGCCGTTGGTCCAATAGCGCATCGTTGTAGGGTGCCAGAAACTCCGGCAAATAGCTGTCAAAAATAAAGAAAACATTCTCGCTGTGCAATTGGTGCCGGATACTTACTTCGCCCATGGCAATATTGGGCAGGGTATAGACAAACGTGGCCGGACTTGCTGATGGGTTTTCGCTGTCAAAAATTGCCGATGCATGCTTGTCATCGGAGAAGTGGCTGGACGAATAATTCGAAAAAACGAGGGCTGTATCAGGTGCGTAGGGTCCGTTCCGCTGCGCCATCAATTCCGTTGCGATGAAAATGGCCTTGCAAAGCGGATCCATTTTGTGGAATTTAGGATAGTCGATGCTCAATTGCCGATAGGCTGTTTTTAGGAAATCTGGTAATGAAACGCTGGCCTCGGTTTCCAAAAAAATATCCCCGTCTACCCGAATGGTTCGTTGTCGGATGGTGCAATGGGATTGAATATGGTAAGGATTCGTATCCATGGGTCATATTTTTTGGAAGACGGAAGCAATATTGCAACCACCGAAACCTGAAGCGGTTTTCAGGAATGTATGTAGTGGCTGTGACATGTTTTGCCTGATGATTTTCAGCGGATGGCTGGTGCCCTGATGGTTGAAACCTAACGATGGGATCAATAGGTTGTTTTTGAGCGAATGGATGCCGAAGATCGTTTCCAATAACCCGCTTGCGCCCAGTGTATGTCCATAATAGCCCTTGAGGCTATGCACAGGAATGTGATCCAAGCCGCTCCGATGGAACGCAATGGCCTCCATCTCATCGTTGTAAGGGGTGGCCGTGCCATGTGCGGAAATAAAATCTATGGTTGGCTGCCCTGCTTCTTCCAATGCTTGCTGAATACTTCGATAA
This sequence comes from uncultured Parapedobacter sp., assembly GCA_964498395.1. Lineage (GTDB taxonomy): Bacteria > Bacteroidota > Bacteroidia > Sphingobacteriales > Sphingobacteriaceae > Parapedobacter. The sequence continues at coordinate 247,127 of CAZCHE010000003.1, read as the reverse complement.
AGCCCCTCGCCGGTGCGTGATGGACCGGAAATGTGGTTGGCATCGTTGCAGGAACCAATACCAGACACACGGATTGCATTATCGGTTGGTGTTTTGGAAAGGTAAACTGCGGCGATAGCCTCGCCGAGATTCAGACCTTTCCGGTCGCGGTCAAAGGGTCGGCAGGGTTCATCGGCCAATGCCTGAAACGCATCGAAACCGGAAACGATGAATTTGGATAGCTCATCGCCACCTACCACGATAGCTCGCTTGTATTCGTCGCTTTGCAAGAGTTGCCGGGCAACGGCGATCGCCAGCGACCCGGAGATGCAGGCGTTGGAAACGGTGATGATGCGGTTTTTGAACCCGAAATGCCGCTGTATTTCAGCGGCCATCACAGGCAAGTGTACTCTTTCTTCGGGAAAATGGGCCAAATCGGGGTTGCGCAACAGGGAAACATTACCTTTGGTAGTGGATAATACGACCAATGTACGTTGATCCAGCACGATGTTATGTTCATCAATGAGCGCCTGTAGCGAACGGATGAAGAGCTTTTCAAGGCGGGTATAGTGGTTGGCCTGTTTGATGTTGCCATCCCAACCAGAGTCGTCAATCAGTGCCGCATGGATGGGGTGGGGGCTAAGTTGCTCGTTGTCGACGGCCCGGACGGCTGTTGTGCCGCTCAGCAAGCGTTCAACATTTACGCCACTTCCGATTCCCAAAGGAGAGATCACATGGTCGCCGATGATGAATACACTGCTCATGACAGTCCATGCTTTGCTTTCCACGTAGCGAAAAATGGAGGATTGGTCAATATCAATTCCCCATCCGAATCGGTAAATACCTGTACGGTTTCTCCCGTGGCCACGATTTGTCTGGCTGCGTTACGGATCTTGTATTGGAATACCATTTTGGCCGCAGCATTATTGATGAATGTCGTTTCGATTTCGGCCCAATCGCCGTGTCGTAAGGGAGATTTGTATTCACAGGTGCATTTCACGATGGGTGCGAGGAAACCATTGGCTTTGATATCCCGATAGGAGATGCCAAACGCCTCGCCGAACGCTTCGCGCCCGTCTTCAAAATAGGTGATGTAATGCCCATGCCACACGATACCCAAAGGATCGGTTTCGTTGAAACGTACACGGAATTTAGTAGCGTGTTTGAGCATGTCGGGATTAATTGGTTTGATGGCGCTTGTCGTATATGATGGCCACCAATAGCGTAAATATAAAAAACAAAAACAAATAGCCGAGAGGGAGGGCGATATCGGCGGCTGTACCGTTACGCAGGATGACGTCGTAAAAAGCCGATATGCCCCAATTCATGGGAGAAAAAGCAGATACTTTTTGCATGATCTCGGGCATAATGAACGTCGGTACCCATACGCCACCCAACGCGGCAAGGATAATGACAAATATGGCTCCGAAAGGGGCCGACTGCTCTTGGGTTTCCGCGATCGTGCCGATGAGGATACCCAATCCGATGGCCGCCAAACCGGAGACAAAGGCAATGAGCACCATGAGTGGGAGCTGTGATCCGGGATCAAATTCAATCAGTCCGATAAGCGGAAAGATGTATTTGGCGATGAGCAGCATCAACGCAAATTGGATCAAGCAAATGACGGTATACGTAATGATTTTGCCACCTAGGATAATGGCATAAGAGACCGGACTGGTGCGTAGGCGGATGTACGTGCCCAAATTTTTCTCCTTGACGAGGTTTATTCCCAAGGGTACGACAATGAAAAATATCCCAAACAAAATCCATGCGGGCACATTATGCTGCACGGCGTTGGGGATGATGCCATCTTCGCCCTTTTGGGCGATGGTTTCTTTAAAGGTGATGATTTCTTCGCTGAGTAGCACCGGATCTTCTTCCAGCCCCATCTGGTCTTGGAAAACCGCGTAGATTTTCTCGACCTCCACTTTGGAAAGCATTTTTTCGATGTTGTTTTTCACCGAATTGCGGAAAGCCTGCCCGGCAGCGGGGTCAAAATAGATATTGATTTCCTTGGTGTTCCAAGTGGGTTTTTCCGGCTTCTTGCCGCTGGGGACGGTTTCGGTCAACGCAAATTCCCCGAGGATTTTGTCGACGTTATGGTTTACTTTCTCATTCAGCTCTTGGCTAATCCCCGTCGGGATGACCAACGCAATCTGGTACTTGCCGTCAGCCACCAATTCGCGAGCCCGTTCATCAGTGATGGGTTGGCCGTTGGCCTCGGTGACCAGTTGTACATTGGGCGCTTCCGAGAGGTTTTGGGAAATGAGTTGGCCAACCTCACCTCGGTCTTCATCTACCAATACGATGGGGAGTGCCGATTCGCCCACCGCCTTGAACGTGCTTTCCTGAATGAGTGTAATGGTGATGATCAGTACAGACGGCATAAAGAACAGAATGGCCAATCCGCCCCAGTCACGGAGCAGCAATACGACTTCCTTGTAGGCCGATACCATGAGTTTATGCATAATCCCTGAGTTGGCTTCCGGTAAGATGAATGAAAACGTTTTCCAACGTGGTGGCCCCCGCAACATTGGAAATAAGCTGTTGGGGTTGGCCCTCTACGATGATTTTCCCCTCGTCGATGATGGCAATCTTGGTGCAGAAGTGCTGCGCTTCATTGAGGTGGTGGGAACTGTAGATGATGGTGGTGCCCTGCGTGTTCAGTTCTTTGAGCAGGGCCATAATCACTTCCTTGGAGTGGACATCTACGCCCACGGTGGGTTCATCCAGAAATAGTACATCTGGGCGATGCAAGATGCCAGCCAGGATATTCACCCGCCGTTGCATGCCGCCCGAGAATGTTTTGATGGGTTTTTGGGCAAAGTCCGTCAGCCCGACTCGTTCCAGTCCGTCCGCGATGCGTTGCCTTAAATCCGAGGAGGAGAGACCGTATAGGCTGCCGAAATAATAGAGATTTTCAACAGCGGTAAGGGTAGGGTATAGCGCATATTCCTGGGGCACTACGCCGATGTACCGCTGAATTTTGCGCCGATGTTGCCGATAGTTGAGGTCATTGAACCATAATTCGCCGGAGGTGGGTTTCACCATTCCGCAGAGAATGGAGATCAGGGTGGTCTTGCCAGCACCATTAGGGCCAAGCAAACCGAAGATTTCTCGTTTTTTTATAGCAAGCGACAATTCTTTCAACGCATATCGATCGCTGCCGGCATATCGTTTTGACAACTGGTCTACCCGAATGGTTTCCTCCATGTGGCGAAAATAAGGAAAGTTGGGGAATTATGGTGAATGGGATTGTAAAGGTTATACCGAGGGAAACACCAAGTTTAGATACTGCCGCTGCTGAAGTAAAACGGTTTTATTGGGTTGTTATGTCGTGGTAACACATGTCTTAATGCGCTCATTTGTTGAGTTTTTGGATTGTTTTTTCCAGTTCTGTTTTCAGGTGTCTTTCATTATTCAAGTATTCGCCAATTACCATCTCCAAAACACCTACGACATCTAATATTTTTGTGTCGGAGTTCATAGATAGAAATTTGTCTTTTATATTACTCCCATGATTTGATAAGTTGTGTAGTTCCCTATATATGGAAGATATCTGTTCGATTTCGTCAATGTCCATGTGTTGGAATATACTGCCAATTTTAGCACTTTCAAATGCGACATCTTCTATGTTGACGATTCCCAAGCCGTTCCAACCCGGAATTTCTTCATGTCTGAATTTATTTTTTGGGAAATAGGGTAGAAGAAGGGTTTCCGTGGGGATATCCGTTTTCAAACTATCGAATCCATTTTTAATTTTCTGGTGATAGTTAACAGCATTGGTTAACGCAGTCAAATTTGCTTCCAGTTCGTTGATGATTAAAGCCCTGGAATTTTGGACATTTTCTTTGATTTTGATTTTTGAACGGCACTCACTGACCATGAGTCCCAACACAACCCCGAAAGCGACTATAGATAGTTCTATCAAGTATTTCAATGCCGATTTTTTTCTATTTTTCATATTCAACTATGATGGTTGCGAATTTCGTTAACGGTTGGGGATTGGTTGGACACCTAACCGGTTGATGACATTTCTATATATCATCCAAATTTAGTAAAAATGTGTATACAGAGTCAGGGCACCTGCGTTTAATTTTGCTTGCCGTAAATATTCGTTTCTTACATGCGGTTGCCTTGTTCACTGAGTATTGCAGCTTATAGCTGGTTTTTGGAGAGATTATAGAAGTTGCTGTCGTTGACGCGAGCTTTCATTTTAAGGTGCGTTTGCTATTGGAACTCACCCCCTTTTTACGTCACTTCCCTAGAAATGTGCTGTCGCTTAACGTCTTGATAAACGCTATTATATCCTCTTTTTCTCGTTCGCTTATTGGTATCCTGTTGCCGTTTTCTTTTATAAGGGGGTCGAGGTTGTCTGTATCCAAAACACCTTGGTCAAAATAGTCCAAAACAGCTTTCAATGTCGGAAATTGGCCGAAGCTACCGTAAGGCGCCGTATATTCGGCATTCCGCAAAGAAGGCACCCTGAAGCTCATGTAGTCTGCCTGAATCGCGGTGACTCGCGCCCGACCTGCTTCTTCTATGCTGGGGTTCAACGGAAAGCCGACATTTCGGAAACTTTGGTCTGTAAACAATGCTGTGCTGTGGCAGCTTTCACATTTTTGCTGAAAAATTTGGTAGCCCCGCACTTCGCTTTCCGTGAATGTTTCTCCCTCGTTGCGCATCACTTTATCATACTTGCTATTGGCAGAAATCAGCGTGTATTCATATTGCGCAATACTTCGGTAAATTCTTTCCGGGGTGATGTCTTCATTGCCGAATGCTTTTCTGAACAACTCCCGATAGTCCGGTTCACCCTTGATTTTTTCGATGGCTTCCAGAATGGATGAATCCATTTCTTCGTGGGTGATGATGGGAACCAACGGTTGGCTTTCTAGTGTAAGTTTGCTGCCATCCAAATTATAGAACTTCATGAATGCCAGGTTTTGGATGGGTGGCGTATTCCGGAGCCCGACCCTGCCGTAAATCCCGATGGCTTGGACGTTGTTGTCGGCAAACGCGCTGGATTGCTGGTGGCAACTGGCACATGAAATCGTGTTATTGCCACTTAATTTTTTCTCGTGGAATAATCTTTCGCCTAATTCCACCCCGTATTTGGTGGGTCTGTTTCCGTCTACTGCGGGGTTCAACGGCGGAAATCCGGCTGGTATTTGCAACGGTATTTCGGGGTTTTCGTACGGTGTCGGCTCAATAATATCTTCGCCGTGGCAGGACAGCAACAGCAATAAGATGGATAAAATTAGGATGATCTTGTTCATGCTACTCAGACGACATGTTGGAAGAGCGCCACCAGTTCTTGTTCTTTCCGATGGCGCTCGTTTTCCATTTTAATTTTCTACGCTATAGATAGAAAACATTCCCGATAGGTCACTGGAGCCATTTCCGCCCAGGTTATCGACAAACAACACCATATTGGCTGCCGTGTGGACGCTAGGGGTGGCGTTGCCGGCCCCCAACGTAATCGTATTGGTCTTCCCACTCAACAGTTTGTCAAAATCTGCATTGATAATAATTCGGGGCGCATTTCTGCCAACGACCGCGTGGTCAGGAAGTGTCAGGGTGATATCCCGGTAGGCGTCTACCCCCTGCGTATAGGTGTCGGGTTCCCCATTGGTGCCCTCAACGGTACTTCCAGTATGGATAGACAGCTCCTTTTGGTCGGTATCGTAGAACCCTTCAATCTTGGTGAACCGATACCCCGTTCCCCATTCCCAATGCATTTTGGTGTCGTTGGCACTTGCTTCCGCATAAAAATTAGGGAACCTTGCCTCGTCCAAGGTGTTTAGCTCCGGTTTCACCCCCAAACCTAATTTCAGCTGTTTGTATTCGCCTGCCGGAATATTGCTTAGCACAAAATCCAACGTCTGCGGTTTGGCGTGGTTTACCACGGTTGCCCCCTTATCCAAATCGCTGATATGATAGGGGATTTCTGCACCGTCCACTTTTACCAGGCGGATATTACTGATGACGTATTTCAATTCTGAAAAGTGGTGGATCTGGCCCTCGGCAGAAGTGTTGATTGTAGCCGTGGAAGATGTGGCGTCGCCAAGCACGATGGTCGTATTTCTAAACGTATTGTTGAAATGCAGGGTGATGTTATTGGCTACAGGATTGTCTTCGTCCTTGCTACAGGATGCCAATACCGATACAGCAACGAACAAAATGAAATATTTTATTGGTGTTTTCATTGTTTTTTAATTTTTAATTTGATTAAGATTTCTGATTTAACGAAGATGCTGACTAAGTTCAGGTAGATAATTCAGCCGATCGGTGGCGGCACAAAGATTTCCCGACAGGGTTCCGTATAACGGATTTCCTTGTAGACGGGTATGTTGCCCTGTAATTCAATCATGATGTTTCTTGCTTCGAATCTCGTGGTTGAGATGGGTAATACATCTACCTTTTGGTACTTGTAGACCGAAGCGGTATTCGTGTTTTCACTTTCCAGCAAGCGTTTTTTCAAGAAACACGTTCCGTGGCATTGCAAATCCGGGTTGTTTTTGTTCACGCAAAACTCGTATTCGATTACCTGCCGGTTCAGCTTGAAGTGCACGACGATGAGCGCTTGCTGAAAACCGATCAGCACGGATAATGCGATTAACAGCACACTAAAAACCCGTTTCATCTCAAAAATTGAAGTTTAGGGAAGTGAAAATATTCCGGCCCATCCGTGGTATATTGCCCCAATCGGCATATGTGCTATAATATTCGTTGAACAGGTTTTCAGCACCCACCTGCAAAACGGCGCGATAGTTTCGGAAGCTGAATGTGTAGTCCGCAGAGACATTCGATATGTTATAGGGTGGTGTGAGGTCCTCACCATATTCAGGGCTGTAGTTTTTGTGTGCAAAATCACCGTGTAGCGACGTTTGGAAACCAAATTTCCCATGCATGAAATGGAGCGATGTCTGGTAGCTTAGCGGACGGATGAAAGGGAGGTTCCCTTTTTTGTCGTTCGTTGCCCTTGCGTATGTGAGCGTTCCTTTCCAGTGCAGATGGTGGAGGATATCGTAGCTGGCATTCAGCGTCGCATTGAAAAGTTTGGCGTGGTCCAATGACGTGTACCCCTTCACCCCAACCGATTGGTAATTCATCGGGCTTCCCAGACTCAAAATCCTACCCACAATGTAATTTTGGATATGGAAGTAGTTAACCTTGACTTCGATACCCATCTTTTCATTCTTAAACCCTGCGCGCGCATTGGCTTCATAAGAAATCTCGTTTTTCAGGTCGGGGTTCCCGACGTAGTCGTAGCGGTCAAAACTATTATAAATATAATACCCGTACCCCTCCGAAACGGACGGTGCCCGATGTCCGTACCCCGCTCCGACAGCGAAATCGAAGTGGTCTACATCCCATTCGTAACTGGCATGCAAGCCGGGCAAGATTCTGTTTTTTTCCTGCGGCGTGCCGGGGTGGAAAATCCAGTTGAACTCTACGTATTTGGAATGGTTGTAATTCCAACCGAGAGACCCCCCGAAATTCAACCGGCTCATGGCTGAAATATCCCACGTATTACTCATTGAAAGCCCCGCAAAACGAGTAGTAACCCAGGGCCAGCTATATGCAAACATGGTTTTGTTACTTCGGTCTTGTGGATACATAGTCATTTCGGCGATGGACAGGTTGTTGTACACATTCAGCTGGATTTCGGAGCTGTAAGTGCCTTCTTTCAGGTTGGCTCGGGAAACCAATCCGTAGGTGGTGCTCCAACCCGGCATGTCCATGTGTACGAGGTTTTCTGGACGCTTGGTGTCGTCCATATAGTGTTCCACGGCATTGAAATAAAGCTTAGTGTCCCAAACCTTTAGTGTGCCCTCTTCAAACAATTGTTTGTAGGTCGCCGAGGTAATAATTGCCCGGGAAAGCCACAAATCCATCGGGAGCGCAGGAAAACCGACATCTGCCGCCCGGTCATAGATGGCATCCACCCTTACCGATGAGAGAGGGCTTGTCTTATACGCCAGCCCCACGGCCGTATTGAATTTTTGATATTGCGAATGGTTCACTTCGCCGCTATTCCCATCGTGGTAATTGCCTGCTTTCCGGAAAGCGATGCTTCCGTCTGCCACAAACCTATCGCTGGAATAAGACAGGTTGCCGAGGTTGAAAAACTGGTTGTTGTTGGATTCAAATCCGGTTTGGTAGGCCCCGCTCCATTTCTTTTCAAGGCCAAACGGTGTGCTTTTTCTTTTCAGGTCAATGCTTCCCGCCACCGTTGCACCATGCAGGCTGCCCCCCTGACCCGACATGATATCGATGGTCGAAAGGTTGTTACTTTCCACATACGAGGTGATCGGATCCATTTTATCCGTGCATGCGCCGAAAACGTGCATCCCGTCTATCGTGATGGTGGAACGTTCCGTACTCATGTTATTGAGCAATGGCTCCCAGGCATAACCACCCCGTTTGATGAAGCTTATATTATCGGACGAGGCCAGAAATTCATCTACGGATACCGCCATTTTCAGTTCGGTCTCGATTTTCCGTTTCACAATGGCCGTGACCGTTACTTCTTCGAGTAGTTGAGAGGTGTCACGCGTTGCTTCCACATGTTGGGCTTCTGCTTGTATCCCGAAGGCAAGAGCAAGCAAAGTAATACACAGTTTTTCCATCACGCTTAGAATAAAATGTCGATGTGCAGTTCACTTTTCACGCCCTCCACGCCTGGCGTAAAATCGGTTGGCACTTGGGTTCCTTTGAGTATTTTCCCCTGCGGGTTCAACAGAATAAAATTGAGGGTCCAATTGCCCGTCATGGTATAATTGACCACCCCGTGGTACAGACCATCGCTTTGCTGCGTTAGGTCCTTGTTATTGGGTGAGGAATGGTTTCCCATAGACGGTTCTGGCATCCGCGGGTCTAACTGCAAGCTATAGCCATCTGCTTCCATATAGGAATGCCGCTGCGAATCGAGCCGGTAGATTCCGGCAACCAATTCGTTTTCTCCGACTTTCGGTCGTTGTGGGGATACCAACGCGATGATATATTGCTCATCGTCTTTTCCCGAAAATGCCGTCATGTTCAGGTTTCTGTTGGTCTGCTCTTCAACCACGATGCGCTGCCTCGCTGTATGGGTTTGGCCGGCAACGGTAAAGCTGATGTGGAGTTCCCAACCTCCATCCGCTCCGCTGTCGCTCGTGAATACCGAATACCCTGACCAACGGTTGTCGTCCGGTTTTTCAACCAAATCATACCGGTGCGGGCAGGAGGTGTTGCTGCCATCCACATCCGTCCGGACGGGCCGGAAAGTGACGGTAGAAGCGTTAGCTTTTTCACTGGTCTGACCATTTGTGACCATCACGCGGATTTCGTTGTAGCCCGTGTAGAACGTGCCGTTCAATGCCTCAACACGAATGTAATAACCGCCACTACGGATGGCAACGGCTTCCTCAAACTCATCGTATGCGGGTACCACCGTATCTATTTCGGCTTCGTAATCCGTCTTGTCTTTTGTGCAGGACAACACCGCAAGGCATGCTGCGATGAGAAAAAACTGTATCTTCTTCATTCAAATGAAATGTTAATCCAATATTCTTTGAAAACCTATTGAAATGGAATGGTAGGCGGGTGTATAACAGTTGCTCCCAACGTAAGCTTCGTGTCGCTGCTGAAGCAATTAACGAAAACGTCGAGCAAACATGAGGCCGCGCATACTACCGGTCTGGATCAGGCAATAGGGGGATGGAAGATGGGGGTATGGTAATTAAAGGCGTAATCGATGAGGTAAGGCGAAAAATGGCTTAGATTGATTGCTGCTTTCGGCGGATGCATCGTAAAAAAGGTATGCCCGCTAAGCACATAAAAAGAACTGTATTCATACACAACCAGCATCTTTTTCGTGTCTTCTTTCTCTTTCTCCTCTATTTTCTTCATCAGCACACACTGGCCGTTACATTGGAGTTCAGGTTGGCCTTTGTTAATACATCTTGCCAGATACTCGGGTAAGTGTATCTGATATTCGACGGCAATGATACTGCGGTAGAATGATTGCAATGTCAATGCGGCCAATAGGATGTATGCACAAAAACGAATCAAACTGCTTGTTTTTTTCTTAATCTATTGCTGCCAAATATACAGAAACAATCCGTTGCAAAAATGACAAATATCAATTCATATAGTGATTTTGATAGTATTGCCACTTCAGCTGTTTCCGCTAACCCCATAAATCAAGCAATATCTTTCTTCAATTGCTTGAAAAATGCTTTTTCCCGTTCTGCTAAGGCGAGTAATTGGTCGGAGAGCCGTTCGTAGACGTCTTCACCTGATTTGCGGTTTTTGTAGATGCGGGAGATGTCCAGCGCAAAATCACGCCAGGCATCGCCGATGGCTGTCATTTCTTCCGAACGCTGCGCCAACGCCGGGTTATTTAGCAATGTGCCGGCTTCCTGCAGGAACGCGGCATAAATAAACCGGAAACCGCCGCCCCCCGTGCCGATTTCCTCCTGCATACGGATGAGTTGGCCAAGGTAATGGTTGGTCTTTTTAACACCGATTTGCTTTGGCCATTTGCGAATATTGCGCGCCACCCATTTCATGGCATTTACACCGATGATGGGAACGGGAGCAAGCATGTCATTACACGTTTGCCGAATGCCTCGCTTGATGGCTTTTTGTAAATCAACACGGTTGGGAAGCCGTTCCAGATGATACAGGTGTCCTTTCGGGGGGAGGGCACCTTTTGCGAAGCGCACCCGTTCAAGTTCTTTTTCGGTCAGTTGGGTAGTGTAGTCCATGACCGGGTCGCTGATGAGGTAGTTGTCTGCTTCTTTGCCATATACCACCAAATTGTGGGCATTGAAATGGAAACGGTACTCATCCGGAAAATATGTCAGGTTGTATACGCCCACCTGCAAGCCAACGGGAATACCCTGACGGAGCTTTTCATCTAGCACGGATTGTGCTTTTTCGGGTGAGGAGAACCGTTGATGTTTCACCCGGATACCTAGCCGTTTGGCTAAACGCCTGAAAATCCTGCCGGGCATGGGGCGGTAGCTAAATCCAGGGGCAAAGTTGACCTTGATAAACGGTAGGTAAACAAAGAACAGGCCACTGCCGATGCCAAAAGCCAACGGTTCGGAGATGCTTAGCCCGTTGTGGTTGAGCAAATTGGAAATAACCCCATTTTCGCAATGGGCGGATTGACGGTGTTCAAAAGCGATCTTCATGGATTGGACTCGGGGAATGGGGCTTTTAATTGTTCGATACTTACGCCAAAGGTATCGGCATATTTTTGCAAGGTTTTCGCGTTCAACCGATGGAAGCGCTTGGGGTGGAAATGGCGCTTGACAAACCACCGATGGATGCCTACATAACTGGCTAGCAGTGGAACATCCATTCGATGGAGTTCCATATAGTAGGCAATGGGGCTGATTTCACCCGCCAAAACGGCTTGTTTGGTTTCGGCAATCCGTTCGTCAATCAATGCCAACGATTCGTTCAATGCCAAGGTTTTGGCTTCCCATCCCGTACTGTGCACGGTGGTATAACGGCCATTTTCATCTACGGCATAGCAGAGCTCGCTGATGTTCTTTTTAGCAAGGCTACCATCGTCTTGCGGCACTTGGTTCTTTTTCACGTATCCCGGGTTTGCAACAACATTTTCATATTTGCTGACAAGGCAGTTGTTCCGTCAATGGAAATCTGTCCTTGTATGTTGCAAATTTTCAAAAAATCCGAGGTAAAAACAAGTTCGGTGTGTGTACAGGTATGCAGCGTATCACCCAACTTGGGCAACGCCATTACTTCTAGCTCCAAGATGGTACTGATGACACCCAAATTATCCTGCTCTTTGTTCCAAAGTGTCTCATCGGGTTTGGTGAAAAAATAATTGAGGAAAATGAAACTGGTTTGGGCAAGGTTTTCGAGCATACCCATCTCAGAAAGCGTACCGTCTTCCACAAAAAGGCATCCGGGCGTCACCAAAAAAGCCGTTTTTGTTTTCAGTCCGTCGACCGCAACCACTTCATCGACCATGACCATGGGTGGCCGGTGCGGGATAAGCGTCTCGATAGGGGGGAAAGGTATAAGTGGCTTATTCAACTTATTTAGCTATAACGGTTCGCATTTCGCCAATGGCGATAACTTCGTCATCGAGTTTAACTTCTCCACGTACAATGGTCACTCCAAATAGTTGCTGGAGGATATCAATGCTCGTGCGGAGTTCATCCCCTATGCGGGGTAGGGTATATATTTCAAAGTTCTTGATGGAGCCGATGTACCCTACGGGGGCAGGAAGGTCACGTTTGAAATAGTCGTAGCCTTGGTACAGTGCGATGGTCTGCGCGAAATGTTCTACCACGCCCGCTTCGGTAAGGAAGCCGGCCGAATCGACCAATACGTGGTTTTCGGGGACTCGGAAACCGGCGATTACGGCGGTCTGTTCGTGCACAAGTAGCTTGTCAACCAACACAAATGGCGGTTGCTGTGGAATCAATTTCGATAGCATTTCTTGTGATGAAACGAGGCTCATATCGTCAGGCTACTTCCAATAAGGCATAAACATAAGAAAATCTTCCGCTTTCCGGTACGGATAACAATATTTTTTCGCCACTCTTTAGCTGCTGCGAGTGGAAAAGTTCTTCAAGTTGGATATAACTGGAAGCGGCTCCGACGTTGCCGATTTTGTTGAGGTTGATAAACCATTTCTCTTCGGGAATACCAACGCCTGCCTTGGCAAAGGCTTCTGCCAAACGATCCCGGAAAAAATAAGAAGAGATATGCGGAAGGAAATAATCTAAATCTGACGGGTTTAGCCCGTGTCGGGCAAGTACGGTTTGGATACTTTGTACCCCTTTCGGGATGATGTGTTCTTCCAATAGTTTGATGTCCTGTTTGATGGCGAAAATCGAGTTCTCGAGCCACTTGTCAGGCGAAGCATCGCTCCACGAAATTAACTTGCCACCCGCTGCTTTTGTTGCTCCTGCATACATGCAAGGTTCCAATTCGTTGGCATATGAAATGCCATCGATCCAACGGACAATTAATGAAGGGTCTCCCGTGTTAGGCGCATCACTTAATAACATCGCGGCAGCGCCGTCAGACAGCATCCAGCGCAGGAAATCTTTCTCGAAAGCGATAATGGGATTTTGTTCTAATGCTGCCAGCCGTTCGGACTCGTTGTTGAATTTATCGGCACGCAACCATGATGAAACCCGTTCAGAACCAGTGGAGACGGCTTTTTTTGCATTCCCAGAGGCGATGGCCATATACGCATATTTGAGTGCGCTCATGCCCGATGTACAAATACCCGAAGCGGAGTTGATTTCCATGGGTTTGTTTTGCCATAATCCGTGCACCATACTGGCATGTGAGGGCAGTAGTTGGTCGGGTGTGGAAGTGCCGCATGACAAGACATCGATTTCGGTTTTTGCAATGCCTGATTGTGCTAATAGCTGGTTGATGGCTTCGTGAGTCAATTCGGCGTTATTGTGCGTGGGCTGACCATCTCTGCCGATAGCATAATAACGTGTCGTTATTTTATTGTTACGCAGTACGATTGACCTCGCTCGTGAAGGTGCGCCATTGACGATACCCAATACGTGCTCCATCTGATCATTGGAAACGGGTTCATTTGGTAGAAATTTCGATATGGCGTTTATGTATACCTCTGGCATTACCGAGTTGCTTTGAAATTAACGGACTGAAAGTACCTTGTTTCTTTCCTGACAACGGAAAGGAACGGCAAATGTAGTATTAAAAATAATAAACTCACGATAGGAGCGACAATCCATATCGCGAAAAGCAAATAATAGTTGAATGCTTTGAGCCACGGTTTGCGCCTGGGGTCCTTGGGCTGTCCCTTGCTGCGGATGATTTTTGACCATTTGGAAAAGATGGAATTGGCTCTTTTGTCGACAAACACTAATACTGGTTTGATCTTTACTGCCTTCAAATTCAACAGCTCTTCTTGAAGCGTGGTATAATCTCCCTGTTTAAGGTGATCTAATATGGGGAAGCCAAACCTGGAGGACGTTTCGATATCCCGGTCAGAAACCCCTGGTTTGGGGAATATCCCAAGGTAGGAGTCTTTGCGGCCTTTCATCATCCAATGGACGACGGTAATAACGCTGACATGGTTAAGATTGCGATCGACCAGCGCAATATTGCCAACTAAGTTTGCGCCAAGTGCGTGCAAGCGTTTTTTTACTTTTTCCTGGGCCATCACCCACATGTTGCGGCAATTGATGACGGTTATGACTGGTTTTCCGTTGAGTAGCTTTTCTGCAGCCTTACTTTGCAAGAATGAATTGAAAGGAATGGAAGGAGAGAGGTACCACACTTGGTAACCGAGAATAACCAAATCATACTCCTGTTGCAATACGTCGTCCTCCATGGGTGCTAGTTCACATGGAAGCTGTAAGAAAGACTCTGGGAATGCATCAAAAAACGTATCGCTATCCCAAGGAAACGGGTAGTCATCTACGGGTTGTATCCGATAGAATGTCAAGGTTACTTCCGGATCGGCTTCCAAGGGTTTCAGTAATTGCTTGAGAATCTCCAGTTGTTGTCCGGTTTGGGTATAGTATATGACGAGTACTTTCTTCATTTCAAGCAAAAGTTGCCAAGTTTTCTTTTTTCACGCAAAGCCGCTAAGTTATTACTTTCCGACTTCGGACATCCGGCTCCAGACTTTTTCACGCTTTCCAAAAATCGTAATAATTAAACCATTGCAAAGGATATTTCGCTAAAATATGTTCAATGCTTTGTGTGTATGCGTGAAGCAGCGATTGTGCGTCGCGGTGGGTGAACGTCGCTTTGCGTGCGTATAAGTGATAGTGCCGCTTTCGCTCACGCATCACATATACGAAAAGAACGGGCGTGCTTAACCGTGAACTGATCAGGAATGGCCCGGCGGGGAAGCGTGCGGGGCTACCCAGCATATCGGCTGTCAGCGTTTTGGTATTATCCACGAAACGATCGCCAGTAAAGCAGATCATTCCTTTTTGACCAATGACTTCATTGATTTCAAACACATGCGACAAATCATCCTTGACCACGATAAATTCGGTTTTAGGTTTTGCCATGATACTTGTTAGGTAGGATTTGATGGCTTGCCGCTCCTCATCGGTAGTGACCAGGTGGATTTTCTTGTCAAATTCCCCCATGAAATATTGGGCGACCTCAAAATTCCCTACGTGTGCACTGATGAGGATACCCGCAGTGTTATCCTTGGCCAATTGCTGGATATGGTGAATCCCATCAAATTCGTAGGTATATTTATGTTCCAGACCGGCGGTAATGGCTACTTTATCAATTAACGTTTGGCCGAAGACAAAGTAGTTTAGGTAGGAGTTGATGATGCTACGTAGGATGCCCTTTTTCTGGTGGATTCGAAAATAACGGTAGATGGCTGCCGTTTGTTTCGGCGAAAAAAGGACATAATACAACGAAACGAATACCAGCAATAAATAGGCAACATTTATCCCTGCATGCTTAATTAGGAAAATGAATACCTTGTATCCGGAAACGGATCCTTTTGATTTTCCTTTCCACTCAGACATGGTGTGCAGTTAGGCAATGGCATGTAGCTTGCTGCCTATTAAATCATAGAGGTTATTGAAGGTTAATACGTTGGTAAAATCTTTGTTCTCCAGTTTTATGCCGAAATTTGATTCGATGATGACCACCAAGTCAACATAATCTAGGCTATCCAAATCCAATGATTGTTTTAGTTCGGCATCGGGTTGGATAACTTCCGGTTCCACCTCAAATTCATCGATTAAGAACTTATTGGTAATATCAATGATCTCGTCCCTACTCATATTGGCGCTGCTCTATTACAGTTTTTTCACAATTAATGCGGAGTTTGTTCCGCCGAATCCAAAAGAATTTGACAAAAATACATTAAAATTTTGGTTTATGGTATTTTTTACCAAACTCAGATTTTTGGCAGCTTCATCCACTTCCTCCAAATTGATATTTGGCGCGATAAAGCCATGCTGAGCCATCAGCAATGAATAAACCACTTCACTCGTTCCCGCCATCCAGCATTCATGTCCGGTCATGGATTTGGTCGAACTGATGGCCGGTGATGACCCGAATACCTGGGCTATTGCCTTTGCTTCATTGGCATCACCCATGGGGGTGGATGTGGCATGGGCATTGATGTATTCGATAGCTGACGGGGTCAGGTTTGCCTGGTCCACTGCCATCTTCATGGCGCGTACCGGACCCTCGACATTCGGCGTCGAGATGTGGTCGCCATTGGAGGAAAACCCATATCCCAAGATTTCAGCCAGAATGGGGGCACCCCGTTTTACCGCAGATTCGTATTCCTCTAAAACAATGGTCGCCGCGCCTCCTCCCGGAACCAAGCCGTTGCGGTTTTTGTCGAATGGGCGGGAGGCTTTGGTGGGCTCATCCTCCCGGTCGGAAAACACGCCGAGACCATCAAAACTGGCCATGGCATATTTATTGGTTTCCTGTGCCCCGCCGCATATTATGCAATCCTGTAGCCCTTGCTTGATAAACAGGTAAGCCAGGCCAATTGCGTGTGAGCCGCTTGCGCATGCTGCGCTGATGGTCATGTTGATCCCGAGGATGCGGTAGATGGTTGACAGGTTCATGGTGACGGATGAGTTCATCGATTTGAAAATTGCACCCGAACCCACGAGCATGGTGTCTTTCTTCTGCCGTACAATGTCTATGGATTCCATCACGGCTTGTGATACGCTATCGTTACCATATACCAGCCCTACAATGCGCTCGTCGAAGAAGGTGTCGTCGACACCGGCATTTTGCAGGGCCTCCCGCGTGGCGACATAGGCATACTCGCTCTCTTCTCCCATGCTGATCCGCTGCCTACGGGAGAGCAATTTGGTGAGATCGGGGCGCTCCACGAAGCCGGTCAACGCTGATCGATAGCCGAAATCCTTGCGCTCCTGTGAAAAGACGATACCCGAGCGCCCGTGATACAACGAATCCTTCACCTCGGCTAGGGTTTTACCCAGCGAGGAATAGATGCCCATTCCGGTGATCACTACACGTCGTTCCATAGTGGTGCCTTTGCTTTTTCGTGTTTTCGTTTTTTTGTCTTTTGCGAATTAACAAAAGGTGCTAAGAATAAATTCCCCCATTGATATTCACCACTTCCCCGGTGATATACGAGGCTTTGGGTGATGCCAGAAAGCAAACTAAATCGGCTACCTCCTCGGCTTTCCCGAAGCGGTTTAAAGGTATTAATTTTTTCAGTTCTTTTTCATCGAGGTCGCTGGTCATGTCGGTTTCGATAAATCCTGGCGCGACAGCATTGACGGTAATGTTGCGCTTGGCCACTTCCTGCGCCAATGCTTTGGTAGCCCCGATGAGCCCTGCTTTGGCAGCCGAGTAGTTGACCTGCCCCGGTGTTCCCTTTACCCCTGATACAGATACGACATTGATGATGCGGCCATACCGGTGTCGAAGCAAATCTTGTAATAAAGGCTTGGTAACGTTGTAAAAACCGTTCAAGCTGGTGTTGATGACATCGTTCCAATCGCCGTGCTCCATCCACATCAGTAGGCCATCGCGGGTAATTCCGGCATTGTTAACAATGACTTCGATGATATCATCCGGATGTTGTGCCTTCCATTGGTCGAGGGCGGCATGTACCTCATTGGCATTGCCGACATCAAATTGCAGCGTTTCGGCAATACCACCGTTGGCGATGATGGTTGCTTTCGTTTCTTCCGCGGCCTGTGCATTCGATTGGTAGTTGAGCAAGACGGCGTATCCCAATTCCTTTGCTAAGGTGATGCTTACCGCCCTGCCGATGCCACGGGAGCCCCCCGTTACCAGCGCATATTTCCGTTTATCCATTAAGTTTAATTCACTTTTTCAAAAGGCTCGGCATTGTCAAACCATTCGCCGACCACTTGTCCCTGCGTGTTGATAAAGCCCCATTTTTTATTGTGCTTCACACGGGCCAATCCATTGATGAAGCCTTTTTCGTCTCCGCTGGAGAGGAATCCAATCAACGCGACAGAGATGTCGTATTGGTCCTTAATCACGAGCTCACCTTTGGTATCGATGAAGCCCCACAGTTTATTCAATTTAACGGCAGC
Organism: uncultured Parapedobacter sp.; assembly: GCA_964498395.1. GTDB lineage: Bacteria > Bacteroidota > Bacteroidia > Sphingobacteriales > Sphingobacteriaceae > Parapedobacter. The sequence continues at coordinate 229,083 of CAZCHE010000003.1, read as the reverse complement.
CAACCCGTCTTTACTGAAAATCTCCGCATCCCTAAATTGGGGCTCGATAACCACTTCGCCATGTTCGTTTACATAACCCCAACTTTTGTCGATGAATATGGGGGCCAGTCCATTGCGGAATGCCCGCGCTTTTTCAAATTGCGGCTCGATGACCCATTCGCCCTGCTGGTTGATGAACCCGAGTTTATTGTCTTTCCGCGCATAAGTGAGGGGCTCGTTGTCGAGGAATTTCCATATCTTGGAGGCTCCGTCCACGGCCTTGAATTGCTGGTCTTTACCAATTAATCCAAATGAATCCCCCTTTCGAGCGATGACGATTCCATTGTCAGAGATGTCTATTTCATCGTACTCGGTGGGTATTTGTACGGCTCCGGTTGACGTGATGACACCCCATTTGCCGTCCTTGCGCACTTTTCCCAGTCCGTTGACTAAGGGTTTGATTTCTTCATAGGTTGGCTCCACGACTATTGTTCCCTTGCTATCCATCAGGCCAATGGCACCACCCCTACGGATGAATGCAAATCCGTGCTCAAAATCGTAAAGCTTGTCTGATTGAGGCAATTCTACTACTTGGCCTGACTTGTTGATGTATTGCCATTGCTTGTCGGCCGATACGAGTGCTAACCCACTGTTAAATCCCTTTGCATTGTCAAATTGGGGTTCGATGACTATTTCACCCTTCGCATTGATGAATCCCCATTTCTTGTCAACAACTACTGGAGCTAAACCATCCGAAAAGGAGCCTGCTCGGTCGTAAGTAGGGACAATGGCTATGTTACCCTGTGTGTCAAGGTAACCGCTCTTTTTGCCTTTCCGTACCAATGCTAATTCTTGCGAATACGTCGGGAAGATACACAGCCCCACCAATAAATACGTGAATAATAACTTCATGGCATTAAGGTTTTTAGTTAATCAATGATGTCATGTTCCTTTGTAAAGTTCGTTATCGCAGCTAAAAAGGGCGATAAGACGATATCTTCTTTAAAGGTAGGGACAATCTCCCGAATATGCGCATAAACTTTTTTGCTTTTTGAAGACAGCTGCGTTTCACAATCCAATGCCTCGATGGCTTGTGTCAACGTCAGTAACTGGATGGACAGTACTTCGTAGGCGTTGTCGATGACCTTTTTCGTTAGCCACGCGGCATTGGTGCCCATACTAACGATGTCTTGGTTGTCTTTGTTATTGGGGATGCTGTGTGTATAAATGGGATTGGCCAGCGTCTGGTTTTCCGCTGTGGTCGAGGTGGCAGTAAATTGTGCGCCTTGCATCCCAAAGTTAAGCCCCAATGTTCCGAGATTGACAAAAGAAGGGAGCGTTTCATTGATGGAGGAGTTGAGCAGGTAATTCAACTGCCGCTCCATCAACATGGTTAGCTTAGCGATGGCGATGCGGAGCTTATCCATTTCCAAGGCGATATAGTCACCATGGAAGTTGCCTCCATGATACACATTTTCCGATGCCACGTCGACGATGGGATTGTCATTGGCGGAGTTGACCTCTTCGACGAGGATGTCCGTGCAGTAATGCAGGGTATCCCAAATGGGGCCTAAAATCTGCGGCGTACAGCGGATGGAGTAGTACTCCTGCAATTTGTCTTTGAAGATATTCTCTTCTACCTTACGGCTGTAAAGGTGTTCATCTCGCTTGCGGATCAGTTTGCTATCGGCAATGACTTCCCGCATCCGTGTAGCTACTTGCTGCTGCCCCCGGTGTTTTTTGGTGCCGTTTAGCGTTTCGGACAGGTGGTCGTCATACGCCCGTACCAATTCGTTGATCAGGGCCGAACAGGTGATAGACCAGTTCACCAGACGTTTTGCGTAGATGGCGTTTACAATGCCGATACCGGTCATGACCGAAGTGCCATTGATCAATGCCAATCCCTCGCGTATGTGGATTTCCATTGGCTTAAGCCCTTCTTCGGCCAATGCGTCGGCTGCAGGAACGATATTGCCCTTATAGATGACATCGCCTTCGCCAATCATGTTGAGGGCGAGGTGGGCTAACTGGACCAGGTCGCCACTGGCGCCTACGCCACCATGCTGATAAATGACAGGCAGGATATCCCGGTTGAGCATTTCGGTCATCAACGCCAACACGTTGGGGTGTACGCCTGAATATCCCAAAGACAGGGTTTGCAACCTAGCCAACAATGCCGATTTCGCATAGATGGGGTCCAGTATACCCCCCATGCCGGTCGCATGGCTTCGGATGAGGTTGTATTGAAGCTGGATTTGATCGGCTTCGGCAATCCGGTATTGGGCCATCGGCCCAAAGCCAGTGTTTACCCCATAGATGATTTTGTCCTTGGCAAAGTTTTTTAAGAAAAGGTAGCTTTGGTTTATGTTATCCGAAGTGTCTTTTGCTAAACTGACCTTTCGGTTTTCAAATAGTACCGAATAGAAATCAGCCAACGCAATCGGATTCGTTAGTTCAATCATGTAAATATGGTAAAATAAGCGGAGGCAAACTTAGCTAAAAAGCATGGTATTCGCGAATACGGATAGCAGAAAAATGTTGCAAGCAATTGCTTTTATATACAAGTTTATCTAAGTTTGGCCCATATACCCCACTGATTGACATGAATTCAGAACACGTAGATGTACTAGTGATTGGAGCTGGGCCTTCGGGAGCCGTTGCAGCCTCTATTTTGCACCAAAAAGGCATTAAAATTAAAGTAATCGAGCGGGAACACTTTCCGCGTTTCGTGATTGGCGAGAGTTTGATCCCCCGTTGCATGGATCATTTCGATGAAGCTGGATTTGTTGAAGAAGTCGAAAAAAAGGGCTTCGAAAAGAAATTTGGCGCACGTTTTCTCAGGGGGGATGAAGTCTGCTGGTTTGATTTCAGCCAGAAATTTTCACAGGGATGGGATTGGACATGGCAATTGCCCAGGGCCGAATTTGATCACACCTTGACCGATATCTTGCAGCGAAGGGGAGTGGATATCGCATTTGGCACCACGGTGCAAAGCGTCATTTTCGATGGCACGGATTCTTCTACCACCGTGAGCGACGAGCAGGGCAACCGCTGGGAGATCCATGCTAAATTCATCATCGACTGCAGTGGTTACGGTCGCGTGCTCCCCCGGCTTTTGGGGCTTGATAAACCTTCGTCGTTTCCACCCATGGCGGCTACGTTTGTGCATGTGGAGGATGAACGGCGACCGCAAGGTGAAGAGGGAACGCTCATCACGTTTGACGTGCTGGAGCAAAAAATATGGTTTTGGGTGATTCCGTTTTCCAATGGACGGTCTTCGCTGGGCTTGGTATGCCCCGCCGAGCACCTAGAAGCGATTGACCAGGGTGATCCGAAAAAAACGTTCCAGCATATCATCCAACAATCGGAATATTATCGGCGCCGTTTTGACGGACTGGAATTTTGCTTTGAGCCAAAACAAATCGTTTCTTATGCTAAGGCAGTGAAAAAGTTATTTGGCGAAGGGTATGCGATAACGGGGAACAGTGCCGAGTTTTTGGACCCTGTTTTTTCTTCGGGAGTTTGCTTTGCCACGGAATCGGGTGCATTGTCGGCCAAACTGGCCATTAAACAGCTTTCAGGGGAGACAGTGGATTGGCAAACGGATTATGAAGACCACATGATGTGGGGTGTCAATGTATTCCGATCCTATATACGTGACTGGTATTCCGGTGATTTGCAGAAATTTTTCTTCCATCAGGAAGTGAATGAAGATGTGCGCCGAAAGGTGTGTTCTGTATTGGCTGGATATGTTTGGGACAAGGAAAACCCTTTCGTAAAGAAACATGACAGGGCGGTCAGGGCGGTGACGCATATGTTGCCGTAATTTGAGTAGGCAATCGGTTTCGCCCGATGCAAAACCCATTGCCAACCTTATCACATGAAAGGGCAACAACATATCATACGGATTGTCGTTTGGGGTTTCCTGGCGTTAGGAGTGGTATCGTGTGCAGGCGTGCGCCACCCTCCCGAGATAACCGGATATAATGCCCATGTAAGCGAGCGGGTGGAGACGTCACCGCAGCATTATGTGATGGATGAAGGATGGCTACGCAAGAATACCCAGGGATTGTGGGAATTGTATGTAGAAGGAGATGCATTGGAGCGTGGTTTGGCAAATGGCGTACTCACCCAAGAGTTATTGTACCACCAAGAAACCGCGTTTGTCTCGAAAATAACGGAATTGGTGCCTTCTCCTTTTCGGCAGCGGATGTTGCGCAGGTTTCTCGGGTTTTTTAACCGTCGCCTGACGAATCACGTGCCCGAAGAATACCAAGTGGAAATATATGGTTTGTCCCGTTCGTCGACAGATGAATTCAATTTCATCGCGCCGCCCTACCAACGGCTGTTGTATTTCCATGGTGCACATGATATTGGGCACGCCTTACAGGACTTGGCTTTAGTGGGATGCACTTCTTTTGCTGCTTGGGGCGACCATACCGAAAACGGACAATTATTAATTGGCCGTAACTTCGACTTCTATGCTGGGGATGCTTTTGCCGAGGAGAAAATCGTGGCTTTCATCCATCCGGATAATGGTTACAAATATGCGACAGTGACATGGGCAGGTATGGTCGGGGCTGTTTCGGGAATGAACGAGGAAGGCCTGACGGTCACCATCAATGCTGGGAAATCCGATATACCCTGGAAAGCCAAAACACCGATTTCTCTGGTCACTAAAGAAATGCTGCAATATGCAGCCAATATCGAGGAGGCGATCGATATCGCGAAGAAAAGGGCCGTTTTTGTGTCAGAATCGATTTTGGTGGGGAGCGCTGCGGATGGTAAAGCGGTGATCATTGAAGTGTCACCCAAGAAATTCGGGGTTTATGAGGCTGTAAATCAGCAAGATTTGTTGGTATGCGCCAATCATTTCCAGAGTGAACCTTACACGACGGACAAAAAAAACCTCCGGCATATTGCGGAAAGCCATTCACAATACCGCTTTGATCGCGTGAATGAATTGATCGCTTCGAATCCACCTTTAAACCCAGTGTCTGCGGCCTCGTTATTGCGGAATCGGGAAGGTATCGGCGGAGAAAAACTTGGATACGGCAATGAAATGGCAATCAATCAACTGCTCGCCCATCATGCGGTGATCTTCCAACCGGAGGAGCGCAGGATGTGGGTGTCAGCAAGCCCTTACCAATTGGGAACATTCGTGGCCTATCAGTTGGATGAGGTATTTAGCGAATTTCCTATGCCGAAACAGGATACAGCGATGACTTCTGCTGTATTGAATATCCCCGAAGATGCCTTTATCCATACCGTTGAATTTGAAAATTATGAAGTATTCCGCACGCAAATGCGAGCGATGGAGGAAAAAATAGCCGATAGACAGTGGATCAATGAGATAGCGATCGCCCAATTTCAAGGGCTCAACCCCGATTTATGGAAGACGCATTTTATCATCGGAGAATATTATTTTAGCCGCCGGCAATATGCCGAGGCGTTGGACTATTACCAGCAGGCGCAAGACAAAGCGGTGAGTACCGCAAAGGACCGTGCGTTAATTGAAAAACGCATTAACACATGTAAACGGAAAATAAAATGATTCCTATACCTGATATAGAAAAAGCCAGTCGAAGTGATATCAAGCGATTTCAGGAAGCGAAACTGCACGAATTACTCGCCTACCTCGCTACGCATTCTCCATACTATAAAAAGCTGTTTGATACCCACGGGGTAGCTGTGCAATCCATTCGCTACATAGAAGATTTGGCGGGCATACCGGTGACCACCAAAGCCGATTTGCAACTTCACAACCAGATGTTCCGGTGTGTGGAGGCTCGTCGGATAGCAGATTATGTAACCACTTCCGGCACTTCGGGCGATCCCGTATTGCTGGCACTTACCGACAAAGACCTCGACCGTCTTGCCTATAATGAAGCGTTGTCCTACCAATGTGCAGGGTTGTCTTCATCCAGCACCATTCAACTGACGACCACGATGGATCGCCGTTTCATGGCCGGATTGGCCTATTTCCTTGGGGCACGTAAGGCGGGCATCGGTATCGCGCGTGTTGGGTCGGGCGTACCCGAATTGCAGTGGGATACGATTGCTCGTGTGCAGCCGGATACCATCATCTGTGTGCCTTCATTCCTGTTGAAGATGGTAGAGTATGCAGAAGGCAACGGCATTGACTTCCACAATAGTAGCGTGAAAAAGGCAATCTGCATAGGTGAACCGTTGCGTAAGCCCGATTTCGCATGGAGTACATTGGCCAAACGCATTTTGGATAAGTGGAATATCCAATTATTTTCGACATACGCGTCTACTGAGATGGGTACGGCATTTACGGAGTGTGAACACGGTATGGGCGGACACCATCACCCTGAATTGATCATTACGGAATTTCTTGATGATGACAATCAGCCGGTACCCGAAGGGGAGCCCGGTGAATTGGTGGTGACCACATTGGGGATGGAGGGGATGCCATTGTTGCGATTCAAAACGGGGGATATCGTGCAGCCGTTTTATGAGCCGTGTGCCTGTGGGCGGACGACGATGCGACTTGGCCCGGTGATTGGCCGTAAAAACCAGATGGTGAAGTATAAGGGAACGACGATTTATCCGCCCATCTTGTTCGATTTGCTGAACGATTTTGAAGAGGTGGAGAATTACATCATTGAAATCTCCTCAAACGATTTAAATGAAGATGAAATCACCGTAAGAGTGGGTGCCAAGGCCGCCACGACAGCGCTGATGTTGAAAATCAAGGACCGTTTCCGGGCGAAGCTACGGGTAAGCCCGAGTATCGTATTTGACTCGATTCAGGAAATCAATCGGCTTAAGTTTCCTGAAAATTCACGTAAAAGCGTTACATTTATTGATCATAGGAAAGGTTAGACCGACGTTAGCACAACTCATGAATATCCTACTCATTGAAGACGACAGCCGGATTAGTGATTTCGTGGTGAAAGGATTGGAGGAAAATAACCATACCGTTACCTTAGCCACCTCCGGGGAACAGGCCCGTGATTGGATTTCAGGCCATTCTTGGGACATCATCCTCCTAGATATTATGTTGCCGGGGATAGATGGTGTGCAATTGACCAAGCTGATCCGATACAAACAAAATCCTACTCCGATCATCATATTGAGTGCACTAGGAGATGCCGATGATAAGGTGCGTGCGTTGGACAGTGGGGCGGACGACTATTTGGTAAAACCCTTTCACTTCAAGGAATTGCTTTCACGGATCAATGCGTTGACCCGACGGGCGAAATTCAATAGGCTAGGGGGAGAACAGATCTACCGATGCGCCAACCTAACGGTTAATACGGATGAACATACCGTACTGTTAGACAACGAACAGGTGGAATTTTCCCCTAAGGAGTATAAATTGCTGCTTTACCTATTGGAGAACAGAAACAAAGCGCTTTCCCGTGTGCAAATCCTCAATGCGGTATGGGGTATCAGTTATAACAATAACACCAATGTGGTCGATGTGTACATTTCCTACCTGCGCAGCAAGATAGAAAAGGGCAACCTGAAATTCATCCATACGGTGAAGGGAACCGGCTACATGTTGAAAGCCCCCCAATGATTTCTCGATCATGACGATACGCAACAGGCTAACATTGATATCTTCCATTACCTTTGGCGTGGTATTTACAGTGGCGGCCGTGTTGGTATATTATGCATTTTATACCACGTCTGAGCGTATCATCTTCAATGAACTGGAGAAAACCTGTATGCTGTCGGCCATGTTTTATTTGGAAGAAGATGAATTATCCGCTCGAGAGCATAGCCTTATTCGCGATCAATTCGAGGAAAATATCTTAGAGGCGGCAGTCAAAATCTATGACGTAAACAACCATATCACCTTTGGGAACGATCAGGAAGATGTGCAGATTACCGCTGAGGTGCTTAATCACGTACGACGAGAAGGAAGGGTCAATTTCAAGGCGAACGACCATTATTATTATGGCATCTTCTACCCCGATAATCAGGGAGATTTCGTTGTATTTATCGTGACGAGCCATGCGTTTTTCAACTCCCAAAGCAACCAGGTCTTGTTGATGCTGGGCATTGCGTTGGTCGTGGGATTGGGCATTATTTTCCTATTGAGCGCTTGGCTGTCCCGGATTGCTTACCAGCCGGTGTCAACCATTATCCGGCAAGTCAATCAGGTAGAGGCGAACTCGTTGGAAACAGCACTCCTATCGCCCAATAGCAACGATGAGTTGCAGGATTTGGTAGACACGTTTAATGATCTATTGCATCGGCTGTCAGATACGTTTTCGATACAGAAAAACTTCATAAACTATGTGTCGCATGAGTTCAAAACCCCATTGGCTGCGATTTCAGGCAACTTGGAGGTTTTGGCGCAGAAAAAGCGATCAGTCGAGGAATATCAACAAGTGTCAACAGTTGTTCTGGAACAGGTATATCAAATCGAGCGGTTACTCGATGACTTGATGATGCTTGCTGGACTGCAAACGCTGCCCCAAGATCAACTATATTGCCGCGTCGATGAGTTGCTGTGGTCCGTATTGGATCGGGTTTATGCCGAATGGCCGAAGGCTCACGAATTGATCTCATTGGAGATGGGTGACACGCCGTCGGGTATACTGGCTGTAAGGGGTAACGTCGGCCAACTGGAGATTGCACTGTTTAACTTGGTAGAAAACGCGGTGAAGTATTCGGAAGAGCGACCCATCCTGATTTCACTAACGAACGATGGAACGCATTTGATTTTGCGTATCAAAGATAGCGGGAAAGGTATTGTTAGGGAAGAACTGAAGTTTGTACATCAACCGTTCTATCGCGGCAGTAATGTAGGTGACACGAAGGGAAGCGGCATAGGCCTGTCACTTGCCTTGTTGATTTGCAAACAGAATGGCGTAGCGTTTTCCATCTCATCGGAAGCGAATAGTGGTACGGTGGTGGAATTGTGTTGGGTGATTGGTAACGCGGCTAATTCGTGAGGAGAATGTTCGATGGTTACGGTGTTTTTAATGTCAAGCGCTCCAGATCGGCAATAAACCGATCGCAAGCCGTAGCTGGTGTCGCCCAAGAGGTCATCAACCGGATGGCGGCGTGCTGATCGTCGATTTTTTGCCAGGTATGGAATAGGTATTTTTTCTTCAGTTCGTCAATGATCGCGTACGGTAGTATGGGAAAGAGCTGGTTAGAGCAAGGCGGAACCATAAAGCCGTATCCAAGGCGCTCAATAGCGGGAACCATGGCCAGTGCCCGTCCATTTGCTGCGGCGGCAAGTTCAAAGATGAGGTTATCGCGAAAGAGTTCCCGGAATTGCAAACCTAATACCCTTCCCTTAGCCAGTAGTGCTCCTTTTTGCTTGAGGTTATATTTAAACCCTTTTTTCAATTGAGGATTGGTGACTACGATGGCTTCGCCAAATAAGGCGCCGTTTTTAGTGCCGCCGATATAAAAGATGTCGGTCAATTCAGCAATATCTTTTAAGGTCAGGTCGTTACCGTTGGCCATCAATGCGGCTGGTAGGCGAGCCCCGTCGAGGAATAGGTACCATCCGTTGGTCCGACAGAAATCCGACAGCGCGGTTAGCTCGGCTTTGTTGTATAAGGTTCCCATTTCCGTAGTATTGGAAATGTAAAGCAGGTTCGGTTGCACGCAGTTTACATCGCCTACCTGTTCCGTCAAATGGGCGATGCGGGCAACATCGAGCTTACCATCCGGAGTGTTGACAGCCTCCACTTTATGCCCTGTTGCTTCGACGGCCCCGGCTTCATGGAGATTGATGTGCCCTGTATGGGCAGATACTACGGCTTCATAGGGCTTCAGGATAGCGGATATGGCGATTAGATTCGCTTGGGTTCCTCCGGAAACAAAATAGATGTCGGCATCCGCGTTGCCTAATTGTTCTTTAATCAATGCCCTGGCTTCCATTGAGTAACTATCGTTGCTATAACCGACTTGCTGTTCGAGGTTGGTTTGCTGAAGAGCGTTCAATATACGTGGATGACAGCCCTCACTGTAATCGTCCCGGAAAAAATAAGATAGCATGCTTGCTTGATTTTTGGGGCAATTTACAGTTTTATGTACATGTGCACAAGGAAAAAATAGGACAGAATAAAGGCGACCGCCGCTGGGCAATCGAGGCCATCACGTTAATCATTTTCTAATCCCAGGCTTATGCAATTTTAATGACGTTCAAATTTCCGTGTAATGATAGGCTCCTAATTTTGTCGGGCAAATCATGATAGGGTTTTGAAAAAGCAGATTCTGGTATTATTGAGTGTTATTATTTTTTCATTTGGAGCATTTGCCCAACAGGCAGCCGATACCTTGGTGTTGTCTCGGCAGGAGGCGGAAGCTACGTTTTTGCAGCGCAACCTCCAGCTCATCGCCAGTAGGCTGGACATCCAAGAGGCGGAAGCGCAGGTTATCCAAGCCAAACTATGGCCGAATCCTACATTGTCCGTAGGCGAAATTAATCTCTGGTCAAACCCAAGTGCGGAGCAACTCCCTTACCTAGCGGGTACTTGGGGCAATACGTCACAGATAGCGGTGGAGGTGGAGCAACTGATCCTAACGGCTGGCAAGCGCAATAAACTGGTGGCCATGGAACAGGTGGGTGTGGAAATGGCTAAGCAATACTTCGAAGACTTGCTGCGAAGTCTGAAAGTGGAATTCAGGATGCATCTGACCAACTTGCAATTTCTCCAATACCAATTGGATATCTACCAGCAACAACTCGGTAACATCAGGCAATTGCTACGGGGGTATCAAAACCAATACCAGCAAGGCAATGTGAGCCAACGCGAATACTTACGCCTCAAGGCGTCGGAGCTGGATTTCGTGAAGTCGATTAACGAATGGAAAAGATCGAGGAACGAACTTGAACGCGAACTGAAGGCATTGATGGGGCTGCCTGCCCAGTTGACGATTGTCCTTACGGAGGAAGGGTTTTTGCCTGATTTGGCCAAGCTGGAGGGCCTGAATCCCGTGGCATTGATCGATACGGCCCTATCCCACCGACCGGATCTCCGGGCAGCCAACTTGGAGACCGATTACTTCACGAAGAAACTTACTTACGAAAGAGCGCTTCGTAGCCCTGATGTTAGCCTTCAAGCCAATTATGACAGGGGAGGTAACATCATGTACGATTTTGTTGGCTTCGGGATATCAATGGATTTGCCGTTCTTCCATAAAAACCAAGGGAATATCAAAGCAGCGGGTATCGCCGTTGACCGAAGCAAATTGCTCGCCGAAGAAAAAAGTATTCGCATTCAAGCAGAAATCATACAAGTGTACGACGACCTCCGGGCCGCCGTCGAATTATATGAGGGGTTGGATGCCAGTTACGAAGAGGAACTGGAACGATTGCTGGTAAACCATCACCGGAATTTCCTCGAACGCAACATCAGCATGCTGGAATACCTGGATTTTTTGGAAGCCTATCTCAGTAGTAAGCATACCATTTTGAGCACAAAAAAAGAATTAAACGACTATTATGAAGGGTTGCAGTACAGCACTGGCATCGCATTTTAAACGCGACAACAAGATGAGATATAGCGCTTACCTCATGCTATTGCTTTCTTTGGCAGGGTGTGGGCGGACAACTGAACATGCCGAAATGACTGGGCAGACCTACTGTATCGATGAGACATTGAAGACTACCACGACCATCGATACGCTGCAAGAACGACAGGTTTCCCAGCATCTTACCTTGACGGGAGAGATTTCTTATAACCCCGATAACGTAGTGCGTTTTGTGAGCCTTGTGGAAGGCGTAGCTACCACAGTGGGTTTTTCATTGGGAGACTATGTGAAAAAAGGACAAGTGCTGGCTTCGATTAAAAGTCCGGAATTGAATGCCCTATGGTCGGAGAAAACCAATTTGGAAAATCGATTGAAGATTGCTGAGCGGGAATATGCGGCGGCGAAAGGGATGTATGAAGACCATATTGCTTCCGAAAGAGATTTGCTAGCTGCACAAAGTGAGGTCAATACCCTTAAAGCCGAACTGGGTAATATCGGTGCAACCCTTGCATTGTTCAACCCGAATCCGGTACAGGGTACATTTGAGATTATTTCGCCAAGAAGTGGTTATGTCGTGGAGAAAAATATTACGGTTGGTATGCAAATCAATGACGGCGAAGACCTTTTTACGCTATCAGCGCTAGACGAGGTATGGGTCATGGTTAATGTGTATGCCACGGATATGCAATTCGTGCAGGAGGGTATGGAAGTTGTCATCCATACGCTGGCTTATCCCGATGACGTGTTCAGCGGGAAAATCTCGGCGCTTTCGCAGGTGTTTGATGCCGAAGAGCGGGTGCTCAAGGGGCGAGTCGTACTTGACAATAAGTCGCTAAAACTTAAACCGGGCATGTCAGCCGATATCGTCGTGGAGAAATTGTTGCCGCAAACGGCTACCGTCGTTCCCTCGGCAGCCGTCATCTTTGATAATAACCAGCACTTTGCCGTTGTTTATCACAATGACTGCGAACTAGAAGTGCGGAATATTTCGCTCTCGGCTAAGGGAGGGCAGTGGTATTTTGTAGACCAGGGATTGCTGACGGGAGAACAGATAATTACCCAAAACCACCTATTGATTTACGAGCAAATCAAGTCACGCTAAGTGCGCTTAAAAATCGCCATTCGTACCATTCATTATGCAGAAGATCGTTAAGCAAATCGTATCCTTTTCCCTGAAAAATACATTCATTGTATTTTTCTTTACCGCGTTACTGGCAGGAGTGGGGCTGTATTGCCTGACGCGTACGCCCATCGAGGCGTTTCCTGACGTGACTAACACCCGTGCGCGCATCATCACCCAATGGCCGGGCCGCAGTGCGGAAGAAGTAGAGAAATTCGTTACGCTTCCGATTTCCAAGGAAGTGAACACTATTCCCAAGAAAGCACAGGTTCGCTCCATTTCCCTGTTTGGCCTGTCAGTGGTGACGGTCATTTTTGAAGATGGTGTTGACGATTTCTATGCCCAGCAATATGCGGCCAACCGGCTGCAGGGGGTGGACTTACCCGAGGGGGCCGAGGCTGATATCGAGCCGCCTTCGGGTGCCACGGGTGAAATATTCCGATACGTCATCAAGAGTGATTTACCCATCAAAGAGGTGACAGCCATACACGACTGGGTGATTGAACGTGAATTGTTGGCGGTACCGGGGGTAGCCGATGTGGTGAGTTTTGGTGGGGAGGAGAAGATTTACGAAATCAAGATCAATCCGACAGAACTGATCAATTACGACCTTTCGCCCTTGGATGTTTATGAGGCGGTGGGCAAAAGTAACATGAATGTCGGGGGGGATGTCATCCAACGCGGCGATCAAGCGTATGTGGTGCGCGGCATCGGGTTGCTGGACAAAGTAGAAGACATCGAAAATATCCTCATTACGGTAAAGGGGAGTACCCCAATATTGGTCAAGCATGTTGCCGATGTAACCATTTCAGCCAAGCCTCGGCTGGGACAAGTGGGCCTTCAAGACGAAGACGACCTGGTCGAGGGCATCGTCATCATGCTACGTGGGGAAAATCCCGGGGAGGTGATCGCCAGCCTTAAGGAGAAAATAACCGAATTGAATGAACGGATATTGCCCGGCAATGTCAAGATTGAACCGTTCATAGACCGTACGGAACTGGTCAACGCCACCGTCAATACGGTGACCAAAAACCTGATTGAGGGGATTGTATTGGTGTCCGTCATCGTGTTTGTTTTCCTGTTCAACTGGCGTACGACGCTTATCGTTGCCTCGGTGATTCCACTAGCTTTCCTGTTTGCCATTACGATGCTGCGCATCCAAGGGTTGCCGGCCAACTTGATTTCCATGGGCGCATTGGATTTCGGGCTGTTGCTGGAAGGTACGTTGGTCATTGTGGAAAGCGTATTTGTGTCCATGCAAAAACGTGCCGAGTTGGTGGGAATGGCACGGTTTAATAGCTCCATCAAATTGGGGTTGATCAAGAAAAGCGTGGGGAGTGTCGCTACCTACGTATTTTTTGCCCAACTGATTCTTATTGTCGCATTGCTGCCGATTTTTTCTTTCCAGAAAGTAGAGGGCAAGATGTTCTCCCCATTGGCGTTTACGCTTGGCTACGCCTTGCTGGGGTCGCTTATCCTTAGTCTGACCTATGTGCCAGCGATGTGCAAAGCCTTGCTTACCAAGAACATTCGGGAAAAGGAGAATAGGATTTCCCGCTTGTTCCATCATGGCGCGTATCGGTTATTTTCATGGAGTGCGCGCCATAAGCGCGTTACGCTCCTTGGTTTCGTACTACTATTGGCAGTATGCATGGTCAAGTTCATGTTTTACGGTTCAGAGTTTATCCCCAAGCTCAATGAGGGTGCCATCTATGTGCGTGCCACATTGCCCAATAGCGTCAACCTGGATGAATCGGTGCGTTTGGGTCAGGAAATGCGACAGAAATTACGGGCATTCGAAGAAGTGAAATTTGTGATGAGCCAAACGGGTAGGCCCAATGACGGCACAGACCCCACCGGTTTTTTTAATATTGAATTTCACATTCAGTTATGGCCAGAAAAGGAATGGAAGCGATCCATTAAGAAAGAGGAATTACTGGCTGAGATGCGCACCGAATTGGAACGCTATCCCGGCATTACCTTTGGCTTTAGCCAACCCATCCAAGATAATGTGGAGGAATACGTAGCGGGGGTAAAAAGCGCCTTAGTGGTCAAGATTTTTGGTGATGATCTTTACGAATTGGAAGAATATGCCGGACAAGTAGCCCATGTACTCCAAGACGTGGAAGGCATTGAGGATCTGAATGTATATAAAAATATTGGATTGCCGGAGCTGCGTATCCAATTGCACGACCATAAAATGGCCCGTTATGCGGTAAACACTGCTGATGTACAGGCCGTGGTAGCGATGGCTATTGGAGGCCAAGCGGCCACCCAGTTTTATGAAGATGAGCGAATATTCGATGTACGCATCCGTTTCCAGCGGGCCTACCGTGACAATGAAGAGAAGATAGGTAACATCCTCATCCCCACCATGGATGGCAAGAATGTGCCCTTGAAAGAAATCGCGACCATTGATTTCCATACCGGGCCTACGTTCATCTACCGGGAGGGTAATAGCCGGTACATCGGGGTCGGTTTTAGTATCGAAGGGCGTGACCTGGGGAGTACGATTGCCGAGGCACAGGCTAAAGTGGCTGCTCAGGTACAACTCCCCAAAGCCAACAAAATGGAATGGGCAGGGGAGTTTGAAAGCAAGGAACGCGCCACGAAACAATTGGCGGTAGTGGTTCCGATTGTCCTTTTGCTCATCCTGTTTCTCCTATATTTCAATTTCGGTAACTATCGGGATACCATGATAGCGGTCGGAACCATTCCGTTCGCTTTTATCGGAGGTTTCCTGTCGTTGTGGGTTTCGGGAATCATCTTTGGGATATCGGCAGGGATCGGTTTTATCATTCTATTCGGTGTCAATACCATCAATGCGCTGATCCTGATTGCCGTGATGAAAGACAATTTACGCCGCAAAATGACGCTTCAGGCGGCCATCGAGGAGGGGATAAAGAGCCGTATACGCCCCATTGTGATGATCGCACTGATGGGTTCGATGGGGTTATTGCCTGCGGCGCTCTCCACGGGCATGGGGTCGGAAATCCAAAAGCCATTAGCAGTTATGATCGTAGGCGGGCTGCAAGTGTGCATGGTATTGTCATTCACTGTAATACCGCAATTATTCCATTGGGCTTATCGGAAAGGGGATAATTGACTTTAGAAATAAATTCCTACATTTCGTATACAGCGCACAATGATTGCGATATGTTAGGTAAAAAGTCGCCGACGGATGTTATATTTCCTCTGTAGGGATTGTCTCTCAATGGCAGAGGAGAGATCGATAAAGTTGCTTTCTTATACTATGCAATTATAGTTTGCATATCGGAGCAACTTTATCTAAGTTTGACCCGTTGAAACTTGTCATATCCTAACAAATTAGACCATGGTAAACCGCGTATCCCTTTTGTTTGTATTTGTTGTGTTGTTCATCGTTGGTTGTTCTTCCCCAAAAACCGATAGCCAACACCAGGTGCTATCACTTGATTGGGAGATCATCGAAGCCAACCATGAGGGAACGAATGAAACGCTTTCCCTATTGACCATCCATAACCACTCTTCCGACACCTTATCGGCAATGGGCTGGGCCATTTACTTCAATGCGGGTGTGGCTCGCATCGCTGATTCGGATACTAGCTTAGCGAAGATCGAAATGGTCAACGGTGATTTCTTCACGCTGTATCCGCAAGCCGGTTGGCAACCGTTATTGCCAAATTCATCTGTGCAACTCCGTGTGCTGTCGCGCGTGCTTCGGAATTTTACAGACGTACCCAAGGGCTTTTACCTGGTTTCGGATCGATACCCCGATGGTGTTGCATTGCCATTTGCGTTGACCCCGTATTTCCAAGCCGATAGTATCGAGCGTGCTATTGCTGAAAAAGTCTTCGTACAAAATGAGCAAATAGCCGATATGCCATTGGCCGATTTGCCTCCCATATTTCCTACGCCACTGACCTATGCGCGTACTGCATCGTCTTTTGCATTGGACGCGGAGGTGACCATCGTGGTGGATGCTGATTTTGAACGAGAAGCTACTCATTTGCAGCAAGAGTTGGCCAAGGTGTTGACAGCATCGCCCCGTGTTTCAAACCAAGCAGACGGAAAGACCATCACGTTACGCAAAAAAGCATTAGCTGCGGTCGAAGGGTATGAGTTGACCGTGGATTCGGAGCGTGTCCTGATCGAAGCGTCCACATCTGCGGGTGTATTTTATGGTATCCAGTCGTTGAAAAACCTGTTATCGCCACAGTCTTGGAAAGCAAAGCAATCTACCCTTACCTTGGAGGGCGTCGCGATTACCGATGCTCCGCGGTTTGGCCACCGAGCCGTGATGCTAGATGTTTCGCGTAATTTCCAGACCAAGGAGCAAGTGATGAAAATCTTGGATTTACTGTCCCTGTATAAAATCAATGTCTTGCATTTCCATTTGAACGAGGACGAGGCTTGGCGCTTGGAAATACCGGGGCTGCCGGAATTGACCGAAGTGGGAAGCAAGCGCGGGCACACGCTGGATGATGCCAACCATTTGGTGCCTTCCTACGGATCGGGGCCTGATGTAGCCAATACGACCGGTACCGGTTACTATAGCCGGGCGGATTTCGTGGAACTACTGCAATACGCTGCCGAACGGCATATCCGGGTGATCCCTGAGATCGAAACACCGGGCCATGCACGGGCCGCCATCAAATCCATGGATGCCCGTTATGCGAAATACCTAAGTCAAGGAGATACCACAGCGGCGATGCAGTATTTGCTTCGTGATCTCGATGACCAGTCGGTGTACCGCTCCATTCAGAACTGGAATGATAATATCATAAACGTGGCATTACCATCTACTTATACCTTTCTGGAAAAAGTGACGGACGAATTGATCGCCATGTACAAGGAAGCCGATGCGCCGCTGCAAACCATCCATTTCGGAGGAGATGAGGTGCCCGAGGGAGTTTGGGAGAAGTCGCCCGTAGCGCTGCAGTTAGTCGCTTCCTCCGCGGTGGCAAACGTGGATGACCTGTGGTATTACTTCTTCGACCGGATAAATCGTATGCTCAAATCCCGCGGATTATACTTGTCTGGATGGGAGGAAATCGGCATGAAGAAAGCGGAGGTCAACGGACGGCGCAAAATGGTTGTTGACTCCCGATTTGCGGGTGAAAATTTCCATGCGGATGTATGGAACAATCTTGGTGACAATGCTGATTTGGCCTATCGGCTGGCCAATGCGGGCTACAAAGTGATACTGACCAATGTCACCAACTTCTATATTGACTTGGCGTATAACCATAGCTTCCACGAACCGGGCCAATATTGGGGCGGATATGTGGATGTGGACAAACCATTCCGCTTCGTTCCGCACAATTACTACCGGAGCCTAATCGATTACGCCAGCGGCAAGCCCATGGATGCCGATCGTTTCGCGGGACTGGAACGGCTTACCGAAAAGGGGAAATCGAATATTGTCGGGCTACAGGCTCCATTATGGGCCGAGATCATTACCACACCGGAGCGTATGGAGTACCTTTTGTTGCCCAAGTTGTTCGGCCTTGCCGAACGGGCGTGGGCGAAGGATCCGGATTGGGCGGTTGAGCCTGATGAGGCCAAGTCTCAGGCCTTATATGCTACTGCTTGGTCGTCATTTATCAATACGGTAGCTAAGCGTGAACTGCCCCGGTTGAATCATTATGCTGGCGGATTTAACTATCGAATACCGACTGCCGGGGTACAGCAACGCGACGGGGAACTTCATGCCAACGTGCAGCTTCCGGGCTACGCCATCCGATACACCACCGATGGTAGCGAACCCAATGCACAGAGCGCATTATACAGTGAGCCGATAGCCGCGACTAAAAAAGTTGCTTTCCGTGTGTTTGATTCAGCAGATAGAGGCGGAAGAACGGTGTATTGGCACGATGTTAAGTGATCAACAAATCAACATTGCGTGAGTTGCTGGGAGTTGAAAAAAACGATGATTGCTTTATGATCGGCGCTTAAACTTTTCCCTGGCTAGTAGGTAGATGAATTTCGTATTGGTGTACGCATAGCGTTTGAACAGGCGTTTCGGCTCCTGTAGCAACCGATATAGCCATTCCAAGCCGTAGGTTTGCATCCAATTTGGTGCGCGCTTTTGCATGCCAACCATGACGGGGAGCGCACCACCGATACCAATCATACACGCATGGATACGCCCTTTCATCTTCGCCATCCACTTTTCTTGTTTGGGGCATCCGAGCACAACAAATACGAAATTTGCCTGTGTGCTGTTAATTTTTTGTACGACGGCTTCCTCCTCCTCTGGGGTGAGCGCCCTGAAAGGGGGCGCGTGAAAGCCAGCCACATCAAGTTGCGGATAATGCTCGGCGATGTGTTTTTCGGTGGCTTGTTTCAACATATCGGTACCACCGTAAAAGAAGACGTTTAATTTTTTTTGCTCACATTCACGTAGCAAATCCGGCAGTAAATCCATGCCCGCCACACGCTCTTGGTCGATGCCATAAAGCAACTTCAGCGATTTAGCAATCGGTACACCGTCCGGTGTCACTAGATCGGCACTATTCACCACATCGGCAAACTGTGGGTCATCAACCGCTTCGATGCACATATGGACATTGGCCACACACACAAATGAGCTTATACGTTGCGCCGCAAGATCGACGATTTGCTTTAGTAATGCCTGATACGGCCCTTTAGAAATATAAATACTGATAACTTTCGCTCTCAATCTTAAAACTATTTAGATTAGTGTTTTACCGTTCCTTCACGTTCTTTGAAATGATACTTTATATCATCTATCGATAGATTTTCCTTTGTGAAAAGGCTTAATTTTTCTTTTATTTCATCATCATTCAGCTCCCACCATTTTATTTTTAGCAGTAAATCGATGATCGCTTGATCGAATCTATACTTGATCACTTTCGCCGGAGCTCCACCCACGATTGAATACGGTGGAACATCTTTTGTTACCACACTTCTTGCAGCTATAATGGCTCCATCTCCGATCGTCACCCCATCCATGATCACGGATTCGAGTCCTATCCAAACATCGTTGCCAATATGGACCGTTTCGAATTCATTGAAGTCTATCGGCCTTGCAAATGAATCGCTGATCCCCTGTTTATAGAAAATCGAATTGGTCGACAACAAGTAAGTAGGATGTTTACCTAAGCCGATTTTTGTGCCTTTGGCGATACTGCAATATTTTCCGATTTCGGCATTGAAAATATTGCATAAGGGTTTTATTCTGGTGTAATTACCGATCGTCGTATTTTCAATCCGGCTGAACGCACCGAGGTAAATCTCCTTGGAAAACCTGGTATGATGATCCCAAAAAGAAAAAAGCGATATGTGCTTTGAAAGCTTCTTTGATGAAAATAAGGAACCAAAATATTTACTGATTGTCATGCGCTATTTTTTGAACGTTTTGCTTGATTATTCCAAGTTTGAGAAGTTGGGTTAATAGCTTGCTTTCTGCCCGGAATTTTTTTGACTTATAATGTTTTAATTGCTGCATGATATCCACATCAATTACAGCGTTCTCTTTTAAGGTGAAAACCCGTTGATTTGAGGTATCGAGATCAACGATAATTCGATTGTAGACATTACAGTGTGTGGCCGAGTCATCAAACCCGTTGTTGATTACTTTTGAAACAAAAGGATAGACCGTGAGCTTGTTTTCTTTTTGTTGATGATAAGTGAATCGGATATACCAGGAGCTATTCTTTCCGAGCATGTACTTCTTGAGCATTGGGAATAAGTCGCTACCATATTTATTGAAGTTTCGCCGCATGCCTGCATCTGTGTTAAGCTTCGGCCAATCGTTAACTTCCCAATCGACGGTTTTCCAGCGGTCGCTCCAAGTCGCCCATCCCCATGAATGGGCTCTTCCATAAAAATAGCTGTCTTCCGTTAGATCTTTTTTTGATTTAAGGGGGAAGCTAAATCCGGAAACGGAAAACACCTGATCGTTATTTTTGTAATATGTCAATGCCTGGTTCATGAAGTCTAAAAAAACATTAGATAGGATCAAATCATCCTCCACGACGATGGCTTTACCGAAAAGCTGAATCACTTTACTGACACCGCCGATTATTGACGTCGCTAAACCCTGATTTGTCGCAGCTTCGTGGATTGTTATTCGTTTAAACCCGTCAATAGATCTTATATATGCTCTTACCGCTTCTACGGCTTGCTTATCTGATTCATGTTTGGCGGCATCGGAAAAAATGAATAATTCCGAATCTTTCGCGAGGTAGTTAGCCTGTAACGAAGAAACTGCTTGTTGCAGTTGACTCAACCTTTTGTAACAAAAGAGCAAGATTGGCGCGTTGTCGTTCATGTATTTGCCTTTTATTAATTTACCATCTGCGTGAAAGTTTAATGCCGCCCCCGACTGAATTGTAAAGTAACTGCCCATTGTCTGTGGCCAACACCAGCCCTAGATGATAACCTTGCCAAATGGGTTTTTCGATTTCAATAAGTCCGGAAAACTGGTTGACTTTCTGGAAGTGGGGGGGCGCATTGTACACGATATGCCCACCTATAGACTTGGCGGCAGGTGCCCTGGCGTAGGTACCGTAGTTTGAAGAAAAGGTGAGCATAGTCTTGCAATTCCAACCATAAAAACGGAATAGTCCGCCCACATGGAAAGCTGCGATCCGGTTGTTCCCGAAATATTCGCTTTCCCGTTGAGGCAGGTCATCCCTCATGTATTTCTTTGAAGTGAACAAGGGGTTGCCAATATTTTCATCAGAATAGGACCAGCCTTTGTAATACAGAAAGTTATTGTAATAATCTTCGGCACCGGATGGGGTAGGTTTGGAATCAATTTCACCTCCTTGGCTTTTTGAGTATAGGAATTCGATTAGGAATTTATCCCAATCAACAAGGGCACGCGCGTTTTTGTTCTGGTTACTGATGCTTAAGCCCCATAATCCATCGCGAATGTTTGTCAGGTGATACAGGCCACCGATGTCATAGAAAAATTGGTGGTAACCGGTCAGTTTGATGTCTTTTAGGTCTATTTCGATCATTTGATCGACCGACCCTAGCTGATTTCCAATCTTGGATGTGGGAACCTTGTTGTTGCCATATGCTTTCCCCAGAAAAACGTGTATGAACGATTCGAAATTCGACAATTCAAACCCCGGCCCGAAAATTTCCCGTTCATTGCCCCACATGGCCTGATGATTGATGCCTCCGTACAGTTTGACCTTCCATGAAGGTTTGCCAATCCGACCGTACAGTGATTTTTGGTGGTAATATGCGCCAGCTTCTGATACGTATTGGTTTTGGGACCTCAGTGTATAGGTGCCGAACCATCCGTGGCTGATGCTTCCTTTTAAGGCGATCAGTTCTTTCGTATATGGAAGGTTCCAATACTCGGGGATGCCAATCTCTACCTGGGGTATGCCTAGGGCATTATTGGACACCGAAAAAGCACCTGAGGAAAGTGTCGAATCCACCAATCCAGTAATATTTTTGAATCTCCCTCCCCGTATCTGGAAAATACTATACTTCGCCTTGAGGTACGCTTCCACGGGGATGAATTGCGCTGTGCTCCCCGCGTTTATGCGCAGGTCAACGCCACCACCCCAATCGAAACCGGCATTTTTGGTGGTGTCATTCCGGTAATCCTTGACGATGCGGGCGGTTATACTTCCCGAAACGCCATCCAACGGAATACTGCCGTTTTGGTTAGACCGCATCCAAAAAGGTACCCAATCGCCGGTGGTTGCTATCGCTTGCGTGCCTATTTCCATTCCGTAATGACGCGGCAAGAAACGCAACGAGTCTACTTGTTGACCCAGTACATTTGTTTTACACAGTAAGAAAACAAGCAGGGGTAAGCCTGCCTTGAAAGCGGAGTAGATTGAATTCGCTTTTGTTGTGTTCATCATCTGTGATTATTATTTTATGCTACTTTTGATTGCCTCTATTCATGAAGCTGGATAATAGTTTGCTACGATTTGTTCTATTTTGGTGTGCCAACGTTGCTGGTTGGCGAATCTATAGGCATGATGCCCTTTTTCAATGACCTGGTGCTGGTCGTTGTAAAAGGAGAGAATAGCTCCCTTAAGCGCTTTTTTTGCACTTTCAGGATTATCGCAGGTGCATTTTATGCCAACCTGCTCATTGACGATGACCGCCTGTCCATGAAGATCCAGGGTCACCACGGGCATGCTGTAAGCCATCGCTTCGATGAGTTGCGCAGGGCATGAATCCCTTAGCGAGGTAAAGAAGAACACATCGTGCGTGGCATAGAAGTTTTTCACCACTTCATAAGGTACTTTCCCTTCGCAGGTGACGGTGTCGGATAAGCCCAAGGCCATTATCGTTTCATCGACCACCTCTTTGAGTTCGCCATCGCCCACAATTGTCAAGGTGATGCCGGGGTAGTCTTTGAGGGAAGCCATGACTTCCAATACGAGCAACAAGCCCTTTCTTGGCATAAATCTTCCTACCCATAACAGCTTGAGCAGGCCTGGAATGGGTTTTTTAACTGTTTCTTCCGCAGGAAAGAACCGATCGGGCAGCGCTGCATCCAGCGTAGTAACGACATTTTTTGCACCCAGTGAACGCACCAGATCTTCCGTGTCAGGATTTGATACCAGCACGGCTTTTGCCCGTCGGACCATTCGCCGACAGGAAGGGTTGTAGGAGGTGAGCCACTGGCTTATTCTTTCTCTTTTTTTCTCCGTGTGCCAATGCTTCCCGAAGTATTCCTTGAACGAAAGTGGGGCGGTTTGCCCTCCACCTGCGGGGCCAAAGATAAAAGGGATATTCAGGCGGTAAAGGAAGGAACCCATTTGTGTGCTGCCCCATGTGACGTGATGGGCAATGTCAAACCGAATCTTCCTGTTAAGTTTTTTTGCCCTCCGAAAAGCAGCCCATTGCCATAGGAGGTAGTACCCATACATGCCCGCCATCGATTTACTATACAATCGCTCCAGCCCAAACGGTAGCGTGATATGGTAGAAGATGAGATTAGCGGGTTTTTCGGCCTGCTCTATTCCGGCGTGGCCAGTGATACGTGTCAGGCAATGTACTTCATAACCCCTATTGGCCAAGCCGATAGCCCAGTTCCATCCATTGCCCGGTTCGGAGCCTTTTGTTGGGTCGCATGCGAAAGCAGATAGCAATATTCGTTGTCGCTTATTCATAATGTCTTCATATCCAGTATCCGAGTATACGCCTGAGCGTGCCAAGTGCCAAATGGCTGGGCAGTGCCCAGATGGGGCAATGCCTAAAGGCATATCTATAGAAGAGCGGCAGATTTCCTCCTCCCTTTATGCCAAAAAGGTGCTGTACATAGCCGTCTAACGTTTTTTTCTTTTTCAATTGATTGGATCCGCTTGCTTCGGGGTAAATCGCCAGTTTGGTGTCCCATGAACAGAATATTGGGAATCCGTTTTTTACGGCCCTCAATGTAAAATCATAGTCGGCCATGTAATGCGGAAAATACTTTTCGTCAAACAACCCAATCGTTTTGAAAACCGCTACGGGAATCAAAAGACCACGTCCGGGGAAATGACTGACTTGTAGCAGGCCGTTCTCCGGCCTTTCGCTGGTCGTATCCTTTAAGAACGATGTGGATTCCGCTGCCCATTTCAGCCGTTCTCCCCGATAGATGTGTTCCTTGCTGTCGGCATCAATCGCGGATGAGCCAATTAACGCGTTTTTAGGAGCGCGCTCGGCCGATTCTACCAAGTGGAATAAATATTCCGGATCGGCGAGGGTGTCATTGTTTAATGTAAGAATGAATCGCGCATCGGTTTGGCCCAGGGCATAGGTGATACCCAGATTGGTGGCTGCTGTCCACCACATGCTGTCGTCTCCCTTTAATACCTTAACCTCGGGAAACTCGTGCGCGATATGATCGCTGGTGCCATCGGTCGAACCGTGGTCTACGACGACGGCGGTGAAATTTTGGTAGGTCTGAGCGCTCAAACTACGTAAGCAGGCCTGCGTGTAGGCCCAACGATTGAATACGGGTATGATAATATAAACCATGTCTTGCTACGTTTATGCCATTTCCATCTTTTTATGCCTCGCTTTTTTCTTTTCCCGGAGGTATCGGGTATATTCCCTTAACGATTTGATGTATCGGGTATCAAAGATGCCACGTACCCAATACTTCATCTGTAAATTGTTCATCGTGCGGAAAGCTTTTGAATAGCACATGCCCAGGCTGACCCAAATCAGCAAATAGTTCAGCGAGAAATTATTGATGTCCTCAACCCAGGCATACAACCAACGGAAGGCCATGTATACGCCGATAATCTTGATGAAGATGTTATTGGATTTGTTGATAGCCAGGTAAGAGGCACGATAAAATATGAGTGCGTACAGGATAACCCCGATCACTCCTGTCCAGGTGAAAATATTCAAAATGGCTACCTCATTAGCGGGTCGTTCCGGCCTACCGTAATGTTCCAATGCCCAAGCCGCAAACCATTCGGTTTCGTTGCCGCGAGCCGGACTACGGCCAAATACCCAGGTGTTGTATTTTTTTGCGGTGGCAAGCACTTCTGTATATAGAAATGTCCGCGTGTCTTGAATCAGGTTTTCTTCGACAAATTCCCCTTCTGCATTCTGCGTTGTTTCAATATAGTCTCCCTGGAGGTATTCATCCGCTTTAAATACATTAAAAATATTGGTCACGGCCAACCCGAACAAAACCATGGGAGCAATGAATAGCGTGAGACGAATGACATTCAGGAATCTAATTGTAATCAGGTGGCGCACGTAGTAAAGGGAGAGCAATAAGTAAGGAACCCCGAATTTGATAACATTGCTCCGAGATGTCAATGCTGCGAGGAACACGACCGCTGAGAAAAACAACACCACCAATTTCCATTTCTTGGTTAATACCGGTAAAAAGAAGACGAGCAGGGTTATAGGCACCAAAAAGTATCCAAAGCCACCATTGCGGATAAGGAGCGCAATCGGGAAGAACAGGAGGATGGTATATTTGAAGTAGTTCTGGAACAGCAGATGAGTTAAGCGGGGATTAGCTGCTGTGTAGGCAACAAGAGGCAGTAACAAGGCCAGCGTATTGCCAACCAACGATTTCCAGTCCCAATAGATTTGGGCGACAAACAAGCCATGGATGAATTGCAATGACATGTAAATCAGGTACGCTTTCACAAAACGGAAATCCTGTTCTTTGTAGCTGTTATACAAGTATTTCCTTGATAGAAACAGCACGACCAGGATACCGGTGTTGATCACCCACCAGAATGTTGTATTGTTTACGGTTGCCAAAAAAGTAGCGTTATGCCTGTAGAACGGCAATATGGAATAGACAGCAACCGGAAGTAACAGCCAAGATAAGGCGTAATACATTAGCCGTTTGTCGGTCAAGTTGTCGAATGGATATGTTGCTGGTATGTGCATAACTGACTACTGCTATAGGGCTATTTGCGGTGCTATATGCTTAATAAAGCGTGCTGGATTGCCCGCCCAGATCTCATTGGCCGGGATGTCCTTTGTGACCACGGCACCTGCACCGATAATCGCATTATCTCCAATGGTAACCCCTTTCAAGACCATCGAAGCGGCACCGATAAAGACATTGTTTCCGATGGAGACCGGCCTGTCGATCTTATGGGTGAAATCAGTTGACCGGTTAGCCCTCAGCACCGGATCCAAGGCATGGAAATCGGTATCATAAATGCAGACGCCTCCTCCTATTTTGACATGGTTTCCAATCTCAATACGACTATGGCAGATGATGGCCGTTTGGGAAATCCCTACGTGATCACCAATGGTGAGTTTGGCACCTTTGCCCACGAAGAATGTGCAAGGTTTAAAATGTCCGATGGGATTGCCCCTCGGCCCATTATGCATGGAGAAGTTTTTGCCAAATACGCAGGTGCCTCCCCGTGCAACGGAGACATAAGGTGCTCCTGTTGAGGAAAAACTCGAATACTTGACACTATTGCCTGACAATATAATGCGGCAACGCAGCTTGTCCACCTGGCCTACAATAAGGAGATAAACCTTTCTTATGCCTTTATATACCTGAAAAAATTTTATCATAACCTATGTTGCCACTATTCCACTGTTGCACCATCAAACCCTTTGTTGATGCCTGTATTTTCCTGATTGGCCCGTTGGGCAATCACTTTCTCATAAAAGTCGAGGTGTTTTTTCCCTACGGTCGATTCCAGGTAGTTGTTTACCAACACTTCCGTTGCGTTGTCAACCAACTGTTCCCGATACGATTTGTCGAGGTAAACCTGCTCAATTTTATCAGCAATGTCTTTGACAGCAGTCACGTCACACAAGCATCCTGACCGCCCCTGTTCCAATACATATGGTATGGCCCCTGCATCCTTACCCGCAATGACAGGTACCCTTCGTGCCATGGCTTCCAACAGGATGTTCCCGAATGTTTCTTCGAGGGATGGGTGAACCATGACCGAAGATTCATCCAAAACGCTGATCAGCCTGTCGTGACTTACCGCTCCCAATGGTTTGACCCCCGTGAGCAATCCCTCATGCCGCCATTTTTGGATCATCTCATTCCGCTCTTCAAAAGGCTTCCCAACGAGCAACAGTTGGCTTCCAGGGTATTTTGCGTGGAAGCGCTGGAACGCAAGGAGCAGGTTCTTGATGTTCTTGCGTTTGTCATTCGTTTGGGAAATGGACACCACAGTGAATGTATCCGGGTAATGTGTCCGTTCTTTTCGTAGAAAGGATTCCTTAATGGAGTTGGGAATCATGGGACATTCCTTAGCCCACCGTTTCCTGATTTTGTCTTGCGTATAGGGCGAATTGGCGACGAAAATCATCTTGGGATTCCTGAAAACAGCCATGTCCATGAAATATTTAAGGAACCACGTGATTTTGTCCTTTGACGAAACCATCCGCCAGATAAGTGGCGCCCAGTCCCTGACGGTACAGACCACCGGTAAGCGATTGGTAAAATGGCTCGCTGCCCAAGCATATTCATACGTCCAGTGCGCATGTAGGATATCAATATCCCCGATGTTCCGTGCAATCGACTCCCGGAGCCTATTTGCGTTTACCAAGGTACCATAGATGTATTTGCCCGGATAGGCATCGTAACTTCCCGAAACATGTATCGATAGCTGCTCTCCCTTAAGGTGTAGGTCTTGTACGCCCGGATGTAATGTGAATATACTGACGCGTATCCCACTTTTCAGTAAAGCCAGCAACAGGGTATTCACGGCGGGTGCAATGCTATCGCGGTAAACGATACGGCCTTTGCTTTCCTCGTCTAAGTAAGCGCTGAACGCGTTGATGTCGCAGTGTGATATGATCCCTACATGCATAATGGTCCGATTACAGTTTATCCATGATGGTGTGCCACATACGCTCATGTAGTGCGTGTATGTTGGCGTTGTTTGATTTCAAGACGTCAATCTGGTCGTTTCTCGTATCCGGATGGATAAGTGCCAGCACTTTTTCGTAAATATCATCGGTGGGTTCTTTGAAACTAAAGGCGCTGATGCCATAGTCCTCAAAAAGCATCTCGTATTTATGCAACCAGGACGTTCCGATGGCCGGCACATTTGACGATAGCGCGGAAGCCAATGCGTGAAACCTGGAACCCACCAAAAAGGTGGATTTAGCGATAATTGATTTAAGGCGGCTCGGATCTTCTTCCATATAATAGAAAACCCGGTCGGCATACTCGGCGGCTATGGCATCCTGGATCGTTTTCCCCACTACTTTGTCTTGGCTGGCTCCACCTGCGTGGATGAGGATGCCTACATTCAGCGAACTATTTTCCAATACCGTGTGTATGATCTTTGCCATCACCTGGTAATAATTCTTCTGCCAACCTTCCGATGCTTTGTCGAGCATCCGTTCATTGGGCACGATGGCTACGAAGGGTTTGGCAAAGACCTCATCTGTGATGGACATGGGCTGTTTGTATGACAAGGTGATATCCGGATACAGCGCTACGTTGGAACGGGGTTGGGTGTGGAGTGCTGTCACATAAGCGTAGGACTGTTGGTCCCGAGCAATCAATAGATCCACCTGTTCTATCACGTGCTGCATGTGTTTTCTCATGCCGTCTCCGCTAAAAGGTCCAAATGCTTGGGGCAGTAGGAAGACCTTGGTGTTTTGCCGCTTCATTTTCGAGACGAATAAATCCAGGTATTCGACCGGTATAGGGCCCCATTTGTCGCCGAAGGCAAATCCTGAAATGTCAAAAACGACATCGATGGCTTTCAAGGGGATATCCCCGGAAGTATCCCTTTTTTTTAAACCCAGGTACCACCGCATTAACGTGGGGTATTGCAAGGCGCGTTTAAAATAGTGTTTGGTGCCAAAATGGTACAGCGGGTAATCCAGGATATGGACACCCATTTCCTGGAGTTGCTTTCGGTTGCCCAACAATGGGCTTACGCACACCTTATGGGGGGGCAGTTTTTTCCGCATAATCGTAACCAAACTGACCAACATGAGTTGGGCGCCTTTATTATTGAAGTTTGCTCCTGTAATTAATATATTCATGATCACCTGGTTTTTACGCGGTCATTACCTAACACGACTTGATTGCTTGGACGTTTTCCAGAAAACGGTACTTTGCCATGATCCAGCGGATAGCCTACCCCAATCATCATGACGACAAATTCAGCTGGATGTAGATCGATTATTTTTCGAATCTTTTGCTCCCTGTCAATCAGGTTGGGCCAGTTTATACATACCGTGCCTAACCCTAATGTTTCAGCTGCATACAGAAAACTCATAATGGCTAAACTGGAATCGATAACGGGGGCGTTGATATCTCGGATGTCAAAATATCCGTCATACCTGCCAACGACGACAATAATTGAGGGTACGTCATATCCGGCAACTCCCCCTGGGATTGCGGATAATTTCTTTACAGTTTCAGGTTCGTCAAAGAATAAAAACTGAAACGCTTGTCTATTGCAGGCGCTGGGCGCATATTTGGCAATATCGTAGGCTTTTCTAACGATTGCTAAGCTTGCCGGCTCATCGGTGAAATATCGGATGCTTCTTCTTCTAAGTGAAAGGTTCAATAGCTCCTCGTAGGTAATGCTGGATAGGGGGCGTAGCGAGGAAGGATAGGGGATGTCATTTGGAGGCGGTAGTTCGCGAACCGCTTCATTGAACTGCGCTTTTGCATGGGAAACCACTGAACTTTGTGTTTCATCTACTACACTAAAGTAGAGGTTTAACACCGAGAATGCCCAATTTCTAGTGTTTTCATCCATAGCTCCATTTTTCAGGCTTAAACAGAAATTGTCCACCGTTTGAGCAATATAGTCCGTCGCAAAGACAGGCTTGGCCGTGGGATAGGAGAGGCCCTTTTCGAGACGGTGGATGTTTCGGCGAAGATTAAATAGGTTTGTCCTGCTCAATCGGTTTTCGTTTATACCAGACTTCAGTGCAGCAAATTTGAATTTCAGTTGTTTAATAGCTGAATATTCCCAAAAACCGGGTATATGTTCTTGAAACCGTATAACTGCTCGTTTTAGTTTATGCTTCATGTGATCATCTGAAAATTATTGATTTAACCTCACCGTAAACATCTTTCCTCAGTATTGCAATGGATAACACATATGCCAGCAACATGAAAATTGTTGTGATGATGATGTGGATGCCATAGTATTTTGCTGAATAAGCCACCACTCCTCCGATAATTACAGAAAGAATGGGGGCAGTCAATTCGTTGGCCAATAGGCGGTTTAGGTTTCTTCCCAATACCTTGTTTATTGTAAATTGTGCAAAGAATACCGCAAGTATTTTATTTATTAAAACTACCCAGGCTGCGCCGATAACGCCATGGTAATAGATGCCGTAAACCAACATGGGGATGTATATTATTGACTTAACCAGTTGAATCTTAAATTCAATATTTGGTTTTCCCATTGCTCTTATCAGGGCATTGTTTCCACTTGTCATCATGTGAAACATGACGGAAACGGCAAGGATCTGCAGTGGTTCACCCAAACCACCCCACTTTGTGCCAAAAAAAGAAAGCACGAAATCCTCACCCAATACAATAAAGAACATCATGATTGGAAATGAAATGGCACAATTGTAAAAGATGGTCTTCCTGTATAAATTGATAACGCTATCCAGTTGGTCCTGACGTTGACTAAATACAGGGAACATAACATTGTTAATGACCGCCATCAATCGCATTCGGAATGTGTCAGTTAAAATAAAAGCCAAACTGTAAAGCCCCAGCGAATAAGCACCCACAAATTTCCCAATGAGCATATAGTCTAGATTTTGCATCCAATAATTCGTGACATTGGTTCCTGTTGTATAGATTCCAAAACCGAAGATGTCAGAAAAAGCGGCTCTATCCCATATGAATTTAGGAACCCAATGCGTTGCCTTAAAATAGAGGGGCATTGCAATCAATATGGATGCTACCGAGTTAAAGGCAAGAGACCAAACACCTGCTCCCCAAAGGGCAAGCCCCAGCGCCAACATGCCCGCGGAAACATTGGAAATATTGTCTATGATGGCTATTTTTTTAAAGTTGAGCATTTTAGTCAATTGGGCCTTATGCACCAGATTTACCGGACTTGATAATATACCTATACTCAGCACAGGGATAAGGAGGCGTAAAATGGGCTGGTCGTAAAAGCTGGCCGCAAGCGGCGCTACGATAAGAACCATAATTATATACAGGGCAACAGACCATGCTACACCGCTCCAGAAAGCCGTGTGGTAATGACTTTCTTTCAAGTTTTCAGGTTTTCGTTGCACCAGTGCTGCAGCCACTCCCAAGTCATTCAATACTTGAACAAAACCAGTAAATACCGTTGCCATGCCCACTATTCCAAACTCTTCAGGAAACAATATCTTAGCTAATACGATTCGGATGAGAAAAGAAAAGCCTTGATTGACGACTAACTGTATCCCTGTCCAAAAAAAACCATGGATGATTTTTTTTTTCGAACTATTCATTTGAAAAAATGCGTGTTAGTAAGCATTGACCTTTTACCCTGCTAAGTGTTCCCACTGTGTTTTATTGTCTTTCCGGAAAACTTCTAGATCGGACGCAACCATTTCCCTGCAGAGTGCGGGTAGGTCGTATTCCGGCTCCCAACCCAGCTTTGTCTTGGATTTGTTAGGATCCCCGACGAGTAATTCGACTTCCGTGGGCCGGAAATATGCCGGATCCACGGCAACCACTTCTTGTCCGATGGCTAACGAGAAGTCGGGGTTAGAAATCGATTTGATGATTCCCTTTTCGTCTACGCCACTACCGGTGAATTCGACTTCAGCACCCACTTCGGAAAAGGCCATTTTCACAAAATCCCGTACGGAGGTGGTGATGCCCGTGGCAATGACGTAATCCTCTGGGTTTTCCTGTTGTAGGATCAACCACATGGCACGTACATAGTCTTTTGCGTGGCCCCAGTCCCTCCGGGCATCCAGGTTGCCCAGGTATACTTTCTTTTGCAATCCCAACGCGATCGCAGCCACCGCACGGGTAATCTTTCTGGTCACGAAAGTTTCCCCCCGAAGGGGGCTTTCGTGATTAAACAAGATGCCGTTGCAGGCATACATCCCATAAGCTTCTCGGTAATTGACCGTAATCCAATATGCATATAACTTAGCCACTGCATAAGGACTCCTCGGGTAGAAAGGTGTAGTTTCGTTCTGGGGTACGGCTTGCACCAATCCATAAAGTTCAGATGTTGACGCTTGGTAGATGCGGGTCTTTTTTTGCAGCCCGAGGATACGGATAGCTTCGAGGATGCGAAGGGTACCTATGCCATCGGCATTGGCGGTATATTCCGGCGTGTCGAAGCTTACCTTGACGTGGCTCATGGCGGCTAGGTTGTAGATTTCATCGGGTTGTGTCTCCTGGATGATCCGGATGAGGTTGGTACTGTCGGTCATGTCACCATAATGCAGTTTGAAACGGACGTCTTCATCATGGGGGTCCTGGTAAAGATGGTCGATGCGGTCGGTGTTGATGAGGGAGGATCGACGCTTGACACCATGGACCATATATCCTTTTTCGAGAAGGAGTTCTGCCAAGTATGCCCCGTCTTGTCCGTTGATTCCTGTGATGAGTGCTGTTTTCATAGATTTTTTTATTTATTCGATGATTCGTTAATTTGCTGATCGCTGATTATTGATTTCCTGTCTTTTTCTAGTGGCATCAATTACCCGTCCGATTTCGGGTTTCGTTTGTTCGTTGAGTTACCGTTCGGCATATGCGTTTTGTAGGAAATCCTGATATGCTTTTTCTATCCCGTCTTCCAGCCCTGTGGTGTGTTTCCAGCCCAGTGTATGGAGCTTGGAGACGTCCATGAGCTTACGGGGGGTTCCATCGGGTTTGGAGGTGTCGAGTACCAGTTCCCCGTCATAACCTACGACCTTCTTCACCAGTTCTGCCAGTTCGCGGATCGCGAGGTCCTCTCCGGTACCAATGTTAACGAACTCCCGTTGGCTATAGTGGTTCATGAGGAATACACAGGCCTCGGCCAGGTCATCGGCAAAGAGGAATTCGCGTTTGGGTGTACCGCTTCCCCAGATGGTGACGCTGGGCCTGTTTTCCTCTTTTGCCTCATGGATGCGGCGGATGAGGGCTGGTAGCACATGGGAGTTCTCTGGATGGTAGTTGTCTCCGATACCGTAGAGGTTTGTGGGCATGGCGCTGATGAAGTCGCACCCGTACTGATCCCGATACGCCTCGCAGAGCTTGATGCCGGCAATCTTGGCGATGGCGTAGGGCTCATTGGTGTGTTCCAGTGGCGCCGTGAGGAGGTATTCCTCTTTCAGCGGCTGAGGTGCTAGCTTCGGGTAGATACAACTACTGCCCAAGAATAGGAGTTTACTAGTGCGGTATTTGTAAGCGGCATGTATGGCATTGGCTTCCATAATGAGATTGTCATAGATGAAGTCTGCACGATAGGTGTTATTGGCAAGGATACCGCCGACCTTGGCCGCTGCGAAGAAGACGTATTGGGGTTGTTCCTCGGCGAAGAAGCTGTCTACCGCTCGCTGGTCGCGCAGGTCAAGTTCGCTAGAGGTGCGAAGCACCAAGTTGTGGTAGCCGTTGCGTTTGAGGTGTCGGGTGATGGCGCCCCCCACCATTCCCCGGTGGCCTGCGACGTATATCTTGCTGGTCGTCTCCATAGTTCCTTTGTGGTGTTTGAAATTGTGGTGTTTAAATTCCTATGTTATCTTTTTCTTATTAATTTTTTGCCCAGAATTTCCACCAGGGCCTTTTATCGTAATCATGGTCATAGTAGCCATAGCCATAACCGTAGCCATAACTGCTTTTGGGGTCGATGTCGTTTACCACGATCGCCAACTGCTTGACCTTGTGATTGCGGTAGAGGTCATCCACGATTTGCAACTGGTTCTTGTAGGTGTACCCCTGCCGCACAAGGTAGAGTGTGAGGTCTGCATACTTGCCCAATAGCTGGGCGTCGGTGACTAGGCCGATGGGTGGGGCGTCGATGATGACGAAGTCGAAGGTTTCCGCTAGTACGGTAAACAGTTCCTGGGTACGTTCGCCTAGTATGAGCTCCGCCGGGTTAGGTGGAATAGGGCCAGAGCTGATGAGCGAAAGATTCTGGTGCAGTCCCGAGGGCTGTGCGAGTGCCAGTGGGGCGATGCCGTTTCCAACGGCGTAGTTGCTGAAACCGGAAACGTTCCTGACCTGCAGCTTGGAGGAAATGTTGGGCTTTCGTAAGTCCATCTCCATCACCACGACCCGCTTCCCAGAGATAGCTAATGCCATGGCTAGGTTAAGCGCTACGAATGACTTGCCCTCCCCTCCCATACTGGAAGTGAGCAGAATGGTCTTGTGGGCGGGTTCTACTAAGTAGAAAGATAGGTTGGTCCTTAGGGCTCGGAATTGCTCGGCTATGGCCGACCGGGAATCCGGACTAACCATTACGGTTTCCTTGCCGGCATTGCGGCTGATTTCGCCTACAATGGGTGCTTGAGTATAGCGACTGATATCTTCTTTATGCTGGATGCGTGTATTGAGCAAGTTTTTGAGATAGATGGTCGCCATCGGGATGACTAGACCAATGAGTAAACCGGCCAGTAACGTAATGGAACGCCTGGGGCTGAAAGGAAGCGCGGCGGCCTTGGGGGGGTCGATAACCCTGCTGTTGGGGATATTGGCCGTTTTCCCGATAGCGGTCTCCTCGCGTTTCTGCATGAGATAGATGTATAGCTCCTGCTTGATTTGCTGTTGTCGAGCGAGGTCGAGGAATTGCCGCTCGGTGGCCGGCACAGCCCTGACCTGTGATTCCAACTGCCCGGTTTTCCGCTGGAGCTGGTTACGGGTGATCTCCAGGCTACGTTCGGAATTGTTGAGGCTCTCCAGCATATCTGCCCGGAGATTGCGGAGTTGTTCATCAAGGTTGATGACAGTCGGGTTATCAGGCGTGGCGCTCAGCAAGCGGCGGTCGCGTTCCAGCAGCAGCGTGTTATACCGCTGGACCAGCGAGTTGAATACGACATCTTCGGGGAGGATGGCACTGGGTAGCACCCGCTGGTTGCCTTCGTCTCGCAAGTACCCGCGCAGATTGTCGAGGATACTAAGTTGTGTTTCCACCTTGGACAGTTCATTAAGGCTCTGGGAGGAATTTTCGAGCAGGAGCTGTGATTGGGTGGAGATATCCGCCAACTGCTCGCTTTGGCGGAAGGTCTGCATGGTACCCTCTACATCTCCTAGTTCTTGGCTCACGAAGAGGAGACGGTTTTCAATGAAGGAGATGGTGCTGTCGGCGATGATGTTCTTATCCTTCAAGTTGTTCTCCGTGTAGGTCTGGATGACCGTCCGTAGGATTTCTTCTCCTTTTGTCTTGATGGGGTAGTCGAAGGAGAGGTCGATAATGGATACCTGTTTGTTGCTGACGACCACCGATAGGTTGCCCATGTATTCGTTGACCCGTGCGCCGAATGGTATAACCTGAAACTTATATGCTTTTTCAATGAAAGGGACTTCCGCGTTTCTGGTGAAGAGGATGGTGCCGATGTTGGGTAGGCTGACGGGTTTTCCAAAGGTTACCGTTGCCTCAAAGCCCTCAGCGGAGACTAGGAAACCCAATGAATCACTTGGTGTAAACTGATAAGTGGCCCCGATAAGGGAATCGGTATCGAGCAGGGTGATATGGAAGGGCGATGGATCGATCTCCACATCGCGGATGTTGCCAGCAGCGAAATACTTTACTTGTGCGTTGAGCTTCTGGACCACCTGTTCCATCAAGTACCGGGTCTTCAGGATTTCGGCTTCGTTGTCGACCGAATTCACGCCACCAAACAAACTGCCTAGATCACCCATGAAAACTCCTTGGCTCGCCATTCTTCCTCCTTTTTGTTGGTCTGTGACTAAGACCTTGGCGTTAATCTTGTACAAGGGTGTGCTGTACCGAAGGTGGAGGTAAGCGAGACTCAGGCCGACGACGGCACAGATGGCAAACCAGTGCCAATTGGCAATCAACCTGCCTAGAAATTCCACTAGGCTCTTGTTGTCGTCTTTCACGTCTGGTTCAAAATCCACTTCTTGCCATTCTTTCATATCATGCTGTTTTTATATCAATTAAAGGAGCCTTGACACAATCACCGTGACCACAGTCACCACACTGGCCAGGATGGAAATGGCTTGCGTGCGGGCCACATTGGTGGAGGCCACCTTGCCCTTTCCAGGTTCTACATAGATGACGTCGCCCTGTTTTAGGTAGAAATAGGGCGACTGGAACGTCTCGTAGGCGTTCAGGTCGAAACGGACGAACTCCTTGCCGTCGCCAGTGTCACGTATCAGCAGCACATTATCCCGTTTGCCAAAGATGGTCAGGTCGCCAGCCATGCCAAGGGCATCCAGTAAGTTCACTTTTTCGCTCGGTACGGTATAAGTAGCCGGGCGAGTCACCTCACCGATGACCGTTATCTTGAAATTGGCGAAGCGCACCTGCACAGTAGGTTCCTTGAAGTACCTTTCGGCTTCCTTGCGTACCAATGCACGAACCTCTGAGGTAGTGAGTCCGGCGACCGTCAGGGTTCCAAGCATGGGCATGGATACCCGACCTTCCTCGTCAACCAAGTAACCGGTGGGTAATGCGTTGTTTGAGGTGGTTGGCGCGGCGGGGTTGCCTACATTGGGGATTTCTCCGGAGAGTTGGTTAATGGCCGCCGTGGTGCCACCATCGATGGTTTGAATGGTGATGTGGAGGATATCGTCTACTTGGACAATGGGTTCGGTATACGTGGGAAGTTTGACGCGCGGGTCACCATCGGGAATGTTCCTGAAATAGATCGTCTCTTTGGTGGATACACAGGATCCAAGGCAAAGAATGATTAATGGAAGGAATATGATTACTTTGTGAATTTTCGTCATCGCTGTAAGTTCATGTTTTTTATCGGATTCTTTTTAAATGCACCGTGGGCATCTCCGCTAAGCACGAATTTTTCGATGGCGGCCAAGTGCTTGTGGTGATGCAGGTCTGTTCCCACGAAATCAACCATGCCGTGTTTGAGCAAGTACTGTGCTGCTTTCCTCACTTGTGGGTTGTAGTATCCGGTGGGGGATAGCAGGTTCATCTGAAACAGGCAGCCGAGAATTTTGAGCTGCTGATAGCGCTCCGGCCGACCGTGGTAGAATACGTATCGTTCAGGGTGCGCCAGCACTGGTTTGTACCCATGCACTTGCAGATCGAAGACCGTTTGTTCGATGTGTACACTTTCCGCTACGTAAGACATTTCGATGAGTACATGATTATCCGGTAATGTAAGGAGCCTCTTCCCATTGATGAAAAGTTGGCGGAACATATCGTCAACCATGTATTCTGCTGCCGCTTCCAGTTGCACGTCTTCGGGAAGGACATGTGCTAGGCTGTTCAGCGCTTGGCGGATGGTGTCCGGGGTGTTGGGGTATAGCTCTTGGTGCACATGCGGGGTGGCATGGAACTGACGCAGCCCCAGGGCCTGCAGTCGGCCGATGTATATGAGCGAGGTGGCTACGTCTGGGCTGCCGTCGTCGATGCCAGGCAGGAGATGAGCGTGTATGTCGACCCCTAGCCAATCTAGGCTCGTGTGGTTCTTTGCTTTATTCAAAAACGTGAACATCGCTAACGTTTGGGCAAATTATACATTATGTGTGGTCCGCTTACATGCGCAAGGGGAGGGGAAGAGAACCCTTAATGGGCGTTTTCTTCACCCGCCAGCATGTTGATGATGGTCAAGAAGACGATGCGTACGTCCAGCATCGCTGTCCAATTTTCAAGGTACCAGATATCGTGGGCTACACGTCGCTCCATCAGGCGGGGATGGGTGGTCTCCCCTCGGTAGCCATTTACCTGTGCCCACCCGGTGATGCCGGGTTTGAGAAACTGCCTGACCATATAATGCTCGATTATGGAGCTGTATTGTTCGGTATGCTTGAGCATGTGGGGCCTCGGTCCCACTACGCTCATGTCACCTAACCACACGTTGAGGAACTGAGGCAGTTCGTCTAGACTGGTGCGGCGCAGGAACTGCCCGATGCGGGTGATGCGGTCGTCGTCGCGTGTGGCCTGCCGTTTGTCGCTGTCATTGTTGACGCGCATGCTGCGGAATTTGTAGCACGTGAAGGGCTTGTTGTCTCGCCCACTTCGAAGTTGCTTGAACAGCACGGGGCCAGGGCTCTGCAGTTTGATGAGGATGGCGATGATGGGGTAGAGCCAACTCAGCACGAAGACAATGACGAAGGTGCTGAACAACAGGTCGAACAGACGTTTCTTGAAGCGCCCTGCTACATCATAGGCAGGCTCCTGCCGGATGCTGATGACCGGAACTGGCCCCAAAACACTTATCTCGTATGGGAGGTCGTCTTGCCGTTTGAGATCGGGAACCAGTCGTACCCGTAGACAGAATTGTTCAGCCGCATCCAACAGGGCAGATGCCTTTGAAATCTGTTGAGGAGGGAGTGAAACGTAGACCTCCTGAATACCTTTGTCTACCGCCTGTTGGAATTTTTCGAGGGCGGTATTGGTCACTTCTCCGCGGTCGTTGATGAGCGATGAGTTACCCTTGGAGAGGTATCCCTCGAAGGCGTAATCACTTTCATGGGCACGGAAATACCGGGCCAGTTGTCGGCCACCTTCGTTTCTACCGATGATGGCCACTGTTTTGCGGATGCGGAAATGCCTGATGAGTAGCTGTTGGATATAAGTGCCCACCAACCTGCTGATGACGAGTGCGATGCCAAATAAAAAATGGAACAAGATGATAAACCAAAACATGTGGGGGCCACTGCTCTTGGTGAGGTACAGATACAGTGAAAAGAGCAGGGCGTGGAGCGCACCGCTTCGCATGGTGGCACGGTAGATATCGTCCAGCAGGCGCATCGTGTCATCGGCATATAGCCGGAATGTTCCCGCCGATAGTAACCATAACAGATTAACGATAGGCAAGAAATACCAATAGATAAGGTGGGGGTCAAAAAAATGGAAGTAATCGGTTGCGAGACCTGCCGCGATGAATACACCATTTAATAACACGAGATCGGAGAAGGCTAATACAAACTTGAGGAGGTAGCTGAAACGTGTTAGCATGTTTTTCAAAGATAGATGATGTCAACATATTGAACTTTTTATGTTCAAACACAAGAAGTTGATTGAAAATTTCGTAATCTTTCTCGTCTTTACTAAGAAAACGCAAAAAGTTGGTAAAATGCGTTGACAATATTTCAAAAAACATACCAAAACAGTAAAATATCGTTAAATTCTTTTGAATTTTGTGTTAAGAT
Organism: uncultured Parapedobacter sp.; assembly: GCA_964498395.1. Lineage (GTDB taxonomy): Bacteria > Bacteroidota > Bacteroidia > Sphingobacteriales > Sphingobacteriaceae > Parapedobacter. Next base: position 189,847 of record CAZCHE010000003.1, on the reverse strand, counting down.
GTTGACCAAAACCAGTTTATCGGTTTATTTTGTGTCTTTTTTACCCTTTATGGTGAAAGAAATTCCATTGGGTGCGGGAGAAAAGTACCACAATGGTATGCGATCCACTGTATAGTTTTCACGTCAATACTGGAGCGATTGACGGACAGTGAACGAAAGAATGGTCATCTTTCCTTTAAATTAAAACAATCCGATTTGTCCATTATCATCAATCTGTATGTCATCGGGATTGGTAATCTCGAAGTCGATGTCCGGGCGTTTTTTCTGCTCGGGCGCTGCTTCTTTTTCCTTGGACACCGACTCTTCTTGCTTTTCCTCGAGAGTTTGTGGTTCCTCGGATGGCTTGGGGCTGTCAGTAGCTGAGCGTTCTTGCGTAGTAGCAGGAACGTCGGCTGTCGGCAGGTTGGCAATGTTTTCTTCAACCTCCTTGGGCGGATGCTGATGGTCTTCGTTGCTGGCCGTAGCCGTTGGAGCTGCTAGGGCTGGAGCTGGTGTATCGTTATCGATAGGCCCTTCATGCTCTGCGGCAAGCAGCTTTACAGTTTTTACCTCATTCGGATTCAGTCGGTTACCTTGGGCTTTCATGCCTTTCACGTCAATAATATCGGCTAGGTTTTGCTCAACCATGTCCGGTGTTTGGGATTTCCCCTTCAAGATACCCACCTGTACCAATGGTGTGGCTGCATTGGTTATCAATACTAATTTTGATCCGGGCTCATCATTGATAATGGAGGTGCGTTTACCGATAGGTGTGTCCTCAAATGTAAATCGTTTGACATAATGAACGCCCGACTTACCGTCACGATGTACCACGCTATAGACCCTTTCGTGTTCATATTTCTCAATGCGTACCATCTTATCATCAAAATGATTACTGAGATCGAAACTACACAATTCATAGGTGCCATCTGCCATGACGGTCAGGATTTTGTCATCACCGTCAAATTCTCCGAGGTACTTACCACGGCCGTCGGCATTGAGTCGTTTGAGTATATCATCATACCAAATCTTTCGTCCGGACAAAGTGGAGATGCCCTTGCTTTTCAACACGATTTTCTTGACGGGGTATTTGGTGACGATGTTGCCTTGTGAACCACGCCCTTTGATTGCTACTTCGGCAAAATCAAGGTCGAATTGTAATTTTCTTAACTTGGAGTGTGGTTTTAGTTGGATATTGACCACTTCTGCCTCTCCGTTAGGGTTGGCCGTGAAATACTGGACTTTCGAACCTTTTTCTCCTTTTGTCAGGTCGTATTCCTTATCGCGCGTCACACCCAAGACAGAAAAACGTTTCATATAAGATACCCCTGATTTGCCATCGCGGTAGATCAGGTTATATACGGTACGGTCATCCCCTTTTTTGAATACAGCTACATGGATAATGTCCTTTCCGACAAATACCTTGTCCTGTACCTTGGTGACTAGGCATTTGCCGTCACTGCGGAATACAATGATGTCGTCTAGGTCAGAACAATCGCCTATGTACTCGTCTTTGCGCATGCCTGTTCCCACAAACCCTTCTGTGCGGTTTACAAACAACTTTACGTTGGCAAGTGCTACTTGCGCAGCCTCAACCCGGTCAAATGCTCGTAGTTCCGTTTTACGTTCGCGTCCCTTGCCGTATGTTGACTTTAGCCGTTCAAACCAGGCGATAGCATAGTCGGTGAGGTGACGCAAGTGATGTCGCACTTTCTTGATTTCCTCTTCCAAAGCTGCCATTTGCTCATCCGCTTTCTTGACATCGAATCGCGTGATGCTGCTCATGGGTTTTTCAATCAACCGCTTATAGTCTTCCGGTAGTATCTCGCGGTAGAATTGGTCGAAGAAAGGGGTGAACAGGCGTGTGAGCACTTGCACGACCGTATTGAAATCTCCCGAATTTTCATAATCGGGATGTTTATACATCCCTTCTTGAATGAAAATCTTCAACAGGCTGCTGAAAAAAATCTTTTCTTGCAATTCACGGAGCTTGATTTCGAGTTCCTGTTTGAGTAGGGTCTTGGTTTGTTTGGTGTTTTCTACCAGAATGTCATTTACGCTCATGAAATGAGGTTTGTCATTCCGGATCACGCAGGTATTGGGTGATATAGATACTTCGCAGGCGGTAAATGCGTAGAGGGCATCGATGGTTACATCCGGTGAGATGCCTGCCGCAAGATGGATGATAATTTCGACATGCTGTGCCGTGTTATCTTCTATTTTTTTGATTTTGATCTTGCCTTTTTCATTGGCGGCCACGATGCTGTCTATCAGACTCCCCGTTGTCGTTCCGTAAGGCGTTTCAGTGATAGCTAGTGTTTTCTTATCGCGCTCTTCGATTTTGGCCCGTATCCGTATTTTGCCCCCCCGTTGCCCCTCGTTATACGCAGAGCAGTCGGCTAATCCACCGGTCGGGAAGTCGGGCATCAAGTTGGGCCTTCCTCCACGTAGTACCTCGATGGAGCCGTCTATTAGTTCGATGAAATTGTGGGGCATAATTTTCGTGGCCAGCCCCACGGCAATGCCTTCCGCTCCCTGTGCTAGCAGCAAGGGGAATTTGACGGGAAAAGTGACTGGTTCCCTGTTTCGGCCGTCGTAGCTGAGTTGCCAATCGGTGGTGTCCGGATTAAAGACTACTTCATTGGCAAATTTCGATAAGCGACCTTCGATGTACCTCGGTGCGGCGGCCGAGTCGCCCGTGACGGGGTCGCCCCAGTTGCCCTGACAATCGATCAATAAGTTTTTTTGCCCGATTTGCACCATGGCATCCCCGATGGAGGCATCTCCATGTGGATGGTATTTCATGGTATTACCGATGACGTTGGCGGCTTTGTTAAATCGCCCATCGTCCATTTCTTTCAATGAATGCAGGATTCGGCGTTGTACCGGCTTGAACCCATCGTTGATATGGGGCACAGCGCGGTCAAGGATAACATAAGAAGCGTAGTCCAAAAACCAGTTTTCGTACAGCCCGGACAGGGGGATGGTCTGGCTGCTGCCCAATTGGGTGTCTTCTGAAAGGTGCTCCTGGTTTTCTTCGGGTGTCAGATTCGTTTCGTCGCTCATGTAATTCTTAGGGGTAAAAAACTGCCTGCTGCTATCGTTAATTTGCCAATCAGCAAGAACCTGGTCGGGCACTGCTTATCGGAGGCGGTAAAAATACAAAATATTCATCATGCATACGGTCGTAAAAGCAAAACATCGGCATGCGAATCATAATTTATGCGAGGCCACCAGCATCATGTATCGATTGTTTGCATCAATCTTTTAAAATAGGATTTGGTTTCCGGGAATGTGAGAAAGGTGTGTTGATTAGAGGGGAAATACTGATTTTGATATGCTTTATAGACTGTATTTATCCGTTTTCATGAATGCCGTCTGATTGCTATGAGGAATCCCGTCAAAAAGGCCGCTTTTTTAGGTGGAGTTGGTGTTTTTGTGGAAAATGCGTACGTTTGTTCGTATATTTTACATTAGTTGATGTCTAAAAATGGCTTTTATGAACACACACAAACACAAATTATTAGCATTATTGCTCGTTTTTTGTTCCTTTCTGGGTTTTGCTCAGGAAAGAACGATTACGGGTAGAGTTCTCGATGCAGAGGGAAGCCCTTTGCCGGGCGTGAACATCGCCATTAGGGGCACTAACTTGAGTACGTTGTCTAATGCAGAAGGACAATATTCTATCGAAGCAGTAGCCGGACAGGTACTTGTATTTAGCTATATTGGTTTAACTACGGAAGAACGTGTTGTTGGTGAGAATAATGTCATTGAGGTGAGTATGCTTACAGCTACTTCTAATTTGGATGAAGTAATCGTGGTAGGTTACGGTACTCAAAGTAAGCGGAAATTGACGGATAATATTGCACAGTTGACATCTGCTGATATTTCTGAAATCCCTTCGCCGGGTTTCCAGAATACCTTGGCAGGTAAGGCTGCTGGTGTACAGGTCACACAAACCAATGGTAAAGTGGAAGGGGGAATCAGTATACGTGTGCGGGGGGTGGCGAGTATCAGTGCTGGTTCCGAACCTTTGTATGTATTGGATGGCATGCCATTGATTAACCGGGATGAATCTAATAATACGGCTCCGCAAAACCCTTTGCTTACGTTAAGCCCGAATGAAATTGAATCCATCGATATCTTAAAGGACGCTTCCGCAGCAGCCATCTATGGTTCGAGGGGTGCAAACGGTGTAGTCATTATCACAACCAAAAGAGGAAAATCTGGGGCCAATAATATTTCTGCTAATATCTCATACGGAGGAAGTCAACCGACCAATAAACGCGAGTGGTTAAGTGCAAGCGAATATATCGAATTGATGACAGAAGCAGTGCGTAATTCGGAATATTTGGACGAACTTGGTTTTACGATGGAAGACAAGATTGATTACATCGAAGAACAATTTGATTTTTTGGCGGGTGATGCTGATTGGAGAAATGGTCAATTGAACAATACGAATTGGCAGGATTTGGCTTTTCAAAATGGTAGCGTCATGGATGCCGACCTCTCTTTCTCCGGAGGGAATGATAAGACTTCTTATTTTTTCTCAGGTGCCTATAATAAGACGAACGGAATTGTCAGAGGTAATAACTTAGACCGAATCACCTCACGAGTGAACGTAACCCACAAATTTAACGATAAATTCACTGGGGGAGCTAATTTGAGTTTTTCAAAGACAGGTATTGACCGGATCGCCAATGACAATGCGTTTGTGACGCCTTTTCAAGCTATTGCGCAGCCAGCGCTTTCGGCAGCCTACTTGGAAAACGGCGACCCCAATCCCAATACGTTATATGCCAATTTCTTGTTGCAGGATAAACATTCATTTTTTAATACTAATATTAGGAGAGTAACTGGAAAAGCATTTGGTGAATATCGCTTCTTACCATATCTAAAATTTAATACGGATTTCGGTTACGACCTTTATTACCAAACAGAAGACAGGTACACTGGGAGATTGGCTCCTTTCCAATCCACGAACGGGGAGGGGTATGCTTCCAGCGTGGGAACGGAATCCTATATTACCAGTAATTATTTTACGTTCTCTCAAAATTTCAATACGATACACGATGTGGAAGTGGTGGCTGGTATGGAATTCAATGATATTCGCAGACGTTTTCAAAGTGTGACGGGCATTGAATTTCCCACGGATGATTTTCAGACCATTGGTAGCGCAGCAGAAATCACCGCAGGTAATGGAACGGTCACGCAAAATAATTTCCTGTCTTATTTTGCTAGGGGAACATATTCATTGAAAGATCGATACCTGCTTAAAGCCAGTATTAGGCGAGATGGCTCGTCTCGCTTTGGCGCTAATGTGCGTTATGGTACGTTCTCTGCGGTGTCTGCCGGTTGGATACTCTCCGAAGAGAATTTTCTCCGTGAATCTAATGTGCTATCTTTCTTGAAATTGCGTGCGAGCTGGGGGCAGTCGGGTAATGCCGAAATTGACGATTTTGCATCGCTCGGGCTGTATACCGGTACTTCATACAATCAGCGTTCGGGTATATTGCCTAGCCAGCCAGCCAATTCATTTTTGACTTGGGAAAGTGTAGAACAATATGATATCGGTATTGATTACGGTTTCCTGAATAACCGTATATCTGGTGAAATAGATTACTACATCAAACGGTCAGATGGATTATTGTTTGATGTGCCGCTGCCCGGAACCTCCGGATTCGCTACTATCACACGCAATATCGGTTTGATGGAGAATAAAGGGATTGAGTTTGTATTGAATACCAAGAATATCGTGAAGGATAGGTTTACTTGGAATACCAGTTTCAATATCTCTCAAAATAAAAATCGAGTCAAGGAACTTCCCAATAGCGCGGATGTTATCACAGGTGAGAACATCTTGAGGGAAGGAGAACCGATAAATGCGTTCTATGTTTTGGAGTACGCTGGGGTTGATCCAAATAACGGAGATGCACTCTACTATATCAATTCGGAAAATTCAGGTAGGGAAACGACAAATAATCCAAACGAAGCGAGTCGCATCGTGGCAGGTTCGCCAATTCCTGAATGGGTTGGGGGCCTCACCAATACGATTGTTTACAAAGGGGTTGACTTCGGCTTTACATTCCAGGGTGAATGGGGTGCCAGCATTTTTAATGCCGGAGGAAGGTACCAATCATCCAATGGAGATTATTTGGATAATCAATCACGCGACCAAATGAGAAGGTGGCAGAATCCAGGTGATATTACAGATGTACCTCAAGCCAGGTTCTTGGATGGTAATGGAACGGCCAGCTCAACACGGTACCTGCAAGAGGCTAATTTCATTCGGTTACGGAATTTGAGCGTGGGTTATACGATACCGCAACAAGCAGCACAAAAAATGGGGCTAAGTAAGCTACGTGTGTATTTCTCTGGATTTAACCTGCTTACATTTACCAACTATGATGGTTACGATCCAGAAGCACGGAGCGATGCTGGCAGTACCCAAGCAGCTCGCGGTATTGATTTTTATTCGGCACCTGCAGCGAAGACATATTCACTGGGTGTTAACATAAACTTTTAAGGAAACGAAATATGAAACGTTATAAGATTTTTGGTTTTGGTTTGCTGTTGGCATTGTCTGGAGCCTGCGACAAAAAACTGGATATACAACCGGCACAGTCCATCTCATCTGAGGTTGCGCTGTCTACTTCAGAAAACATTCAAAACCTTCTAATTGGCGCCTATCAAAGGGCTGGTCGTGTAGATGCTTACGGAGGAAGGTTGCAGATGTTGTCAGATTTATACGGTGCTTCAGGACAAATACAATGGACAGGTACATTCGCTCAGCCTAGAGAAGTATTTGCTAAGAGTATCCTAGTAAATAATTCCTTTGTAAGTGGTTTTTGGATGAATGCATACGCATTGATCAATATGACTAATCTCATTATCGACCATATTGATATCGTCGATGAAAATGTACAAGGAAGGGTCATGGGAGAGGCAAAGTTTTTAAGGGGATTACTTTATTTTGATTTGGTTAGATTTTTTGGTGCCCCTTATCAGGTAGGTCAGCAAAACAGTCAGTTGGGAGTCCCGTTATCATTAGAGGGTATCTTGGACTATTCGGGTGATCTCTCTATTGCACGTAATTCTGTAGAAGAAGTATATGCTCAAGTGATAGCAGATCTCGGCGATGCATATAATAGCCTACCAGCCTCGAATGGTGTTTTTGCTGACAAGTATTCTGCTCAGGCTCTATTAGCAAGAGTGTATCTGCAACAGGGAAACTATGGCGCAGCGCGAGATGCAGCCAATGACGTTATCCAAAATAGCGGACATGGGCTAACGGGAACATTTTCAGCAGCATTTAATAATGATGCAAATTCGACTGAAGACGTATTTGCTATGCAAGTGACAAGCCAGGATGGTTCTCATGACTTAATTGTACATTATGCCGATCAACCTCTCGGTGGTCGGGGAGGGGATATCACCGTCAGCAATGCGTATGTCAACATGTTTGACTCAGATGCGGATGTAAGGGCGTCTTTCTTCTATACCAGTGATTATAACGGTGGTCGGTTGACATCCAAGTATACGAAACAGTTTGCCAATATATCGGTGATTCGCTTGGCGGAAATGTATCTTATTCGTGCAGAAAGTAATTTGCGGGAAGGAACCGCTGTTGGTGATTCCCCTGTGAACGATATCAATGAGATTAGAGGGCGTGCCAATGCAACGTTGAAATCAACGGTAACCATTAATGACATCTTATTAGAAAGAGAGTTGGAATTAGGATTTGAAGGTTTCTTGATTCACGATTACAAGCGTACACAGCGTTCGGTTGGAAGTATAGCTTACGATGATAATCGACTGGTCTACCCAATACCTCAACGTGAACGGGATGCTAACCCGTTATTGGATCAGAATCCGGGATACGGATCCTAGGTGCACAGGGAAGCTTAACATATTCCATTCAACGAAGAGGCTGTCTCAAAAGTAAAATTGAGCCTCTGAGAAATGAGTATTTGAAAGTGCCCCTGTAGGGGGGTACGGGTAAAAATGACAATAAAAGAGGCTGCCTCGACTTTTGAGACAGCCTCTTTTTTTTTGTTAAGACGATGTGAGTTTGGGATATGAAAAGCAATGATTATCGTATAAATATAGGCTGATTCAGAACTCACCTTTAATTATCCCGAAGATAAGCAAAAACGAAATCTATGGTTTGTGATTTTTCCAATATTAAAAAGGCTGTCTTCTCGTTTTTGGTAAATCGGAAGACAGCTCTTTATATTTTTGAAGCTTAGGTTTATTAATCTATTCCTTCTGCTCGATAGTGATGTTATGTATGAGACAAGGGCTTATTGTATTATCACCTTTTCATTAATTGTATATAGTCACATTCTCATTGATGGTACTCACCAAAAATGATTTTACGATGGTGACCTTAGGGCTTCCGTTGTTAGGCGTAACGTCAAAAGCAATGCGGAGTCCTGAAACAGGTCCCCCAGTATTCTCCATCAAAATTTCTGTTCCAGTTCTCCCTATCGACTCTTCAGTTCCTATGGTGAGCGGCCCTCCACCTTGAACAATGATATGTTTTTTGATATTGGAAATTGTTGCCTCTGAAAGAACATTGGGGTTGAAAACCAACTCAAAATCATCCTCCAGGGTATATTCAAACCGAATATGCATTTCTGGTCTAGTCGGACCCTCATATATGGTATATCTTGTGCGTTTAACCGTCGGTTTCTTTGATAAGTAAAAAACGCCGAGAGGTTGATTGTATATGGGTTCATAACCGGGGGTTGTGGATTGATTGTAACCTGGTACAGCCATGCTGATTGAACTAACGGAAAAATCTGAAGTTAGTGTTCCAGACAAGTTAACGTCGGCGTTTATTAGATAATGCACGGGGGGCGGTGCGCTATCGCTTGATCCTCCAAATATACCTTTCAATATATTGAATAAACCGCCTCCTACAATTTGAATTATTGTATTCCATGTATCATTTCCATTTGGAACATTGGAGGCACTTCCTGGACCGTATATCGGGATTTGGAATTGTCCTGTCACGCTAGGGTTTAATGTTAAATTAATATTAGGTGTGCTAATACCATTTGGCACATTACTTTGGATCGTTCCGTTGATCGATATTTGGGAAATTTGGTTCGACTTTACGGGCCACCTTAAATTAAAATTTTGATAATTTTGATTAGATGTCGTAGCGTCATAAGCTAACTCGTGTTGGAAAGCGTACCACGTTGAAGGAGCAACTTGTTGGTCTTCCAACATAGAAGCAAACGTCGCGTTTGTATTCAAATCTACATAGTCTGATTGTCCAGCAAAATTCAGCAATGGAGATGACGTTGAATGTGATCCGTGTGACTCCAATGCGTGTACAATATTCGCGGAGGTTATATAGCTGCCCGGTTGGACGTAATAGTACATTCGTATTAAGCCTCTGAATTTGTTATATAATACAAAATATAGGTGATCAGGAAGTTGACTGGTGTTAAACGTGTTGAACAATAAGACCCATCCATCCTGGGATTTGTAGTCGCTTAAAATATCTGCCGAAAACATTCTTGAAGCACCAGATCCCCAAGGAACGACAACAGAATAGGTGTTAGGGGGCATAGGCATCAGATTTGCGCTTTCCCAATTAAAGCTCGGTGAGGGGATACCTTGTATTACTACGTCACCGTTCAATGTATTGTCTACATTGTATTTGTCAATATCACTCGAAATCTTTGAACAACCTAAAGTTGTAGTTGAGAAAATGAAAACGAATAGCCATGTTTTTGTCTTGCTTTGCATAATGGTAGAGTTTTATGTTTGAGATAGATGTCGCTAATATACAGATATGTCTATTTATTAACAAGAGAAAATTTTGATTTTGTTCATTTCGCGATACCTTTGTAAGCAGCTTCGCCAGACACTTTTATGTAATATTACCTAATTTGCATAATTTATCTGTCGTTAACGTAAACGGTGCGATTATTGTAAAAGGGTAGGGCAAGCCAACCCAACAAAATAAAGTTGGCATTGTTAATACCATAGTTATTTTAATTTTCCAATATGTTTCCAATGCGTTTTCTTACAGTTGCCTGGATGTCGATGCTCTTGTTGTTACAAGGTTGTGTTAAAGATGATGTGGACGCCGGATCGAGTGAGATCACTTCTTTCCGGTTCCTGAAAGCGAAAAACCCAACCCTAGTATACGATGTCATTGCAGAGATATCAGGCGATACACTCTATGCCTATACGTTAGCCGGAACGGATATCACATCGTTGGTTCCTGATTTTGAATATGATGGGCTAGAGGTTCGAGTAGACGGTACGGTCCAAGAAAGCGGCAGCAGTGAGCAGAATTTCACCGGTTTGGTGGATTACCGGGTTTATACCGCCAGTGGTGATACACGAACCTATACGGTAAAGTTTGCCGATACGGGGCTCCCGGCGATTTACCTCTCTACTGATGGGCAGCCCATTCCCAATCGGGAAGACTACGTTGTCGGCAGTTTCCGGATCGTACGCGGTTTCGGCGGTGCGGCACTGCATGAAGGTGCATTGGAAGTACGGGGTCGAGGCAATTCTACTTGGGGGATGCCTAAGAAGCCGTATCGTGTAAAACTTGAAGAGGCTGCACCGCTACTGGGGATGCCTTCCAATAGGCACTGGGCGTTGATGGCTAATTATGGCGACCGGTCGTTGATGCGCAATGACATCGCGTTTGAAGTGAGCAGGCGATTGGAATTGGAATATACACCTCGGCAACAATATGCGGAATTCTTCCTGAATGGGGTATACATGGGTAACTACAACCTAACCGAGCATATCCGGGAGGGTTCGAATCGGGTGAATATCGATGAAGACAACGGCGGATATATATTGGAGGCCGACGGCTACGCACATCAGGAACCGGAACATTTCTTTACGCCGGAGGGAATGCCCATCACCATCAAGTTTCCGGATGAGGACGATATCACGCCGGACCAGCGCGTATTCATCACCGATTATTATACGGCTTTTGAAGAAGTATTGTTCTCCGATGACTTTGCAGACCCTGTAAATGGTTATCAGCAGTACTTGGATCTTGAAACGTTTGTGAATTATTACCTGGTCAATGAGATTTGTGGGAATCCCGATCTTTTTTGGAGCATGCGCATGTATAAAAAGAGTGAACAGGACCCCTTGATTTACACAGGTCCCGTATGGGATTTTGATTTGGGATTTAATAACGATAACCGTTTGAACGACGCAGTTCGGAAGTTGATGCTTACGGATGCCCATGCGCCTAGGCAATGGATTGATCGCATTGCAACAGATCCCCATTTTAAGCAGGCGGTCCGGGAACGCTGGAACGAAGTGAAGGGCGATCGCTTGGAAAATATTAACGCCTATGTCGATCAGCAAGCAACCTTATTGCAACGCAGCCAGGCGTTTAATTTCCAGCGATGGGATATCCTTTCCGACCCGAATATTCATTTGAATTGGTATGTAGGTAGTACATACAATGATTATGTGGGCTTTCTCAAAAATTACCTTAACACGCGTATTTCATGGCTCGATGGGGTAATCAATGGTGAGGAGTTTGATTGGGAATAGCGAAAAGCGGAGCATGCAAAGCCGTTAGGTATTCCGCTTCCTGGTTAACTCTGCACAAAATAGTGCCGTAGAGACCGCCACATTAAGCGATTCCGCTTGTCCGATTCGTGGGATAGTAACCCGATGCCCGATATTGGCGAGCACGGCTGCGCTAATTCCATTGCCTTCGTTGCCCAATACAATTAATCCCGCATCGCCAAAGTTGGTCTCATAGATAGGGGTGCCGTCGAGAACAGCCCCAAATACGGGCACAGGAGCGTTGGCAGTCAACGCAGCGATATCGGTATAGCGCACGGCCATACGTGCCAATGAACCCATGCTGGCTTGTACGACCTTGGGATTGTAGGCATCCACCGAACCCAATGAGCAGATGATTTGCCTGAAACCAAACCATTCTGCCGTGCGGATGATCGTGCCAAGGTTGCCCGGATCTTGGATATCATCCAACACCAGGTTGAACCCGTTTTGCAGTGCATCGATTGCTAGTGAACGGTCGGTCGGGATTTCGACCAACGCGAGGATGCCTTGTGGTGTTTTCAGCGAACTGATCCGATTCAAGTCCTGCTCGCTGATTTGTTCCGATTTTATATTCTGAGGTATTTTGACGACTTTTGCAGCCGCTTGGGGAGTGTAATAAATATGTTGAACCGTGTAATTCGAATGAATGAATTCCATAACCGATTTAATGCCCTCTACGACAAATAAACCATATTCCCTGCGGAATTTTTTGTGCTGAAGCGAGGTGATGGTACGGATTTGCGGTTTTGAAAGCATCGTCAATGATTAAACGGGATTGTCTTTTTGTATGTGCAAGTATAATGCTTTTACTGGTATTATTTGCATCCTGCCGTTCCACACGTTTATTGGAAGAAGACCAAGCATTGGTCACCAAGGCAGAGATTGAAGGCATTCCTCCGCAGTTTGAAGAACAGGCCAAGGCCTATATCCCTCCTGACATCCGTCCGAACTCTCGAATCAATTTATTTATCTATAACCTGGTTAACTCAAAAGGTGGACGTTACCGTACGGAAAATATTCGTAACGTAGGGGAGCCCCCACACCTCCTCGATAGCTCACTGGTCACATTTTCCACGCAGCAAATCAGCCGCTACATGGCATCCAAGGGATATTTCAACGCAACAGCGGAAGAACAGATCGTATTGAACGGAAAGCGTGCCCATATTTATTTCAATGTAGTGCCCGGAGTACCGTATACGCTCCGTCATATAGACATCGATATTGCTGACCCGCAACTGGATCGATTATATGGAGAGCGAACGGAAGGGTTTAGTAAAATCCGCTCTGGTGAGCGATACGATGCTGATTCGCTGGTGAGCGAACGCGAGCACGTCTACCACCTGATGCGCCAACAGGGTTATTATGACTACTTAAGGCAATACATGCGTGTAGACGTCGATACGAGTCTCCGTACGCATCAGGCTGACCTCAAGATTATCGTTGATAATCCGGAAGGTCAATCAGCACACACTAAATTTACGATAGATAGTAGCTTTCTGACCATCCGCCATGATCGCGCTGACCTTAACCGTACAGCGGTGGAAAGGATCGAACTGGCCGGGGGCTTATATTTCGAGGATTTTACCGGACGGTTCAGGCCTGCCCCTATAGCACGTTATCTTTTCCATAAACAAGGTGATACCTACAATGTCGATATGGAAAACCTTACCTACGATCGTTTGTACGAGTTGAATGGTTTTCGTAATGTAAGGGTCGCTTACAGCAGACCGGACTCTGGCCGGCTCAACGCACATTACGAGTTGGTACCTAGGCCATATATGGCTAACCAGATCGAAGGGGAATATACGTTCAATGCTGGTATGAGTGGTTTTAATATCGGAAATACCTTCACGCATCGCAACCTTTTTGGAGGACTGGAACAATTAGAGATCAAGCTCCGTTATGGGGTGCTCTTTGATTCGCGCTTGTCGGGTGGGCTATTCGACCGCGTGTTCAACAATGATTTGCAGGCGGGGGTGAATATCTCCGTTCCGCGCCTCATCACGCCTTTCGCCATTCCATTTGTTGGGTGGAATGGACTGCCCCGTACGATCTTCTCGTTCAATCTACAGGCCTTTGATCAATACCGAACATATTCTAATCGCTATTTTAGCGGTACGGTTTCCTATAATTGGTTTGACACGCGATACAAACAGCATAACCTGACGCCGCTGGTGCTGGAGTATCGGTACGGGCAGTTGAATCGGGCATTTGCCGAACGATTGATCGAGGAGGGTTTCTTGCTGTACGTACGTAGTAATAACAGGGCGTACTTCGGCCTGGGGTCTCAATATGCGTATACAGTGAATGCGATCAGGCTGACCCGATTAGAGAACTTCCTTTATTTCCGGGGAGCGCTGGATTTAAGCGGCAACTTGCTCGGTTTGGCTAGCCAAGTTATCAATTTCAAACAAAATGAGGATGGAGAAAAAGAGCTCTTTGGGGTGCCATACCTGCAATATGCAAAAGCGGAAACAGACGTGCGGTTTTATCGGCATTTCGGAGGGGATCGCCAATTGGTGCTGCGAATCAACCCCGGGATTGCCGTGCCTTACGGAAACAATTCCAGTTTGTTGATTTTCGAGAAGAGTTTCTTCGGTGGGGGGATGAATGGCATCAGGGCGTGGCAGGCCCGTACGCTGGGGCCAGGTAGTTATAACCGGGAAGTGCTGGATCCGAGCCTACGCCTCAATTTCCGTAACCTTGACCAACTTGGGGAGATTAAATTGGAAGGCAACGCGGAGTACCGGTTTAAAATGATGAACGATGTGTTTGGTGCGAAGCTGAAAGGAGCGACATTTGCCGATTTCGGCAATATATGGCGTATTCGTGAGAACGAATTGAACCCCGGGGGTGAGTTCAAGTTTGACAGGTTCCTTGGGCAGATCGCCATCGGTGCAGGGGCAGGGCTTCGGTTTGACTTGGATTACTTCATTATCCGGTTTGATGCGGGCATTAAAGTCCGTGATCCGCAATTCACCGGGTCAAAGCAATGGGTGATATCCGAATTGTTCAACAGTCGGGCATTTAAGGAACAATACAGGCTGACCAATGCACCAGATAGATACAATTTCATCCAGTATAATTTCGGTATCGGGATGCCTTTTTAACGATATTCATAACGCATACGTGAACCTGTCATCCAATAAGACTCACCTACGTCTAGCCCAAATCCGCACGCCGTCAAATCAATCCCTTAATCCCATGTACAATTGTTTCAAAAATGCTTTCTAGGTTCAGCCCCTTGCTGTAGTTGAAAATAAATAACCCTATCAAAATCACTATGGCCAATACCATTAGTCGTTTGAAGAGATAAGCAATCAATAGGATGACCGCGGGGATCAGGATAAGGTAATACCAATTGATAGCAATCGGATTGAGTCCGTTTTCGTTTTTCAGCACATAATATAACCTGCCGTGTGAGCCATTTTGGTTGCGGTGTTTGATGAACACGAATACAGAGGTTTCGATTGCTTGCGGCGTGATGGCTACCCCTTCGTTGAATTTCAGCTCCTGTTGGAAGCCATTGATCACGAATTGATAAGTGCCTGAAATCGATTCATTTGGTATTTCATCTGCATCTGTAGCGATAATCGCCAGTTTACCATTTTGAATCAGGTTTTCCTTGATAATGAAATGGTTGATGCCATCGGCTTGTTGCGCGTATAGCATCACGGGAATCATCATGACAAGCAGGTTAAGGAATTTTAGCATACCTTCGAATTCTGTTGTATGATGCAATGTTAAGCAAAAAACGATAAAACACCGCAATCGTTTTTGTGTTGATGAAACGGCTTTTCAGGTAGTTTATCGTGTGCTTGACAATAATTTCCATGTAGTTGGCATAGATTGTTATATTTGTGAAAACTAATCATAAGGAGTATTTCCAGTTATAGCTGAATTACATTAATTAATGGACTATATCATAGGCGTGGATATCGGCACTTCTGGCACCAAGGCAGTGGCGTTTGGCATGGACGGAGAAGTAGTCGGTGAGCACCGTATAACCTATCCTATCTTGAGTCCGCAACCTGGTTATTTTGAGCAGGATCCCGAAGTGCTTTTTTCAGCGGTTGTCCAATCCATTTCGAATGTGGTGCAGGCCATAGTGCGTACGTCGCCTGAAGCACATGTATTGGGTGTGGGTTTTAGCAGTGCCATGCATGGCCTGATCGTCGTAGACGAGTCGCATAAGTTATTAACGAATTGCATCATTTGGGCCGATACGCGTAGTGAGCCGTTTGCCGCACGACTGAAGGATACCCCCTTGGGTCACGACTGCTACCTGAATACGGGTACACCGATCCACCCGATGTCGCCTCTTTGTAAATTGGGGTGGATGCGTGAACACCAGCCCGATATTTTTGCCGCCGGCAGCAAATTCATATCCCTTAAAGAGTATGTTTTCTTCAAGCTATTCGGGCAGTATCTCGTGGATGAGTCGATTGCTTCCGCCACGGGGCTTTTCGATATCCATACACTGAGTTGGTATGCTCCAGCGTTGGAATTGGCGGGCGTGTCACCAGATCAACTGTCGACCGTGGTGCCAATAACCTATACTGTGCGTGGTATGGACAAAGCTATTGCAGCAGCGATGCATATCCCGGAGGATACGCCGTTTGTACTCGGCGGTAGCGATGGTTGTTTGGCCAATTTGGGTGTCGGTGCCGTGCATCCGGGGGATGCCGCAGTGACGATAGGTACCAGTGGTGCGATACGAACGATGTTCGACCGACCAAAAACCGATGACAAAGCACGTACATTCAGTTATGTGCTTACAGGTAAACGGCATGTGTTGGGGGGAGCGGTGAATAGCGGAGGGGTAGTGTTGCAATGGTATCGGGATAACTTCGGCGCGGGCGGTTTGGAAGGCGAAAACGGGTATGATTCGCTTTTTGAAGAAGCGTCAACCGTTTCGCCCGGAGCTGAAGGATTGGTGTTCCTTCCTTATCTTGCCGGAGAACGCGCCCCCCATTGGAATGCGGAAGCCAAGGGCTTGTTTTTTGGCGTGTCCATGCACCACACCAAGGCCCATTTCACGCGGGCAGTGCTGGAAGGCATCGTCTATGGGGTGTATAGTGTGGGGAAGGTATTGGAGGAATTGACCGGTTCCATTAAGGTGATCTACGCTAACGGTGGTTTTGCCCGATCGCCTTTATGGGTTCAGCTGCTGGCGGATGTATTCAATAAGCCGGTTTACGTACAAGCAAACGTCGAAAGTGCCGCAAAAGGCGCTTACCTGGTGGTGTTGGAAGCATTGGGGCAAATAGCCGATTTCGATGCCGTTGAAAAGCAGCACGATGCCGCAGCGGTCTTTACCCCTGATATCGAACGACATCATATCTATATGGTAAATGTCGAACGCTTTATGCGGCTGTATGAAAAAGTAAAAGATGAATTTTAACAATCCGAATAACTAATCATTTGAAATTATGCCTATTGTTATTGTTGTGTGTGGCGTATTGCTGCTATTGTTACTCGTTGTTGTCTGTAAACTCAATTCCTTTTTTTCGCTGATTATCGTTTCGCTTGCCGTAGGTATCGCACAGGGGATGGCCGTTACCGACGTGGTCAGCTCCATCGAAAAGGGTATGGGCGGTACACTGGGATTCCTTTCGTTGATCTTGGGGTTTGGTGCCATGTTAGGCAAGCTTATTGCCGATGGTGGAGGGGTACATCGGATATCCACGAGGTTGATCGAATCTTTTGGTGAGCGAAATATTCAGTGGGCCATGGTGCTGACCGGTTTTGTCGTGGGGATTCCGATGTTCTACAGTGTAGGGTTTGTCATTTTGATTCCATTTGTCTTTGCGATTGCGGCACGTACGGGGTTGCCGATGATGTATGTCGGATTGCCGATGCTGGCTTCATTGTCCGTTACCCACGGGTACTTGCCACCTCATCCCGGCCCCTCTGCAATTGTGGCGTTGTATCATGCGGATATGGGGTTGACCCTGATCTACGGCGTAATTATTGCCATTCCCGCGATCATATTGGGTGGTGTTTTCTTTTCAAGGACATTGAAGGGCATCAAACCCAATCCCCCGGTTCAGTTTGTAGATGTGGAAGTACCCAACGAATCGGAGATACCGGGCTTTTGGGTGAGTGTTTTTACGGGATTATTGCCGGTACTACTCATTGCGCTTGCTTCTACATTATCGTTTGTATTGCCTGAAGATTCCGTGGTGATGATGGTTATGTCTTTTGTTGGCGATCCGATCATCGCTTTACTGATCGCAGTTCTGGTAGCGATTTATACCATGGGG
The DNA here is from genome assembly GCA_964498395.1 of uncultured Parapedobacter sp. Lineage (GTDB taxonomy): Bacteria > Bacteroidota > Bacteroidia > Sphingobacteriales > Sphingobacteriaceae > Parapedobacter. Next base: position 172,031 of record CAZCHE010000003.1, on the reverse strand, counting down.
CTTGCCAGGGGGAAGACAATGAAAGTGATTATGGGTAAGCTGGAAGAAGCGGTGCGGGGAGTGGCGATGATTCTATTTATTATTGGAGGTGCAGGCGCATTTAAGGAAGTGCTGGTGGATAGCGGGGTAGGTGACTACATTTCTGGCTGGGCATCCGAGTTGACGTTTTCGCCGTTGATTTTGGTGTGGGGTATTGCGGCGGCCATCCGGGTTTCATTGGGTTCCGCCACGGTTGCAGGGCTCACTGCTGCAGGAATTGCGTTGCCGTTTATCGTATCGACCAATACCAGCCCCGAACTGATGGTGTTGGCCACAGGGGCGGGTTCGTTGATGTTCTCCCATGTGAATGACCCCGGATTTTGGATGTTTAAGGAGTATTTTGGATTGAGTGTGAAAGATACCATCCGTTCGTGGTCATTGATGGAAACCATCGTATCTGTTGTGGGCCTTTTGGGGGTACTGATATTGGAGGTCTATATTTAGTAATGCTTATCCGCCCGATTGCGAATCGGAACGATTCAAAAATGCTAATACCTTGTTTCCTAATACATCGGCTATTTTAAAATAACTCTCCACGCTCCAACCCGCCACGTGCGGGCTTAATGCTACCCGATCATGCTGTATGAGCTGGTGGAACCAGGGTTGGTCTTCAAGTGCGGGGAATTTCTCCACGGGCAGGACATCAAATGCAGCACCGAGTATCCTCCCTTCATCAAGCGCTTTCAGTACAGATGGGATTTGTACGATCTCTCCGCGCGCACCATTGAGGAAGAAAATAGGTCTACGGAAATGGAACAGGTATTCGTCATCGATTAGCCCGCGTGTTTCACGGGTAAGCGGAATGTGCAGGCTCAGTACATCAGCATGCTTTACGACTTCCTCCATGCTCACTTCGGTTGCATATTCATCACTGAATCCCGTTTTGTATTTGTCGTAGGCGATAACCTTGACATTGAATCCCGATAGTTTTCGCGCCATGGCCTGTCCGTTATTCCCATAACCGATGAGTGCCACCGTACGGCCACCCAATTCCATTCCCCGGTTTTCTTCTCGTCGCCAGTATTTGCTTTTCACTTCCGTATTGCCTCGGTAGAGGTTGTTCATCAGCCCCAACAACATGCCGACCATGTGCTCGCCGACAGCGTCCCGATTGCCCTCCGGAGCGTTGAGTAGGGTGATGCCGCGCTGCAAAGCATAATCCTCGTCGATATTATCCATGCCAGCCCCCCCGCGTGCGATAAAGGTTAATCGGGATGCCATATCCATGAATGCACTATCGACGTAAAACTTCGAACGGATGACTAAGCCGGTATATTGTGGGATGAGTGGAACCACCTCGTCTTTGGTGGCCTCTGGCAGGTAGTCAAAAGAAATGCCTTGTTGCGTTAGTTTTTCCAAGAAAACAGGGTGGATGTCATCCACGATCAGGACTTTCGTAGAGGATCTTGTCATAGTTCGGATGAAATTTCGTTCGTCAATGCGATGAAATCGGCTACGGAAAGCCGTTCAGCACGAAGTTCGTAATGGGGGTTTGTGTGCATTTTTTCTTTGGGAATGATGGCTGATAGCGCGTTGCGCAGGGTTTTGCGACGTTGGTTAAATGCAGCCTTCACCACTCTCCAGAATAATCGCTCGTCGCAGCCCAGTGTGTCGGTTGCATTGCGGGTTAACCTGATGACGCCGGAAAGCACTTTCGGCGGTGGATTAAACGCTCCGGCCTTGACGGTAAATAAGTACTCGACGTCGTAGAATGCTTGTATAAAAACACTGAGTATCCCGTATTCTTTACTGCCCGGCTGCGCCGTGCATCGTTCGGCTACTTCTTTTTGGAACATGCCCACAACTTCCACGACACGCTGCCGTTCTTCCAAGACTTTAAATAGAATCTGGGAGGAGATATTATAAGGGAAATTACCGATAATGGCCAGTTTCCCATTGAATTGCATGGAAAAATCCAGTGTCAGGAAATCACCATGGATAAGCCTGCTGCCTACCTGGGGATATTTATCACGCAAGAATTGCACGGATTCTCCATCGATATCAATGAGCCAGGTGTGGTAGCGTTCATTGGCGAGCAGAAAGTCTGATAAAATCCCCATGCCGGGACCAACTTCCAATACAGTGTCGTAACCCAATTCCGGGCGTAGTGCATTGACGATTTTGGAGGCGGTGTTCCTGTCCGTTAAGAAATGTTGACCTAAGTGTTTTTTTGCACGAACAGCGCCCATTGACCAAAGATTTGCGACAAATATAAAGATTATCATTTTTTGAGGACAATATTAGTTGCGCTAGGTACACGACAAAACCACGAAGCAGCTGCGAAGTAAACCCCACAGGGCTCACCGAAGGTAATCCGTTCTTATCTGTAAAGTGGGCCTTTAGGGCCCAAATAATTTCAGGCAAAGTCGCTAGGACGTGCAGCGTGTTTTTTTCGATATGCTGACCAACGTCATTTTTTTTGGTGATTTGGAATCACCCATTGATTTCATTTTTTGTGTTACTTTGTTTGTAAAGGAGGAAAAGACCATGGAGATGCAACGGCCTGTGGGCAGTATCATGACCAAAAATCTGATGACCGTCAACATCGATGACGAATTGTACCACGTACATGATTTAATGAAAAAGCACCATATCAGGCATGTGCCTGTGGTGAAGGATCGCAAATTGGTGGGTATTATCAGCCGCACGGATATCCTCCGATTGAGTTTTGGCGGTATCTTTGAGGGAGAAGAGGATGCTGATATCGGTATATTTGATATGCTGAGGTTGGAGCAGGTGATGGTTTCTAACCCCAAGACAGTGAAGCCCGAATGCACGATCGCTGATTTGGCGAAACTGTTTGTCGAATTCGATTTCCATGCCTTGCCTGTGGTTAACGATAAAGGGGAGGCAATCGGCATTGTGACGACGACGGATGTCATCCGGTATTTTCTCCAAGACCCGATGTTATCCTAGTCAATAACCTTTTTAAGCGGCGACGCCGATATAACCGCCTTCACCGGTAGTCGTTTGGTCGAGCCGCATGACATAAAAAATATAAGCAGATGAAAACGATTTTAGTTCCTACCGATTTTTCAAAAAATGCCTATGTCGCCGCAGCGTATGCTTGCTCATTGGCGGAGGCAACCGGGCAACAGGTTCAATTATTGCATGTGTATATCGCACTTTATGCAGGTTATGGAGAGGAAGGCGATAGTGTCAAGCAGATTAAATGGGCCGAGACCGAGGCTGTCGAAGGCATGCGAAACCTGACAGAAAATCTCGTTAAGCAATTTCCGGGGGTAGACATCGCCGGCGAATGCGTGAAAGGCTTTATGATTGACGTGGTGACAGAGCGGCTCAAGCAAGGTGAGATCTCCTTGGTAGTGATGGGTACGAAAGGTGTTTCTAACATTACAGACAGCATCTTTGGCAGTACTACGTACGAGGTAATCAAAAAATCACCGATACCGGTATTGGTCGTTCCGATTAACACGCCAGATTTTGCACTGGAGCGGATGGGCTTTTTTAGTGACTATCAGGATGCCGAATTAGACGCCCTTTTGACGTTTCGCCAATCCGTACAGTTAAACCCACGGGTGGCTGTGCTTCATTTCCTAAAAGAAGGAGAGAAGAGGGACGAAAAAGAAGGTGAGCGCTGGCAACGGAAAGTAAGGGAGGCTTTCCCAAATTGGAATGTTTCCTTTAAGGAATTGCAGGTTAGCAAGGTGGATGTAAATGCGGTTAGCCAGGCCATTGATTCTGAAAAACTTGATTTACTGGTGTTTGTAAGGCCGCATAAATCATTTTTCACGAAGATTTTTGTTCCTAGCTTGACGAAAGCTGTGGCCAATTATCCTACAGTTCCATCGCTGTTCATCAAGGCGTAACAATATAGGGATGGCTTGCCTACCTCGGGCATATCCCGTATATTTACCGCAGTCACCATTATAGACGATAATGAGCAAACATCCGTTATCAGCGGGAGCGCGTTGGCGTGCCGCCATGAATGCCGAAAAGCCACTACAAATCGTAGGTGCGATCAATGCTAACCATGCGCTATTGGCTACCCAAGCGGGGTTCAAGGCCATATACGTGTCAGGCGGCGGCGTGGCAGCGGGGTCATTGGGCGTGCCGGACTTGGGTATATCAACCTTGCAAGACGTACTTATCGATGTCGAACGCATTACCAATGTATGTGATACACCGTTATTGGTAGATGTTGATACGGGTTTTGGCCCATCGGCATTTAATGTCGCCCGTACCGTGAAAGCATTGGTGAAAGCCGGCGCCGCGGCCTTGCACATGGAAGACCAAGTGGGGGCAAAGCGATGCGGGCATCGGCCTAATAAGGAACTGGTGGCTACGTCGGAAATGGTCGACCGCCTAAAAGCGGCGGTAGACGCACGTACCGATGAACAATTTGCGATTGGCGCCCGAACGGATGCGCTGGCTAATGAAGGGTTGGAGCGGACATTAGAACGTGCGGTGGCTTATGCCGAAGCAGGGGCCGATTTTATCTTTGCCGAAGCGGTGAATGACCTTACGCAGTATCGGGCGTTTGCGGCGGCAACTGGCTTGCCAGTGCTGGCGAATATCACGGAGTTTGGCATGACACCGCTGTGGACTGTCGAAGAATTGGCCGCTGCAGGGGTATCGTTGGTGCTGTATCCGTTATCGGCTTTCCGTGCTGCCAACAAAGCAGCTCAACGGGTATATCATCATATCCGAAAGGATGGCACGCAGCAACAGGTACTGGATACTATGCAGACCCGCGCGGAGTTATACGATAGTATCGGCTACCACGACTTTGAGCGAAAGCTGGATGAGTTGTATGGGAAGTAGTTTTTTAAATCGGAGACGGAAGACCGGAGTAGTAGGGTCTAGCGCCTTTGCGAGAGCGTTCTCGATGCGGCCATGAGTACGGGGCTGCGGAACGTATCAAAAAGCAGAAAAACAAAAAGACAAAAAACCAAATTATGAGCGATACTAACCAACCAACGGGGTTCAAACCGAAGAAATCAGTGGCCTTATCCGGTGTAGCGGCAGGTAATACGGCGTTATGTACTGTCGGTAGAAGTGGCAATGACCTCCATTATCGGGGATATGACATCTTGGATCTGGCCGAGGGGGCTTCTTTCGAAGAGGTGGCCTATTTATTGATCCACGGTAAATTGCCCAACCATGCACAGTTGCAGGCGTATCGAACGAAATTGAAGGCTTTGCGTGGTTTACCACGGCTAGTGAAAAACGTGTTGGAGAAAATCCCCGCTGCGGCGCATCCGATGGACGTTTTGCGCACATATACCTCGGTGTTGGGCACGATATACCCCGAAAAAGACGACCATAATGCCGTAGGGGCACGTGACATTGCCGATAAATTGTTAGCCTCCTATGCATCGGCCTTATTGTATTGGTACCATTACACGCATAATGGCAGGCGCATTGATGTGGAAACAGATGATGAATCCGTCGGAGCGCATTTCCTGCACTTATTGCATGGAGAAAAGCCATCGGAATCGTGGGTAAAAGCCATGAGTATTTCACTCAATCTATATGCTGAGCATGAGTTTAACGCATCTACATTCACCGGTAGGGTCATCGCTGGTACGGGATCGGATATTTACTCCTGTATCACGGGAAGCATCGGGGCATTGCGTGGCCCGAAGCATGGCGGGGCCAATGAGGTGGCGTACGAGATCCAAAGCCGTTATGCCAATGCCGATGAGGCTGCGGCTGACATTAGGCAACGGTTGGAACGAAAGGAAGTGATCATCGGTTTTGGGCATCCGGTATATACGGTGTCGGATCCGCGGAATGTGGTCATCAAAAAGGAAGCAAAGCGCCTATCGGAAGAAGCGGGCGACCTGAGCTTGTTTAACATTGCTGAGCGACTGGAAACATTATTGTGGGAAGAGAAAAAAATGTTTCCCAACTTGGATTGGTTTTCGGCAGTATCCTACCACTTGATGGGGGTGCCGACAGCATTTTTCACACCGCTCTTCGTTGTTTCAAGGGTTACCGGGTGGAGCGCACATGTGATTGAACAACGGCAAGACGGTAAAATCATTCGTCCAAGCGCTAATTATACCGGGCCGGAGCCGAGGGCCTTTATTCCGCTGGGTGAACGTTAACTGAACTACTTGCTCTCAAAACCAAGTTTGACGTCGAAAATTTAATACCTTTTAGTTGCATATATTATCCATTCTCAATAACAAAACATGTCATCATACATTTCAAACATCCGTCCGGAGACGGATAGTGTCATTACTGATATCGTAGATTACACCCTCAACTATGAAATTGAAAGCGAGTCAGCTTTTGAAACTGCCCATTACTGTTTATTAGACACCTTGGGCTGCGGCTTCGAGGCACTGACTTATCCCGCTTGCACCAAATTGTTGGGGCCGGTGGTTCCCGGAACCATTGTTCCGCATGGTGCCAAGGTGCCGGGAACACCCTACCAATTGGATCCCGTGCATGCGGCCTTCAATATTGGGGCGATGATTCGTTGGCTGGACTTCAATGATACGTGGCTGGCCGCAGAATGGGGGCACCCATCTGATAACCTGGGTGGAATATTGGCTACTGCTGACTGGCTTTCGCGTACGGCGGTGGCTAACGGTAAGCCACCGCTAACGATGCGTAAGGTATTGGATGCGATGATTCGCGCCCACGAGATTCAGGGCGTAATGGCGTTGGAAAATTCGTTTAACAAGGTTGGTTTGGATCATGTATTGCTGGTTAAACTGGCCTCCACGGCTGTTGTCGGAAAGCTGATCGGTTTGTCGCGTGATGAATTGATTAATGCGGTTTCACTTGCATTTGTCGACGGGCACTCACTGCGTACCTATCGACATGCGCCCAATACAGGCAGCCGCAAGTCATGGGCAGCCGGAGACGCGACTTCTCGCGCGGTGCGACTGGCATTGATTGCCCAAACGGGTGAAATGGGATATCCATCGGTATTGACAGCCAAGACGTGGGGATTCTATGATGTGTTGTTCAAAGGCAATGCATTCAAATTCCAACGGGATTACGGGTCGTATGTGATGGAAAATGTGCTATTCAAGATTTCTTTCCCGGCCGAATTCCACTCGCAGACCGCGGTGGAAGCGGCGATGACGTTGCATGGCAAACTTCGAGAACGAGGTAAAACAGCCGAAGACATCCAACATATTCGTATCCGTACACATGAAGCGGCCATTCGTATCATTGACAAAAAAGGACCGTTGCATAACCCTGCCGATCGCGACCATTGTATCCAGTACATGATTGCGGTGCCATTGATTTTCGGTCGGCTTACTGCTGCAGATTATGAGGATAACGTAGCCAATGATCCACGCATTGATCGATTGCGTGAAAAAATGGAGACCGAGGAAGACCCACAGTTTACCTTGGATTACCATGACCCTGAAAAGCGCTCCATCGCCAATGGACTGACCGTGACCTTGACAGATGGAACCGTGCTGGATGAAGTGGTGGTGGAATACCCCATTGGCCATAAGCGGCGTAGGGAAGAAGGCATGCCGGTATTGATTGAGAAGTATAAGACCAATTTAGCCCGTGTTTTCTCAGCCAAGCAGCAACGGCAGCTACTGGAGGCGTCATTGGATTTCAATACATTGGCTGAAATGCCCGTAAATGCATTTGTGGATTTGATGGTCACTCCGTAAAACCGTATCTTTGCACCTGCTAATGTGAGGATACGGACTATGCCTATTACCGACAGTGACATCATTTATGAAGACAACCATTTATTAGCCGTCAATAAGCGGGCGGGATATTTGGTGCAAGCGGATCCAAGTGGAGACGAGCCGTTAGAGGAAATGGTCAATAAGTATTTAACCAAGAAATACAGCAAACCAAACGGCGCGTTCGTGGGAGTCGTGCATCGGCTGGACCGCCCGGTAAGCGGATTGATCCTCTTCGCCAAGACTAGCAAGGGGTTGGAGCGGATGCAACTGCTTTTCAAAGAGCGGGAGATTCAAAAGACATATTGGGCGGTTGTCCGAAAAGCACCGGAAGCGCCTGAGGGCAAATTGGTGCATTGGCTTTCGCGTGATCGTACGCAAAATATCACGAAAGTACATGATGTGGAGGCACAAGGTAGGGTAAGAGCCGAATTGGATTATCAATTGCTGGGCACCTTGGATGGTTATTACCTGATTGAGGTCTATCCGTTGACGGGACGTACACACCAGATCAGGGCGCAATTGGCTTCCATGGGATGTCCGATTGTGGGCGACCATAAATACGGCTATCCTAGGGGGAGCTTGAGAAGATCAATCTGTTTGCATGCTAAACGGCTGACTTTTGTGCATCCCATACGAAAAGAACCTATCGAGCTATCCGCAACATTGCCAAAGGACGGGTTTTGGGATCGATTTGAGGTGTTCGATGACAAATGATTGTTAAGGAAATTGTGTATCTTTGTAGCATGAATACCATGAAGCGTTTTTTTGGAGCGATCGCTATCGCGACACTACTATTTGTGTCAGTGCCCGATGAAACGCAGGCGCAATGCGCCATGTGTTCCCTGACCGCAGAAAATGCAACTGAACACGGCAATACCCAAGGGAAGGGGCTGAATAAAGCCATTCTGTTTTTGCTGGCCATTCCGTACATCGCGACATTAGGTGTCGGTATCCTTTGGTATAAAAAATACCGGAGCAAGAAAACGGTAAATGTGGACAATGAGCCCATCGTGTTGAATTAAGTTTTTTGCACGGACATACCCAACTCTTCATCGTGGCACCAATGCGTCGTACTTCCAAGATCAAGGCGGTAGTTACTGCCAAATGCCCGAAATGCAGGGTAGGTGACATGTTTGTAGGCAACACCTATGGCTTTAAGAAACGACGGATGAACGAGATATGTCCGCATTGTGGTTTCCGCTTTGAAATTGAACCCGGCTACTTCTATGCCGCCATGTATGTTAGCTATGCCTTCTCGGTGGGGCAGGTGGTCGCCGCTGGATTGATTACGTACCAAGTAACGCATAGTGAATCTCCTTGGGTATACCTCGGTGCATTGGTAATCACCATTTTACTTTTCGCACCCTTTAACTTCCGATATTCAAGGCTGGTTCTCTTACACTTCTTAACCCCCAAGGTGAAGTATAACCCGAAATACGAAGATTCACTCCACGAGGGGATTACTGACGTGGAAGATAATGATAATATAGATTCGGTTAAAAAGGACTCGTGATCTCGCCTAAATAAGGCAATTGTTCGTCTTTTTCCGATACGATAAGGGATAGGTCGCTAACTGGCCAATCAATGGCTAAATCAGGATCATCCCACTTCACCCCAAGCTCTCCGGCCTTATCGTAAAAACCAGTCACTTTGTAGGCAAATAACGTGTGGTCTTCTAGTGTTAAGAACCCGTGCAAAAAGCCCGGGGGGATCCAAAATGATCGACCGCTTTCAGCATCCAATACGATGGAAAAATGTTGCCCATAGGTTGCGGAGTTTTTGCGGATATCTACCGCGACGTCCCACACCTTGCCTTGCAGCACGCGAACCAATTTGCCCTGCGCTTGGTCGCCACCCTGGGCATGTAAACCGCGGAGCACCCCCTTTTGGGAATAGGAAAGGTTATCCTGTACAAAACGCGCTGCGATCCCGTGCTCTTTTATTTTTTTTTCGTTGTAGGTTTCGATAAAATAGCCACGTTCGTCTCTCCAAATGGGCGATTCGATGATGGCTAAACCTTGTATGGGGGTTGTGGAAAGCTGCATGTGATTATCCGTGTATTAAGTAGTTCATGGTGCTGTCAAAAAACAATACTTTTCCCGCGTATCGGGTGCTTACCAGTTGTTGGAAAGCGGCTAAATGCCGTTGCTGAAACGAAGCAATGCCTTCTCGGTTTTCGGTACGCAACTGTATGCAGTATGTAATGCCCTCATGGGGGGAGTCCAGCAATTCCAAAAGCGCGACTGCTTCAGGGGCTTCCGGTTGGTTGAACAATTGCTGCTCAATATGCTTTTTGACGTCTTCATGGACGTCTTGTTCGACAATGATGGTCACGTTATAAAGAAACATTGGGCGAAGATACGCAATCCTAATAAAATATAGCGCTGTCCTTGTCCTCGCTTTGAAAGGGAGCGGAAACCTGTATGGATTGTTCCTCGCAAAAGAATACGAACAATTCTGCATCTCTGCGGCCCACCTCTCGGAGGGCAGGCAGGTAAGCTTCATCGCAAATAAAAAAGCAAAATGCCTAGCATTGATAAGTATCGTTAAAAATAAACGATAAACGCACATTTATTCTATGGAAAACAGTATATTGAGACGTGTAAAATTAAGGTTGCATAAAAGAGTTTTACAGTAAAAATTTTCACCTTTGGAAATATAGAGAGGGAAGCATGTGCCATCAGCTGCGTAGTTATTTATTTTTGTTGACCGCATTGGTCATTACAGGTTGCCTAATAAGCTGTAACGACCGAAAGGGAAAGGTTATTCCGGTGGAAGATTTTTTTTCTGCGCCGGAGAAAACCAACTTCCGCTTATCTCCAGATGGCAAATCCATCGCTTATCTGGGGTTATATGAAGGTCATAAAAACATTTACATCATCCATCCGGATGAACAAAATGACAATGAACAGCGGGTTACTTCGGAAACCGATTTGGGAATCCAGAATTTTTTTTGGGCAGATAACGACGAATTGATTTTTACCAAGAACCGGCGTAATGATAGTCTTCAAGTATTCGCTGTTAATCGTTCTTCGTCTGCAGCCCGCCACTTAATCCCCCCTTCTAAGGTCAAGTTGCGTTGGGTGACCCCTACAAAGGTGATGAATGACGGATTGTTGGTGTCGCTGAATGAACGGGACTCTTCCGTTTTTGATGTCTACAGGCTCCACACGAATGCGTGCAAGAAGGAATTGGTCGCTCAGAACCCGGGTAATATTATCCGGTGGTTTGCCGATATGCAAGGAGAATTGCGATTGGCACTGGCCAGTGATAGTGTGCGGGAAACCGTACTGTACCGGGATAGTGAGAAAGGGCCTTTTAGGCCTGTGATGAGTAACAGTTTCCGCAACTCGATCATGCCTTTAGGCTTTTCGCACGAAGAGCGGAGCCACGTGTTTGCCCTTTCCAATATCGGTCGTGACAAGCTGGCTTTGGTGGTGATTGATATGGAGACCGGGCAAGAAGTGAGTGTTATCTATAGCCATCCCGATGTGGACGTGGATCATGGTGGATATTCCGGTGATCGCGGAGAGATGTCTTACGCTACCTATGCCACATGGAATCAGCAACGGCATTTCTTGAATAAGCAAACCGAGAAGGTATACGATGCCATTAGCCAAAAACTAGCCGGATATGAAGTAAGCATATTGGATCGGGATACAGCACGCAATCGATTCATTATACATTCTTATACTGATAAGGACCCGGGGGCGATATACTATTACGACATCGTGGAGGATGAGCTGGTGAAGTTGGCGGATAATAATCCGGCCTTGCGCGATCGTAAACTCGCCGAAATGAAGCCCATTAGTTATGAGTCGCGTGATGGACGATCAATACAAGGATACCTGACCATGCCCCCACGAACAAAAGGGAAAAAGGTACCAGTGATCGTATATCCCCATAATGGACCGAGCAGTCGGAACCGATGGGGGTTCAATCCGGAAGTGCAATTTTTTGCGAATCGCGGGTTTGCGGTGTTCCAAATGAACTTTAGGGGATCTACCGGATATGGCAAAGAATTTTGGTCGGCCGGCTTTAAAGAATGGGGAGGAAAGGTGCAGGACGACATTACAGACGGCGTGCGCTGGCTCATATCTGAGGGGCTTATCGACTCTTCACGCATCGGTATTTATGGTGAAGGATTCGGTGGGTATTCCGCCCTGCACGGTGCGAGCTTCCATTCGGATTTGTACAAGTGCGCCGCGTCCTATTCGGGTTTTACCAATTTGTTTACTTATCTGAAAGAGATTCCACCCCACCTTACCCCTTATTTGCAGATGTATTATGAAATCATCGGTAATCCGGAAACGGAGCCTGAATTGATCAAGGCCATGTCTCCGGTGTTTCATACCGATAACATCAATATACCGGTTTTCATTGCGCAGGGCGGTAAGGATAGTTGGAGCCCCGTGACGGAAACCAACCAGTTTGTCCAAAAACTCAAGAAGCGGAAGATTCCCATCACGTATATCCTACGTGAAGAAGAAGGAAGGTATTTTCGCGACGAGGATAACCGCATCATGTTTTATCGCGAGTTAGGTGCGTTCTTTGATAAGTACTTGAAATGATGAACAAGCTCCGACTCCTGTAGGTGTTCGTGTTAACCCGTACGGCATGAAGCAGCAACGTAATATCTATCGCATCAATTACACCTTGATCATTGCGTTTATCGTGGTAGTGGTTGCTTCTTTCGTACTAGCGGCTTTCCTTGCTCGCAACCTGACCGTTAAGTATGTGGAAAATGAATTTGCTTCCCGAAAGGTGGAGGTGTTAGAGCATAATATTGGGCCGTTCAACGATTTTTTCCTCAACCGTATTCCCGAAATCTCGTTTTATCAAGGGTATTTGGATTCAGCTGGCGTGTCGGTTTATGCGGATAGCGTATTGGCAAATTATCCGTTTGTAGAGCGCATCACGTTTTATGATGTGGTGTTGAGCAATGACGAAACCATCGACTACGGGTTTTCGGCCAATAGTTTGGTGGTTTATCCCAAAGGCGTTTTCCAGTTCGGTGCCCAAGATACAGATGGGTACCCAACGGCCGGAGTGAACCAAAACGGACAGTTGCCACTGTCTCTTTCGGATGATTTCAATAATATGGCGGTGAAGTTTGCCGCATTTATTGAACGTGTGGATACCAGCAGGGCCATATCGGACGATGATATCTTCAAGGTGTTTTATTCGGTAAACCCCGGTAAGATATCTTATATGAATATACCCCGGAGGGATGACCTGAAGATATATAAGGAACTGATGTATGGCCAGCATTCACATGATGTCAATTACGAGCAAGACATCCTGACCTATATCATCGATGCCAATGAGTTGGTGTTGGAAAACACCGTTCCCGAATTATACCAGCACGTACAGATTCAACCGTTGGTATACGAGTCTATAGACACCGACCCAGATTTATTTACAACGGAAACGCCGCTGCCGGGCGCGTTGGCAGACTATAAGATTTATTTTAGTTCAAGTCGGCTTTACCTTCGCTCGGAAATCAACAGGCGGTTTCTGCCGGTAATGGCTGGAGTACTGTCTATATATCTGCTGTTAGCGATCATTGCCTACTTGATTTATCGAAACCTATATGTGAACAAAAGGATGTTCAAGCTGCAGTATGATTTCATCAATAACCTGACGCATGAGTTTAAAACGCCGGTCAGCGTGATCAAGATTGCTGGCAATAATATTTACAGCGCCAAGCAGCTATCGGATAAGGAACGATTGCTTTACGGAAAGATACTGGATGAGGAAGCAGACAAACTGAATAACCTGATGAACACGCTGCTTTCCTTCACACAGATTGAAAATAAATCGATAAAAATAAAGCGGGAGGAAGTCGATTTGCACGAATTTTGTGATAAAGTGATTGCTGCTTCAAAAATCAAGTATGTGGATTTGGATATTCAATGTGAAGTGGCGTTGAAAAGGACCCTGTTTATCGATCCAGTGTTGTTGGGCAGTATTTTTCAAAACCTGATAGACAATGCATATAAATATTCTAAACCGGAGAAAAAGGTGTTAAGTATCACGGTCAAGCAGTCTAAGAAACAGGTAGTCATGCAGTTTGCAGATAAGGGGATTGGTATTGCAAAAAAAGAGTTGACGCATATTTTCAAGAAATTTTATCGGGTACAGAACCAATATAACCAGCAGGGAAGTGTGGGGCTTGGACTCGCATTTTGCAAAGAATTGGTTAATTTTATGGGTGGGGATATATCGGTGGAAAGTGAATGGGGAAAAGGCACGACGTTTCGAGTGGCTTTTCCCATAGATTAGGTAGATAGGTCGACATTGGATAAGAAAACCGGGTTGACTGGAAAAAACAGTAATAAATCGTATTCAAGCTTATGTACAAAAACATCAAAATAGCCATTGTCGAAGACGACGAGAACCTGCGTTTTTTGGTGGCACACCGTCTCGAATCTGAAGATTACCTGGTGGTGCAAACAGGAGATGGCAATGAGGCAGAAAAACTAATCCTCGAACAGAAGCCTGATATTGTTTTGCTAGATTGGATGCTTCCGGGCAAACAAGGGTCCGAAATATGTGCCAACTTGCGCAAAGAGGGTTTTACTAATCTGATCATCATGATGACGGCCAAATCCCAGGATGTGGATAAGATCGATGCGTACAGCTTCGGCGTGTCTGATTACATCACCAAGCCGTTTAGCATGGATGTGTTGGTCGCTATGATCGAAAACAAAATCAAGTACTTTGTTAATAGTCAGAGTGCTGACTTGTATACTTTCGGAGACACCGAGCACCACCCGAATATCCATTCGCTCGTACGAAATGGCAAAAAGATCGAGTTGACGATATTGGAAAACCGTATCTTGCTTTATTTTCTGCAAAACGTGGGTAGAGTGATTAGTCGCGACGAACTGATGCAGGTGGTCTGGGGGTATAGCTCCAATGTAAACACCCGTACATTGGATATGCATATCGTGCGCTTACGTAAGAAAATCGAGCTGAATGTTGATAAACCCGCATATTTGCAGACAGTTAGGGGGATGGGCTATAAGTTTGTCGATAACCCTTAACGGCGAATGTAAGTAGGCAATTGGCAACGATCAGTAATTAAAATCCGACTGATTCCAGCCCATTGGTCGGCAGGCGTGTCATCAGTGCTTCATTAAGCGGAGATTGGCCGCTTTTATTTGGTTAATCAAAAAATAATTCTTATCTTCGTAATCAACGAGCAAGGCCATGTCACTTACGATGACATGGTCTTGCTTCTTTTTTTGACTTTATTTTTTATACAATAAATGATTATGGCAGAAGTAACGTATTACAGCAAAGAGGGGTTGGAGAAACTCAAGGAAGAGTTGCAATACCTCAAAACGGAAGGCAGGGCGAAGATTGCCAAAGCCATCGCCGAGGCGCGTGACAAGGGGGACTTGTCTGAGAATGCAGAGTATGATGCGGCTAAAGAGGCGCAGGGGTTGCACGAGGCCAAAATTGCCAAGTTAGAAAATACATTGGCCAGTGCCCGATTGATTGATGAATCTGCACTCGACTCATCAAAAGTGCTTGCACTGTCTATTGTCAAGCTCAAAAACATCAAGAACGGTGCTGTAATGACCTATCAATTGGTGTCTGAGACAGAGGCCGACCTGAAAGCCGGCAAAATATCGGTTAAGTCTCCCATTGCCCAGGGGTTGCTGGGTAAATCGGTCGGCGACCGGGCCCAGATCCAGGTGCCGGCGGGTGAAGTCGAATTGGAAATCCTCGACATATCGAGGTAAAATATCGTGACGGTTATGTGCGGGTCTGCCATAACCGCACACACCGACCTTATTTTTCCGACGGCTGTTTTCCACCAAAAAAACAGCCGTTTTTGTAACTAAAAAATCAAAAAGGATGCCTACCATATTTTCAAAGATAGTTGCAGGGGAGATCCCAGCGCATAAAGTGGCTGAAAGTAACGATTACTTAGCCTTTTTAGATATCAGTCCGTTGGCCAAAGGGCACGTTTTGGTTATCCCAAAGCAGGAGACCGATTATCTTTTTGACATCCAAGACGATGAGTACATGGGCTTATGGGTGTTTGCAAAAATCGTGGCCCAAGGTATCAAAAATGTGTATCCCTGTGAAAAAGTGGGGGTGGCCGTGGTTGGGTTGGAAGTGGCCCATGCTCATATCCACCTGATTCCCATCAACGGGGTGGGTGACCTGGATTTCAACCGGCCAAAATTACAGCTTAGCCAAGAAGAGCTTGCCGAAAGCGCGGAGGCCATTAGGAATGCGATATCAGCGGTGACCCATAATACCTAAAGGTACCCTTACATAGTTGATGTGAGTTTGTGCTAGACAGGACATGAATATTTCGTATTTTTGCAACTGACATTTATGCAAGAGTTCTGGGAGTCATTTTCACAATTGTTAGATGCCGAAGCTTTAATCAAATCCGGAGGCTTTTACGTTGTGTTATTTATCGTATATGCCGAGACGGGTCTCTTCTTCGGTTTCTTTCTCCCCGGAGACTACTTGCTTTTTTTAGCCGGCCTGTTTTGTGCCTCTGGTTTATTGGATGTCAGTATTGCAACATTATGCTTGGGGCTGTTCATCGCTGGCATAGCCGGCAATTTCACGGGATATTGGTTTGGGAGGCGAACGGGGCCGATGTTGTTTAAGCGAAAAGACTCGTGGCTATTCAAGCGCAAATATGTGGTCATGGCAGAGGAGTTTTACCATAAATACGGCGGGCCCGCGTTGATTATCGGCCGCTTTGTTCCAATAATCCGTACATTTGCACCTATATTTGCAGGAGTAGTACGGGTAGATCTCAAGAAATTTACACTTTACAATGTCGCGGGCTGTTTGATATGGGTGGCGTCATTGACCCTTTCGGGATATTTCCTGGGGCGTGAGTTTCCGCAGATTATCAATTACATTGAATACATTATTTTCGGTTTTATTACATTGACGTTTACCCCCATTATATTTGCATTGATAAAAAGGAGGATGCGTCTGAAAAAGAATGAAGCCGACACGACAGGTACTTAATATTATAACTTCTAATCTTAATGAGCATATCACATCCATGGCATGAAGTATCCCCTGGTGACGACGTTCCGTCCTCGGTCAATGCCATTATCGAAATCCCCAAAGGTTCGAAAGCGAAATACGAAATAGACAAGGAAAGCGGTCTCATCAAGTTAGACCGTGTTTTGTTTTCATCGGTGATGTACCCGGCCAACTACGGCTTCATTCCCAGAACCTATTGTGATGACAAAGACCCATTGGATATCTTGGTGCTTTGTTCGGTCGATGTTTATCCCATGAGTATCATCGAAGCCAAGGTGATCGGGGTGATGCACATGATTGACAATGGCGAGCAAGATGACAAGATCATCGCCGTGGCGAAAAACGATATGTCGGTCAATTATATCAATGACCTTTCGGAATTGCCACCGCATACCATGAAAGAAATTGTCCGTTTCTTTCAAGATTACAAGGCATTGGAGCGGAAGAATGTGACCATCGAACGCCTCTTTGGGCGTTCTTATGCCTACAAAGTGATACAAGACGCCATCGACCTGTATCAGAAAGCGTTTGTTAACCTAACAGAGACCTAATGGGCTGGGAAATTTTCTGGACATTATTTTTGGTTTTTGCGAACGGATTTTTTGTAGCCGCCGAGTTCGCGATTGTCAAGGTGCGCGCTTCGCAAATCGAGATTAAGATCAAGACAGGTAGCCAAGTGGCTCAAGTGGCGAAGCATATCACCGGTCATCTCGATGGTTATCTCGCCGCTACTCAATTGGGTATCACGCTGTCTTCCCTTGGCCTAGGTTGGGTAGGTGAGGCCGTGATGACCGATATCGTAACCAGTATTTTCGGATGGTTCAACGTGGAACTTACGGGTGCGTTAGCGAAGAACTTGGGGCATGTACTGGCCTTTAGTATCATTACCGTGCTCCACATCGTGTTTGGTGAGCTGGCGCCGAAATCGATTGCCATTCAACGGCCGGTAGCCACCGCTATGAGTATCGCCGTGCCCCTGCGGTTTTTCTATATCGTATTCCGGCCGATTATATGGGTGTTAAACGGATTTGCGAACTTCTTGCTCCGGTTAATGGGCTTCCAGATTAACGTAGGTGAAGCGCACCATTCTTCCGAAGAATTGCAGTATTTGCTCGACCAAGGTAGGGAAAGCGGGGCGTTGGATACCGCGGAGCACGAACTGATTAAGAATGTATTTGATTTCAATGAGCGGATCGTGAAGAATATCATGGTGCCCCGTACCAAGATATCTGCTTCTGAAATGAATTGCCCCGTGGATGAGTTCATTGAAAACATCACGCGGGAAGGTTATTCGCGGATACCGATTTACGACGATAACATTGACCGGATTATTGGCATCGTCCATGCCAAGGATATCCTACCCATCATTGCACAAGGGAAGGAGTTAGTGCTGAAAAACATCATTCGTAAGCCATATTTCATCCCAGAAACGAAGAAAATCAATGATTTAATGGCTGAATTCCAACAAAAACGCATTCAAATTGCCATTGTATTGGATGAATTTGGAGGAACAGCCGGAATGGTTACGTTGGAGGATATCGTAGAGGAGCTGGTTGGCGAGATCCAAGACGAGTATGATGAGGAGACACCCGTGGTCGAAAAAATATCTGATACCGAATACATGGTCGATGCTAGTGCCAATGTGCACGATGTCAATGAGTTCCTTCCGAGAGAACTGCCCGAAAGTAGCGATTATGATACCATTTCGGGTTTGGTGAGTGACTTGTTCGATAAGATACCCGATGTGGGAGAACACAAGGAATTCCACGGGTATAATTTCATCATCATGAAGAAAACCCAGCAGAACATCGAGTTTGTGAAGCTGGAGCTTGTCGACGATTCGGATGACGAGGATACCGATTAAGTCTTTTTGTTTTGCAACTGTTTTATACACCGGATATACAACCCCACCACCGGGCATTTATGCTCAGTGAAGAGGAGAGTAAGCACGCGGTACGTGTGCTGCGCCTCGTCGTTGGGGATTCGGTTATGCTGATCGACGGCAGGGGGGGCATGTATACCGCGACGATTACGGATGCTCATCCGAAACGGACGGTACTTGCAATCGTTGCTGTCGAAACCGAATATGGAAAGCGGCCGTATCACCTCCATATCGCCGTAGCACCTACCAAGAATATCGATCGGATAGAGTGGTTTTTGGAGAAAGCGACGGAAATAGGGATCGATGAGATTACCCCCATCATCTGTGCACGTTCTGAACGCAAGGAAGTGAAAACGGAGCGGCTAAATAAAGTGATGGTGGCGGCGATGAAGCAATCACAGAACGCATACCTTCCCAAGCTCAATGAAGCGGTTTCGTATGACGATTTAGTGGGATACGGATTCGATGGACACAAAATGATTGCCCATTGTGAGGACGGGCACAAGGTTTATATCAATCAAGCGGCGCCTTCTGCGAGTAATTACCTCGTGCTGATTGGGCCAGAGGGGGATTTCAGTCCTTCGGAGGTCAGTAAAGCCACGGCCAATGGCTTCCATCCGGTTACATTGGGAACTACCCGCCTACGCACGGAAACGGCTGCGTTAGTTGCGTGCTTGGAAGTCGCGTTGCTAAACCGATAGGTATCTACCGGTGATGTCTATTGTGGAAGAATACGGGTATCTTTAATTGGTGGGCAATTGCTTTAACCAAACTTTTGGAGAACAGTCTCGAGAGAAAGTTTTTCCGCTCGTGTGTGACGACCAACACATCCACACCTTCGGATTCAGCCATGTTAAACACATATTCGGAGAAATCTTCCCGGACATCCATTCGGTTGACCATGGTTTCAGCGCTGCAGCTAATTTCTTTGATCCCGGTACGTTCATAGATGTGCTCGCCCCATAGCGCTAAATCACCTTCGTTTTTTTGGCTGTCTTTTTCAATGAGATGTAGCAAAGTCAGTTTTCTGGGGATGCCGCCAATTGCTACCGATGCTTGCAAGGCATCAATGTCTGATTGTTTGAAATTGGTCAATAGGCCAATGTTTTGCCATTGAAATGTTGGATAGCTCTCGGGTACAGCCAATACGGGTATGGGGGATTTCCGGATAATCTCGAAGGTATTACTGCCTAACACCACATATTTGAGGCCAGAGGCTCCCTTGGTACCCATGACGACCAATTCATTGTCAAGCTGCCCAGCGAGTTGGGGCAATAGGGTTCCAAGTAACCCTTGTTCGCACGATGCGGAGATTTCCACGTTTGGAAACGCTTGCTGTAACTCCGTCTGGAAGGCGTCCATATTGGCCTGGGCTTTCCCCGTCTCGTGTTCGACTAGCTCGTCATTGAAATGCTCATCGGCAAAGGAAGACGAAAAGGGCGTGAAAGTATGCAGGAGTCGCACAGACCATTCAAGTTGTTGGGCCATTTGGGCTGCATAACGCGCAGCCGCCATTGCATTTTGGGAAAAATCGGTGGGCACTAAAATCGATTTGCTCATGGTGGTTCGGAATGCGTGTTTGATTAATATATGATACGCAAATATAGTGACAATATCACGAATGGAGGTGAGCTGGCTCAGCTCAAATAGTTTTCATCGTCACTATAACGGCAGCCTTAGCGCATGAGACCGAACCATTCTTATTGAATCAACTCTGCATCGATAATTTGTATCTCCGAATTGCCTTCCATCGTATTGGCATTCAGGTGGACTCTACCCCTTATTTTGATGGGTTCTTCGGTGAAACGAACCTTTTTGCCTTTTTTCATGAAAACTTCGACCATAGGGGGGATATCGCCTTGCCCGCAGAACATGCATTGCATAATGGGCAAGACAGAAATCATGAACGTTTCGTGATCCCTGCCCCCGTGCATGGGCACGAGATAACCCGGTAATGTGACCGTTTTTTTGTCTAGGGCTTTTAAATCGTCCGGGAAATGTGGCGTATAGATGGTTTCATTATCTTTATAAGTAACCTTATACATCAATTTGTTGATGGTTTCCCAGGTGTCATTCATCATGGGTGTGTGATCCGGTACTTCTCCGAAAGGGAGGTCCTGCTGAGCATAAGCTGCTTGAACACCTGTAATGACCATTAAGGCTAAAAAAAGTTTCTTTATCATCGTTAATTTCCTGACAATGTTTGTGAAATAGAGGTTTTATATGCTTTTATCGCCGGAATAACGGCGGCCACAAAACCAATAGTTACTCCGATAACCACCAATCCGATTTCTGCTGGTACCATTTTCCACGCATTGAGCGTAGTGGAGCCATCGGTGCTTACCCCAATGAGGTAAAGGGCGAGATGGCCAATCAGCATCCCTGCAATTGCACCTACAAAGGTAAGCAATATTCCTTCAGCAATCACTATGCCGAACAGTTTGCCCTGAGAGGCACCCAATGTGCGCATAACAGCCAGATCGTATTTCCGGCTTTTAAGTGCATTATAGAGACTGATGAATACGCTAAGCGCGGCCATCAGCATGATGACATAAGCTAACACTTGCAGGGAATCGATACCGATGCCGAGCAGTGAAAATAACCGGGCGCTTTCGATAGCGGGAGAGGCCGCTTGCATGGCCGTGTTTTGATTGACTAATCGCGGGAACATGCCGATTGCCGAGGGATTCCGGTATTGGATGAGCATGCTGGTGATTTCGCGCTCCCCACTGCCAATATCTCCCATGATGCTCTTTACCAAAAGTGGTTCTTCTTGGTGTTCGCCATGGTCGTGATCATGCTGTTCGCCGTGATGGTGCTCATGTTCATCCACACCGGCTACGTCATGGCTGTGGTCGTGTCCATCATGGCTATGGTCGTGTCCATCATGGTCATGGTCGTGATCATCTTGTTCGTGGTCATCATGTTCATGGTCGTCGTGCATGCGCCACACGCTCGACAGGTTGGTCAGTATCAGCCTGTCGGTAACATTGTGTGCTGGTTTGAAGATTCCGGTTATGATATAGGGGTGATCGTCATGTACATGACCTTCGGTGCTCAAGCCATGGGCACCATAGATTCGATCTCCTATTTTAAGCCCGTGCTTGTTTGCGACTTCTGCGCCAATGGCCGCCTCGAAATCCGCTTTCCAAAGTGCTCCCTGAGCCAATTCCAATCCATAAAGCTGCAAAAAGGTACTATCCGTGCCAACGATACGATGGCCCCGGTAGTTATCGCCCAGGGACAGCGGCACGGCGAGCTTGACCATCGGGTTGGCCGCCAGCAATTGTGCTTCTCGGTGGTTGATGTTCCCGGTGGGATTGTCCATGTGGTAGATGCTGCTCAGGATGAGTTGGATGGGGCTTCCCTTTGCGCCGACTACCAAGTCAATGCCACGGCTATTTTGATCAAGTTGCTCCTCGATTTGTCGAGAGGTAAGGAGCAATACACATAATATTCCTGTGCCAAATGCAGTAAGCAGTATCCCCAATATGGAGGTCGCCGGATTTTGGCGGATATTTTTCCAAGCTATTTGTAGTGTATTCATTTTTTTAAGTTGGCAATAAGTCTCATCTCAGGCGAGCGCAAATGGTTTTAAATCATCATATCAACAGGTGGTTACAGTTGGTATGCATGCTCAATCCGGGTTTTTACACGTTTGTCATGCGTGGCAACGACCAACGTGGCCCCATGCTCTTCTGCTTGAGTAAGTAACAGTTCCAGTACGCTAGCTGTATTCCGGTCGTCCAGTGACGCAGTAGGCTCATCCGCAACCAGAATTGCCGGGCGATTGATGACCGCCCGTGCGATGGCGGCTCGCTGCATCTGCCCCCTGCTCAGTTTACTCGGATAGCTGTTAGCCTTTGTTTCGAGGTTCAGCAACGACAATACTTCGTGGATTCGCTGGTTATCGATACTGGCGCCGGCGAAACCTTGTGCGATTTGCAGGTTTTCTTTCACCGTTAAACTCTTGACCAAATGTGCTTCCTGGAAGATTAAACCGATGCGTTGGCCGCGGAAATGGTCTAGCTTTCGTGCGGTCAATTCGTAAAGTGGCTGCCCATCTATCTGTACGGTTCCGGTAATGGGTTTGAGCAACCCGCTCAGGATGTGTAATAATGTGGTCTTGCCACTGCCAGAGTCACCGAGTATAAGGGTGTGCCTGCCCGTAGGCACTTCAAGGTCACTAAAGTGCAATGACTCGCCCTTTGGGTACTGATAGGTGATATTATTCAGTTGGATGACGGTGTCTGTATGGTGTTCATGCATAATACTGGTCTTGTGTTCTTGCTGCCATTCACTTAACAAGAGTCCTGTTACGTAAATGAACGAAGTTAGGGGATTCTACTTATAAAAACACCATATTAATGCAACTTTATTGATATGCTTGGTCGTATACGCATGACGCGAGTTATTTGGTTGTCGGCAGTATGAATTGTCGTGAAATGCATATTTTTAATGTTTTTTTGATTTTGTATTCTGATATTTTGGTTTTATTTAGATATTTCACTTATATAAATTGTGTTTTGTCTTGAATTTTAATGTCATATTTATAATATATAAGATATTTACTTAATATTTTGTCTATTTTTGGATAAAAAATCAATTTTATATTAATATGATTATTGGAATACCGAAAGAAATTAAAAATAATGAAAGCCGAGTGGCGATAACTGCATCTGGTGTGTTTGAATTGAAGCAATATGATCACCATATTTTGGTTGAACAGGGTGCTGGGAAAGGAAGTGGGATATCCGATGCCGAATATGAGAGTGCTGGAGCCGAAGTGGTGACTGATCCACACGATATTTGGGCTAGGGCCGATATGATCGTTAAGGTGAAGGAGCCCATCGATAACGAGTTGCGTCTTGCGCGCCCAGGCCAGATCATCTTTACCTATTTCCATTTTGCTTCGAGTATCGCCCTTACGGAAGCCATGATCGGTAGGGGAGCGGTATGCATTGCTTATGAAACGGTTGAAAAGGCGGATCATTCCCTACCTTTGTTGACACCGATGTCCGAAGTAGCCGGCCGCATGGCGGTGCAGCAGGGTGCGCGTTATTTGGAAAAGCCAGTCAGGGGGCGGGGAGTGCTGCTGGGAGGTGTGCCAGGCGTGCCTCCCGGTAGGGTGCTGATATTGGGTGCCGGTATCGTGGGTGTCCAAGCTGCGAAAATGGCATCTGGATTAGGGGCGCACGTGACCATTTTAGATATCAATACCGACCGGCTGCGTTATGTGAATGACATCCTGCCTTCGCATGTGGTTACCCAATATTCCAGCCAATACACCATCAGAAAAATGATCAAAACCCATGACCTGATTATTGGAGCTGTTTTGATACACGGTGCAAAGGCGCCTAGCCTGATTACCCGTGATATGTTGAAGACGATGCGCCCTGGTACGGTGATTGTCGACGTGGCGGTAGATCAGGGTGGCTGTGTAGAAACATGTGTGCCCACCACGCATGAAAACCCTACCTATATTATCGACGATGTCTTACACTATTGTGTGGCTAACATGCCCGGTGCCGTGCCGTTTACGTCAACATTGGCGTTGACCAATTCTACGTTACCCTATATCATCCAAATTGCCAATCGTGGTTGGAAAGAAGCCTGTGCCAGGGATGAAGCATTGATGAAAGGATTAAACATTGTGGAAGGCAAAGTGGTGTATCAAGGAGTTGCCCAAGCGTTTGACCTGCCCTTACATGCCGTAGCGGAGGTGTTTTAGCATGTCCGGCATTTTGTGCTGGCTTTTATTGCGTTTGTTTCGGGGTACTGGCATAGACTGTCTAAATGATGCTGATTAATTTACTGTAAATGAGCTAATAAACATATTTTTAACATAAACCTAAACATTCATTCATTTTCTATTAACAATGAGGTAATGTTAAGTTTCTTTTTTTGCAGGAAATTTAACGACTCATAATGATCAAAAACGATTACTTTCTCTACCTTTTATTTTTTGCTTTTACTTGTCTTTCTCTGAATGTATCGGGGCAGAGTGGTTCGGGGGTAAGAGGTATAATACTGGATATCGAGACGCTGAAACCGCTAGAGGGTGTGACGCTAAATGTGTCAGGTGTCAATTATGGTGGAACATCCAATGCCGTTGGCGAATTTTTTATCCCACTCCCCAAAGATGCTTCCAAAGAATACGGTATAACAGCTTCGATGGTGGGGTACTTTTCCGATTCGACCACATTTACCGTGTCTACCGATGAACCGGCATTGGTTAGTATGTCGCTTTTGGCGGAGAACTCGTTATTGGATGAAGTTGTAGTGGTAAGAAGGAGAGAGCGCGTGAGCGAAGCCGTATTGCTGGATATGCGTCGACAGTCCAATGTAATGGTTGAAATGATCGGCGCTCAGGAATTGTCAAGGAAAGGGGTGGGAGATGCTGCTTCAGCTTTGGCTAAGATGAGTGGGATTTCGAGAATGGCAGGCTCCAGCCAAATCTATGTAAGGGGGTTGGGAGATCGGTATAATACAACCACATTGAACGGACTGCCGATCCCGTCTAATGACCCTGAGCGCAAGAATATCGATTTGGACCTTTTCTCCACCGATATTGTCGATTACATCGCTATTGACAAAGTATACAGTGCGTACATGTCAGGCGACTACGCCGGGGGAAATGTGGATATACAGAGCAAGAACTATATCGGCGATGGATTCCTCGAACTGAGCATTGGAGGAACAACGAATACCAATACGATTAACCAATGGGATAATTTCAGCTTCCAACAGGGCCCGAGTGTATCGGGTTTTGTGAATTATGGTGTACCCAAAGACCCGTTAGATGGATGGAATTTTGATCACTCATTAAATCCGATATCAAGACAGCCGATTGCGGGTTCGCTGGGCGTCACAGGAGGCAAGTCCTTTGCGTTTCAGGGAGGCCGCCGACTGAGTCTATTTGGTACGGTCAAGTATGGCAATGATTACAATTATTTAGCGGGATTCAACAGGGAATTGGCGGCAGGTGGTGAGCAATTGAAAGACTTTGACCAAGTTCGGTTTGGTTATACGACTAACACCACCGGGATGCTAAATGCTGGTTTCCAGTTCAATCAGTCAAATCGACTTTCGTATAACTTCCTATTTGTCAATAGTTCTGACCAATATCGAGATACGTACAGCGGGTTTATCCGTGACCTAGCGGAAAACAGCACAGGTATCGTTCAACGAGGCACGTTCAGGCAAAATAAAATATTTGTCAATCAATTGTTGGGAACGCATGCATTGACTGACCGATTGGATATAGACTGGGGGTTATCCGTCAATAATGTGGTGAGCACCATGCCAGATCGTATGCAGAATATCACACGAGTTGCCGACGATTTAGGTTATCGGGTGGCGGTACGAAACGATCCGTCTGATAATCACCGGTATTACCAAG
The DNA here is from genome assembly GCA_964498395.1 of uncultured Parapedobacter sp. GTDB lineage: Bacteria > Bacteroidota > Bacteroidia > Sphingobacteriales > Sphingobacteriaceae > Parapedobacter. The sequence goes on along the minus strand of CAZCHE010000003.1, from coordinate 146,035 downwards.
ATTTATCTGAGCGCGACTACGCCGTCAACCTGGCGGGGAATTACAAGATTGGTGAATCTGGAAACGAAAAAGGTGCCATCACGATTGGTTATAACGGGAAGTTCAAAAAACGCGATTTTGAAGATATTCAGTTTAATTTCAACCTCAATCAACAAGGGATGCAGCAAGAAGTTGATACGGATAATTTAGATGTGCTTTTTAATGAGCAAAATCGTTCCCGGTTCTTTACCATTCAAGGATTCACACTGGATCTTCCCCAGGTTTATACGGGTGAGCAAAATATTCATGCGGTCTACGGTGCGGTTGATTATCAGTTGGCGGATAAACTAGTCGGTGTTTTAGGATTGAGGTATGAACATATCAAGCAATCTATCTACTACCTGACCAACCTCGACCGTTCGGGAACAACCAATACGTTTTCCAGAAATGGATTTTTGCCAAGCTTGAATTTGAAATATGAGCTAACTGAAAAGCAGAATCTCCGGTTGGGTGCGAGCAGAACCTATACCCTTCCGCAATTCAAAGAACGGGCGCTCTTTATTTACGAAGATGTGACCGAGAAAAAGCAAGGTAACCCTGACTTATATCCGTCGCAAGATTATAATTTGGATTTGAAGTGGGAAGCTTTCCCGAAAATTTCCGAATTATTGTCAATAACGGTGTTCGGGAAATATATCGTTGATCCCATCAACCAAATAACACTTGCCTCTTCGACCAATGATATCTCGTTCATCAATACCGGCGATTGGGGAACGGTGTATGGATTGGAAGTTGAAGTGAAGAAGGATCTATTCGACTTTAACAACGGTATGAGCATACTTTCTGTGGGTGGGAATGCCGCATATATGCAGACCGACCAAGAATTGAATGCTGACAAGGTACGAAGGGAAACCCGTTATAATTTGAATACGACCCATGATCGGGCGGCGTTTACGGGTGCATCCGATTTTATTGCCAATGCGGATTTATCCTATAGCAGGACTTGGAGTAGTCAATCCAATATAATGGCGACAGTGGTGTATAACTATTTTTCGGACCGTATTTATGCACTTGGAACCGAGCAGAAAGGAAACCAGATCGATAAAGGGGTGAGCACGCTTGACCTTGTTCTGAAATACAAATTGAACAAGCGGTTCGGTATTGATGCTGCTGCAAAGAATCTGCTTAATCCTGCATACGAGAGGATCCAAGATAATGCGAATGCACCGGTAACCATTGTGTCCTATAAAAGAGGGGTTTGGTTTTCTCTCGGATTCAAGTATGCGTTATAGCTGTTAATGCAAGCTTAATATTAACCTAATTTTCAGGTAATTGTTGGTGCATAAATTTGCGTTGTAAATAATTATATAAAATGAAGATGATGAAAAGATCGACTTTTTTTTCGAAAATCAATCAGTTCGGTTTAGTCCTTGCTGGGGTTTCTGTATTGGGTTTAAGTTCGTGTAGCGATGACCCGGTAGAACCGCCAACTGGTGGTGGTTTTGAGGTGGTCAGGGATGACTTACATGGAGAAATCAACGAAGGTGCCGTTACATTGGAGTCTGGCACTTACAAACTGACGGGAAAACTTATCGTGAATGAGGGTGCTACGTTAACAATCAAAGCGGGCGTAACAATTGAAGCGACTGATGTAAGCACCGCTCGTCAAGATATCCGTTACATCGCAGTTGCTCAAGGGGGTAAGATCAATGTAGAAGGCAGTGCTTCCAACCCTGTAGTGTTTACGGCAACCACGAAAGCACCTAGCGCATGGGGCGGAGTGGTTATCTGCGGTCGCGCACCGATCAACAAAGCGGAAACCGCTTCAGCGGAGGTTTCTGATCTGACATATGGTGGGACAAACGCCAATGATAATTCGGGGTCAATTAAGTACCTGCGTATTGAATATTCTGGTTATTCCTATAACAGTGAAAAGGAATTTAATGGATTGTCATTGTTCGGTGTAGGTAAAGGCACTACCATCGAATATGTGCAGTCTTACGAAGGATCTGATGATGCTTTTGAATGGTTTGGAGGTACAGTTGATGCAAGGTATTTAGTAGCTATCAACAAGCATGAATCCGTAGGCGACGACATTTTTGACTGGACAGAAGGATGGACCGGTACCGGAGAGTACTGGTACGGTTTTCGGTCGAATGATGGCAACAGGGGAATCGAAGCTGACAATAACTCAAGCAACCATGGTGCAACACCGATATCTAACCCGGTAATTAAAAACCTGACGTTGGTTGGTAACGGCGATGGCGGACCAGAACCGCAAGCCATTAAGATGCGCGTGGGCACAAACGGTAGCTTCGACAACGTCGTATTGAGCAACTGGGCTACGGGTTTTGATATCCAGCACGACGAAGGGTTGGCTTTCGTAGAAGCAGGTACCTTGAAAGCAACTAACGTTCGCTTTGAAAATATAGGTACTAAAGCAAAAGGAGCGAATACCGCAGGAAACGCAGTCGACATCACGAAGGTATTCACTGAAAATCCTGAGGCTACAGGTGCTGGTAACGGTACAGGTAAACCGGATTGGGCTGATGGCTGGACAGTTGGTTGGTAGTTTCCGATCATAAGAAATCCTTTTTAGCATTTGAAATAAAGAGAAAGGCTGCCTAAAGGCAGCCTTTCTCTTTATTTCAAATGCTATTAAAAAAACAAAATATTAATTGCTGTTTAACGGGAAGCTAACATCACAGCACCATCTTTGTGGCATCAGAAAGGAACATTCATTTTTTTAGGTTTACCTGATTTCGTATAAATTTTCTGTTGCCCAGATGAGCCAATAACATAAAATTTAAAATATTCATTTTGTTAGGTTTATCCATAAAGGTGTCTGTTTTTTTGGGGCATGGATGAGCAAACAAAATGAATTTTAAGATATTCATTTTGTTAGGTTTGGTTAAATGGAAAGGCCTCGCTGTGAAGCGCGGCTTTTTTTGTATTTGGTGTTGTCGTAGAATAGCTACATATCGAATTAAAAACCAAGGGTATACGTACTACCTTATCGATAATACTTATCTTTGATATAAACCAATTCATTAAAATCATGGAAATAAAAACATCAACGAAAATTGTAGCTGAATTAATCGGTACCTTCGGTTTGGTGCTGTTTGGCTGCGGTGCTGCTGCGGTAGCTGGGGTGGACACAATGGCCGGGCTTTCGGGGCTGGGCCTATTGGGTATTTCTTTTGCATTCGGCCTGGCGGTTGTCGTGTTTGCCTATGCCATCGGAGGCATTAGCGGATGCCACATCAACCCGGCCATTACGATTGCCATGCTGGTTAATGGCAAGATTTCGGTAGGTGATGCCATTGCCTACATCGTTGCCCAGTTGATTGGGGCGCTGTTAGGAGCATTTGTCTTGCAACAGGTATTAAGTGGGCAGCTTGCCGGTTTCACGCCCGGCGAATGGGCGTATGGCTCCAATGGTTGGGGGGCAGGTTACCAAAATGAATATGGCACCTCGGCAGCATTCCTCGCGGAAGCCGTACTGACCTTCTTATTCTTGTTTGTCATCTTTGGCGCGACCTCGAAATGGGGCAATGGCACCATGGCGGGATTAGCTATCGGTCTTACGTTGGTGCTTATTCACTTGGTCGCGATCCCGATTACCGGTACTTCTGTAAATCCTGCCCGTAGTTTCGGCCCAGCTTTATTGGCCGGTGGCGTAGCCCTGAGCCAACTGTGGTTGTTTATCGTGGCGCCCGTCACTGGCGCGGTAGTGGCTGCGGTAGTCTGGCGGCTGTTGGAGAAGAAAGACTGAAGATAGAAGACCGAAGTTAGAAGACCGAAGACGGAGGTTATCCAAACTTCGGTCTTCGGTCTCCCGTCTCCGGTCTTTTTATCAGTTCCCGATAACCAGTTTAGCCCCTAAACTAAACCACCTCCCCGGCATGGGAATTGCCGCGGCTTCGATATAGGTGACGTCAAAGATATTCTGTATATCCAGGTAAACATCCAATGGATGAAGTCGGTAGGCTATTCGCGCATCTCCAACGAAATAACTCCGATATGAAATCCGTTCGTTGAAGCGGGCCGCTGCCGTGGCAGAAAATCGCCCGGTTTTTACATGGAGGTTTGCCACCAGTTGGTGACGCAGGCTTTCGATGGCATACTTGGAAAGGAAACCTGCTTCATGGCTGTCTTCAAACTTGGGAGAAAGCCATGTGTAGGACAGCCCAGCCATCCAAGCCGATTTTGCCTCACTGGGGGATAATCTATAGCTACCCGAAAAGGCGATGCCCTGTGTACGGTTTTTCTGAAAATTATGCGGTTGCCAGGGTTCATCCAATGATATCCGTACCCAATCGATAAAATCGTTGATGTTTCGGAAGAAATACCGGGTATGGGCCACGAAACGGCTGTCTGCGTAGTGGATACCGCCTTCGGCGTGCCAGGCGTTTTCAGTCAAGAGCCGTGGGTTGCCGATGTTGCCGGGCCGCTGGTCGAGGTGCAGGTCGGTAAAAGAGGGGATACGTTGTCCCGTGCCGGTATGCGCCACTAATTTCCAATTATTATTTAGCTGATAGCCCAGATCAATCCCCGGAAACACCTGCCAGCCATAGTCAGAATTATAGTTGATGTATGCTCCTGCGTTAAGCAAGAGGTCCTTGATCTTTTCTGTTTTGAATTCGGCATACATGCCATAATTATTCCGGTCGTGGTCGCCAATATTGGTGCTTCTGATCGTTTCATTGCGCATTTCCAGGCCCAATCCGACATCACCCAAATTGGTTTGCAAGGTGCCATTGATTTCCGCATTGATCGTATGCGTGTGATGTTGGCTACGTGCACGGCTGAGGTCATGCTTGAAGTAGCGATAATCGTCATACCCATATCGGTAACTTATTCTTGGGGACAATAGGAAACGTTCCGCCAATTGTGCCCGATAGCCAATGGCGGCTAAGATCGTTTGCACAACTTCCTGAGATTCCACGTCGCCGGGAGCGGCATAGTATCCATTTGCTCCGAAATCGTTATGTACAAATCCGCCCATCAACGAGAGGATGTCCGTCGTATTGGTATGTACATCGCCTTGGTAAAGCGCCTTGTTATTTCGGAAAGCGGTATTATAACGGTAACCATTACCCGATTCATGGCTGCCATAGAGCGATTGACGGTGGTATTTCCCTGAATACGTGCCGCCCAGCTGTATGCCTCGCCCATGGAATAGGTTATTATTGTTGGCGGTATCTTGTTTGAATCCGGTGCCCGTATAAGCATGTGCAGACATGCCCGATTGTTCCGGCTTTTTAGTGACGATATTGATGGCACCGGTAAGGCTGTTGATGCCGTAGATCCGGGCGGCCGGCCCTCGTATCACCTCGATGCGCTCAATTGCATCGGTGGGAATGGGTAGGTTAAGGCTATTGTGCGCGGTCTGGGCATCCAGTACTTTAATGCCATTGACCAAGACCAGGGTTTGCTCAAAACTTCCGCCATCGATGCTTACATCTGCTTGGGAACCAAAAGGGCCACGCTGGCGCAAATCCACACCCGATATATAACTAAGTAGTTCATTGACGGAGCGGGCGGGCAATGCGTCGATTTGCGCGCGGTCTATGATCTGAATGTTTCGGTTTTGTTTGGCAAAGGGGATTTGCAGGCGATTTTCGTTAATGACCACTTCTTGGAGCGGCGTTGGAATAGAGTCTGTGATATTGGCATCGGGCTGATTTCCTAAAATCTGCTGGGCGTTTATACCTGTGACAAAACCAAATAGTGCCAAAACCAATGTTGTTACTTTTCTTGTAATTGTTGCTTGTCTTATAGTTGAAAACATATCTATTCGTTGATTTTTTGCAAATGTCGTATCTTGCCGGCACATCACCATGTGCCAGTTTTGATTTTATGGATAGTCCGGTTTTAGTTCCCTATATCAGTTTAATCCAGGTAGACCGCAAGTCGGCCACACCGATTTACCTACAGGTGGTTCATCAGTTGATCAACGCGATACAACGTGGTTACCTGGTGGAAGGGCACAAACTGCCAGGTACCCGGCAGATGGGGCGATTATTGGGGCTTCACCGCAATACGGTGGTAGCCAGTTATGAGGAACTGGACGCACAGGGATGGATAGAAGTCTGCCCGAGCCGAGGGGCTTTCGTTCGCAATGGAAAAAGCAACAGGCCGCAGCGGTTGAAAGTTGATGCCGGCAATGGGTTGACGGGTTACCCGTCAGCTGCCGGATTCCGCTTCAAGAAATGGACGGTATTGGATAGTCCTTTTGATCATTCCCTGGCGAGCCTCAGCATTGACGATGGATTGCCGGATCCCAGGCTGTCGCATGTAGACTACCTTTCGCGATTGCTGCGGACTAATATGAAACGAAAGGGCAACCAAGCGAAGTTTGGTTATCGCAATTTGGCAGGGAGCGCGTACTATAAAGAAAATTTGGCAAACTTTCTAAACCTGACACGGGGATTGCATATCTCCAAAAACAACCTCCTCGTAACGCGTAGCTTGGAATTGAGTATCTATATTGTAGCAGAAACGTTGATATCGCCTGGCGACCGTGTGGTGGTGAGCGAACTCAGTTATTATGCAACCAATATGATCCTCCAGAAAGCAGGGGCACATATCGTTACAGTTCCCCTCGATTCAGAAGGGCTTGATATTTCAGCCATTCGTGAGCTGTGCCAGAAGCAACCATTCCGGATGCTTTACATAACTCCCCATCATCATTACCCCACCACGATTGCGTTGAGTGCCCAACGGCGTATCGAACTGTTGGAATTAGCTGCAACCTATGGATTCATTATCTTGGAAGACGATTATGATTACGACTACCACTATGACGGTAGCCCCCAGTTGCCGATGGCGAGCGCTGATACAGAGGGCATGGTCGTCTACGTGGGTACGTTCGGCAAATCCATGGCTCCCGGCTTTCGTTCGGGATTCATCGTGGCTCCGCGCGAACTCATCGATGAGATGAGCAAGCTTTTGGGCGTGATGGACAGGTATGGCGATACATTGACCGAGTTGGCGTTGGGCGAGTTGATCGCCGATGGGGAGATTCACCGATACCTAAAGAAGGTGACAAAGGAATACAAAGCACGTCGAGATTGCTTAGCGGGACTTTTAACACGTCATTTACATCCATACGTAGACTTCGCTCTTCCCAAAGGCGGGTTGGCTATTTGGACTTCTTGGCCCTTGGAACTCAATTTAACGCAGTTCAGCAGGGCTTGTGCTCATTACGATTTGTATTTACCCCGCTACATATTGTATCAATCCAAAGCGTACAGCGGTATACGGATGGGATTCGGTAGCCTGACGTTGGAAGAGCTTAACAAGACTGTAGGCACGATGGTTACTGTATTGGAAAGCAAACTTCTGTTTTTATAATCCGATAAAAAATACACCAAAATAGGTATTGCGGTAGATGGCGTTTATTTTCACTTTTACAAAAAAATCGCCAATCGATACAAAACAGGCATGACCAAAAAAACAGCTAAATTTTTAGTAACTGTGCCCGACATCGAGTGTCATTATGATTGTCGCGCTTTACTTCGTACACACATCTACATACCATAATCATTTAACTTAAAAATGTCCATGAATTATTTCAAATTGCTCTTTATCGCAGCGGGAGTTGTTGCATTGAGCGTTTCCGCTTGTAAAAAAGTAGAGGGCCCGGAAGGTCCCCAAGGTATTCAGGGTGAAAAAGGAGATAAAGGGGATAAGGGAGATCGAGGAGATACCGGGCCTCGGGGTGCCACGGGTGCTACTGGCCCGGCGGGTCCACGAGGTGCTACGGGCGCCGCAGGCCCGCAAGGCCCGGCGGGTCCGCGGGGTGCTACCGGCCCACAGGGTCCCCAAGGCCCCGCTGGTACGGCCAATGTCATCTATAGTAACTGGTTGTCGTTCCAGCAAGCTGCACGTGATACGGTAATCGACGGAACAAACTTAAAGGTCAATCACATACCCGCGCCCCGATTGACGCAAGCGATCATTGACAACGGGATGATCCAGGTGTACATGCGGTTTGGAACCACCGTGCTTACATTGCCCTACACATCCCGTGCGGGTTCGCGGCCCAGTACGGTTAGTTTCGTCCCAAGACCGGGAAGATTTTACATAACACGGTTTACACATGACCATACTCCACCCTACTTGGGGTTTGGAGCCGTGCAATTCCGGTATGTCTTGGTGCCGGGAGGGGTGTCTGCCCATGCGCAGTTGAACAATGTTGACATGAATGATTACGAGGCTGTCAGGTCGGCATTGAAAATTATCGATTGACCTTCACCTTAATGCCATTCTTCCCTGCCGAGGGCTTTTTGGCCTTCGGTGGGTATCGGTACGGTGTCTAGCACAGCGGTATCGGCCATGATTCCCCGGATATTCGGTTGTCCGGCATCGACCCAGGCAGAATACCAAAAACTCCCGATACTTAAGATCGAGGAGCGCATCCTGCGCTCTACCATTCCCGATAACGCTTCGTGGTAGGCTGTCGAGTAAGCATCGGAATACGTGCGTATTAACGTACGATTGCGTGCTACATAAGCGCGCTGTTGGTCAGTGGGAAAAGTCGAATGAAGTTGTGCCTCAATGCGCAATACTGAATCTACCAAGGCATAGCTTTCACGGACAATACGCCAGGCTTCTTCCAAAGGAGATTCGATATATTGTGCACGACCAACTAAAAAATCATACGACTCGGAAAAGAGCTCAGGGAGCCTACTTTCCCAAAATGCATGGATGCCGATTTGATTGGTGAACTGACCATTGTAATTGCTTGTCGTATGCAAAGGAACATGGGCATCTGCCAAGTAATGCCCGATATCTGCCGAATGACGTAATATTTGCCGGAGATTGTTGTCGGCCATGGCGCGGACCAAACTTCGGTAGCTGCGGTCGATTTGCCATGGAACGATGCCATTGGCAATAAGCCTCCGCTCGGAAAACTTCTCGGTCGCTGCCGACCAATGGATGGGTATGGTATCGAAAGGACGCAAACCATAACGGTCAACATCGATAAAGTGTCGCGGCGACTCAGCGGTATCTACATAACACCTTTTATCTGCATCGATGGCATGCTCGGTGATGTAATCCGCGTAGTCCTTGTAGAAACCAGCGATATCAGTAGGCAGTGTAAAGACGGCCATACGGTTGATGAGTCGGTGGGCATGAAAACCCCAAGACGACAAGAGTAAAACAGCCAACACAGCCGTAGTGAACAGGTAGATGTGCTTCATTCGAGAATAGTTGTTTTTCAATAGCCTCATGCCTACCGGTAGGCAAGGAACCTGCTATGTCACCACCTCATGCTTGACGCAGTGTGATGGTAGATTTCATGTATTGAAAATACGAAACTTGCTGGAGTATCACAAATTATTCATCTGTTTTTAATGATAAGGTCATATGAAAACGCGTAATTAGACCATATTGGTTAACGTGTAATCGGATATGAATATGATTTTTCAGTTTCTTAACAAGCTGTTGGAGGATTTAAGTAGCCGGTTTTTCCGGCGGATCTTAGGCTCAGCATTCAGGCACTAATGGATTTCAAATTGTAGATTTTAGATTGTAGATTTGCCAGTGAATGTCAGGGTTGATGGTCTGTTGTCTAATGTCTCAAATCTTACTACATGAAGGTACTATACGCCGTACAAGGAACCGGTAACGGACATCTTAGTCGGGCCATGGATGTAGTGCCTTGTTTGCAACGGCGGGCAGAAGTGGATGTGTTGGTCAGCGGTATACAGGCAGATTTGAAACTTCCTTTTCCGGTAAAATACCAGATGCATGGGTTAAGTTTCATTTTTGGGAAAGCGGGAGGAGTGGATTTATGGAAAACGTTCATGAGTTCCACGGTACGCCGGTTGATCAATGAAGTCAATACATTGCCCATTGAGCAGTACGATTTGGTTATTAATGATTTTGAACCGATTTCGGCATGGGCATGCCATACGCGAGACAAAGAATGTATTGGTCTTAGCCATCAAGCAGCAGCATTAGATGTCCAATCCCCAAAACCGAAGGAAGTGGATATGTTGGGCAAGTTTATCATGAAAAACTATGCACCCACGAGCATCAGTTACGGATTCCACTTCAAGCAGTACAATCAACGCATATTTACACCTGTCATTCGGCAGCAGGTTCGGCAATTGGAGGTGACAGACCAGGGACATTATACGGTTTACCTACCGTCGTATGACGATGCGCGCCTCCTTAAGCACCTGATGCGTTTCCCAGACATCACATGGCATGTGTTTTCCAAGCATAATAAAACACCATTCGAAATGCGGAATGTGCGCGTGCAACCCATCGCCAATGTGGCGTTTATCCAAAGCATGGCATCGTCGGCTGGCGTATTGTGCGGAGCCGGATTTGAAACCCCAGCGGAGGCCTTATTTCTCCGGAAAAAGCTGTTGGTCATTCCCATGAAAAATCAGTATGAGCAACACCTCAATGCCTCGGCCCTCGAACAACTTGGGGTACCTGTTTTAAAAAGCCTGAAACCCAAAAATGATATCGCCATCGAGTCTTGGCTGAACAGCAAACATAAAATTGTGGTAGATTACCCCGATTGTACACAACAGATCATTGACCGTTTGTTGGATGTACATGGACCCCAAAAAGTGCCTCAGCATGGTTAGAGGCGATTTTGACGATGATTTTCAATGGGGAGTATCGAGCGCCGCTTTTCAAACGGAGGGCGGATACGATGCCGATGGCAAAGGGCAGTCAATATGGGATACATTCACCGCTCGAAAAGGCAAGGTTAAAGAAAATCAACATGCCCAAATAGCTTGTGATTTTTACAACCGATATGTGGACGACATTGCATTGGTCAAGCAACTGCATATCCCTAATTTTAGATTTTCATTATCATGGCCGCGTATTTTACCGACGGGTACGGGCAATCAAAATCCCGAGGGAATTGCCTTTTATGACCGATTAATCGACCGTTGTTTGGAATGTGGTATCGAACCCTGGGTGACGCTTTATCACTGGGATTTACCCCAAGCATTGCAAGATAAAGGAGGGTGGACGAATCGCGATGTCATTTCGTGGCTGGAAGAGTATGCCGCCTGTGCGGCCAAGCATTTTGGTGACCGGATACGGCATTGGATGGTGCTCAATGAGCCTACGGTATTTACGGGAGCGGGCTATTTCTTTGGAGTTCATGCACCCGGACTTACCGGATTGCGTAATTTCTTCCCCGCAGCCCACCATGCGGCTTTGGCCATGGGAAGCATAGGGCGTTTGCTCCGTTCGGAATTGCCAATGGCACAAATAGGTAGTACATTTTCCTGCTCCAGCGTTCACCCGTTCAGCTCGAAGCCACGTGATGTCGAAGCGGCTATGCGAGCGGATGCGTTGATTAACCGTTTGTTTATCGAACCCATACTCGGGCGAGGGTACCCGACCGTAGGTTTCAAGGCATTGGCAGGCATCGAAAAATATATGAAAGCGGGAGATGATGGCGCATTGCCATTTGATTTTGATTTCATCGGTATCCAAAGTTATACACGGGAAGTCGTCAAGCATGCATTTTTCGTGCCGTATTTGCGAGCACAATTGGTTGCTCCGAAAAAGCGTGGGGTGTCGTTGACTACCGATATGGGGTGGGAGGTCTATCCCCCTAGCATTTACGAGATGATCAAGAAATTTGGTGCATATAGCAATGTGCCAAAGATTTATATCACGGAAAACGGATCGGCATTTCCTGACGTGGTCGAAAATGGTGCCGTGCATGATGAGTTGCGACTCCAATACTTAAAAGACCACCTCGGGCAGGTATTGCGTGCCAAGCGGGAAGGCTTAAATGTGCATGGTTATTTCGTGTGGACGTTTACAGACAATTTTGAATGGGCCGAGGGTTATCACGCTAGATTTGGCTTAGTCCATGTTGATTTCGAGACACAGCAGCGTACGGTTAAGGATTCGGGGAGGTGGTATGGGCAATTCTTGGCGACCAGATGACGGTGCTCCCAAGTGCCTGCCATCTGTGCATGATGCTAAGTGCTTGCTGATGTTTTGTCACCCCAATGACATTTCTTATTGTCTGTTTGGTTTAATTGACACTTGGCCGTTTTCATGGCATGATTTTGCGGTGTGTCATATGGTGTTAGTTGGTTGCTTTGGTTTGTTATTTTTGATATAGTCAGTGGCGGAATTTCTCGAATTGCTCAATAACCTCACCGATCCTAATTGGATCGTTGCACACGGAGGACTTTACCTTTTATTATTCATTGTTTTTGCTGAAACGGGTATCCTGATTGGGTTTTTCCTTCCAGGTGACCCCATATTGTTTATAGCTGGAATTATCATCGCTAACCTCACGCTGGGGCCGGTCGACTCCATACTTGCCCTATTGTATTGGATCGCATTGATTTCAGCGGCCGGTATCTTAGGTAATTTTGTAGGATATTGGTGTGGTAAGTATTTTGGGCACCGCTTACTGGCACAAAAGGATACGTGGCTGTTCAAAAAAGCATATATTTTGAGGGCACAGGAATTTTACCACAAAAGGGGAGGGGCGGCCATCATCCTTGCCCGGTTCCTTCCGGTGGTACGTACGTTTGCGCCGATTGTAGCTGGTATTGTGGAGATGGACTTCAAGAAATTCGCATTTTACAATATTGTCGGAGGGATCATTTGGGTGGGGAGCCTCGTCACCTTGGGTTATCTGCTTGGCGAGAGCCCTTGGGTACAGCGCAATTTGGAATATGTCATCCTAGGTATTGTATTGGCTGCTACCGCCCCAGTACTAGTGAAGATGATTACGGGGAAGAAGAAAGCAGCGGCGGTACCTGTTGATCAGGAGGTCTTGGAGGAAGAAGGGTGTGAATAGTGATGTATTTTTTATCAACCATCAGTAACAAAGAAGAAGATATTACGATATCTCATTGAAAACTTGAAGTTGCATTTTGTAGCTTTGTGGACACTATCATTTCAGTGAGTATGGACACCGAGGAACCCTCCGTTACTAAGCAAGCTTCAGCAACCATATACCCCGTACTATTTGCATTGAGCTTTTCGCACCTGCTTAATGATACCATCCAATCCCTAATTCCGGCCATCTATCCGTTGGTCAAGGATTCTTTCCAATTGAGTTTTTCGCAGATTGGAGTGATTACGCTGGTTTTTCAACTATCATCCTCGTTGCTTCAACCACTCGTGGGCGTTGTTACGGATACTAAACCGTATCCATATGCATTGCCTGTGGGAATGGGATTTAGCTTGTGTGGATTAGTGCTGCTTGCTTTGGCACCTAGCTATCTTTGGGTACTTGTATCAGTTGCGTTGATCGGGGTGGGCTCATCCGTGTTCCATCCGGAGGCTTCCCGTATGGCTTATGTGGCCTCAGGGGGTAGGCGTGGTTTTGCGCAGTCACTTTTCCAAGTAGGGGGTAATGCCGGAAGTGCGATCGGCCCGTTGTTAGCGGCCATGTTGATCGCTCCCTTTGGCCGGTTTAATGTTATTTGGTTTTCGATTGCCGCCTTGACGGCCATCATCATCCTATATCGTATCGGTAAATGGTATAAGCCCAAATCCATCCGAAATTACATCTTGCGTAAGAACAAGGTTAAGGAAGTCGTGCAACAAACCGTACCACGAAAAACGGTGGTGATATCCATCGCGGTATTGTTGGTCCTTATTTTCTCCAAATACTTTTACTTTGCCAGTTTGACGAGCTACTATACCTTTTACCTGATCGATAAATTCCAGGTATCTGTACAACAATCGCAAATCTACCTGTTTGTGTTTCTGTTTGCCGTGGCAGCCGGAACCATGATCGGCGGACCGGTTGGCGATCGTATTGGCCGTAAATACGTAATCTGGTTGTCTATTTTGGGGGCATCACCGTTTACGCTGGCGTTACCCTACGCCAACCTTTTCTGGACAATCGTCCTATCGTTTGTCATCGGCGTCATCATCGCTTCGGCTTTTTCGGCTATTCTGGTGTATGCCCAAGAGCTGTTGCCAGGCAATGTCGGCATGGTATCCGGGTTGTTTTTCGGTTTTGCCTTCGGCATGGGGGGGATTGGCTCGGCTGTGTTGGGTAAATTAGCCGATAGCCAGGGGATTGATTACGTCTACCACGTCTGTTCCTTTTTGCCCTTAATCGGGATTGTGGCCATTTTGCTGCCGAACTTGAAGAAAGGCGTCCAACCCAAAAAATAAGTGCGTATATTTCCTCCATAAAAGTTATCTCTCAATGGCAGAGGAGAGACCGATAAATTCCTTCTATATGCAACACGATTGAATTGCATATAAGAGGGAATTTATCTAAGTTTGAATTCACACATTAGCTAAAAATTGAATAGAATATGAAATTAACTTTCGTGGTGTCGGGGTTTGTACTATTGTTGCACATTGGGTTTGCTGCGGCGCAACAAGCGAGTGATGGTACAACCGGAGTCGTATTGAAAACCCGTGCAGATTCCGTAGCATACGCTTTTGGACTGTCCATTGGACAGGATCTCAAGCGTACGGGATTGGATGCTATTGATGCCGATTTATTAGCGAAGGCAATAACGGAAGCTTTTTCAGGAAAGGAGCTAAGCTTAAGCGAGGAACAACAACATCAATTGATCAGTACGGCCATTATGGAAGCCGGCGAAAGGCGAGACGCTGTTTTTATTCAGGCCGCCACATCATTCATGGAGGCGAACAAGGCCAAGCCAGGTATTGTCACTACGGAAAGCGGTCTGCAATATGAAGTGATGCGGGAAGCAGCCGGAGATAAACCTGGCCTAACAGACGTGGTGACCGTACATTACAAAGGACAGTTAACCGATGAAAAAGTGTTTGATAGTTCGTATGACCGCGGCGAACCGGCTACTTTTCCCTTAGAACGTGTCATAGCGGGTTGGCAAGAGGGATTACAATTGATGCCAGTGGGATCACAATATCGGTTTTACATCCCGTACGAATTGGGTTACGGCACAAGAGGGGCCGGATCGGATATCCCTCCGTATAGTGTGCTGATCTTTGAGGTAGAATTGATCTCCATTGATAGGGATGATAGCGGTGAGGGTGCAACGGACGGCGAATGAAGCAACTAGGTAAATCGGATTTGATGGTGAGCCGGGTAAGTTTCGGCTGTATGTCGTTGGGCGACAACCAAGCGGCGAATGTTCAAATCCTTCGCCGGGCTGCTGAATCAGGCATCAATTATTTCGACACAGCCGATTTATATCGGAAAGGACTGAATGAATTGCATGTTGGGGAAGCGTTGAGGCCGATGCGAAAAGAGGTGATTATTGCCACTAAAGTGGGCAACCAATGGCGTGCAGATGGAAGCGGCTGGGAGTGGAATCCCAGCAAGGACTACATCTTGAAAAGTGTAGAACAGAGCTTGAAACGCTTAAAGACGGACTACATCGACCTGTATCAGTTGCATGGTGGAACCATTGAAGACCCCATCGACGAAACCATCGAAGCGTTTGAATTGTTGAAGCAGCAAGGCAAGATCCGGTGGTATGGTCTTTCATCCATCCGTCCGAATGTAATCCGTGAATATGTGGAACGCTCCAATATCGTGAGCGTGATGATGCAATACAGCCTGTTGGATCATCGACCAGAAGAGGAAGTGCTGGATTTGCTCGCCGAACACGGTATCGGGGTGGTTTGCCGGGGGGCGGTGGCGCAAGGGTTATTGCTAGGCAAAGCACCCGATAGCTACCTGCAATATACGGATAGTGAAGTGCTGCGGGCGGCAAAAGCGGTAGAAAAAGTGGCTGTTGAGGCTGGTGTACCCACGTTAGATGTGGCCTTGGGCTATGTATGGGGGCATCCGGCGGTGGTTACTGCCGCGTTGGGCATCCGCACATCCGCCCAGTTGGATGACGCGGTAAGTGCGTTGCGAAAGGCTAGGCCGTTGTCAGACGACCAACGGCAGTTGTTGCGCAAATCAGTGCGTTCCTTTCACTATGAGGCACATCGTTGAAGATTGAAAATTGATTGTTAACTTGATTATAAACGATAATGAAACAGTATGTAAAAACAAGTGCTTTGGTATGGTTTATGGCCATTGCAGCTGGTATGATATCAGTAGAGAAGGTTCACGCACAGCAGCCAGAGGAGAAATTGGGGTGGTACCTTTCTGCCCAAACGTACACCTTCAACCGGTTTACTTTTTTTGAGGCGGTTGATAAATCCATCGGTGCTGGCTTGAAATCGGTGGAGGCATACAATGGGCAGGAGATCGGAGGGGGTATTGAAGGCCGGATGGATTATAAGATGGAACCTTCCAAGCGTAAAGCGATCTTGAAGGAATTAAAGAAAAGGGGAGTACAACTCTGTGCTTTTGGTGTAGTTAATGGTGATACCGAAGAAGAATGGAAACAACTATTTGAGTTTGCCAAGGCGATGGGCATTAAGGTCATCAACTCAGAGCCCAATGAAGAGTTTTTGCCGTTGATCGGCCAGTTGGCTACGAAGTATAAGATAAAGGTAGGTATCCATAACCACCCTGAACCCTCACATTACTGGAATCCGCAGATCGTACTGGATGCGATCGCCAAGGCTAACAGTGCATACGTAGGTGCCTGTGCCGACATCGGCCACTGGGTGCGGTCGGATTTGGATCCTGTAGCGTGCCTAAAACAATATGAAGGGCATTTGGTTAGCCTGCATTTTAAGGATTTGGCGGAGAAATCACGTAAAACTCACGATGTCCATTGGGGTACCGGGGTGTGCAATGTGGAGGGCGTAATTGCCGAATTGAAGCGCCAGGGTTTCAAAGGCAATATTTCTGCCGAATACGAGCATAACTGGGAAGACAATGCAGGCGATGTGGCACAGAGCGTAAAGAACTTTAGGGCGATTTTAACTCAGAATTAGCTAACGTGAGTTCAGGGTAACTCGAAAATCACCTCCCAAGCTGACCGTCATTTCGAACGGAGTGAGAAATGACGGTTAATAAGTCACTCAAAATAAGCCAAACAGTTCGGTTTCGATTTTCTGGAGGACGAACCCCAGGTCTTCTGGATTATTGGCAAAGTCCAACTTGTCCTTGTCTAATATCAGCAATTTGCCTTCGCGATAGCTTTTTATCCATTTTTCATATTTGGCATTGAGCTTCGAGAGGTAGTCTAAGCGGATACCTGACTCATATTCACGTCCTCGTAACTGGATATTGTCTACTAGCGTAGGTACGGAAGCACGAAGATAAATGAGCAGGTCTGGTGGTTTGATGTACGATACGATGCTTTCAAAAATATTGCTGTAATTCTCAAAGTCACGGGCGCTCATCAATCCCATATCATAGAGGTTTTCCGCGAAAATATAAGCGTCTTCGTAGATCGTACGGTCTTGGATGATGTTGATCTCTTTCTCCTGCAACTGTACGATATGCCTGAAGCGACTATTGAGGAAATAAATCTGTAGATTGAAGGCCCAGCGTTTCATGTCGCCATAAAAGTCCTCCAAATAAGGGTTGTCATCCACCGCTTCGAATTGCGGTTCCCATTTCAGGTGGTTCGCCAGCAATTTGGTCAACGTTGTTTTTCCTGCTCCGATGTTTCCTACAATCGCAATGTGCATATTTTTAAGTCCAAAGTCCGAAGACGGAAGTCCGAAGTAGTTCGGAAGACCGAAAGTCGGAAAGCCCGTAAGTCTGTTGTCTGTTGTCTAACGTCTAAAATCTAAAACCTCCTAAACCCAATGATCTCTCTTACCTCTGCCAATGTTTTGTTCGCGTTTTCACGCGCTTTTTCATTCCCTTGACGAATCACTTTGCTAATATAATCGTTATCATTGGAAATTTCATGGATACGTGTACGAACCGGCTCTGTGGCTGCAATCATATCTTCGGCCAATTGCTTCTTGAAATCGCCGTATCGGATTTCGCACCTGTTGTATAGGTCGTCGAAATGTTTCACGGTATCCGGATTGGAGACCACCTCCATCAATGTAAACAGGTTCTGGATGGCGTCTGGTTTTTGCTGATTGGGGGCGGTAGGGCCGCTATCGGTCACCGCACGCATCACTTTCTTGCGTATGGTTTCAGGGCTGTCAGACAAGTAGACCGCATTGGCTTCCCCTTCTGATTTGCCCATTTTCCCTTTGCCATCCAAACCGGGGATTTTGACAAGTTTATCACTAAACGAGAACGCGAAAGGCTCGGGGAAGTATTCGGTTTTATACAGCCGATTGAACCTGTTGGCAAACGTGCGCGCCATTTCCAGGTGTTGCTCCTGGTCTTTTCCTACCGGTACTTTGGTGGCCCGATGCAACAGGATATCTGCCGCCATCAATACGGGGTAGGTCAGCAAACCAGCGTTGACATTGTCCGGATTTGCCCTCACTTTATCCTTGAATGAAGTAGCCCGTTCGAGTTCACCCAAATAGGCATTCATATTGAGATACAGGTATAATTCGGCGACTTCCGGCACATCAGACTGGATGTATATGGTGGCTGCTTCTGGGTCGATACCCGCTGCAAGGTATTCAACAATGATCTGGCGAACATTGGCATGCAGATGCTCCGGCGTGGGATGGGTGGTCAATGCGTGCAGATCAGCGATAAAGAAATAACAATTGTACTCGTGTTGCATCTGTACAAAGTTTTTCACCGCACCGTAATAGTTCCCTAAATGTAGATTGCCGGTACTTCGGATACCGCTTAAGACTGTTTCCATATTGGCTGCGAAATTAAGGAATTATTGGCTAACTTGGGGGGTTATGCTGAATTATAGCTGTCATAGGATTGTAAGGCGTATGTAATGATTGGCCATCATCAGCTGCTTATCGGGAATAATTATTATTTTTGTATGGTTAACCCATGAAAAGAACATGATGTATGGAAGGATTCATTAAGCCCACATACAAGAAAGCAGGTCCGGATGATTTTTTTAAGAAACTTCAGAAGGAAGTGCAGGAGACGGTGTTGAAAGATGGGCGTATCCGGCAGCGGAATGTACTGAAAACATACCTGTTGCTTTTCCTGTATGTAGGTTTGTATGTGTGCATGCTAGCGTTTGGCAACCACACTTTGTTGCTGTTTTTGTTTTATATTTTGTTGGGCTTCTCGATGATTACGCTATTCATCAATGCTTTTCACGATGCAGCGCATGGGGCGATTTTCAAGAAGCGGAAACATAACCAACGGTTTATGTATGTCTTGGAGTTCTTTGGCAGCAATAGTTGGCTATGGGGAAAACGGCATAATCTCTTGCACCACCCTTACCCTAACATACAGCATTGGGATACCGATATCAAGCAAAGTGATTTGGTGCGGATATTTCCGGATAGCCCGCACCTTAACCAGCATCGCTATCAACATATCTATATGTTTCTGCTGTATCCGTTGTATACATTGAATTGGTTGTTTATCCGCGATTTCAAGGATTTCTTCGGAACAAAAGATAATTATGTGAAGCGGATCGTGAAAATACCCCGAATCGAATATTATAGGCTGTTTGCGGCGAAAATCTTCAATTTGTTTTATTTGGTAGGTGTTCCGATAATGGTACTCCATCAGCCTTGGCATATCGTGGTGCTGGGATGGCTGTGTATGCATGTATTCGGTAGTATGCTGGGTGTGATTGCGCTGATCTCAACCCATGTGGATGAAACCGCGATTTTCCCGTTGCCGCCGCCCGATGGAAAAATGGATGTGACCTGGGCCGAACACCAAATGATGGTTACCAAGGATTTCAGTGCGGACAGCCCAATTGCCAATTTCCTTTTTGGAGGATTTACGCATCACGTCGCCCACCACTTGTTCCCCCATGTCTCACATACGTATTATCCGTATATCACGCCCATTATAAAGCGCTATGCGAAGGAATATGATTTGCCTTACACTTGCTATCCGGCGATTAAAGCCGTGCGCTCCCATTTTGTGCTATTGAAAAAACAAGGGGTGGGAGAGAATATCTTCCAGCATGGAGAGCTATAGTTTTTTTGCTTCTTCCCAATAAACATCCATTTCCGCTAGGGTCATTTCTTTGAGGTTCTGGCCGTTTTCCTTTGCACGTGCCTCGAGGTGCGTAAAGCGTTTGATGAATTTTTTATTGGTGCGCTCCAGGGCGTTTTCCGGATTGATGCCGATGAATCGGGCATAGTTAACCAATGAAAACAAGAGATCGCCAAATTCAGCTTCTGCTTTCTCGATGTCAATGGCCGCTGCAGTGGTGACGTCAAATTCACGCTTGAATTCGGCCAGTTCTTCCTCTACTTTCTGCCAGACCTGTTGTTTTTCCTCCCAATCAAAACCTACGCCGCGCACTTTGTCTTGAATGCGGTATGCCTTGACCAACGCAGGCAATGAATGCGGTACCCCACCGAGTACAGATTTATTGCCTTCTTTCAATTTGAGCTGTTCCCAGTTGCGTTTGACATCTTCCTCGTCGTTTACGTCGATGTCACCATAGATATGCGGATGCCGGGAGATCAGTTTTTCGCATACCCCATTGAGTACATCGACAATATCAAAAGCACCTTGCTCTTCGGCTATCCGAGCATAAAACACCAGGTGCATCATGAGATCACCCAACTCCTTTTTGACCTCGTTTAGGTCATTTTCCAGAATGGCATCACCTAATTCATACATCTCCTCGATACTGAGGTGGCGCAGGGTTTCCATGGTTTGTTTTCGATCCCAAGGGCATTCCGTTCGCAAGGTGTGCAATACGGTAAGTAGGCGTTCAAATGCGGTTGCCGGTGTGGATTGGGGTGGAGGAGGGGTATGGGACATGTGGTGTTTTTTTTGCAACAAAAGTAATAAACTTAAGGCATATTAAGACGGATTTGGTTAGTATACTTATGGTATACTCACCACATTGGGATGGGTATGGATTTGCAATTGCTGCACGAAATCCATCAGTTGGGTAATCGTTTGTTCAAATGCGTCGGCTTGTGGCAGTTCCCCGTTCCGTGCGTCGATTTCCATTTTCCGAAGATAGAAAGCAATTTTATCCCCACCGATTTGGGCAGTACGGCCTGCAAGTCGGTGCGACAGCAGTTCCACGTTGGCCAAGTCGCGTTGTTGATAGTATTCTTTTAGGATAGCCACATCCGCGGTGGTATCTTTCGCAAATAATGCAATGATTTTGCTGGTTTGTTCTTCATCGCCTAGCGAAAGGTGCTGGATGGTAGCTAAACTTGCGTCGGGTGCATGGATAGCAGGCGAAATCCCCAGCAGTCCGAGCAGATCGGCTTCCTTGAACGGTTTGAGTAATAATCCATCAAAACCCTGGGCCAGAATATGCTCTTGTTCCTCCGGCAATACTTGAGCGGTACAAGCATAGATATTTACGCTGTCTGCGTTGATTTTGCTGCGCAATTCGCGATTGAGTTGCGTACCATCCATTTCAGGCATGCGGATATCCATCAGGATGTTTTTGACATCTGGTGTCCATTCGGCCGCCAATACGTCCTTTGGAGAGGTGAAACACCTGTAGGAAATACGGTGTTTATCTAGGATGTGCTGGCATAGTCCTAGTATCAACCGGTCGTCGTCTATAATCCACACGGTACCTTCAAAACGCTTAGCAGCTTCCAGCCCGTCACGTTCAGGTAGGGATGTGATAACGGCGGCTTCGGTTTGGAGCGGTAAGTTGACTTTGAATATTGAGCCTAATCGCTTCTTACTCTCTACACGAACGTGCCCCCCCATGCTATCGCAAATGGCTTTAACGATGCTCAAGCCCAATCCGCTACCAAAGTGAACGCCAGAATTAGCGTTTTCCGATTGCTCGAAGTCGTTAAATATACGCTCTAGGTCTTCCGATGGAATCCCTTTGCCCGTATCTTTCACCACGATATTCAGCTCTGTTTTTTCATCATACACCACCGTGCTGACATCCAGTGTAACCTTACCTTGATCAGTGAATTTGATCGCATTGCTTAACAGATTGAACAGGATCTGCCGAATACGGAACGCATCGCCGGTTACATTCCCCGAACCCAGGATGCGGGTATTGACGACTAGATCCAAGCCTTTAGCGTACGCTTGGGTAGTCATCACATCGATCACATTATCTATTAAGCGGCTTACATTAAAAGGTTTATTGACCAAGACGATTTTGCCCGATATGATACGGCTGTAGTCGAGTACCTCATTGACGATTTGCAGCAAATGCTCCGACGATTGATAGATGGCATCTATCTTTGTCTTATCCGTAGTCTCCCCCTGTTTGAGCTGTTCGGAATACCCGATGATGGACTGCAGCGGAGTACGCAGTTCGTGGCTCATGTTCGCTAGGAAACGCTGCTTGGCGGCTGCATGGTATTCGGCTTCTTCTTTGGCCGCCTCCAATGCAATGCGATACGCATTGTTTTTACGGATATCGGCCAAAATGAGGTATACCATGATGGCCGTGATGAAGAAAAACGCTAAGATGATCGCACTGATGCGCCAAACGCTTTCGTTTACAACAACTTTCGCCTGTTGGTTGTCGACTTCCATCTGTGCCATTGCTTCGTTCTCCACAGATTGAAGGATACTTAGCATATTGCTGATCAGTGTATTACTGGCAATGGTCAGCTCCATTTCGCGGTTGACGAATAATTCGCGTTGCTGCTGCTGCCGCAATTGGAAAAGTTGGACAGCGCTATCAATCCGGGCCAATGCGCTATCGGGTTGGATGGCACGGATAGTATCTACCACTGTTTCTTGTTCTTCTTCCACCATCCGCCTTAGTTCCACGGGAGGTGGCGATAACTGAACTGGTTCTTGCCTCCTATTGTTGCGTGAACCAAAAAGCCGTGAAAAGAAACCTCGTTCATCGTTGTCTGCACGTGCATACATAGTGTCGGCTGGTATATCCGCAGGACTAGCATCTTCGACAATGGTGGTGATTCGGCGTTTGTTGGCAGTGGTGACAACGGCACTATCCGGGGTGGGGTCGTACAGCAGTTCGCTGAGCGATTGCAGTTGCTCAGAAAACTCACGGCTATCCACTACCTTTTCCCGTACTTTGACATACGCATTAAATAGCCTGTCACGTTGAGTGAGCAGCATCTTGATGGAATCGATACGCGATTGCTGGATATCATTCTCTTGGTACAAACGCGTCAGGGAGTCGAGCGACGATACGATGGCGGCAGACTCCGTAGAAAAGCTACTGTATGAGGCATTGTTGCTGAGGAACGCCTGCGAACGCTGCAATTGGTCGAGGCGCATGATATCCCGCGAAATCTTGCTCACCATCTCCAGTTTGGGATTGGGTGCAGTGACGTTTTCCACGGTATCCATCATTTCCGTAAAGGCCACCCTGCTGATGACCCACGCCAATGCCAAAGCTACCGCACTGGACACAAATACAAAGATGACTTTGCGCCGTACACTGCTAGTGGATTTTATGTGAGGTGTTGGCATGGAACAATCAAATAGCTAATCCGTTTGGTAAAGATAACCAAAAATTATGCAAAAAAATCGGGAGCCCGAAGCTAGAAGGTCGGCCGACGGCTTAATTCTGGCTCCGGACTCCCGACTTCGGACTCTCGGCTATTGATTCAAAAACACAAACTTGTTGTCAAACATATCCAGTTTGATACGGCTTTCTTTATCAATTTTACCTGCCAGGATTTCCTTGGACAGTTCATTGAGGATATGCTTCTGAATCACGCGTTTCAGTGGGCGTGCACCGAATTGGGGATCATAGCCCAGTTGTGCCAACCAATCCAGGGCTTCTTCGGAAGCTTCGAGCTCGATGCCCATGTCAGCCAATTGCTTTTGCACCTTGCCAAATTGCATGTGTACGATTTTACCGATTTCTTCCCGACTAAGCGGAGCAAACATGATGACTTCATCAATCCGGTTAAGGAATTCGGGCCGTATGGATTTCTGGAGCAATTCAAACACCTCATTCCGGGTTTTAGCCATAATTTCATCTCGGTTGCTTTCATCCAAATGGCTGAAATTCTCCTGGATAAGGTGCGATCCGATGTTGGATGTCATGATGATAATGGTGTTCTTAAAGTTGACAACACGGCCCTTATTGTCTGTCAAGTGCCCGTCGTCCAATACCTGCAACAAGATGTTGAACACATCGGGGTGTGCCTTTTCGATTTCATCCAGTAACACCACCGCATAAGGTCTGCGTCTAACGGCCTCGGTAAGCTGCCCACCCTCATCATAGCCCACATATCCCGGAGGCGCACCGATGAGCCGTGATACAGAATGGCGTTCTTGATATTCACTCATGTCTATCCGTACCATGGATTGCTCATCATTGAAGAGGAATTCGGCCAACGCTTTGGCCAATTCCGTTTTACCAACGCCTGTCGTACCGAGGAAGATGAATGAGCCAATAGGGCGGTGCTTGTCGCTAAGGCCAGCACGTGAGCGCCTGATGGCATCCGAAATGGCCTCGATGGCTTCTTCCTGCCCAGCCACACGCCTGTGTAACTCTTCTTCAAGATGTAGCAGTTTGTCACGCTCACTTTGCACCATTTTGGTCACGGGGATGCCAGTCCAACGCGATACGACTCCAGCGATGTCTTCGGCAGTTACTTCCTCTTTCAACATGCGACTGGCACCTTGTTTTTCAGCCAATTCTTTTTTGAGTGTATCTACCTTGTCTTGGGATTCTTTGATTCGGCCATAGCGGATTTCCGCTACTTTACCGTAATCGCCAGCTCGTTCGGCTTGGTCGGCTTCGATTTTGTAATTCTCAATTTGTTCCAATTCATGGTTGATGTTATCGACCAATGTTTTTTCACTTTGCCAAGCTGCCCGAAGGGAATCGCGCTCGGCAGTAAGGTTGGCGATTTGCTCGCTCAACTCAGCCACTTTTTTGGTGTCTTTCTCCCGTTTGATGGCTTCCCGTTCGATTTCCAGTTGCATGATTCTGCGTTCGATCTCATCGACCGCTTCGGGTACCGAATCCATCTCTAGCCGTAATTTGGATGCTGCTTCGTCCATCAAGTCGATGGCTTTATCGGGTAGGAAACGATCGGCAATATAGCGTTGCGACAGCTCGACGGCTGCAATGATGGCCTCATCGAGAATGCGTACCTTGTGGTGGGATTCGTAGCGTTCCTTAAGTCCACGCAAGATGGAAATGGCGTCCTGGGTATCAGGTTCCTCCACCATCACTTTTTGGAAACGGCGTTCCAATGCTTTGTCTTTCTCGAAGTATTTCTGGTATTCATTGAGCGTGGTGGCCCCAATGGCACGCAATTCACCGCGAGCCAACGCGGGTTTGAGGATGTTTGCGGCATCCATCGCCCCTTCACCACCGCCGGCACCAACCAGCGTGTGGATCTCGTCAATAAACAGGATGATTTCCCCATCGCTTTGGGTCACTTCTTTGACGACAGCTTTGAGCCTTTCCTCAAACTCACCTTTGTATTTGGCACCGGCGATTAATGCACCCATATCCAAAGAGAAAACGGTTTTTGTTTTCAAATTTTCAGGCACGTCGCCTTTGATAATGCGGTGTGCAATGCCTTCGGCGATGGCGGTTTTACCCACACCGGGTTCTCCCACTAAAATAGGGTTGTTTTTAGTGCGGCGCGAGAGAATTTGAATGACCCTGCGGATTTCCTCATCCCGGCCGATGACCGGATCGAGCTTGCCTGACTCTGCAAATTCGTTGAGGTTGCGGGCATATTTGTTCAGGGCATTGTAAGTAGCCTCTGCATTTTGATCGGTCACACGTGCATTACCCCGCAGATCGGTAATGGCTTTCTTCAGATCTTTTTCCGTTACGCCTTGGTCTTTAAGCAAGGAAGCGGTTTTATCTCCGGTATGCAGCAATCCCAATAGGATGTGTTCGATGGATACAAATTCGTCCTTGAATTCCTTGAGGTAAGACTGCGCTTTTTGTAAAGCCGAATTGGCTGATGACGATAGGTAGATATTGCTTCCGCTTACTTTGGGATATGTGCTGATTTGCTTGTCGAGTTCATCCTCCACATGTTTCACGTTCACATTCAGCTTTTTCAGTAAATGGCTAACCACATTTTCATCCACGAGAAGTAGCCCCTTGAGCAGGTGTGCAGTCTCGATGGCCTGTTGTTGGTTGCCCACGGCGATTTCGGATGCCTTTTGGATGGCCTCCTGCGCCTTGATGGTATAGTTGTTAAAATTCATGTTCTTCTAATTTATCGACTATCCATCAAAACAAATACCATGGGGGATTTGCTTGCCGAATCGGAAATTTTGTCGTGCGTATTTCGATTTTTACTGAATAATTGGCTGTTTTTTAATGGTTTATACTGAAATTTTTTCAGGTGGAAGGTTTGCAAGCAAGCTATATTTCGGCTTTCTGGGCCAAAAAACTCTTTCGCCATCTCCAGAAACCCGATACGCTCATCACTGCATAAAAACCCGATAATATCGCATAAAAATAGATGTCCCGGTCTATTTGCAGCCCGACCAAGCAGCAGTTAATGACAATCCAGTATAGCCAACAGGTAAATACTTTTCTCGCTTGCATAATGGTGGCCAAAAAGCTGAATGCAGCAAGAGAAGCATCCAGAAATGGACGGGGAGCATCGGTAAGCCGTAGCATCAGAAAGCCAAGGCCGGTGCCCAGGGCCGCCGCCGCAATGAAGGTGGCGAGGTGAAGCTGCCAGCCCCATAGAGCCACTGGAGCCTTATCCCTATCCGGCTCGGAGCCTTTGGTTTTTCTTGCTGTTGCCCAATAATACCACCCATAACAACCCACCCCTACGTAATACACATTCAGCAGCGCCTCCATGTAGATCTTGCTGTGGTAAAACATCACTACGGTGATGATGGAGGCCATAATGCCGAAGATCCAGCACCAGATGTTTTCCCTGACCAGTAGCAGCAGGTAGGTGACCCAAAAGGCTACACCTATGATTTCAAGGATTTGAAAAGGATCCATAGCGCACGTGTTAAAAAAAGGAACCGGTTGGCAAACCCTTAAAAATTCGGTTTGAGCAGGTATTTCTCATAGAATCGGAAAATATGTTCTGCAGCTTCCTCAGCGGTATCGACCAGTCGGTAAAGATTGAGGTCTTCGGGGCTGATGTTGCCTGCCTTTAGCATGGTGTTTTTGATCCATTCGAATAATCCGCCGTAATATTCCGTGCCGACTAACACGATGGGGAAACGGGCGATTTTTCCGGTTTGGATAAGTGTAATGGCCTCGAATAGTTCATCCATGGTGCCGAATCCGCCCGGAAGCACGATAAATCCTTGCGAATATTTCATGAACATCACCTTGCGGACAAAAAAATAGTTGAATTCCAATAGTTTGTCACGGTCGATGTATTGGTTGTGGAATTGCTCAAATGGCAAATCAATATTGAGCCCCACGGATTTACCCCCTGCTTCGTAAGCACCCTTGTTGGCTGCTTCCATGATGCCCGGTCCACCACCGGATACCACGCCGTAGCCGCGATCGGTCAGTAAGCGTGCAATATCTTCCGCAAGTTGGTAATAAGCGTGGTCTTGGGGCGTTCGAGCCGAACCAAAGATGGATACGCATGGGCCGATTTTGGCCAATTTCTCGAATCCATCCACAAATTCGGCCATAATTTTGAAGATTTGCCAGGAGTCCTTCACCTTGATTTCCTGCCAGGTCTTGTTTTCAAAGGCCCGCATGATTTTGTCTTCCCTTGTTTTTGTCATACGCCATTGTTTTGGTTTCCGCTAAAATAGTAAAATTTTTTGCAGCCAGATGAGTGGCATTTTGCGGTGGAAGCGAATGGAACCCAGTATGACACGGCGATATGTTCTTTACCCTCCCTTTTTTCTATATTTGTTCCATGAACTTTTCATCCAAGTTATTGGAACAGGCCGTTGCGGAGTTTGGCCGTTTGCCCGGGGTAGGCCAAAAGACCGCCTTGCGGTTGGTGTTGCATTTATTGAAACAGCCGGATGCCGATGTGTCGCGTTTCACCGAAACACTCAATCGCTTGAAAAGCGAAATCAAGCATTGTGGTGTTTGCCACAACATTTCGGATAGTACCGTTTGCGAAATATGTGCCTCACATAAGCGCGATAAGGGGTTGATATGCGTCGTGGAGGATACCCGTGACGTCATGGCCATCGAGAATACTAACCAATACCATGGTGTGTATCATGTTCTTGGTGGGTTGATATCACCCATGGATGGCATTGGACCGTCTGACCTGCAAATCGACAGTTTGGTGAAACGCCTTGAGGCCGGGGAGGTGCAAGAAGTCATATTGGCTTTGAGCGCCACCATGGAAGGGGATACCACTATTTTTTACCTTTACAAGAAACTGAAAGCATTTGGCGTGCAAATCAGTACCATCGCCCGCGGCATCGCCTTTGGTGGTGAACTGGAATACGTGGATGAGGTGACCTTGGGACGCTCTATCGCCACACGCGTACCTTATGAACGGAGCATTGCCTAAAGAAATGGAGAAACTGGATTATATCGCTAAAAACCGCGAATCATGGAACCGCCGGGTAGATGCCCACATCCAATCGGCTTTTTACGATAATGAACGGTTCTTGCAGGGAAAGTCAACATTGAATTCCATTGAACTCGGGTTGCTTGGTGATGTGCGGGGTAAAACCATATTGCACCTGCAATGCCATTTCGGTCAGGATAGCATTTCGTTGGCCCGAATGGGGGCGGCGGTGACTGCTGTAGATTTATCGGACAAAGCCGTCGAAAAGGGGAGGTTGTTTGCCAACCAAACCGGTGCGGATGTGACGTTTATCTGCTGTGACATCTACGATTTACCAAACCACTTGGATAAACAATTTGATGTCGTATTTACAAGTTACGGTACGATTGGTTGGCTCCCTGATTTGGATAAATGGGGTGCGGTCATCGCACGGTTTCTGGTACCCAATGGGAAATTTGTTTTTGCCGAATTTCACCCCGTAGTATGGATGTTTGATGATGATTTCACCGGTATCACTTATCCGTATTCGAGTACCGAAGCCTTCGTTGAAAAACAAACCGGAACTTACGCGGATCGCGAAGCACCTATTGCGCTTGAATATGTCAGTTGGAACCATGGAATTGGAGACGTGTTGAGTGCCTTGATCGGCAATGGATTGGAAGTGACATCATTTGAGGAGTTTGATTATTCCCCCTATAATTGCTTTAAGCATACGGAGGAATATGAGCCGGGTAAGTTTCGCATCCAGCCGCTCGCTGGGAAGATGCCAATGGTATATGCGCTGGCCGCCATTAAAAAGGTAAAAAGTTGAAAGTACTGAAAAACAAGATAGTTGTTATCACCGGGGCTTCTTCCGGTATTGGCTTGGCTTGTGCGGAGGCATTTGCACGGCAAGGCGCTAACCTCGTATTGGGGGCGAGGCGATTTGTGGATTTATGTGAAATTGCCCAATCCCTAGAGCAGCGGTACGGCATACGCGCTGTGGCTGTGCGATGCGATGTGGCCAACGAAGCAGCTTGCAAAGGATTGGTGGAACAAGCCGACACGACGTTCGGCGGTGTGGATGTATTGGTCAATAATGCAGGGATCAGCATGCGTGCACTGTTTGCCGATGTGGATCTGGCCGTGATTAGGCGATTGATGGATGTCAATTTCTGGGGTACGGTGTACTGTACGAAATATGCTATACCGGCATTGGTACGTAGTCAAGGATCCGTCGTAGCAGTATCGTCTATCGCGGGATATCGCGGGCTTCCCGGACGTACGGGCTATTCTGCGTCTAAGTTTGCCATCAACGGCTTTATGGAGTCCCTTCGGGTAGAAAATCTGAAGAATGGCCTGCATGTGATGGTGGCATGTCCCGGTTTTACCGCGTCCAATATCCGGCAAACGGCACTCAATCGGCAAGGAAAGGAACACGGTGAAACCAGTATGGATGAAGGCGAAATGATGAGTGCTGAAGAGGTCGCTGAGCGTATTGTGCTGGGGGTTATCCGCCGTAAACGTACACTGGTGATGACCAGGCAGGGTAAATTTGCCGTATGGATGAATAAACTGCTGCCCGCTTGGGTGGATAAGCAAGTGTATAAATTGTTTGCAAAAGAGAAAAACCCGTTGGTGAAGTGAGTAGAGCGGGTTGGGTGGTATAGTAAGTTAAGTAGGGGGCGTGAGGGGTGATTGCTTCCATTCAAAGCAAGATCAATGGTTTAACAAGACAACTTGACAAGTTGTCAAATTAAATGTATCTTTGAAAGGAAAGGAGTATCCTGATGAAAACAATGACGGTTGGAGAGTTTAAAACACATTTTGCGGAAGTGCTCGAACAGGTGAAGCATGGAATGAAGATTGCCGTTACCTATGGCCGAAAGAAGGAGATTGTGGGTTATTTTGTGCCTGAAGATCCTAAAATCAAGACAAAACGCAAGCTGGGGTTACTGAAGGGAAAGGCCGAGGCTAGCTTCAAATCGGATTTTAAAATGACCGATGAAGAATTGCTGACCCAATGAGCTATTTATTGGATTGCCATGCATTGATATGGTCTATCCTTGATGACGCCAAGCTATCTACCCAAGTTCGGCGAGTATTGGAAGATGGCACAAATGCCATTTTTGTAAGTGCGGTAAGCTTTTGGGAAATATCATTGAAATATAGTTTGGGTAAGCTTGATTTGAAAGGAGTGGAACCTGAAGATTTCGCTCATTTTGCAATAGAAACGGGATTTGAGTTACTGCCATTGTTGCCCGAAGAGGCCGTGGGCTATCACCGATTGACAGCATCTTGGCATCGCGATCCATTCGATCGGATGTTGATTTGTCAAGCTTTGAAAAGAAACCTGACATTAATCAGTAAAGATAAATCAGTGTCTCGCTATCACACAGAAGGGTTGAAGGTCCTGTGGTAGGATAGTTGCGTGGTTACATCCTCCTCACCACCGCATTAAATCCAATAGCTACAACAACCAGTACCACCGCTGTGCCCCACCATAGGATGTTAAAGCCATAGTGGTCTGCAATACGGGTGCCCAAGAAAGGAGAAAATACGTGCGCTGCCGAAAAGGCCAGCGCATTCAGTCCCATGTAAGCCCCCTGGGTTTGCCTGGACGATCGTTTCACCGCAACGGAGGCCATGAATGGCATAGCCAGTATTTCGGAGATACTGAGCAGGAAGATAGACGCATACAAGATCCAATATCCGGTGGGGATGGGGAGGAACGCAAAGGAAACCGCGCAAAGGATGGTACCCCAGAAGATGCTGGTGGCATAGGAAAGACGACGCTCGGCGATGTGCACCAAAATCATTTCAAAAACGACCACCACAAAGCCACTGAACCCCAGGATGATGCCCACTTGTTTCTCATCAAGGAAATGTGCTTTTTGGTAAAATAAAGGCAACGTGCTTAGCAATTGGAAAAAACAGATGGCATAGATGCAGCACAGCAAGCTGAATAGCAGGAAAACCCAGTCGCGGTAGGGGGATCTTGGTGCCGGGTTTTGGCTAGTCGCCGTATCAATTGCTGAAGAACGGGTATTGCCTTTTCGCTTATAGAAAAATAGGACAAATACCACCGTGGCGATGGAGGCTCCCAAGGCGTTGCCGTAAAAAATCCAATGATAGGAGAAGGATGCCAGAAAACCTCCCAATGCGGGGCCAACGGAAAAACCGAGATTGATGGCCATGCGATTGAGCGAAAAGGCGCGCGTGATGTTTTCGGGGCGTGCGTAACGGGCCACTGACACCGAATTGGCAGGGCGGAATGTTTCCGTTACCACACTCAATATAAAGATGGCGATGGCCAATGCCTCTACTGTGGTGAATAAGGGGAGGACTAGGAAAAGCGGAGCGGAGCATAATAGGCTCAATGACTGTACCCAGAAATTGCCGAATCGATCCGTCAACCACCCGCCTAGCCAAGAACCCGTGATGGCACCCAGACCAAAGCAAGCCAATACCACACCCACTTCCTTGATGGTAAAGCCAAGTGCTTGGGTCATGTAGATGCCTAAAAAGGGTAATACCATTGCGCCTGTACGGTTGATGAGCATCACGAGCGCCAGCATCCACGCAGGCTTTGATAGGCCACGGTAGGAATCGATATATATGCGTAAAAGTTCTTTCATAATGGAATGTTGATGATACTGATTAGATCATCACGGTTATAATCTGCAGGCACTTACAAAGGCGCTTTTAGCTGTTCTTTCGATAAATGGACAATTTAAAAAAAAGAAAGAAAAAATCCGCGGCTATCCGTGTAATCGGTGTTATCCGCGTTCCGTCATAACAGGTATCTGTTCCGAAACCTCATAGTTACCCGCTGTTACGAGCTTTTTCCGTCCAGATTGCCGCTCGAAGACATAATCCACTCGCCCGAGATTGATGCCCGCAAAACCCACTTGGTTAATAGTAGTTATCTCACCGTCAAGATTACGGATATTTTCCGGGGTGGGCATAAAGGTATGCGTATGGCCTCCGATGATGAAGTCAATGTGTCTTGTATTCGCGGCTAACACCAGGTCGGAAACCTCATTTCCATCGTACTTATACCCCAAATGGGAGAGGCAGATAACAAGGTTGCACTTATAATCGTGTTTAAGTCGGGCAGCTAAGGTATTGGCCGTATCGATGGGATCCAGGTATCGTACATCCTTGTAGTGATTGGGGTCTACTAAACCATCCAGCTGTATGCCGAGCCCAAATATCCCTATTTTGATTCCCTGTTTCCGGAGAATGATGTAGTCCTGTGTTTTGTTATCCAACGGTGTGTTGCGGAAGTCGTAGTTGGCGGTAAGGAACGGGAAATTAGCATAGGAAACAATATCTGCTAGCCCGGCCAGGCCGTTATCAAATTCATGGTTACCGAATGTGCCAGCATCATAGCCCATTTTGCTCATAAGCTCAACTTCCAGCTTGCCCCCAAACAGGTTGAAATAAGGAGTGCCCTGCACCATATCGCCGGCATCGAGCAGTAGCACATTGCGTTGCTCTTTCCTAATGCGTTCTACCAAAGCAGCCCTCCTGGCCGCTCCACCTAGCCCTTGATAACGCGACCCATCCATGGGGAAGGGTTCGATTCGGCTATGCACGTCATTGGTGTGGAGAATGGTCAGCGCAATATGCGCTTCGTTAGCCCATACTGGTAACGCGGACCCCCCTACGGCTGAGAATACCGTAAGCGCACCCGCTTGTTTCAGGAAATTCCGTCGATTAATCACGTGTAATTCTTCCATCAAGTTGCGTGTTAATGTGTTCGCCTTCTTGTGTTAGTTGGCTGATATAGTCGATCAATGCCTCCCTAACTTTCTTCGGCAGGTCGACACGGTTAATGGGATTGTCAAGCCCACGGATATTGTCTCCCCCATTTGCGAGGTAATCATAGGTGAGCAAATGATACGTTTTAGAATCATCCAAAGGTTGTCCAGCTATTTCGATGTCTTTGGCCCGCCCATCGTGGATGACCATGCGCATACCCGCCACCGGTTGGCCACCGGTACTGGCGATAAACTGGGCAAGTTGGCCGATCTGTTCGCCTGAAATCTCCACCACTGCCAATTGGTTTTCAAATGGCATCAATTCGAAGACATGGCCAACCGTGATATCCCCTTTTGAAAGCTCGATCCGTAGCCCCCCTTTCGTGCCGAACGAAAAATCCACCTCGGGGTATAGTTTTCGGCCTTCGGTTAGCAGTGCTTCAGCAAAAAAATTACCAAGTAGCGTTTCCGGTGCGGAAGAAGGCTTGGTTAGGTCGATGTCGGTGTGTCCGATCACCCGATTCATCTCTGCCTCCAGTTGTTGTTTGTACGGAAGGTAATACCTGATGTATGCCGAGTCAGGAGCAATGTCGCTGTTTATGGCATATTGATGGTGTTCTCGTTTGGCGAGGAAAAGGTGCTTTGAGCATGCCGACATGCCCAACAGGACAGACACCAGAATGAGTTGAAGTGTTATTCGTTGTAATGGTTGTTTCATATTCACCGCTGATCTCCATGTACGGGTACAAAGCATGTAAAGGTAGTCAAAGAAGTAGCGAAAATGAAAAAATGTGCCATTAAGCTTCGGTAAATCTTTTCGTGTAAAGCCGGCAACGAGTTAGGTGGTTAATGGATACCCTTCTCTGCAGCAACTTTTAACAGAAAGTCCAGCATTTTTTCCATGACGACCGGTTTATTAAGGATGTCATATGTTTTTGCATTGGTTTGCCTTAATCTGGTGTCTCCCATGATGTCGGCTGTGGAAATGATGATATGCACATCGGGGTAGCAAAGATCCACGGTTTTTGCTAATGTTTGTCCATCTATTTCGGGCATGTGGAGATCGATGAATGCGATGTGATAGGTGTTTTTCTCCAATAGTTCCAACGCTTCTTTCCCATTGTTGGCATGGTGTGGCATTATCCCGAAATATTCAAGCTGCTTTTGGGCAACCATGGCGTTGATGGGATTATCTTCCACCAAGAGCACACGCAATGCACTCAATTTATTTTCATAGGCCGTAACCGGTGTGTGTTCACTTGCTTTTCGGAGAGTAGGTTTCTGGTTATTTAGCCCGAATACCAAATCAAACTCAAAGGTGGTTCCCTCGCCGGGTATGCTGTTCATGTAAATGGCACTATTGTGCAGCTCGATGAGTTTTTTGGTAATGGCTAACCCGAGGCCTGTGCTGGCATGTCTTTGATAGGCTCCCTGCTGTACTTGAGTGAAACTGTCAAAAACCGCCATATGGTATTCTTCTGGGATGCCGATGCCGGAATCTTGGACGGAAAAATGGATGGTTGTTTTGTTGTCTTCGCGGTGCACTTCCTTCGCCGTTACCGCAACCGTTCCTTCATCCGTGTATTTCAGGGCATTGCTTATCAAATTATATAGTATTTGGCTGAGCCGTGTAGCATCGCCAATGATGCTTTTTGGGATTTTAGGGTCGACTATGTAGGATAAATCGATACCTTTTGTGGTGGCTAGCGATCGGAATTGGTTGGTAATGTTACCGATTAATTCAAACAGATTGATCTCATCCTCCATGAGCGTGGTGTCATAGCTGTCTATTTTCGTGAGATCGAGGATGTCGTTGATAAGTTGGAGCAGGTAGTCGGCAGAGAAGATTAAATTATCGATATATTCTTCCTGGTTTTTGGGATTGCTTAACTTCAATAGGTTTGTGATGCCGATAATACCGTTGAGGGGCGTTCTTATTTCGTGGCTCATGACCGATAGGAAATCGGTTTTTGCCCGGGCGGCCTCTTCGGCTTTAACCTTGGCCTCCAATAATTCCTTGGCGTCTTGTTTTTGCTGGGTAATATCCATCAATGCCCCATGCATTGCGATGACGTTTCCGTTGCTGACGGATGGCGTGCCGAATAGGCGTACCCATTTCGATTGCCCACTCCCTGTTTTGATTTCAGCTTCGACGGTATAGGGCTGTTGGTGCTCAAAGCTCCTTTGCAGGGTATGTATGATTTTGGTTTGGTATTCATCCGAATAGAACACCAAATTACTTTCCAAACTAGATGAGTCGTAATCTTGGGGTACGCCATATATCGCATACATCTGTTGGGTCCAAAAAACTTTTCCATTCACGATATCATACTCCCATCCTCCGGTGTTGCTGAGTTCTTGGCTTGATTCCAGTATCTGGTTGGTTCGTTCGAGCAATTCCCGGGTCTCTTTCAGTGCCCGCTCTTGCTTGACCTTGTTGGTCGTGTCATGGATGATGAGTGCCAGCCGGTAGTTTTCCTTCTGGATATCTGTGCGGATTGGGGTCACTTTTGCTGCATACCATCGGTCGATGCTTGAATCGATGTGTTGATATTCAAATTCCGCTGTTTCATTGTATTGGATGGCTTTATCGACCGGAGCGGAAAGCAGGGCGCCGAATGAACCTAGAACCTCCTGGATGGTTTTGTCGATAATTTCAGTTTTCGGCACAAATAAAGATTTCTCATCTTTTACCCAAACATTCCTGAACCGTTTGTTTCCGTCTATTTCAAAGACGATGTCATCGATGGAGGCAATCAGTGACTCTAGGAAGACATTTAGTTCTTGCTGTCGTTTTTCTGCATTCCTGAATTGTTCCTTGGCAAGGTGTCCTTCTGTAATGTCTTGGACGTACCCGATGAAATAGCGATCCTTTCTATATTCATCAAATGATAGTTTAACGGCTGCACTGCAGTAGCGGAGGCCCCTGGTCGGGTGCTGTATCCGATATTGGAAAACTAGGTCGTGTTTCTGTTGCGTAACCGCATCTTCGATCATGCCGATGACCGTAGGAACATCTTCCTTGTCCAGTGCATCGAGCCACCCTTTTCCCCGTGCATTGATGGCCGGGATTCCGGCAATGTCTTCCCACTCCTTGTTTATGAAGAAAACATTACCCGCCATATCCATCTTAAAGACGGCAAAGGGTGCAAACTGCCATACCTCCTGAATGTGCAGCTCGTCATCGTCATGCGATTTGCCTTTCATATATCGAGCATGCTTTATTCACCAACAGTACCATTTTCGTAGTGGGCAAGCCGCCACGCATTCGCATTTGCCGAATAGGCATATGCTATAAAGTAAAAGTAAAAATAATGATGAATGAAGCAAAAGAAATATACATTATTTCATTTGCTCGAAAATGCCGTTAGCTTTTTCAGTAGGTTATCCCTTCGTTGGTGGCGTTGTCTGCTTTGGGAAGTATCACCGGTCGCTTTTTTGCCCTAAATCTTGGCCGTTGCCAGACACGCGAATGCTTGCCCGTCCGGTCAAAATACGTGGTCCAATTGATGAGCAGCACACTGGCCAGAATGATGACGAGACCAGCGATCTGGAGGGAAGTAATGGTTTCATCCGTGAGAAACAAACTCAGTAGTACGGCCACGATGGGATTTACATACGCATAAGTACTTACTTCAGTGGCAGGACGCACATTCAATAACCAGATATACGCACTATATGCGATGATGGAACCGAATATGACAAGATAGGCGATAGACCACCATGCTTCGGCAGGAACATCCCGTAGCTGGAATGCCTGTGCCTCACCGCGTACAAACGCGGTAATTGTAAAGGCGATTCCGGCAATGAGGATTTGCCAGGCGGTACCTACGATACCATTGTCTTTTTGCGTATCGTCCGATTTGGCGAAATATTTCGAATACAGCGATCCGGCCGTCCACGCCACCGCGCCTAACACCAATAACAGCATGCCATTGATATTGGTTTGCCGTTCGTCTGGGCCAACCGCTGTAGCCACCTGTTCGCCAAATAGCATCACTACACCAAAGAAACCCATGAACAGGCCTGCAATGGTGGGTAGATTGGTGAAATTGGTTTTCCATTTTGGTTTATCCAATATGACGAACCAGATGGCTGCCGATGCAGCCATGATGGCAACCAGGCCGCTGGCGAGGAATTGCTCCACCCAAATGATAATGCCGGTGTCGATATAGAGCAGCAATAGTCCGGTCACCCCCGCATTGCGGATGACGGATTTGCTGAATAGCTTATATCCTTTGTATTTGCACCAACCCAGCATCAGCAATCCGGCGATGGTAAAGCGGATGGCACCTAGCATGAAAGGTTCAAAACCTCCCAGTGCTTTGTGGATGAAGAAGTAAGTAGAGCCCCACACGATGTATACAATCGCGAAAGCTAGAATCACCATGAGTTTGAAGTGCTTCTGGTTGGTAGTTGTTGTCATGTTCTTGATGTATGCTTTATTAACTTTCAGGAACAACCACCTGTTGCTGTTCCTTGACCGTTTCTAGTACAATGGTTGTCCGCGTAGAGATAATGTTCGGTATTTTGGCAAATGCATTGCGCATCAATTCGACCAAGGCGGTCGAATCAGCCGTGCGCACCTTGACCAAGTAGCCGTCATCACCAGCGATATCATGTACCTCTTGCACTTCCGGAATGGCGGCTAGGGATTGCCCTGTAGTAGCGCAACCGATGCCATCCGCGGCCTTGATGAAGATAAACGAGAGTAGTTTCTGGTCTACAGCTGCCGGATTGATTTTGGCATTATATTGCAAAATCACCTCCTTTTGCTCCAATTTCCTCACGCGTTCCAATATTGCAGACGGTGCCATGCCCAATTCACGCGCAATATCTGCATTATTAATGCGGGCATTTTCCTGCATCAGTCTAAGGATGCTGTAATCTATGTGGTCTAAACCAAAATCAATTCCGTTCATAATTCTGCAAAATTAATAATTTTATGAATTATATTCAAATTAATTGTTTTTATAATGAATTATATTCTTTTGTTCGAGACCTGTATTCTATATCTGCCGTTTGCTGTTACTCCCCGTAAAGCTACCATACATAGCACCACCCCGCTGATGCCTTGTGTCTTACTTTTTACCGCTATGCATACGCTATATATACGCTAACATATCGCTAACGAGGCTTTTTAGCGTATATATAGCGGATAGGCAGCGACGCATAGGCGGATAGGGGGCGGAGGAAGGGTAAGTCAGGGCGGTGCGGAGCTATGCCGTATTGAAAAACGGAAGAACTTTAAGCGATAGCAATACAAAACAGAAATATCGACAAAAAATAAATTTTGTCTTGCAAATATTAACACTGTTAATTAACTTTGCCTCGTTAAGTTTTTAGTATGGGTATCAAAGAACGTAAAGAACGGCATAAGGAAGATCTCAAAGTGCGGATTTTGGAAGCTGCGAAGAAGCTTTTCGTAACGAAAGGGTACGAAGCGACTTCCATTCGGAAAATTGCTGCGGAGATCGAATTTAGCCCAACCACCATTTACCTGTATTATAAAGACAAGACCGATATTTCCTATGCGCTCCACCAAGAGGGATTCGATCTCCTGCGTGAACGGTTTGCCGCTTTGGCCTATGTAGAGAAGCCTTTTGAGCGGCTTAAAGCGATGGGTAGGGCTTATATTCAATTTGCATTTGACCATCCAGATTTCTATGAATTGATGTTTGTCATGAAGGAACCCATGCACTATCTGGAAGCCCATCATCCGGAAGAGGATTGGCCGGAAGGCGAGCGTGTGTTTGACGCCCTCATGCAGACAGTAGCTGGTTGCCAGCAAGATGGGTATTTTACGGAGATACCAACGACAGAAATGGCCATGTTAGCGTGGTCTACCGTGCATGGGCTGTGTTCGCTTCACATCACCACTCACTTTCAGCATATGGCGGAGAAGTGTGTCAGTGAATTGGAGGGCGTAGACACGACTGCTTTCTTGGAAAATGTTTTTAAATCCTTTATTCAATTGCTCGAAAGGCTTAAATAATTTTTTTACCCTATTAAATAACACTGTTAATAATGAGAACAGTATTAATTTACCTTAAGATTACATGGCTGTTGGCGGTTATCGGAAATGGGATTCCCATGGTGATGGGCCAGCACGTCCTCGATGGTTACATCAACGATGGATTGCAAAGCAATTTATTATTGCAACAGCGTAACGTATCGCTCCAGAAGGCCATCACTGCCTTGAGATCGGCCAAAAGCATGTATTTGCCATCGGTAAATTTCCAAACGGATTACCTCACCGCTGAAGGGGGGCGTAGTATCCCGCTACCTATTGGCGATATGCTTAACCCCGTGTATAATACCTTGAACCAACTGACCCAGTCAGACAATTTCCCCCAAATAGCTAATGAGACGATCAACTTCCTGCCCCGCAATTTTTATGACGCCCGCATACGGACGTCGCTACCGGTATTGAATACCGACATCGGCCATAACAAGCGCGTCCACGAACAGCAGGTACGCTTGCAGGAATACGAAGTAGATACCTATAAGCGGGAGTTGGTGAAGGAAATCAAGATCGCGTATTTCGGTTACCTAAATGCGAGGCAAGCCGTAGAAATCTACCGTTCAGCCTTGGAGCTTGCTGCCGAGGGCAGAAGAGTGAACCAAAAGTTATTGGAAAACGGGAAAGGGTTGCCTGCCTATGTGCTACGTTCCGATAGTGAGGTTGCACAAGCCGAGGCACAGTTGACCCAGGCCGAACTACAGGTCCGGAATGCACAGCTGTATTTCAATAGCTTGCTCAATAGGTCAGGGGATACTGAAATCGATACTTCATACAATAGCGAACAGGCGCTGGTTGAAGCTTCCGCTTTGCTTCATAATGGCGGCACGGCAGCGGGTAGAGAAGAGCTACAATCCCTAAATACGATAGTTGGCATACAGGAGACCCTGCTGAAGATGAACAAACAATACCAAGTGCCCAAGCTGAATGCATTTCTAGACTTGGGTTCGCAGTCGGAGGGGTTCCACTTCAACAACCAAACCCGTTACTACATGGCCGGATTGCAATTGGAAATACCACTGTTCAATGGCAATCGCAACAAACTCAAAATCCAACAATCGCAGTTGGATGTGCAGCAGGCTCGGCTCGAATTGGCGCAGGCCGCGCAGCAATTGCAGTTGGCTAGTTCCGTAGCGCACCATGACCTGCAATCGGCGTGGCAAACCTATCAATCATCCGTGGAACAACTGCATGCCATACAGGCTTACCAACGGCTGATTAGCAAGGGATACCAAGCGGGGACCAATACCTATATCGAGACCGTCGACGCCCGCAACCAATACACCATGGCGAGAATGGCCTCACTGATCAACCAGTATCAGGTGCTGGCTGCCGCAGCCGTACTCGAACGCGAAAATGCAAGTTATCCATTTTAAAATAATACACCATGAATCTTCACATAGCCCATCGAACGTTATACCGCAGGCCACACGGTTACCTGATTTGTGCCGTTTTTGCCGTACTGCTATTGCTGCATGCCTGTGGTGACCAACAGCAAAGTACTCCCCGTTTTGCAGCGGATGTGATTCCGGTAACCGTTATGCCTTTGGTGCAGCAAGACACCACGGCCTCGATTTCGGCCTCGGGCCTATTTACCACGGACGACGAAACGGTTTTATCATTCAAAAACGGGGGAATTATCCAGCGGGTACATGTAAAGGAAGGGGAGGCAGTCAAAAAGGGGCAACTGCTAGCTACCCTTGAACCGACGGAAATCAATACGGCCGTGAGGCAAGCGCAACTGGCCCATGAAAAGGCCGAACGTGACTACAGTAGGGCAGCAAAGTTATATGGCGATAGTGTGGCTACACTTGAACAGATGCAAAATGCGAAAACGGCGTTGGAGGCCACCCAACAAGATCTCGAACGGGCAACATTCAACCAAGGCCATTCGGAAATCCGCGCAACAACTGCGGGATACGTGCTGCAGCGGCTCGCAAACGACGGACAGGTCGTAGGCCCCGGTACACCGGTACTATTGGTCAATGGTTCGGGTAGGGATGGATGGCTGTTGAAAGTGGGAGTGGGCGACCGTCAGTGGGCCGCTATCCAAGTGGGTGATGGCGCATCGATATGGAGTCATGCATCGCCCAATACACCACTGGACGCCGTTGTCTTCCGAAAAGCAGAAGGGATAGATCCGCAATCTGGTACATTTGTCATCCAACTGAAAATCATCACCAAGGATTTACCACCCCTTGCTTCGGGCATGTTTGCCAAAGCTGAAATCAGGCCTTTACGAAAAGCGGGTGCTTGGTACATCCCTTATGAAGCGCTTCTGGATGGCGATGCCGGCACGGGATATGTCTTCGTGACCAACGATGGGCAAACCGCGCGGCAAGTAACCGTACAGATCGCCGATATCCAAAAAGAAGTGGTGGTGGTTACAGGGGGATTGGAGGGAGCTGAGTCACTGATTGTGTCGGGCAGCCCCTATCTGCGCGATGGCGCGACAATCACCGTGAACAATAAGTAATGAGCTGCTAACCGTATTTTGCTTACAACAACATGGACTTGATCAAATATCCAATAAAGAACTACCAATTCACCCTCATCATGGTGCTGATGGTCATTGCGGTGGGGATCAATACCATCCTAAACATGCCCCGGGCCGAAGACCCGGAAACGTCGCCCGCCAATTTCCCGGTGGTGGTGGTGTATCCCGGCACCAGTCCGAAAGACATGGAACAATTGGTGGTCAAACCGCTGGAATCACGGATTTACGACCTCGACAATATCAAACGTATCCGTACCACGATCAACAATGGGCTAGCCGTGCTTTTTGTGGAATACGAACACAAAAGTGACCACGATGACAAATACCAAGAGCTGATCCGTGAAGTGGGGGGTATACGCCCGCAATTACCGGAGGATATCTATAGCATTGATGTACTCAAGATAGATCCTACAGGAGTAAACGTATTGCAAGTAGCCCTGATTTCGGAAAATGCCTCGCGAACGGCCATGAAACAGGTGGCCGATGATCTAAAGGATGAGTTGGAAAAAGTAGGGCCATTAAAGGAGGTGAAAATCAGTGGCCTTACCGACCAATTGGTGCGTGTGGATGTAGAGCCTGAACGCCTGGCACAGTTGGGCATACCGCTTACGCAAGTCATGCAAGCCATTCAAAGTGAAAGCACCAATATCCCGGGTGGCAGCGTGTTAGCCGGCGGAAAAATCTTCAGCATCAAAACCAGTGGCAACTACCAAAGCGTCGATGCGATCAAAAACACCATCGTGTCAAGTTCGGGAGGACGTAACATTTTGCTGCGTGACATCGCGGATGTGTATACGGATTTTGCGCCGGACAACCATATTACCCGGCTCAATGGGTATCGTAGCGTGTTTGTAAATGCGGCCCAAAAGGGAGGTGAAAACATCAGTAAGACACAGGAAGAATACCTACAGGTATTGGGCGCGTTTGAGCAACGGCTGCCCGACAATATAGATATGGTGCTGCATTTTGACCAAGCTGAGAATGTAAACAAACGGCTTAGTGGTTTAGGCATCGACTTTCTTATCGCCGTTACCTTGGTATTGATTACCCTATTGCCCCTCGGCACCAGGGCCTCGCTGGTGGTAATGGTAGCGGTGCCGCTTTCGTTGGCTATGGGGGTAGTGGTGCTGAACGCTTTCGGCTATTCGCTTAACCAATTGAGTATCGTTGGGTTTGTGGTGGCATTGGGCTTGGTCGTGGACGATAGCATTGTGGTTGTTGAAAACATCGAACGGTGGATGCGTGACGGATATTCGCGTGTGGAAGCAGCCATTAAGGGAACGCACCAGATTGCGCTGGCAGTGGTGGGGTGTACTGCCACGTTGGCCATCGCTTTCATGCCGCTGATGTTCATGCCAGAGATGGCTGGCGACTTTATCCGCAGCATGCCGGTGGCTGTCATCGGCTCGGTATTGGCATCCATGGTGGTGGCTTTATTGGTC
This sequence comes from uncultured Parapedobacter sp., assembly GCA_964498395.1. GTDB lineage: Bacteria > Bacteroidota > Bacteroidia > Sphingobacteriales > Sphingobacteriaceae > Parapedobacter. Next base: position 103,069 of record CAZCHE010000003.1, on the reverse strand, counting down.
GTGCCGTTCTTATCGAGTCGGATACTCAAGCCCCACGAGCATCCCGAAGGGAATGCGGTGTTGCGTGCATTCCAACGAGGGATTCATAGCACCTACGCGGTGTTGCTGGAAAAAGCATTGAAACGTCCGTGGCTTGCGGTGGCAGTAGCTTCGGTTATTTTTCTCGGCGCATTGGCGTTGATTCCCGTGGTCGGGTTCAGCCTGTTCCCTGCTTCCGAAAAACCGCAGTTCATGGTGCAGGTAACGGCTTCCCTGCAATCCAATATCCATACCACGGATAGCATAACCAAACGCATTGAAGCTGAGCTGCGCGCTATTCCAGAAGTAGAATACTTCGCCTCAAACGTGGGTAAAGGCAACCCCCGTATCTATTATAATGTGGAGCAGGCGAATGAACGGAGCGATTATGCTGAACTATTTGTGCAATTGTATCCTGACACTCCTCCGAAAGACAAGGAAGCACTCATCAAGCGGTTGCGTGATGCATGGACGCCCTATCCGGGAGCCAAGGTAGAGGTGAAAAACTTTGAACAGGGAGTACCCATGATTTCGCCCGTGGAAGTGAGGCTTTTTGGTGATAATCTCGATACGCTAAAGCAGCTTGCCGGTACGGTAGAAGATATGCTCAAGCAGACCAAAGGCGCACTCTATGTCAATAATCCCGTCCGCAATAACAAAACGGATATCAGGGTGGAGGTCGACCGTGACAAAGCGTTGGCCTTGGGTGTGCCAGCGATCAATATCGACCGTACGGTACGGATGGTGCTTGCCGGGGTAGACTTGGGTACCTATACAGACCCGAGTACGGATGATGATGACTATACCATCCGACTCAGCGTGCCCCGTGCGGCCTACCCGGATCTTGGGGTGTTTGATGGCTTATATGTAGATAATGTACAAGGGCAGGGCATACCGTTCAATCAGTTGGCTACGTTACGATTGGAATCGTCGCCGCCCTCCATATACCATATTAATAAGAGCCGAACAGTGTCAGTCAATTGTTTTGTGGACGCAAATTATACCAATGATGAGGTGATCCGCGATGTCATCGGACAAATGGATGAGTTGGCGTTGCCTTTGGGGTATCATTATGAAATGGGAGGGGAGGTCGAGAGCCGGGAGCAATCATTTGGGGGCTTTGGTACGGTTATCCTCATCACGGTGTTCCTGTTTATTGCTGTGTTGGTATTGGAATTCAAAACGCTGAAAAGTACGTTGATCGTGTTGTCCGTGATACCGCTGGGCATTGTGGGCGCTGTATTGGCCTTGCTGGTGACTGGCAATACACTTTCTTTTGTGGCCACCATTGGGTTGGTCGCCTTAGCAGGTATTGAAGTTAAAAATACCATTTTGCTCGTCGATTTTACCAATCAATTGCGCAAAGGAGGGATGGAACTCAATGCGGCTATTGAGAAAGCCGGTGAAATGCGCTTTTTGCCGATTATCCTGACTTCGCTTACCGCTATCGGCGGCCTGTTGCCCATCGCTTGGTCCAATAATCCGTTAATTTCACCATTGGCACTCGTGATGATTGGTGGGTTGATTAGTTCAACGCTGCTTTCGAGGGTGGTGACGCCTGTGGTATATAAGCTGATGCCACCAAAAGTATGATGTCACCGGGCGTGGGGTTAATTCCCGCCCGGCAACGGTGAAGATCAATCACCGTCATTCTTGGTCTGCCCCGTGCGCACGCCCCCTGCATTGGGTATTCCTTTATGGCGTTTGAGCGTTTTCGTGTCTTTAAACGCCTTGTCAGCAGTGGGATTGCCCATTGCTTTATTTCGCGCTTTGTCTTGTGCAGTGGTGATGTCCTTTCCTTTCATGGCTTCTCCGTTTGATGTTATAATCAATAACAAAAAAAGGGGGATATTGTTCAGGTGTATTGGTTGGAGGGTTGTTTCACCCTATGCTTCCATCTAAACAGATTAGTGCCCTTATAATTCCCTGATTTTAATGTTCCGGAAGGAAACCGAATCGGTGTGGTTTTGCAGCGCAATCCTGCCTGAAGGATATTTCGCAAAATCCGGATAGGCTTTCATGCCACTGTTTTTAACCATTTCCTTGAAAGAGTCAAGTTGGGTTTCCTGCTCGAAAGTCAATTGACCATTCAACCAAAAACTCACCTGGCCGTTTTGTTGTATGATTCGGCTTTCGTTCCATTCCCCAAAAGGGCGGGGTTGGGAATTGGCGCTGATGCAATCCACGGCGTACAGGCAACCCGCCCAATGTGTGGAATCGTCCTGATGGCGTTTTTCGGCGTGTGCATTGTCTAATAGTTGCATTTCCAATCCGGTAGCAAAGGAAGCGGCGTAGGCCGTGTCCTCGTACACATTGAAAAGAAGTCCACTATTCCCTCCCTTGGTTACTTTCCATTCCAGTTTCAGTTCGAAATCCTGAAAATCGCGGTCGGTCACCAAGTCGCCGAAAAGACCTTCTTGCTTATTCGGATCGCAAACGAGCTCGCCGTCGCTGACCACCCATTTGGACTCGATGGAACCCTGATTGTAAATATGCCAACCCGCAAGCGATTGGCCATCAAAAAGCAATTGCCAGCCTTCGGCTTGCTCGCGCTCCGAGAGGGTGTTCTGCTTGTTCGATTCGGATATACAACACATCAGGAGAAAACAAAACAGGAGGTAAGGGATGGATTTCATGTATTTTTTTTAGTTTAAGGCGTTCGTGAGGCAATGGAGAATGCTAATCAAACACTATTTTTCATCGGTAGGGTCCTCGGTGTTTTCCGGTTTTTGCCTTTTGGCTTTCCGTTCTTTCGTTTCCAGTAGCTCCCGCAAATTCCATCGCTTGAGCATTATTTTACTCGAATACCGTTTGAGGTGGTATTTCTCCGGCTCACCGATAACAAAGCCGAAGGCATTCATCGATGGAATGGCGTCAAAGATGACTTTGACCGTGGCGGTAAGGGGCAATGCCAGTATCAATCCCGCTAGGCCAAAAAGCATGCCACCCAACAGGATGGAGATGATGGCCATCAATGGATTGATGCTGACCTTTCCCCCCACGATATTGGGCGTAATGAAATTGCCTTCCAAGAATTGCACCACTTGGAACCAGGCAATGACACCCACCGCATACCATGCGCTGTCTTTCGTGGCTAACGCAAAAAGCGCGGGCAAGATGGAACCAATGGCTATGCCAATGTACGGAAGCAGCATGAGCAAAGACGCCAGTGTGCCGAAAAACCACGCATACTGGATGCCCATGATCCAAAGCCCGACGGTGTTCAGCACCGCCACGATACCCATCACCGTAACCAGCCCAAGCAGGTAGCTTTGGACCACGTCGTAGATTTTGTTGAGGGTTTTGTGCACGGTTTCCTGTGGTGTGGAACGGAAAGCCCGGAAGAAAAATTCACGGAAGAACACCCGGTAATACAGGAGGAAGAACGAGAACAAAGGCACCAATACCGCACCGGCCAAAACGGTACCCAGCGAGCCGAAAGCCGCCGTTAGGTAAGTGCCCGCATTGGACAGCAGGTTGTTGGCCTCCGAACGGATGCGTTCTGCCACTTCACTAGGCTCCAAGCCGAACCGATCTTGGAGCCAACGCTGGATGATATCGAATATGGACAGAAACCGCTGCTGGATTTCGGCTCCGTCTCGCCCGATGACGATCACCTGATGCACGATAAACCACATGAGGCCCGAAAGAACCGCGATGGCAAAGATAACGGCCAGCAATGCCGAAAAGGCTTTCCCAAAACGTAACCGTTCAAAGAAACGGGCAACTGGGTATAAGGAAATGGCGATGAGTATGGAAAACATGAGCGGCAACAATACGCTCTGCAATACGTACAGTATCGTAATGATAAGCGCCACGCAAATCAAGGTGGCCGCTAGCTCCAGCGAATACGGTCTTTTGGTAGGGGATTGTTCCATATGATTACCGATAAGATAATGCGTGTATTTACAGTCCAAAGATAGCGATAATCCAATGCTTATTCGCACCTTGGAGATGAAACAAAAAATCCACACCAATGTTTGAGTACGTGCCGTTATTAGTGTCGTCGAACGACAAACGATCGAAGGAAGTCCTCGCAATCGGTAACGGGCACGTCGGAAAAATAGAAATCGGCAACATTCTCCGTAACGATGGCTTGGCAACCGGCATGTTTTGCGGCATAGTATTCCAAACCATCCTCGAAATCGTGTATGCGTTTGTCATCAATGGCTTGTGCCACGGTTTGCGCGTCTGATGATGCGATTTGCAGATGGGCTGCGAGCAAGGCAATTTTTTCACGGGCCTGTTGGGTGCCTGATTTTTTCTCCGCAAAATAATAGGCAATAGCTAGGCATATCGGGGAGGTATACAGCACAAATCCGGGTTTCTCCCCGAGGCTGAGTATCCGGGCGGCATGGCTGAATAAAGGGTACTCCTTATTCAAGACGGCCACTAACACATTGGCATCCAGGAAAACCGTCATTTGCGGCTGTTTAGGAACTCGTCTTTCAGGGCCTTGCGGCTGGGGGGCGTGCGTTTGTACTCCACTTTGCCTTCTGCCACTATGTTGACCCAATCGGAAATGGGCAACTCCTCCAGATTTTCGTATGGTTTTGCTGTGATTTGGCGGTAAAGGAACTCCGTAAGCCGCGATAGACTAATGTTATTGGCTTCGGCAAAAGCTTTGGCCCGCTCTGCAACGTCCTTGTCGAAAGATAGCGTGATTTTGGCATCCATAAGCGCCTCCTTTGTTTATACGGCAAATATAAAATTTTTATACGTATAAAACAAGAGCCAGACTTAAGACACCAGTGTGAAATCGATCTGCCGTTTGGCCAAATCCACTTTTTTGACTTTGATTTGCACTTCGTCACCCAACTGGTAGCGCTTCTTCCTTCGTTGGCCGATGATGGCGTAATTTTTTTCATCCAAGGCATAGAAGTCATCCGTGATGTCACGCAGGCGTACCATCCCCTCGCATTTGTTTTCCTCGATCTCTACGTACATGCCCCATTCCGTTACGCCTGAGATAATGCCCAGATAGGTCTCGCCAACTTGGTCTTGTAGAAATTCAGCCTGTTTGTATTTTACCGAAGCCCGCTCCGCGTCTGCCGCCCTTTTTTCCATTTGCGAGGAGTGTTCACATTGTTTCTCATAGGCTTCGGCGTTGACGGATTTGCCACCTGATAGGTAATGTTCGAGCAGGCGGTGTACCATCACGTCGGGGTAGCGCCTGATGGGAGAAGTGAAGTGCGTATAGTAATCGAATGCCAAACCGTAGTGGCTGGTTTTTTTGGTGGTGTAAATAGCTTTGGCCATGGAACGGATGGCGAGCGTGGTCAGTACGTTTTGTTCCTTGGTGCCCTCCACACTTTCCATCAGCGCGTTGAGCGAGCGCGCGGTCTCACGGTCTGTTTTGGTGTTGATTTTGTATCCGAAGCGGGCCGCAAATTGGGCGAATGCAGTGATGCTCTCTTCTTTCGGCACATCGTGCACCCGGTATACAAAGGTCTTTTTGTTTTTGCCTCGGCCTTGTTTGCCAATAAATTCGGCTACTCGCCGATTTGCCAACAACATGAAGTCTTCGATGAGCTTGTGCGCGTCTTTTCGCTCTTTCACATAGACACCCAATGGTTTGCCGCTTTCATCGAGATGAAACTTTACTTCCGTGGTTTCAAAGCTAATGGCTCCATGCTTGAATTTGCGTTCACGGAGAATGTAGGCCAGTTGGTTTAATTGCAATAGTTCTTCGCTGTATTCGCCGGCCTTTTCATCGAGGATATCCTGCGCCTCCTCGTAGCTGAATCGCCTGTCGGAGTGTATCACCCCCCTGCCAAACCATTCGTTGATGATATTCGCGTGGTTGTCCAACTCGAATACAGCCGAAAAAACCAGTCGATCTTCATGGGGTCGGAGTGAGCAGAGGTCATTGGAGAGTCGCTCGGGCAGCATGGGGATCACACGGTCTACCAGGTACACCGAGGTACCGCGTTCGAACGCTTCCTTGTCCAGTGGGGTGTCGGGCCGTACGTAGTAACTGACGTCGGCGATATGTACGCCTACCTCATAGTTCCCATTGGCTAAGGTGCGGAATGAAATGGCGTCGTCGAAGTCCTTGGCATCCGCGGGATCGATGGTAAATGTGGTGATGGGGCGGAAATCACGGCGTTTAGCGATTTCAGGTGCTGGAATTTCTGCCGGATAAGCTGCTGCTTCATGCTCCACGGCGTCGGGAAATGCCAATGGAAACCCAAAGTCGGCCAGGATGGCATTCATCTCCGTGTCGTTCTCGCCTCTCTTACCAAGGACATGCTTGACCTTGCCAACGGGGTTCTTGCTGTCCTGTGGCCAATCGGTGATGGCGACCACCACTTTTTCGCCATCTTGGGCACCATTCAGGTCTGCCAGCGGAACGAAGATATCGTGCAGCATCTTCCGGTCATCGGCAATCAAGAAAGCAAAGCGCGGGGATATGGTGATGGTTCCCGTAAATTCGGTACGGGCACGTTCCAGTATTTCGACCACTTCTCCCTCTTTCCGTTTGCCACGGCGTTTTTCATAGGCGTGTACCTTCACACGGTCACCATGCAGGGCTTGGCGCAGTTTACGCGGTGCGATATAGATGTCGTCTTCCAGTTCATCTTCGGGCACGATGAAGGCTGACCCATCGGCCGTCATGTCAACCTTGCCAATGACAAAGGCCTTGAGTTCCTTCAGCACGTATTTGCCTTTCTCGGCTTCTTTGAAAAGTCCCACCCGCGCCTCGTCCTGTAGGATATCGAGGATGGTGTGCCGTGCTTCAGGGTCAACCAGGTTGAGTTTGGCCGCCACTTGTTTATAGTTCATCGGCTTGTTGCCCGATTTCTCGATGACATCCGCAACGAGTTGGGTGAGGATATGCTTGAATGCGTTGTTTTTTTTATTTGACATTTTTTAAACTTGAGATATGAGATTTTTCGACTTACTGACTGCCCGTCTTGCTGACTTAACGACTACTCCGCAAAGCTGATGTGCGCATCTTCGATCAATGGTTCGTTTCGTAGCTTCCGCAAGATTTGTGCCGTGGTAATCACATCCTTTTCACAATAGACACGGATACGGTCCAAATCGTTCTCTTCATAATATACCTGATAGATGTCTTCACCGCTGATGTCGTCTTTCGGGGATGGGATTCCAAAAACCGCGGCCATCAGGTTCAGCGATACATTGTTGCGGAAATCCCCGAAGCGCCATAACTCCATCGTGTCCAGGTGGTTGATTTCCCAAGGTTTTTTGCCCGATATGTCGAGTTGGGCGGGTATGGGCACCCCGTTGATTAACATGCGCTTGCAGATATAGGGGAAATCAAATCCCTTACCATTATGGCCACATAGTATCAGATTAGTGGGTTGCTGCTGCAATAACCTTGCAAAGTCGACGAGCAATTGGCGTTCATTGTCGTGTACGAACGACTTCAAACGGAAACCCACCTGCCCTTGTCGCTGATGGAACACGCCGACCGATATGCAGATGATTTTGCCGAATTCGGCGTATAGTCCGGCAGTGTCGTAAACACCGGCAGCAGTTTGCTCCTCTTTCAGGATGTTTTTTACCCGGTGGCTCCACAATTCCTGGAAATGGGATGGGAGTTCGGCGTATGATACATACTGTGATACGGTTTCGATGTCTAACACCAATATTTGCGGTAAGTCGAGTGTTTCGAGCATGGTTATTTCTGTAAAATTTCAAAACGTTGGCTAAGCCGTTCGCCGTCGTCATCCACCAAGGTGATGCGATGCCATCCCGCGGGAACATCCAACGCCAACTGGTGAAAGGTCTCCGTTTCGCCCACGAATTCATCGTCGAGATGCCAATAGATTTTGCCATTCTGCTTACGGTGCGCCGCATTGAAGATGACTTGACCCCGTTGGCCGTCAATTTCTAAAGGTATGTAAATTTTCGCATTGTTTTTCGGATAAATCATTTCCATGGTTAGGCCGTCTAAGTGGTTACAACCGGAGGCAAATGGCGGTAACGGCCGGTAACTGCTGTGGCGATTTTTGTAGTAATGCTCCATAGCCGGGGGTAGGATAAACCATTTGGCGGCGACGATATTGTCTGCGGGCATGCAGTCGGTCGTAACCCTCAATGTGCCTTCTATGTTGGTGTGCACCGTCTGGTGATAGGGGCATACGGCTGATCTCAATCCGGATACCGGGATATACAACGTATCGGGGTTAGGGCAATCCGGGCCGGCAAGGTGCCCGCTTTGGCGGCATACCGCGGTCTGTACCATGCGGTCCAATGGTGCTTCAAACCAATTGGAAGCGGGCAGGCCATCGAATATGTCAAACAGGATGGGGGCGGCGGTTTCGATGCCGGTGAGGCCGGGGCGCCCTTCGCCGTCGGCATTGCCCACCCACACACAAACCACATGGAGTGGGGTAAGCCCAATGGCCCACCCATCACGGAAGCCAAAGCTGGTTCCGGTTTTCCAAGCGATTTTCTTGGATGAAGAAAATTGTTCCCACAGTGCTTCCTCTCCGGGGCGCATGACTTCATTCATGGCCTGAAAGGTGAAATACAAAGATGCATGGTCGATTATAGAAGCCCGCTCAAGCCCATTTTCCTTTGGTATGGGCACTTCTTTTAGGTAAGTTGGATCGTGGTAGTCCGCTGGGTTATAATCTGCGTTATAGCGACCGTAATGGTTGAGGGTGCGACCCATGCTCGCGTACGTGCCAGCCAATTGCCAAATGCTCACTTCGCACCCGCCCAAAATCATGGATAGCCCGTAGAAATCGGCAGAACGGTTGAGGGTTTGGACACCAACGCGCCTGAGGAAAGGATGGAAACGCTGGTATTTGTATTGCTGGAGCATTTTCACCGCCGGAATATTGAGTGATCGGCTTAAAGCACGCGAGGCGGGGATGGCCCCATCATATCCCAAGTCATAGTTTTGGGGTGTATATCCGCCGATTTGGGTAGGGATATCGGGAATGAGGGTATGCGGCAGGATCAGCCCATCGGTGAGCATGGCCGCGTACAATAGCGGCTTCAACGTGCTCCCCGGGCTCCGGAGTGCGGTAACCATATCCACGTATCCCTCCGCATCCGGTACTTGGGGATGGCGGACATTGCCGACATATGCCAGGGTTTTCCCCGTTTCTACCTCCAATACGAGTGCCGCTGCGTTGTGGATACCATTTGCACTGAGGTTGCGGTGGTAACGGTCGATGATGTCTGCCACATGTTGCTGCAAAGGCATATTAAGGGAGGTTTCGATACGCGTCGTGCCTACGTCAAGATGATGGTACTCTTTCTTGAAACGTTCCAAGAGGTGGGGGGCAAGGCGTGGGAGCGGATGAGGTTTGTCGGGCAAGGGTTCCAGCTTGGCAAGTGCCGCAGTGCTTTCGTCGATGGTGCCATTGGTGGCAAGTTTGTCAAGCAATGCATTCCGCTTAGCCAGTAAGCGTTCGCGGTTACGCCCGGGATGGATGAGGGTGGGAGCATTGGGCAACACGGCCAGTGTCGCCGTCTCCGCCCAAGAAAGCTGCTCGGGTGCGCGCCCGAAATACCGCCATGCAGCGGCGTCCAATCCCACCACATTGCTGCCGAAGGGTGCATTTGCGCTATATAGCTTGAGAATACGAGCTTTGCTATACCCCATTTCCAACCGTACTGCCAATAGGGCTTCGATGAATTTTTGCCAGATGGTGCGCGGTTTATTGCGGCTCATCCGGATGACCTGCATGCTGAGCGTACTGCCACCGCTGATGATGCGCTTGCCGGAGAGATTTTGTGATACCGCCCGGGCCAATGCGAGCGGATCGACCCCTAGGTGGTAACGGAAGCGCTTGTCCTCAAATGCAATGATGCACCGGGCGAATTTGTCGGGTACGGCATCTACCATCGGGAAGCGCCATTGGCCGTCTTCGGCGATAGAAGCTCCCAATAGGTTTCCCGAGTCGTCTTCGATGACATACGAGGTAGGGGAGTGGAAAAGGGAGGTGGGTAGCGAAAAGTAAAATAGGACGAGCAAAGTGAATACTGACGCCAGTATCACGGTGCCTTTCCTCGTTCTGCTGAAGCCAACGAAATTCCTTATTAGTGTTTTTACGCGATTCTTCACGCTACTAATGTACGAAACATTGCGGGCTTTACTTCCGCTCGATCTCATTTCGGATGTGCTAAAATATATTGGTAAGTTTTTATTTATTTAAACAATATAATTATCTGTATAAAAGTATTATATGTAATTTTTGCTAAATTATTATCAATATTTTAGGCTATATGTTTTAGTCAAGATCGCCGTTTTGAGCTGTTTTGGCAGGTTTTTGTAGATTTTGTGCTTTTTGAACTGGATTAGCTAAAAAGTATATATCATATTTTACTATATATAAAATTTGTAATTTATTTTATTATATATATTTATATTTATTTTGATAAAATTTTAGCTGAAATTTATTGAATATTTTAGTTTGACATTGAGTGCGCCGTCTTGCCTAAATGTTATGGTTTTATAAAAAGTACTTTTAAATTCAAAGTATTTTGATTTACTTTGTTGCCGGAGTTTTTTTAATTACTGGAAATTCAAAATCAAGACAATGGATCGTAAACTACTATTGGCAACAGCGGCGATCTTGTTGCTGTTTGTTACCGGACATGCACAGACGCTGGACAACGCTAAACTCGATCAGTTTTTAGACAAACTCGAGGAAAAAAATAAGGCGATGGGGAGCCTCATGATCGCCAAAGATGGTAAGGCTCTTTATAGCCGCGCAATCGGCTATAGTCAGATCAGCGACACTGGAAAGAAACCTTTGACCGCGGCGAATAGGTTCCGGATCGGTTCGATCACCAAAATGTTTACCGCCGCGATGATCTTGCAACTCGTCGAAGAGGGAAAATTGAAGCTGACGGATACGCTCGACAAATTCTTGCCGCAGGTGCCGAATGCCAATAAAATTACGATCCTGCAGATACTCTCGCATCGCAGCGGGATTCCTAACGTACAGCGCGAACAGAATGCTCAGGGAAACGTGAACACAATGCCGATGACGAAAGACGAACATCTTGCCCTGATTGTCAAAGCTACGCCTGATTTCGAGCCGAACACAATGTCTCTTTACAGTAACTCCGGCTATTTCCTTTTGGGCCTTATCATTGAGCAGTTGACCGGCAAATCCTATGAGGCAGCCCTCCAGGAAAAAATTGCCCTGAAAATCGGATTGCAGGATACCTACGTCACGACCGGAAACATTGACGTGAACAAGGATGAATGTCTTACTTATTTTATCATCCCTGGTGGCGACTGGCAGCAGGTACCCGAAACCCACCCAAGCATCCTGTTTAGTGCAGGTGCGATTGTGTCGACACCAGGCGACCTGGCTAAATTCATTCAGGCGCTGTTCGACGGCAAGATCGTGTCAAAGGAAAGCCTCGAACAGATGAAAACGATGAGGGATGGCGAGGGATTGGGAATGGTGACATTCACCTTCGCTGGCAAGACCTTCTACGGGCATACCGGCGGAGCCGACAATTACGGCGCGTGGCTGGCGTACCTACCGGAAGAGAAATTGGCGGTCGCGTACACGACGAATGCCAAGGTGTATCCGGTAAAAGATATTGTCGAAGGCGCCGTGGACATTTACTACAATAAGCCGTTTCAGATTCCTACCTTCGAATCCATTGCCGTCAGTCCGGAAGTGTTGGACAACTATGTCGGTGTTTATTCGATGCCCGGAGTTCCAGCTAAATTTACGATCACCAGAGAAGGCGCCACGCTTTACGCACAACCTCCCGGGGCGCAAACCGCTGTTCCACTCGAAGCGACCACACAAGATAGATTTAAGATCGACAACGGCACCGCTACGGGCATCGTCATTGAATTCGACACTGTAGAAAACCAGATGACGATAAAACGGAACGGTGATACAAGGGTTTTTACAAAGGAAAACTAATCAGGTGCTAATCCCGATATTGCGGTTTGGGGTTTGGTTTCGCCGAAGCCGCAGTCCTATTTGGCCAGTGCCTTACATTCGGCGCAGAGCCCTACGGCATTGATGCCCACGGAATTGAGTTGGTACCCTTCGGGGAGTGTTATAGCGGGAAGCTTGATGTCCGCTAGGCAATAAACGCTATTGCATGATGAGCAAATGAAATGTACGTGTTCATCGTGATGGTGCTGTTCGTTGCATGCAGTGGAACATAGCGCGTAGGTCGCGGTACCATGTAGGTCAAATATTTTATGGAGGATCCCTTTTTCCTCTAGGGTAGCCAAAACGCGATAGAGGGTTACCCGATCGACGTCATTGCCCAATAGCTTTTCAAGGTCGGGCTGGGAAATGGCCGTCTCCTTATCGGAAATAATGCGCAATACGCTCAATCGGGGTTGCGTAACCTTTAATTTGTTCTTACGAAGCAAGTTGACGAATGCCTCGTTGTCCAATGCTGTTGCTGTGTCGGTAATATTTGACATCATGGACAAAGGTAAGCAGTATGGCGGTATATACAAAAAAACTGGAAGCAAAAAGCAATTGCTGCGTCCTTACTTCCAGTGCTTGGGAATTGCTTGCTGGTTTGTTTATTTGCCTGCGGCTTTGGCATGGTCTGCCAAAAACTGCGCCAGTCCATTGTCGGTAAGCGGATGCTTAAGCAATCCTAAGATAGCCGATAACGGCCCTGTCATCACGTCTGCTCCGATTTTGGCGCAATCGACAATGTGCATGACATGGCGTACAGATGCAGCTAGGATTTGCGTTTCGTATCCGTAGTTATCGTAAATCAATCGGATGTCTTCGATCAGTGCTAACCCATCGGTGGAGACATCGTCTAAGCGACCGATAAAAGGGGATACGTAGGTAGCGCCGGCCTTTGCGGCGAGTAGGGCCTGCCCAGCTGAAAACACCAGCGTACAGTTTGTTTTGATGCCGTTGCCGGTGAAATATTTGATGGCTTTAACGCCGTCCTTAATCATGGGCACTTTGACCACGATTTTGTCATTGAGTTTGGCTAACGCATCGCCTTCCTTGATGATATTTTCATAGTCTGTCGCAATAACTTCTGCACTTACATCACCGTCGACAATGTCACAGATTGCTTTGTAGTGGTTAATGATGTTCTGCTCGCCTGTGATTCCCTCTTTGGCCATCAGGCTTGGATTGGTGGTTACCCCGTCCAACACGCCTAAGTCTTGTGCCTCTTTGATTTGCTGCAAGTTGGCGGTATCAATAAAAAATTTCATATGTAATAGCTATAGTTTTATATGGTGAACAAACACGTTCCGGTATTATGGTGTAAAATTAACGATTATTACGGTAAAAAGTGTGGGAAAAGTTGGAAAATGTAGGCTTCGTTAGTTGGCGATCGGTCTGCTGTGGTATGGATTTTGTTCGGTTAGGATAACCCTCATGCCCGTTAACCCACGCATGTATATTTTTCGAGCATTCAGACATCGTAATTACCGATTGCATTTTAGTGGTCAAGCCATTTCATTGATGGGCACGTGGATGCAGCGAATAGCGGTAAGCTGGCTGGTGTATAAGCTTACGGGGTCGGCTTTTGCTTTGGGTTTGGTCTCTTTCGTGTCGTTGATCCCGTCATTGGTTTTGTCTCCGTTTATCGGCAGTTTCGTAGATCGCCATACCAAATACCGCATCGTGGTCATCACCCAATTTGGGTTAATGCTGCAATCGGGTGTACTGGCACTGCTCGTGTTTTTGGGGGATTATAACGTTTGGTTGATTGGCGGACTTAGTTTTTTGCAGGGCGTGATTAATACGTTTGACGTCACAGCCAGGCAGTCCCTCATGGTGGAGTTGGTGGATGATAAGGCTGATTTACCCAATGCCATTGCCCTCAATTCGTCAGCGTTTAATGCCGCCCGGATGTTAGGCCCTGCGGTGGGGGGCATCCTGTTAAGTACCTACGGCGAGGTAGCCTGTTTTACGGTCAATTTCATCAGTTTTGTTGCGGTCATCGGCTCGCTGTTGGCCATGAAGTTGAAACATAAGGCTCCCTTGGCTCGGCAGGAGGGTGCGTGGCAAAGTTTGAAAGAGGGGTTTAATTACCTCAAGCATTCACCACATATCTCTTCCCTTATTTTATTGCTCACCGCTTCCAGCCTGCTGGTGATTCCATATACGACGTTGCTTCCGGTCATCGCGCGGGAAATGTTCAACGGTGATGCCACGACATTCAGTTGGTTTGAAAGCGCGGCGGGCTTGGGGGCAATGGTCGGTGCGGTGTATATGGCTAGAACAAAGATCGGTGTCAACTTGCGTTTTCGGGTGATGAAAGCTGCCGGGTTGTTTGCCTTGGCGATTCTGGTGCTGTCGTTTGCCTCGTGGTTGCCGCTGGCTTTATTGAGTACGGCATTGGCCGCCATGGGCATGATGGTGCAAAATTCGAGTATCAATACCTACATTCAAACGCACGCCATGCCCGCTTTCAGGGCGCGGGCCATCAGCTATTACATCATGGCGTTTCAGGGGGTATTTCCTATCGGGAGTCTCCTCATCGGGGCATTGACGCAGCATTTGGGCATCCACTACACGTTAGTGCTACAGGGCACTGCCGGGGCAATCATTGCTATTGGCTTTGTTATCTATATCCGGCAGCACCTTCATCGAAGGTACGTGCCGGTATGAATGAATGCCAATCGATGATTAACGATCCCAGAATGGAGGTGGTTCGATGCCCAAAGAGCGGAGATACACGTACCCTTGGCCTCGATGGTGTACTTCGTTATCTATAAAATAAAACAAGTGCCACCAGACTTGCCCTTCCCACTGCCCATAAGCATTGTCGGTTTCTTGCAAGCGTGCCGGGGTGACCTGCGACCATATTTCATTGATGTAATCTGTGCTCCAATCCCATAACTGGAGGATGCCCGCTTTGGTGGTCGGTGCTGGGTCGATGCCCAGGCTTTCGGTTAACCCCTTTAGTTCTTTCCACTCACGGGTAGCAATACCGTGAGCCCCCGTAGCAGCCATGCGATTGAGCTCCATCGCCAATTCAGCGAATGTGCGCATGCCTCCGATGGTGTGTGAGAACAGTTGGTCTTCCGGGAATGCATCGATGACCCGTCGGGTGAGCGAACGGTGTCCTTGCCAATGGTCAAGTAATTGTTTAAGGCTGATCGTGCTTTCTTGCAGGGTGGCTGCAGTGTTTTGTGTTTCCATTTTACCTTGTTTTTTGATTACAAGACAAAGTAAAGGGTGATGACTGACAGCCCTATGGCAGTGGGATATTTTTTATTTTTTTGCTATCCGGCCACCATACTTTATGGGGGTATTTTTCGGTATAATTGTAAATAAGTTGCATAATGTAATGGTTACTGGTATAACGGGTCAGCACTTCTTTTACCGCTTCGGGAGAATTGATGTCTGCATGGTGATCGATATACCCCATGCCATAAAACACGCCGTTTTCTACCCAGATGCAACTGGTTTCTTCTTCATACCTCCCTTGGTCGAGAATGGCGAACGAAGGAAGGTGATTGGCCAAGTAGTCGAGTGCCTGACGTACACGTTGGTTGTGGATCTCTGTTGAAACGGTCGTGGTTTGGCGAGGAATGGGGATGGATGGGGGCGTGCCAAACAAGCATAATTCCGTACAGAGTTCAAATTGCCTAACCAATTGCTGCAATAGGTTGACGGCGTCCCAATGCCGATGGAATACATGGACGCATTGCTGGTGTTTGAGGTGCTTTCCGATGGCCAATCGTACATAACCTGCATGGTCTTCGTAGGTATACAAAGCGTATTTAGGTTCAAATCGCTTCAGTGCGCGGTTATAGGCCGGCCAAAGCCGCTTGATTTCTGTCGCTTCCAATAGCAGGGCCATCAATTCGGTGCCGCACCGCTCGTGGGTAATGCTATGGATATGACGGAGGAAATGCTGGCGCTGTGGGCTTGGGTTGTGTCCGGTGAAATGCGCAGATACCCGGTTGCGGATATTCCGGGCCTTGCCCACATAGATTGCCTTGCCCGCCCGATCCCTGAAATAATAAACGCCCGCACCGGTGGGTAACGCATCGAATTGCTCTTTGGGTAAGTTGGGCGGTAGCTGTTGATGCTTGGATGTCTTTTTCAACATCTCCACGATGATGCCATCGGTATCCCATTCCAATAGTTTGGCGAAGAGAATGGCGGTGGCTTGCGCATCGCCTCCGGCGCGGTGCCGATTCGAAATCGGTATCCCAAGGGCATCACAGAGCCGCCCCAAGCTATAAGAGGCCAATCCTGGGCGAATTTTCCGGCTCATCCGCACCGTGCATAATTTGGGGATGGCCAATTGGAATCCGGCGGTTTCTAAATGGTGTTTTACAAAGGAATAATCGAAGTTAACATTGTGGGCTACAAATACGCAGCCACTGAGCAGCTTGAAAATCGTAGGGGCTAATTCGGCAAAAGAGGGTTGGCCCGATACCATCTCATTGGTGATACCCGTCATCGCCTGGATCGATAGGGGGATGGGATATTGTGGGTCAATGAGTGATTCAAATTGTTCAACGACACAAACCCCATCGTGGATGAGGATCGCGATCTCAGTGATTCCGCTTCCGGAAGCATATCCACCAGTGGTTTCGATGTCCACAATGGCATACCGGGTATGTGTCTTGCTACCACGCATACCGGCAAATATACTAAAATAATTAGTTGTTCTCTCGTGCTATTGGTAACCTAATAACCGGAGTACCTGCTTGCTGTTTTGTTCCTCGCCAAATACCTCGAAATTAAACGTCTCGTCGCGGTTTCGTCGTACCAATACGTGCTTGGGAGAAGGCAATAGGCAATGGTGGATACCGCCATAACCACTCAAGACCTCTTGGTAGGCACCCGTATGGAAAAAGCCAAGGTATTGCAGTTTCCGGGTTTTGGGCATAAATACGCTATTGATGTGCGCTTCCTGACTGTAGTAATCCTGTCCGTCGCAGGTGATGCCCCCGAGGTTCACCCGTTCGTATTCGGCATCCCAATTGTTGACAGGTAGCAGGATGTACTTTTGGTTAAGTGCCCAGACATCGGGTAGGTTAGTGATGAACGAGCCGTCCAGCATCAGCCATTTTTCCCGGTCATTCTGCTGTTTGCGCCCGATGACCTTGTATAAGATGCCAGAGGCCTCCGCTACGGTATACTTGCCAAATTCGGTGATGATATCGGGTTCCATCACATCGTGGATGGCACAAATTTGCTTGATACGGTTCACGATTTCATTGACCATGTACTCGTAATCGAAATCATGTACCAATGAATCCTTGAAAGGCATACCTCCCCCGATATCCAAGGTGTCCAAATCCGGGTTGATTTTCTTGAATTTGCAGTACAGGGTCACGTATTTTTCCAATTCCGTCCAATAATACGGCGTATCCGAGATGCCAGAATTGATGAAGAAATGAAGTAATTTGACCTTGAAATTCGGATTCGGGATAATTTTGTTATTGTAAAAATCAAGGATATCCTCCATCCGGATACCCAAGCGCGAAGTATAGAAAGGGGAATCGGGTTGTTCTTCTGCAGCGATCCGGATGCCAAGGTTACAGGGTTCATCTAATTCCACTTCGTCATCGTAGAGGTTGAACTCCTCTTTGTTATCCAATACGGGGATGATATTTTTATATCCGTCATGCAGCATGTCAACGATGTACTGCTTGTACTGGTAGGTCTTAAACCCGTTGCAGATGACCGTGATATCCTTGCTAACAATGCCTTTTTTCTCCAATGTGTCAATCATTGGCATGTCAAAAGCCGACGAGGTTTCGAGGTGGATGTCGTTCTTCAGCGCTTCTTCCACCACATGCCTGAAATGCGAGCTTTTGGTACAGTAGCAATATTTATAAGAACCCCGGTAGTTATGCTTGAGTATAGCGGTTTGAAACAGGATCTTGGCCTGCTGTATTTTTTTGCTGATGATGGGCAAATACGTAAACCGCAAGGGGGTTCCATAGGTTTCGATCATCTCCATGAGGTTGAGGTCATGGAAATACAATTCGTCGTCTATGATTTCAAATCCGTCCTGCGGGAAGCCCACGCTTAGGTCAAGAAATTCCTGATAGCTCTGCATTTTTTCATTTTTTTCTTCTACACAATAATGTTCTCTTCAGCGGCAGAAGAGAATTAGACAAGCCTCCATTTGCATATTATGTGGTGTTTGTCTAAGTTTGGCAAAGATATGCTTTCGATACGATACGATGTATACATTATCATGTAAATTTGCAGTCTCGATTATCGATGTTAATAGATTAATGCTTAATTACTTACATGGCCCAAACAATACAACAACAACTTATCCATTATACCATACAGGCAGTCAAAGAGTTATACGGATCGGAATTGCCAGACAACCAAGTGACGTTACAGGAAACCCGAAAAGAATTTGACGGACAGATTACGCTAGTCGTATTCCCCATCACGCGTTTCTCCAAAAAATCCCCCGAAACTACGGGGGCCGAGATAGGAACGTACTTGCAGGAACACATCAGTACTATCGCTGCTTTCAATACCATCAAGGGCTTTCTTAATATCAGCCTGGCAGATGTTTATTGGACTACGTTATTTACAACGCAAATCGCGCAGGATGGTTTTGGATTATTCCCGGCGAATGGAAAGAAATTGATGGTGGAGTACTCTTCGCCCAATACCAATAAACCCTTACACCTTGGCCATATCCGAAATAACTTCCTGGGCTATTCGGTGGCAGAAATACTGAAGGCGTATGGCTATGAGGTGATCAAAGCCAATCTGGTAAATGACCGCGGTATCCACATTTGCAAATCCATGCTGGCTTGGCAGCGTTGGGGAAATGGCGAGACACCCGAAAGCAGCGGGCTGAAGGGTGACCATTTGGTGGGCAAATACTATGTGGTGTTTGACAAGGAATATAAAAGGGAAATCGATGGGTTGAAATCGCAAGGGTATAGTGAAGAGGAGGCCAAGAAACAAGCACCGATTATCCGTGAAGCCCAGCAGCTACTCCAACGATGGGAAGCCGGTGATGAACAGGTGATCACACTGTGGAAAACCATGAATGGCTGGGTATACAAAGGCTTTGAGGAAACATACGGCCGCCTAGGTGTAAATTTCGACCAATATTATTACGAGTCCGATACGTATCTTTTGGGTAAGGACCTGATTCAGGAAGGACTGGATAAAGGTGTGTTTTTCAGGAAAGCAGATCATTCGGTTTGGATTGACCTGACCGAGGATGGCCTCGATGAAAAATTGGTCTTGCGCGGCGACGGTACATCCGTTTACATCACACAAGACCTGGGTACTGCGCAATTGAAATATGATGATTTCGGAATGGATGAATCCATTTATGTGGTGGGTAATGAGCAGGACTACCATTTCAAGGTGTTGTTCCTTATCTTGAAAAAATTGGGCAAACCGTGGGCCGACGGGCTATTTCACCTGTCGTATGGCATGGTCGATTTGCCATCGGGCAAGATGAAATCGCGCGAGGGCACCGTGGTGGATGCCGATGACTTGATGGACGAGATGGTAGCGACAGCGAAGCAGCGTACGGAAGAGTTGGGCAAAACGGAAGGATTATCCGAGGAGAGCAAAGCCGCGCTCTACCATATGATCGGTATGGGGGCCTTGAAGTATTTTCTGCTCAAGGTGGAGCCGAAAAAGCGCCTGCTATTTGATCCAAATGAGTCAATCGACTTTCAGGGACATACTGGGCCATTTATCCAATATACTCATGCCCGCATCAAGTCCGTGCTGGCGAAAGGGAGCTATACAGGGGGTGAAGCTGCCTTGGTTCCTGCTGTATTGGCACCCAGTGAACTCGATCTCATCCAATTATTGGGTAACTACCCGACAACTATTGAAGCCTCTGCTAAAGAATTCAGTCCAGCGCAATTGGCAAATTACATTTACGAGGTAGCCAAGCAGTACAATAAGTTCTACCATGAAGAATCGATACTGAAGGTTGAAGAAACTGCTGTCAGGGATTTCCGGTTGCACTTGTCGGCCACCACGGCACGTATCATCGCCAAAGGGATGCAGTTACTGGGGATTGATGTGCCAGAAAGGATGTAAGTTAAAAAGCCGGGAAGTCCGGAGACGGAAGACCGAAGTTATTGTGTAATATATGCATACGATTATAAATGTTGGCCTCATCGGCTTCGGCATGGCAGGGCAGGTCTTTCATGCGCCTGTTATTGCGGCTGTGGAAGGGTTGCGGCTGCATAAAGTCAGTGCCCGTAAACCAGACCAGCAGGCGATGTTGCGTGACCGCTACCCACAGGTCCTCATTGTCGGCAGTGCCGATGAAATTATCCACGCGGATGATATCGACCTTGTGGTGATAGCCACATCTAATGATGTGCACCATTCCCTTACCAAAGCAGCGCTACTTGCCGGGAAACACGTGGTGGTGGAAAAGCCCTTTACGAATATCAGCAGAGAGGCTGATGAACTGATCGACTTGGCCAACGAACGGAACCTTGTGCTCTCCGTGCATCACAATGCTCGTTGGAACAGCGATTACCTGACCGTAAAGCGAGTCATCGCCAGTGGCAAGTTGGGTAGATTGGTCTCCATAGAGGTGCGCTATGACCGTTTCCGTAATGCGCTTAAGGAAAATGCCTGGCGCGAAGAGGATCTGCCGGGTTCCGGTATCCTGTATGATTTGGGTGCGCACTTGATCGACCAATCATTGGAACTTTTCGGTTTGCCCGATGCGATCAATGCTGATCTTCGAAAACAGCGCCCGGGGGCCAGAGCGGTAGACGATTTCGAATTGATCTTACATTACCCATCGTTGAAAGTCGCGTTGAAAGGGGCGATGCTCGTCAAGGAACCCTCCCCGCGTTATGCATTATATGGGTTGAACGGTGCATTTGTGAAATATGGCGTTGATCCGCAGGAAGCAGCGCTGAAAGCAGGGGAGTCGCCCGCCGATAATCCCAATTGGGGCGAGGAACCCGAGGAAATATGGGGGAAACTGAATGTGCTGGACAATGGAGAGGATCGTATCGAATACGTGCGTAGCGAACGGGGCAATTACCCGGCATTCTACCAAAATGTTTATGAGGCCGTTATTGGCAAAAGTGAGTTGCAGGTAAAACCCGAGCAAGCCCGAGCTGTCATCCGCATCATTGAACTGGCCGAACAAAGTTGGAACGAGAGGCGGACAATTGATTATTGATGTCGTGTCTGTTTTATTGATATCAATGCTGCCTTCGGCGGTTTAGATTTTAGATTGACGATTTTAGATTGACGATTTTAGATTTTCCTTTTCGACTTACGACTATTGACTTACGACTTAAATAACCAATACGACGCTATCATCATCGGAGGTGGGGCCTGCGGACTGATGTGTGCCGTACAGGCTGGCTTGAATGGTAAGCGCACACTCGTGCTCGAACGAAACGATCGTCCCGGCGCCAAGATACTTATATCGGGTGGGGGACGCTGCAACTATACCAACCTATACACGACCGAGGAAAACTTTGTTTCAGCCAACCCGGCATTCGCAAAACACATATTTTCTCGATGGACCGTGCAAGATACGCTGGCTTTTTTCGAGCGACAAGGGATTATTGGTCAGGAGAAAACATTGGGGCAACTGTTCCCGACAACCAATAAGGCCAAAGATGTCGTGGAGGTATTCGTTCGTTTGATGAAGCAATATGGGCAGCATCTGGAATTAAACAGCCTCGTAACGGCCGTCAGGAAACTTGATGACGGCCATTTTGAAGTAGAGACGGAGCAAAATGGGATGGTCCGTAAATACAGTACTCCTTCTGTGGTAATGGCCAGTGGAGGGCTGCCTGTAGTTAAGCTCGGCGCCAGCGATTTTTCACTGCGGATTGCCCGTCAATTTGGGCTGGAGGTGGTGCCCACTGCCCCGGCATTAGTGCCGCTAACCATTACTGGAAAGGACGCTGATTGGTTTGCCGCACTTTCCGGCAATAGCGTATTTTGTCGGGTAGCTCACCAACGGATTAGTTTTGAGGAAAACATCCTATTTACACATTGGGGATTGAGCGGGCCTGCTATTTTGCAGATATCTTCCTACTGGCGACCCGGTGAGACCATCACCTTGGATTTGCTACCCCAATATTCCATGGAACAATTGATTAAGGATGAACGAAATGTGGGGGGAAAGCGGTTGGTGTCACAGTTACTGGGTGATTTTTATTCCCGCAAGTTAGTCGAATCATTGGGTAAATTCTTGCCCATCGATACCAAAGTCGCTTCCTTAAGTAAGGTTGACGCAAAAAAGATTGCTGAAACGATTCATCGGTTCCAGTTAAAGCCGGCTGGCGATAAAGGATACGACAAGGCAGAAGTGATGCGCGGTGGCGTGGCAACCCACGAGTTAGATCCTAAGACCTTAGCGGCCAAAAAAGTACCCGGATTGTATTTTGGTGGAGAATGCGTGGATATGACGGGCTGGTTGGGAGGCTACAATTTCCAATGGGCGTGGGCAAGTGGTTACGCCATCGCCCAAGCGATTTAATTTAGGTGGTCGTCTGCCTTCCATTCCCGATGTCTCCTCGGGCGAGATCAGCTTCGGTCATCTGTCTTCCATCTTCTATCCTAAATGTGTATCTTTGCGCCGAAGTAAACCCGTTCTATCGCCCCGACAGCTGTCGGGGAGGAAAGTCCGGACAACACAGAGCGCCCCGCTTCCTAACGGGAAGGGTTTCGTTGCGCCTTAGGCAAGACGGAGCACGGAAAGTGCCACAGAAAATATACCGTCCCGAATGCTTTCGGGATAAGGGTGAAAACGTGGGGTAAGAGCCCACGGCTTTGCGTGGTGACATGCATCGCGGTAAACCCCGGGGGTTGCAAGGCCAAATAGGTTGCAGATACCAGGAAGTTGCTCGCTTCCATCTCGTCTCGCCTCAGGTGAGCGGAGAACCGCAACGGGTAGGCTGCTGGAGCTTGTCAGTGATGGCAAGCCAAGATAAATGATAGAAGTGCTGCCTCGTTTCAAACGAGGCGGGATACAGAATCCGGCTTATAAGGTTTGCTTTTTTTAGTACTTGGTAGTTAGTACTTAGTACTTAGCGTAGTACCGGTCTCCAAACCAATCTACTAAATACTAAGTACTAAGTACTAAATACTAAGTATAGTTACTAAGTACCCATTAGATATGACCAAAATATTAATTATAGACGACGAACGGGCGATTCGGAGCACATTAAGGGAGATTCTTGAATATGAAGACTATAAAGTGCTCGATACGGACAATGGTGTCGACGGCTTAGCCATCATCAAAAAAGAAGATGTAGATCTCGTGCTTTGCGACATCAAGATGAGTAAGATGGATGGCATGGAAGTGCTCACAGAAGCATTGGCCATCAAACCCGATTTGCCTTTCATCATGATATCCGGTCACGGAACGATAGAAACGGCCGTAGAGGCTAGCAAGAAAGGCGCCTTTGACTTCATCTCGAAACCGCCCGATTTGAACCGTCTACTGATCACGGTGCGCAATGCCTTGGAACGGGGTACATTGGTGACGGAAACCAAGGTGCTCAAACGAAAGGTAAGCAAAACTCGTGACATCTTGGGAGAGTCGGAAGCCATCCAACGGATTAAGGAAACGATAGAACGTGTGGCACCTACCGAAGCAAGGGTATTGATTACAGGAGCCAACGGTAGTGGCAAGGAGTTGGTCGCCCGTTGGCTACATGAGAAATCGGCACGTGCGAGTGCCCCCCTTATCGAAGTGAACTGTGCCGCGATTCCGTCTGAGTTGATCGAGAGTGAGTTATTTGGGCATGAAAAAGGATCGTTCACCTCTGCGGTAAAACAGCGTATCGGAAAGTTTGAACAGGCACATAACGGCACGTTATTCCTTGATGAAATCGGCGACATGAGCCTTTCAGCACAGGCTAAAGTACTCCGGGCGTTGCAAGAAAATAAGATTACCAGAGTCGGGGGGGAGAAAGAGATCGCTGTGAATGTACGCGTTGTTGCCGCGACCAACAAAGATTTATTGAAGGAAATCGATGCCGGCAATTTCCGGATGGACTTATACCACCGATTGAGCGTTATCCTGATCCATGTACCACCGTTGACCGAGCGGAAATCCGATATCCCGGCCTTGGCGGCACATTTCTGTGAGGAAATATGTGCGGAATACGGCATGCCGGTTAAGAAAATCACACCGGAGGCACTGGAAGTACTGAAAGGGTTGCCATGGACTGGCAATATCCGTGAACTGCGCAATATGGTGGAACGTCTGATTATTCTTAGCGATAAGTCTATTACCGATCAAGACGTTTATACGTTTGCCAACCCCGGTTCGTTCGCGTCCCAAGGTGAATCGACAAAACCTATCGATACGACTGCTGTTGCAACTTCAAATGGAAGTGTTCCCGATTATGATGCATTTGTGTCTTTCCAAGACTTTAAGGATCATACGGAAAAGGAATATATCAAGTATAAACTGGAAAAGAATGCTTGGAATGTATCCAAAACGGCTGACGAGATTGATATTCAACGGAGCCACCTTTATAGTAAAATCGAGAAGTATGGTTTGAAAAGAGAGGGGTGAAGCTGCTAGGAAAGCTTCGCTAGCATAGATATAGCCCGTGGTATCCAAACCACGGGCTATTTTTTGTTACTCGTTAAACTTCCGATGTTGCCTTCTGACCAATACAACGATGGCGACGACCAATATAACCGCTCCCAATGCGATATAGCCATAAGACCGCCATGGGCCCTCGTCCACCTGGCCATTTTGCTGGTCGTTAGTTGCCGAGGCATAGATAAAAGTTAACAATAGAACTGCTATAGGATACATAATCTGGTTTTGTATTTTCTTACAATATACAAATATAACCGTATAAGCGTGCGCTATGTTTCCTTTATATTCTTTTTTTACAATTCGATTAACGCGTTAAGCGATTTCAGCGATAAATACCCCATCGCGATCGATGATGGCTCGGTTTTTTAGGATGTTACCAATATTAATCCGGCCAATAACATATTTATAACCTTGGGCGTAATACCGTTCGGATATGGTTGTAAATCCTAATTGATCAATCAGGTTTTCATCGTCATACCTGAAGTAGACGTTGATTTCCCATTCCGTACGATAACGTAATCCCGCGGCATCGATATGCTTCTTGTACTCGTATCTGTAGCCGTAGCGCAAAGCCGCGATGTCCGATAATACCGCAGAGCCCGTAGGATGCCCCCCGGCACCTTTGCCGTAGAAAAACTGCTCGTCAGCGAAAGCTGCTTTAACCAGTACACCATTGTATTCGTTTTCCACGTTGTAGAGGATATTGTCGGCGGTTATGAGTTTGGGCAAGACATAGAGGATGACCGATTTGTCGTCAATTTCGCGGGCCGTTGGCACGAGTTTGATTTTGACATTTTTTTCCCGGGCAAATTTGATGTCAGCAGCCCCCAATTTGTCAATGCCGATGTTCAGGATATCGTCTGGCGACACATATAAACCATAAGCGTGCGAGGCTACGATCGCTAGCTTGAACTTGGGGTCGAACCCACCCACGTCAAGCGTAGGGTCTGTTTCGGCAAACCCCAGGTCCTGCGCTTGCTTGAGCGCAGTATCGTATGCAAGGTTTTCGTTGAATATTTTGGAAAGGATGTAGTTCGACGAGCCGTTGAAGATGCCACTGACAGAATGGAGTAGCTCATTGTCGTAATATTCCTCCAGGTTACGGATGATGGGGATACTTCCGCATACCGCTCCTTCGTAGAGTAGGCTAGTGCCATACTGGTGTTGGATGTCAACCAATTCTTCCAAATGGGTTGCAATCATCTTCTTGTTGGCAGAAACCACGTTCTTTCCAGATTTGAGGGCTTGGGCCACGATATCGAATGCCGCGTCAGCGTCGTCAATCAATTCGACGACGGTGTTGATCTCGGGGTCATTTAGTACTTCGTTGGCGTCTGTGGTGAATAGTTCGGCAGGCAATGTCCGCTTCTTCTCAGGATGTTTGATGACAAATCGTTTGATGGCGAGGTTGAGGTTCTTGGTCTTGATGATATCGTGGAGCCCTTGCCCCACTACACCAAAACCGAAGATACCTAGCGTAAGTTTGTTGCTCATGTTTGTTTGTTGTCTCGTATTTATTGTATGATAATTGACTAAAGTCGTTGTTCGTTTAGATCGCATGCGCGAAAGACGATTCATTTTCCGGTACCCCGTTGCG
The DNA here is from genome assembly GCA_964498395.1 of uncultured Parapedobacter sp. GTDB lineage: Bacteria > Bacteroidota > Bacteroidia > Sphingobacteriales > Sphingobacteriaceae > Parapedobacter. The sequence goes on along the minus strand of CAZCHE010000003.1, from coordinate 76,974 downwards.
CGCCAGGAAATGCTGTATTTGCGTGGTGATGAGTTTCGTCTCAATTAGGAACCCGTCGTGTCCATAAAATGAATCGATTTCTACATAGGAAGCACCCGGTATATGGTTAGCAATGAATTTTTGCTCCTCCACAGGGAAAAGGAGGTCTGAACCGATGCCGATGACCAGGGTTTTAGATTGGACTTTGCGCAACGCATCCGGTATGCTCGGGTAGCCGCGACCCACATTGTGGCTGTCCATGGCCTTGGTTAAAAACCAATAGCTGTAGGCATTGAATCGTTTGACCAGTTTTTCGCCTTGGTAATGCTGGTAAGAAGATGCCTTGAAATCGTCCAATTTATCGTTTGAACTTTCCAATTGAGTGGCGCCATAGGTATCATAGCCTCGGTAAGAGAGCAGCGCTATGCTGCGAGCGGCTTTCAACCCCTTGGCACCACCCTTGGGTTTATTCGCATAAAAAGAACGGTCGGTACTGATGGCCAATCGCTGGCTTTCGTTAAAGGCAATGCCCCAAGGCGAATGCACAGCGTTGGTCGCTACCAAAATCAAGTGATTTATCCGCAGGGGATCAGAAATGGCCCATTCCAACAATTGCTGTCCACCCAATGACCCACCAATGGCCACAGCGATTTTCTCGATGCCCAAGTGGTCGGCCAACAACCTATGGGCGGCTGCTAAATCCCGAACAGTGAGTTGGGGGAAAGACAGGTAGTAAGGGTGCCCTGTCTTTGTGTTGATGCTCAGCGGGTTCGTGCTGCCATAGGGCGACCCGATCACATTGGCGCAGATAATGAAATGCTCGCATGGGTTGAATAGATCATTTTCACCAAACAGCCCCGGCCACCATTCAAAGACGTCAGCGTTAGCGGTCAACGCATGGCAAACCCACACCACATTATCTTGCTGCGCATTCAATTTGCCATACGTGTGGTAGGCAATCTCCAGGTTTTTGATGCGTTTCCCGCTTTCCAGTTTGAACGTCTTGGGATGCTTGTAAATTGATGTACTCATTGTTTGTTCGTTGAATAGTCCGGTACGATGGATCACACTATTTGATGCGGTCAAATGCCTGTTGCAAATCGGCTTTGATGTCATCAACGTGTTCGATTCCTACGGAAATGCGCAATTGTCCGGGGAATACACCTGCGTTTTGCTGGTCGGCTTCACTGAGTTGCTGATGCGTGGTAGCAGCGGGGTGTATGATGAGTGTTTTAGCGTCTCCTACATTGGCTAAATGACTGATTAACTGTAGGCTATCGATAAATGCATTTGCTTTCTCAGCCCCGCCTCTTACCACGAATGACAATACGCTTCCGTACCCATTTTTCAAGTATTTCTGGGCATTGTCGTGATAAGGGTGGCTTTTCAACCCCGGATAGCTAACTTTCTCCACCTGTGGGTGGCTTTCCAACCATTTGGCGATTTCGAGCGCATTATCCACGTGGCGTTGCACACGTAATGAAAGGGTTTCCAATCCTTGGATCAGTAAAAACGCATTGAAAGGGGAGAGGGCAGGGCCGTAATCCCGCAAGCCTTCTACACGGGCGCGGATAGCGAATTGGATATTGCCAAAGGGCCCTCCCACGCCAAACACGTCACTGAAGACCAATCCATGGTACCCTTCGGATGGTTCGCTGAATTGCTTGAATTTGCCATTGCCCCAATTATAGTTGCCACCATCCACGATGACACCACCAATGCTGTTGCCGTGGCCGCCGATCCATTTGGTGGCCGATTCCACCACTACGTTTGCCCCGTGTTCCAGCGGTTTGAACAGGTATCCTGCAGCCCCGAATGTGTTATCGACGATGAGCGGAAGGTCATGTTTTTGCGCAATATTCGCAATTCGCTCGAAATCAGGGATCGTATAGCTGGGGTTGCCGATGGTTTCCACGTAGATGGCCTTTGTTTTATCATCAATAAGCGCCTCGATATTTTCGGGTGCATCGTCTTTGGCCAAACGGGCTTCAATGCCCAACCGTTTGAACGATACCTTGAATTGGTTAAAAGTACCTCCGTATAGGTTAGCACCACTTACAAAATTCTCTCCGCTTTCCAGGATATTGGTCAGTGCGATAAACTGGGCAGCTTGTCCGGAAGCAACCGCCAACGCGGCTACACCGCCTTCCAACGCAGCGATACGTTTTTCGAACACGTCCGTGGTGGGGTTCATGATCCGTGTATAGATATTGCCAAATTCCTTCAGCGCAAATAAATTTGCCCCATGTTCTGCATTATTGAAGACGTAAGAGGTCGTTTGGTAAATGGGTACTGCGCGAGAGCCTGTTGTCGGATCAGCTTCTTGACCGGCGTGTACCTGAAGTGTTTCAAATTTTAGATTGTCTATAGCCATGATTTAAATTTTTTTATTGTTGATGATTAATATTACAATTTGTTGTAAATCCAAGATGATGCTGCAATAGCATAGCTGCTGTGTCAAACAGCAGGCCAGATACGGGCAGTATGCAATGTGGTTGGAAGGTTAACGACAACAGCACACCTGCATCATGCCCATGCGCATTCGCATGGTTTGGGTGATGGCGGCATGTGAGAGGATTGGATAATCCGGTTTACCGGATACCAGTTTGTTGTTACGTTTTGCAGAATAAATGCTCATTGTCTTATCATTTATATGCTCCCAAGCGATATTGCTTAGGACAGGAATTGGCACCTTTTCTAGCAGTGCTGGATGGTTGCCAGTGGGTCATTGAGCCAGTCTCTCGCCACTTCTTTATAAATCAAGACCTTTTTCGAAGAGGAATTGATTTGTGCGTGTTAGCCACACAACGGCGCAAATATAGGTGCTGTGATTTGCTTGTGCAAAGTTTTTTTGATTTTTTTGTACCGATGAACATATCTTTCAACACCGCAGCACTGCTTTTCCCAGCCATTAGTTTGATTATGTTGGCCTATACCAATCGGTTTTTGGCATTGGCTGCATTGGTTCGGGGTTTGCATGCCAAATACCTCGAACACAACAAAAGTGGTGTATTGCACGGGCAGATCAAAAATCTCCGTTACCGGCTTAAATTGATTAAACAAATGCAAGCCATGGGTGTGCTCAGTTTTGTCGCTTGTATCGTGTGCATGTATTGCATCTATATTGAACATGTGTTTCTTATCGAGTTGACATTTGCCCTGAGCTTGCTGTTTTTTGTGGTGTCGCTTGTTATTTCATTGATCGAGATACAAGTAAGCAATAAGGCGCTGGAATTGGAGCTAAGCGATATGGAGGATGGCGACGGCCCTTCTTTGGTAGGGTATATCAAAAAGAAATTTGATAAACGGAAGAAACATGCACCAAAAGATGGAGCTAATTAACTAATTTGATAGCGATGATGAATGATAACAATAGAATAGGGCGGTTAGTCAAGCCGCTCTGCCTGCTGGTAACCGGTGGTGCCCTCTTTTTTTCAATGGGTTGTATCGGTACGGATTCCGTAGCAGAAAGCAATGATGAGGAAGTGATTACAGCAATGAGTAATGCGCGGGCAAAAGCCTTTGCTGCAGGTGATGCGGCGGCGATTGCCATTCATTTTACGGATGATGCCTATCTGATGGCACCTGACCAGCCCACGCTTCAGGGTAAGCAAGCGATACAGGCTTATTACCAATCCATTTTTGATGAATACGAAACCGATCTGGAAAGTTATTATGAAGAAGTGGAGGTGTCAGGTGACCTTGCTTATGGAAGAGGATTCGCAAAAGTGACCCTTTACCCCAAAACTGGGGGAGACTCCTCGGTGTCTACAGCCAAATACCTCAACATCTTGAAAAAACAACCAGATGGTACATGGAAAACCACGCACGATGTGTGGAATAGTAATTAGCGGAAGCGGATCATAAAATAAAAAAGCCTCCGCATGAGAGGCTTTGAATTCAAGTTTAGAGGGTTGGTAAGTTATCTTACGAATAAGAGTTCGCGCAACTTAGGCAACGGCCATTTGCGGTCATCTACGATTTGCTCTAATTTATTGAGGTGATAGCGGATCTTGTCGAAGTAAGGCTTCACCTGCTCGTCATAAGCGATGGCTTTGTCGCGTACGTCTTCCAATACATTGGCTTTCTTGCGTTCTTGGCGCATCGCTTCAGCATCTATAAGGATGGTATTGATGTGATCGGATATACGTTCGATCAGATTGACCTGTGAACTATACGCTTCGGGTTTCAGACCCAGTTCCTTCAGTCCTTTAACGTTGGTGATCAAATCGTTTTGGTAATTGAATACCGCCGGTGCGATCAAGCTATTTACGATTTCGCCAATCACGCGTGCTTCGATCTGGATTTTCTTATAATAGTTTTCCAGCAAGATTTCGTGGCGAGCTTCTCCTTCACGCTTACTGAAGATACCTAGTTTCTCAAATAGGTTCTCGCTTTTTTCGCTTACATATACATCCAGTGCCTTAGGCGTGGTCTTGATGTTAGAAAGGCCGCGTTTCATGGCCTCTTCTTCCCATTCCTTGCTATATCCATTTCCTTCGAAGCGGATGGCTTTGGATTCCTTGATGTATTTGCGCACCACATTCAACAAGGCCAAATCCTTTTTGGTGCCCTTCTTGATTTGTTTGTCTACCTCGATTTTGAACTCGATCAGTTGGTTAGCCACGATAGCATTCAGCACGGTCATCGGACTTGCACTGTTAGCCGATGAACCGACTGCCCTGAACTCAAATTTATTGCCAGTGAAGGCGAATGGTGAAGTCCGGTTACGGTCGGTGTTATCCAACTGTAGTTCCGGGATTTTGGGGATACCGTGCCAAAGCAGGGTCTCGGCCTTTACTTTTTTAGCTACCCTTGCGGTCTCCACTTCATCAAGCACGGCATTGAGTTGACTGCCGAGGAAGATGGAAATAATGGCGGGAGGGGCCTCATTTGCACCTAAGCGGTGGTCGTTAGCTGCGCTTGCGATAGCGGCACGCAACAGGTCTGCGTGTTCGTATACTGCCTTGATGACATTGACAAAGAAGGTCAAGAACATCAAGTTGTTCTTTGGAGTTTTACCCGGCGAAAGCAAGTTAATGCCTGTGTTGGTGATCAACGACCAGTTATTGTGCTTGCCTGAACCATTGATGTCTGCATAAGGCTTTTCGTGGATCAACACCTTGAATTTATGGCGTAGCGCCACTTGCTCCATCAGGTTAAGCAGCAATTGGTTGTGATCGATGGCGAGGTTGATTTCCTCAAACATGGGGGCACACTCGAATTGCGAAGGCGCCACCTCATTGTGGCGTGTTTTCAATGGAATGCCGAGTTTCAATGCTTCCTGTTCTAAATCAACCATGAATGCCAATACCCGCTCGGGAATGGCGCCAAAGTAATGGTCTTCCAGTTGCTGCCCTTTGGCAGACATATGACCAAATAATGTACGGCCGGTGAGCTGCAAATCTGGCCTGGCATTGAACAACGCCAAGTCGACCAAGAAGTACTCCTGTTCGATACCCAACGACGCAAATACTTTCGTAATAGACTTGTCAAAGAAGTTAGCGACATCGGTGGCCGCTTTATCCAATACATTCAGTGTTTTCAACAAAGGGGCTTTATAGTCCAAAGCTTCTCCGGTGTATGATACAAAAATAGTCGGGATACAAAGTGTCTTGCCGCCGCCGGTTTCGTAGATAAACGCGGGGGATGATGGATCCCATCCCGTGTAGCCCCGTGCCTCGAAGGTATTACGGATGCCGCCACTCGGGAAGCTCGACGCATCAGGTTCTTGCTGCACTAACGCGCTAGCGGTAAATTTATCGATGGCTGAGCCGTCTGGCAGTGGCTCGAAAAAAGCATCGTGCTTTTCAGCTGTAGCACCAGTAAGGGGTTGAAACCAGTGCGTATAATGGGTTACACCATTACTGATCGCCCAGCTTTTCATCGCCTGCGAAATATGCTCGGCAAGATCATGGCTGATTGCTTTGCCCGCATCAACGGTTTCGATCAGTTCTTCATACGCATTCTTCGGAAGGTATTCCTTCATCTTGGCCGTTGTGAATACGTTTTTTCCAAAATTCAATGAAGGTTTAGTTGTTTCCTTGGTTTTGGTGTTGTTTAACCTAGAAATTGCGGTTTCAACCGCCTTGAATCTTAAGCCTGACATTTAAATTATTATTTGTTTTTATTGAAGTGTTGGGTTATTTTTTCTTTTTCGGCTCAATATTCGAAAAAAAAAATGATATTTCATTAATTTTTTAATGAAAATGTAAATATTTTTTAGAATTTGATGTGAAATTGCTTCTTTTTGCGTTTTCTTGTTGTGTTTTTTGCAAAAAAGGCATGCTCCGATGAACATGCCTTTTGTTGCTTTTTGTCATTGGCCGAATCCCCAATCGATGCCCTTGAGCGTGGCGGGTACGCCCTTTTCAATCCACGGGGCGGCTGGTTTGCCTTTCAGAAAATGATCGAAAAATTCCAATTGCCTCCGTTGGATGTCTTTCCTGTTTTGGCGTTGCACCAAGTTGTGGGCTTCACCATTGTAATTCAACATCCAAACGGGTTTTTGTAACCGTCTTAGTGCCGTAAACATTTCGATGCCTTGGTACCAGGGCACGGCGCCATCCTCGTCATTATGCATGATGACCACAGGTGTGGTCACGTTGGGCAGTTGGAATAGCGGGGAATTTTCGATATACAACTCTGGTTTTTCCCATAAGGTGGCTCCGATACGGCTTTGGGTACGCTCATATTGGAATTGTCGATTCATCCCACTTTCCCAGCGGATTCCACCATATGCCGACGTCATGTTGACCACCGGGGCCCCTGACCAGGCGGCGGCATACATATTGGTACGGGTAATCAAGTGGGCCACTTGGTAGCCTCCCCAACTTTGGCCTTGGATCGCGAGTTTTTCACCATCTACCCAGGGTTGTTTCTTCAGCTCTTCCATGCCGGAATTCACGTATTCCTCAGCCGACCGACCCGGATAACCGATTTCATACCGAATATCTGGAGCAAACACTAAGTACCCATTGCTGACAAAAAAACTAATGTTAAGCCTAGATGGCGTCGGTGTCGGCGGAACGTAGCTATACAATCCATCGGATAGTAGTTCGTAGAAATACGCGATGACCGGGTATTTTTTATTGGGATCGAAGTCTTCTGGTTTATACAAAATGCCTTCCGCGGCATATCCTTTCGGTGTCGTCCATTTAACCAATTCAGCAGTACCCCAGTTATACGACTGTTGTTGTGGGTTGATGGCACTCAGCTTGGTTTCCTTGACAAAATCCTTGGACACATACAGGTCGGGGGCACTTTGGTAGTTTTCTTTGGTATAGATGTAATAATCGGCGTCCTGGGCTTCCTTGGTTTGCCCATAGCGGAAAGGTGCGGTGACGATGGCCTTGGGATCCCGGTTGTTGTTGGCTTGGGTCGTATACCATCCATTTTCTTTGGTGATGTGGTTAAATGCCGATAATGTCAGTGGCTTTTTGGTGTCAATAACCGAAGGGGTACCACCGAACCTGAACATTCCTGCACGCTGCTCTTTCAAATCCGTGTACCGGAAGGTGATCTGCTGGCTGCGTCCGGCGCCATTGGTAACCAATCTCCGCGCACTGCCATCGGGGCGGAACGCCCAAATGTCATATTTATCGTTTATAAAAACCTCTTGGTCATCTTTGCTCCAACCCGCGATTCCGTACCCGTTTGCTTCGTCTGGTGAATCATTGTCTTCGTCGGCGAAACTGACCGGTAGGTCTACGTTTAATTGTATCGTATTGCCTTTTTGGATATCATGGCTGTACCAATTCCCGTCCATGCGGTCGAACCACACGACATAGTTGCCTGTGGGCGATAAACTAATGCTGCCCCTGATATTTTCAGCGATCTGTTTCTGTGATCCATCCACGGTTGAGACGACAAAAATGTCTTGGAACGAACCGGTTTGCCATTGTGTTTCGATGCGCCTTCCCACATCGGTGGTGGCTAACACATATTCATTATCGGCATCTTCGGTGAGCCGGGTATCCGGGAGTTCCTCGTCGGCCAACGCCAAGATATTGCGTCCTTTTTTGGGATAGGTAACGGCAAGGTAACTCTTGTTTTGCCCTCTCCTGACGTTCACCAATTGCTGGGTTTGTAGGTAGTCGTCCTTCCAATGCCAGATATCGACCTTGGCATGTTCAAACTCCACCAGCGTGGTGTCTTTTATCGGTGGGATAGGAGCGATTCCGAAAAAGAGTTTCTCACCATTTTTGCTAAACCGCACATTACCATCTCCACTGATGTACCAATTTTGGGGAACACCATTCGTGCCTTGGTGGGCAATGATGATCGCACTGTCTTGACCCGCGGTATAGTAATAGAGGTTAAAGGCCTTCTGAAGCGATTTCTCTGGGCTCTTATCCGCTGTAAAGGCCAATTGGCTGGCCGTCTCGTCAAAGGTTAGGTTTTTGTATTCGCCTTTCCCGGTACTGATCTGGCGAGACTCCTTCGTCGCCAAGTCGTAATAATATACTCCAGCATCTGCACCGATGCTGTCTTTTTCCTGCGGCTTGCGCACATAAACCAAGGCCGTGCCCTGTTTATCGAAGTGGTAGGTATCTACCCGATCGAAAGACACTTCTTCACCGCTTTCGAGGTGACGGATAAATAAGGTCGGCTGGGTTTTTTTGCGATCATTTTTTTTGGTTTCCGTGGTGTCCGATGCGGTATCATCTCCAGTGGGAACGGGTTGCTCGGCCACATATGCGATGTAATCGCCAGCTTCTTCAGGTACTTTGTAGGATTTTACGTCCGGTATTTTGTGGATGGTCGAAGGTTCCAAAGCAAAGATCACCAATGAATCTTTCGGCATTTCATCTGCTTTTTTCTTTTTGATTTTGGCTTCCCGAGTATCGGCATAGAACGGTTTGATATGGGCTAATAGGAATTTGCCATTTGGCGAAAAGCTTACGTTAGCACCTCGTTCAATTTGCCCTACCGGTTTGTTATCAGGCGTGGTAATCACCAATCTGGCGTCGCCTTCCTGTGGGCTAACCACATAATAGATAAATTGCCCGTCTTTGGAAATGGCAGACGTACCGATGTTTTGCCAGCCGTCATAGACGTCGTGGGTCAATGGCCTTTTTTGGGCCGTTGCGTATCCGCTGATAAACAGGAATAGCACAACGATATAAATTTTTTGCATGGTGGTAATGGATTGGGTATTCATGGTGCAATATTGGTATAAAAAGCTGTGATAGCCGTAAGCTGTAATACGATTTTTACATTAAGGTCTGGCAAGTGGCACCATCATGGTTGTTTTTGGAAAACGATGGGTATGGATGGGGATTGTTGTCCGTAACAACTCGTTGCAGAAATCGTCAAACCTAGAGATGAACGGCTTGTTTTGGGTGAACATTGTCAAATAATGTCGCCAAATAAGCTATTTTTATGGATTAATTGGATTATTTGTGTCTATCATATTACAGGTAAAAGATGTTAGCAAGACCTATCCCAGTGCGGGTAAATCACTGACGGTTTTGCAGCATATCGATTTTGAGGTGACCGCCGGATCGACGGTCTCCATTGTAGGCCCCTCGGGTAGTGGAAAAACCACGTTATTAGGGTTGTGTGCTGGTCTCGACCGAACGACTACCGGCAGCATTGCGTTAAATGGGATTCCCTTGGACAACCTGGGTGAAGATGAGCGCGCGCGGGTACGCAACCAGCACGTCGGTTTTGTCTTCCAGAATTTCCAATTGTTGCCTACACTGACAGCATTGGAAAACGTCATGGTTCCATTGGAACTTCGCGGTGCGCGAAACAGCAAAGCAACCGCGTTATCCCTATTGGACAAGGTGGGGCTGGCCGATCGGGGCCACCACTATCCCTTGCAGTTATCGGGGGGTGAGCAGCAGCGGGTTTCGATTGCCAGGGCGTTTTCCAATTCGCCCAAAATCCTATTTGCCGATGAGCCTACGGGTAATCTCGACGCTGATACGGGTAGCCATATTGAAACGCTCCTGTTTGATCTCAATAGGGATGCTGGCACCACCTTGGTATTGGTCACGCACGATCTGGAATTGGCATCCAAAACACAGCGTATTATTCGTATGAAAGGTGGAGCGGTAACCGCTGACACCGCTAACCAAGCAGCGGGGTAATGGTCGGCCGAGACAAATTGGATATCAAATGGATCGTGCGCATGGCATGGCGCGATAGCCGGAAAAATCGTTCTAGGCTGTTTCTTTTTATCTCTTCGATTATCATCGGGATTGCGGCACTGGTGGCTATTTATTCCTTTGGCGATAACCTGGAACGGGATATCGATAACCAAGCAGCCACTTTGGTGGGAGCCGATTTGGTGTTGTACAGCGGTCGGGAACTGACGGATGAAGCGCAAGGTATTGTTGATTCGCTACAGGGGCTTAGCCGGGCGGATGCCGAGGAGCAAAGTTTTGCATCGATGGTCATGTTCGCGAATAGCGGTGGAACGCGATTGGTGCAGATAAGGGCACTGGGAGGGGATTTTCCGTACTACGGGCAGTTGGAAACGATACCGGAAGCGGCGGGAGCTGCTTTCCGAAAGAACCAGCAGGCGTTGGTCGATAAGACACTGATGATGCAATTTGGTGCGCAGGTGGGTGATTCGATCAAGGTGGGTGAAGTGCTATTCGAAATTGCCGGTACCCTTCAACGGGCACCGGGGCAAAGCGGGATATCCACTACGGTGGCACCCCCTGTATTCATCCCATTGGAATACCTGCCCGCAACAGGGCTCAACCAGAAAGGTAGCCGGATCAATTACAGCTATTATTTCCACTTGGAGCCAGACGTTCAAGCTGATGCGATTGCCGATGGGCTGGACTCGCTATTGGAAGTGCATCGCATGAACTACGATACCATTGCATCCCGGAAGCGGGAGACGGGGAGATCCTTTTCCGATCTGAGCAAGTTCCTTTCGCTCGTCGGCTTTATTGCGCTATTATTGGGCTGTATTGGTGTTTCCAGTGCGATACACATCTATATCAAGGAAAAATTGAATAGCATCGCCATTTTGCGTTGCTTGGGAGCGAGTTCGCGGCAGGCGTTTTTGATTTATTTGGTGCAGGTATTGGGTGTGGGTTTTGTGGGATCGGTCATTGGCGCGTTGCTGGGCACCTTGATTCAGCAGTTGTTGCCCATCGTGTTTAGGGATTTCGTGCCAGTGGCGATCAGCAGTGACGTTTCCTGGGAAGCGATTGCCCAAGGGATCGGGCTCGGTATTTGGATATCGGTTTTGTTTGCTCTACTACCCTTGATCGGTATCCGCAATATTGCTCCATTGAATACCCTTCGGCTTTCGCTTGATTCGCCAAGCCCGATCAAAGATAAATGGAGTTGGGTGGTGTATGGACTCATTGCCCTATTTGTTTTCGGTTATGCTTACCTGCAATTGCAGGGGGCTATACAGACCATGGTATTTACCCTAGGGGTGGCTTTCGCCTTTGCAGTATTATATGCGGCGGCTAGCTTGCTGGTTTGGCTGGTCAGGCGTTTTTTCCCGACATCGTGGAGTTATCTATGGCGGCAGGGGCTATCTAACCTGTTTCGGCCGAATAACCAAACGATTATTTTGGTGGTCGCCATTGGTTTGGGCACTGCATTTATCGCCACCTTGTTTTTTGTTCAAGGCATGCTGATTTCCAGGGTTGCACTATCGGCTAGTGAGAACCAACCTAACATGGTATTGTTCGATATCCAAACTTCCCAAAAAGCGGCGGTTGTCGAATCGGTGCAGTCTCATGGGTTACCGGTGTTGGATGAAGTGCCGATTGTGACGGTGCAATTGGAAGCCATCAACGGGGTTACGGCCGATGATGCGCGAAGAGATAGCACGATCAATGTCTCCAGGAGGGCGTTGGGCGGCGAGCTTCGGGCCACGTACCGTTCGGAGTTGAGCGACTCCGAAAAGATCACTGCAGGTAAGTGGGTAGGCGAGGTCGCCAAGGGTGACACAGTCAGGGTATCCCTGGAGGAAGACTATGCGCGCCGTATCCGAGTGAAGGTAGGTGACCAACTGCTATTTAACGTGCAAGGGGTACGGATACCGGCGGTGGTAGGGAGTTTGAGGGAGGTCGATTGGAACCGCGTGCAGACAAATTTCAGGTTGATATTCCCAAAAGGTGCCGTTGACAACGCCCCGCAATTCCATGTGGTCATGACTCGTGTACCCGATGAAACGGTATCGGCAAAGATGCAACAGGCCGTAGTGGGGCAGTTTCCCAATATATCCATCGTCGACTTGGGGCTTATTTTGTCGGTACTGGACGAGATTCTGGAAAAAATTGGCTTCGTTATCCGCTTCATGGGGGGATTCAGTATCCTGACAGGTTTTGTGGTATTGGTGGCGTCAGTGATGATCAGCAAATACCAACGGATCAAGGAAAGTGTGCTGCTACGCACCATGGGCGCATCGAGAAGACAGATCTTGGCGATTACCGCATTGGAGTACTTCTTTTTGGGAATGATCGCCGCATTCACCGGCGTACTCCTCGCGGTGGGGGGAAGCTGGGCATTGGCGACATTCAGCTTTGAAGTGCCATTTACACTTGATTTGGGCGCTATCATATTATTGATGCTGTGCGTCGCTGCACTGACGGTGTTGGTCGGGCTTATCAATAGTCGTGGGATTACCATGCGACCGCCGTTGGAAATCCTGCGAAAGGAGGTGTGATGGTCGTTTTTATCGACGATGATGCCGATTGTTTTTCATTCGTCCTGCGGTGAATATTTCACGATGTCAATGCCAACGCCATTCGGGTCTTGGATCGCGAAATGCCGGTCACCCCAAGGCTCGTCGCGAAGGTCAATTTTGACTTCAACACCTTTTGCTTTTAATTCCTGATAGAGCCCATCCACATCAGCTACTTCAATGGTCAGGTAAACACCCTGATGCTGGAAAGGCGATTGGAAAAGCGGTTGCTGGCTTGGGTGGTTCGGCAGCAAAAAACTAATTTCCGCTTCGTGATTCGGTGTGTGTAGCAGTAGGTAAAATTCGTTTTCAAAGGTTACACCAAAGCCCAACGTCTCGGTGTAAAATTCTTTTGTTTCTGTTAATTTCGGTGTTACGATACCTGCATTTAATTTCATGGTGTTTGGATGTTTAGTTGGAGAATCTGTTTGTGAGAATACGTTTGTCATTAAGCAAAACGCAGCGATGATTAAAACTAGTTGCTTCATGGTTGTTGAATTAAACTTAACAACACAAAGTTCATACAATACGAACGTTTAGTATAGTAAAAATCGGACAGATTCACCTGTCAAATGCCTTGCTTGGTGTAACACCATAAAAATTTTTGAACTCTTTGATGAAATGTGATTGGTCATAATAGCCTGCATCGACGAACAGTTTATTTTGTCGCAGGCTTTGGTTGGATGGTTTGGCGTTGAGGATGTGCTGAAAGCGGATAACCTTGCAGAATGTTTTCGCAGTGTCGCCAACGTAGAACTCAAAGAGCCTGCGCAACTGTCTCGGGCTAATACCGGTGTCCAAATCTTTTTCAACGTCTAGTACCCCGAAGTTTTCTAAAATGGTTTTCAAGGCGCCATATAGCCTGTTGTCGTTGTCAAAGGTTGTTTTCGCAATGTGGTCGAGGAAATGCTTGTCGAGCAATGTTTTTATTTCTTCCTGCCGTTGGTTTTCATGGAAATTGTTTGAAATAAAATGAGACAAATGCGGAACAACCGAATATAGATGCTCATATCGGTTGCTAAGTTCCATGGCATTTATGTTAAACAATTGTGGAAACATAGTCGGCAGAAAGCGAATGCCAATGTAGTTAAATGTGTTGTCAAGTGGAAATTCCGTAAACTGCTTACAAAATCCCATCACATAATTTTCCTGCGGATTGTTTAGCTCAAAGTAAATGTCAATGCAACCGTCGGCCACGACACGGTAATTGAATTGTTCAACCAGCGGTTGAGCGGTTTTCAGCTGCCAATAGCAATACACGAAGGGCTGAAGCCTAATGTCTGGCAGAAACTCCACATACGTGACGTGATCAGCTGATTGCCTAACCGTCGGCTGAACGGGGTTGTATAGGTTTCGTATTGCTATCGTGATGTTCACGTTCTGTTGTCTGATGTGAAGGATTACGGGGCCAACAACCTTCCGATAGGATACCGCAGGTGTGTTTTCTCGTAATAGGGCGAACGCTTATATATCCAGTCCAACTGTGCCCGCCCATCTCCACGCAATTGTTCATCGGCAGCTTTGGCTTCCTCGAATTGTTTTCTCAACGCTGGGTTTTCATTCAGCAACCGAGCCGCCTCATCCTCGAAGATGTAGGCTGAGAAATATTCTTTCTGGCTTAGGATACTGTCAAAGAAATTCCAGTTGAAAAAAGAGTCGGTCGCCTGCGGCTCCAACGTTTCTACGATATAGCGGTTTCCAGATTGGTTGGTCACCACTAGGTAATCTCCCGCATAGCATTGGATTTGCTGGATTTCCGGCCTTACGGTCGCATTGCTGTGCAGGTAATGGCCTTCGTAAGGCGCACGTCCAGTCTGATAATCGGTGATGTAATATACTTCAAGGGTAAGCAACGTATCTCGTTCTATCCGATCTACGCGAATACCATTGAGTTCAAGCAAGTCCACCACATGGTGCCAAGCCTGCGGGATGACATAGGCCTGCGGTTTTTCCACCACGATGCCGGGTTTATAACGATCGTAATACGGGATTTCCTTGGTAAATGGTTTGTTCCGGTCATAATATTGGCGGGGTAGGCCGCTAACATCGCTGGGTTTTTCGCCCGATTCATAACCCTTGAAGGGAATATGGCGGTATTGCGTGGTATCCAGTTGCCAAGTCAGGGTATATTGCTGCTGGGTTTTCGATTGTTCCAATGCACGTTGGCGGTGTTGGTGGATTTCGGTTGCCTGTTCATCCGCTAGTGCGATAAAGTGGTTAAGCAGGGTGTAGGTCGACCACACGCGTTGGTCGTAAGGTTTCCACATGTGTGTTTCGGGCATATAGCCAAACGTGTGGTGGAGTGCGGCGTAGCCGGTGGAGTACCGAGGTGTTTCGAGGAATGATACCAATCCAGACTCGGGGCTACGGCCCCGGAAGCTGACGTACGGCACCATTTCGAAGCCGCTTTTTTCCATCCGGTCATACAATTCCGAGGTGAATTGGGTGGCGAAGCCACCTAGGGCAGGATGGAGTTTGTCTGTTTGCGTATCGATCAGGGTCATGATGTACTGGTAGTCGGCACCATTGCTGGTATGCGTGTCCATGAAGACATCAGGCTGCCATTGGTGGAAGATTTCTTGGAAAGCGCGTGAGTTGCGCGAATCCGTTTTGATGAAATCCCGGTTGAGGTCGAAGTTACGGGCATTGCCTCGGAAACCATAGGCTTCCGGCCCATTTTGGTTGGCACGTGATACGCCTCGATTAAGCATTCCCCCGATGTTATAGACTGGGATGATGCACAGCACCGCATTGCTGGGCAGGCTGTTTTGTTCCAATAGATCCCTAGCCAGCATCATGGATGCATCGATTCCTTCGGGTTCCCCCGGATGGATGCCATTGTTGACCAATATGATGGTTTTGTCTTCTTGGTGCAATCGCTGAGGATCGAACTGCCGTTCCTTATTAATAACAAATACATGCAAAGGCTTGCCGGAGTCCGTAGGGCCATAGGTCAGCAGCGTACAGGCATCGTGTTTTTCGTCTAGCGCTTGGTAGAAGGCGATGACTTCTTCATAAGTGGCTGTCGTATTGCTATCAAGTTCAAAGGCGATTTGCTGGGCCACGCTGTATGATGTACAGAAAATGAAGATAAGGAGCGTAAATAGTCTCATAATACATGCTTTTAATGATTCAAATGTATCAATTCTCTTTTTAAGATGGATGGCGTAATGGAATAGATACAGTATTACGAACAAACGACCATTCGGTTAGTACGCTGCGGAAAAGCAAATTTTTTGAACACTAGTTTTTGTGTATCTTTGTTCATAAGCGGATATTGTTATGACCACAATTACAATAAATAAAGGGAAAAAAAGCGATATTGATTTTGTACTGGATATGGCCAAACGTTTAGGTATTGATTTTTCTGTGACAGAAACCAAGCCCAAGGCGAAAGAAAAAAAAATGTCTTATACTGAAAAACAGAAGGCTATCAAAGAACTCTCGGCAGAAATAAATCGTAGTATGACCAAACGAATGTATGCCGAGCACAATTTACCGATGCCCGAATGATTATAATAGCGGACAGTAACATTTTCATCAGTGCGCTCATCACGCCTAAAGGGATAGTGGCATCTGTCTTAGCTGAAAAAAGCCAAATACAATTTTTTGCACCAAGTTATGTGATAGATGAAGTAAAAGCCCACGTAGAAAAAATTGCTTTACTTGCAGAAAAGAACAAAAAGGTAATTTGGTCAGACTTCAAAAATTTGTTGAAAGGTATTGAAATCGTGAATGTATCCGATATTCCTGATCAGCACATTTTACAAGCCGAAAATATTGTAAAGGATATCGATATAAAAGATGCTATTTTCGTCGCACTCCACTTGTACAAAAAGCACAAAATCTGGACTGGTGACAACACCCTCGTTCATGCCCTGAAAGAAAAGGGATATAATTTTTGCGTAACCACGGCTGAACTTAAGCGGAAACTATACAAGAAGTAACAGTACCCTTTGTGGCAAAACCATGACCGCAGCAGTGTTATGATAGAAGAAATTTCATTGCCGATAAAAAACAAATTTAATCAGATGAAAAAACCATCGAAATGTACCATGTTAGTTGCGTTATTGTTTTTTGCAGCATTTTCCCTAAAGGCTCAAAACAATACACCACCTACGGAGATCCCGCCCTTTACTTTTTTTACCCTGGAAGACAACAGTCCGTTTACCGCAGATGAGCTTGTCAAGTCGGGACGGGTAGTGTTGGTGTTCTTTGACCCGGGTTGCGGCCACTGCCAACAGGAAGCCGAGGCGATTGGCGATCACCTTGACCAGTTCAAAAATGCATCGTTTTATTTCATTGCCATGCAAGACAAACCACTGATTAATGCATTTGTGGATAAATATGGTAAGAAATTAAAGGATAGAAGCAATGTGACATTCCTACACGATGGTAATTATGAGTTCATCAGCAAATTCAACCCGGCGGAATATCCGTCGCTTTACGTCTATTCGGCAACCAACAAGCGATTGGTCAAGTATCTGCATGGGCCTACGAAAATCAATACGATTCTAGCCACCGTAAATCCATAGTGCCTTACTCGGACGCCAATACCCGGTTCATAATGGCTATGCCGATGTTGTCTACAGACTCAGCGGTATTGGAGAGGATAACCACGGCAACCCGCTTGTCAGGGGAAAATGCCATGTAACTTCTGCTTCCACTGGTTCCACCGTTATGCCAGTAGATCAACTCGCCCCCGATGATGTTCATGTGCCAACCCAAGCCGATATCTGTATCGGGTGGATCGAAGTATGTAAATTGCCTCGTAAGCGCCAAGGCGTTTTCCAGGTCGGTTTCTGGCATTTTAAAATGGGCTTTGGCGTAGGTGAGCAAATCCGGTACCGTAGATTTTAAAGAGCCGTGGGCAGTAAAAGCGTCAAATGTCCAAAGGGGTGTTTCCTGTCCACTTTCATTATAGCCGCTTGCGACGAATTGGCTGTCTACATTGGGGTGTTCTGTCGTGTTTTGCAGGCCCAGCGGTTCACAAATGATTTCCTGAACCATTTCATCGTAAGGTTTCCCGTAGACCTCGGATAGGATGTCGCCGAGCAAACCAAAACCCAGATTGCTGTATTGATAGATTGAATCGGGAGGAGTAATTGCTTGGTAGTTTGCTAGGAACGCGTATAAATGTTCTTTGGTATAGCCTCGATAGGGGTCTGATGGATGCTGTGCCGACGTCAACGCCAAATTAATGGGAAGGCGGGGCAGGCCTGATGTATGGTTCGCCAGTTGTTTGAGCGTGATGTGTTGCAGGTTAGCATTCGCCGCTACCGAATCGGGAAGGTAGTTAGTGATGGTGTCTTCGACACTTAGCTGCCCGGTCTGATCAAGATAGGCCAGTAGGGTAGCGGTGAATGTTTTACTAATGGAGCCGATTTCAAACAAGGTGCTTTCATCGGGGAGTTGGCGATTCCCTTTCGCCGTTTCACCATAGTAATAGCTGCTCGTTTTGCCCGCATTGATGATACCAATGGCCAATGCATGGGTATTGCTTTTCCGGATGTAAGCCATCGCAACGGAATCGACGAGTCGGTCGATGTTAGAAACGGCCGACGCATTGCTGACCACTACAGGCTCTTCTTTTTCCGGCACCACTTGTCCGGCGTAAGGCTGGAAAAGGAAGGTTTCAATTTTGTTGAGGTCATCAAGGCTGAGCACCAGTTGCAGCGGAGTGCTGATGAAGTTTAACTTGTAGGTTCCCTGGTTGTTTTCAAAACTCATCAATTCCGCGGATTGTATTTGCCCCAAGGGATACATTTGTTGGGTCATGACCGTTTGGAATGCTTGTAGGGATAAGGATTGCGCCAATTTTGTACCCGCTAACGCATAGATGGAATCCGTTTCTTGCAAATTGAAGTGATATTCTATCTTGTTGAATACGGCTTGGTTGATTTGCTTTTTACTTTCCTCTTCTTGGGCAACGGTTGAAAAAAACGGCAGAAATGATAATAACGTGCAGACTATCCTGTTCATGGTTCCAAACATCTGGCAAAATTACGCGAAACCCGACTACATTCCTAATAATTGTTTTAAACGGACGTACCCACTTTTACTGACGTTCACTTTTTGTCCATTCGAAAGCACGGCAATGTAATTTTCTTTCTCTAGGGGTTCTAGCCGGATGATGGCGTTTATTTTGACGATGAATGACCGATGTATACGGACGAACTGCGCAGGATCCAATTGCTGCTCAAATGACGCCATGGTCTTACTTTTGAGGAAGACCCCTTCATCGGTATGAATTTTCACGTAGTCATCATCTGCTTCCAGCACAATGATGTCATCTACCGCAATGATTTTGATTTTAGATCCGGTTTTAACCACCACCCGCTCCAATCTGGTGGTCGTGTTTTTTACATTATCCAACAATTTACGGGTGTTTTCCTTGTCGGTTTCCAATTGCTTGGTATCCATGAATTTGGTGATTGCCTGGTCAAATCGCGCCTTGCTGATCGGTTTTAGGAGGTAATCCACAGCATGCTGCTCGAACGCTTTGATTGCATATTCATCAAATGCGGTGGTGAAAATCACGGAAGGGGGCCTATCGATGATTTCAAGCATCTCAAACCCATTGATTTTAGGCATCTGTATATCGAGGAAGACGATGTCGGGTTGGTGCTGCATGATGGCCTTGGCGCCTTCGAATCCATCATTGCATTCCGCCACGACCTGTATTTGCGGATAATCCTCCAGGTATTCGCTTACGATACTCCGTGCCAGCGGTTCGTCATCTACCAGTACAGCCTTAATCATAGTTGAGGTATCTTTATTATGCTGGTAAAGATATGTTTTGTTGCCCGAGTTTCCAACAAGTCGGTGCGCCCGAACAGCAAGAATAGACGGCGTTGCACCCCACGAAGACCAAATCCCGTACCTCGTCGGGGTTTGTTGCTTTCGCTATCATAAGGGTTTTCGATCTGTATTTCGAGCAGTTGGTTACTGCATACACAGGCAATGCTTATGGCCACATTGCCAGTCGTGTCGTAAAGCCCGTATTTGATGGCATTTTCCACAAGCGGCTGCATGATCATGGCCGGCAATGTCATCGCCAAGCATTCCTCGTCATAGTTGATCTGTGTCTCCAGCCGGTGACCAAACCGTACTTTCTCGATTTCGAGATACAGCTGGAGGTGTTCCAGTTCATCTTTTAACGCGATGAGTTGTTGGTCGTCTTTCCGTAAGGTTCCCCGGAGGAAATCAGACAGTTGGAAAGTCATGTTACGGGCCTCATCCGGTTTACGTCCGATCAGTGCGATAATGGAATTTAAACTGTTGAATAGGAAATGTGGCTGCAATTGCTGGCGAAGGTTATACAGCTCGGCCTCCCGGGCCAAGCGCTCGGCATCGGCTTTTCGTTGCTCATTTTCTTTGTGCTCCCGCTGGATGTTCCAGAGGATATTGATGATCGTCATCCAAGCAATGAGCAGCGCATTAATGAAAAAGCGTAGTGGGAGAGAGGTGTCAATTTGGTCGAGGTAGGCCTTTTCCGAAATAATATATTGTAACAGCCACCTGCTGAGCGACACACTGATAGCCGCTAATACAAGCCCCCAGATGACAATATAGAAATACCGTTCCTTGCGTGGTGAATAATGGTTCAGTGCATTGGAAATGACGTAGCAGCATAGTGTGATCACCGTCGCGCTGACAAGGCTGTCATTTAGTGCAGCTTCAAAACTGACATCAAACCACCAAAGCAATGCCGTTTGGACAAGCGCGTATACCATCCAAATAATAAAACAACTGATATTGACCAGCCTTTGCCTAGACGAAGTGTATGGTGTGTCGTTCACTTAATTTTGGTGTGTTGGTTTATTAGAATCTGTGGTTATGTTAGTTTATATGTTTTTAATCGTAACCCCCCCGAATAGGGAAGTGCCCTTGATGTACACTACTTTGTTGTCGTCTTGGGGGATGCCTTGGATAAACCGCCTATCATCTACCTCACCGAATACCGATACCACTTCCGACTTGATTTTCCAATGCGCAGGTACGATAATCTTCATGCCGGCAAAAATCTGGAAGAGGTCAATGACAACCGGATGGTGGATGTCGGCCTGTACCAGATTGATGTCCGTGCCTCCACAAACATTGACAATTTCACCACCTTTGAAATTTTTGGAAATCACCGTTTTCTTTACCTCGCTGAATACGGCTGTAGACTTGATATAATCATCTTGGGTGAAACGATAAGTATTGTCATTGTCGCTATCGGCTTCATCAAAGGACGTAGCCCCGCTAAATGCGGAGCTGCCCGTGTTATAATTGCCTTTTTGATAATTTCCGGTATCATTTTCATCGTCAGCATCGCCCGGTACCCGTTTATCCCATTCATAATGGCCTTTTCGCCTGGCAGATCGTGGACCCCTTGGCCCCGTCTGGAATGGTCCGCGTTTCCCTCGGTCGAATAGCAACCAC
Organism: uncultured Parapedobacter sp.; assembly: GCA_964498395.1. GTDB lineage: Bacteria > Bacteroidota > Bacteroidia > Sphingobacteriales > Sphingobacteriaceae > Parapedobacter. Next base: position 55,901 of record CAZCHE010000003.1, on the reverse strand, counting down.
AACCCGATACCGATGATGATGGTGGGCCAAATCAGGGGCCCAAGGTTAAAATGTGTATGGTTTTTTACCAAGAACAGGGCACCGAGAAACACCAGGATGAATGTAGCTGGATTCTTGAAATTTGAATTTCCGCCAATGATCAATCCGATAATGATGAGGATGATGGGCCACATGCTGCGCCAAGAGAATATCCAATGTGGGAATAGCCAGTCAAAGCCAAGTTTCCCTGCAAGCAATACGCTGCCTATGCCAATGATGATGATTCCAGCCCATATTCTGCCCGCGTTGGTATGGTTACGTGTAGGATGGTGTTGCTCGTTCATGTTAGTTCTATGTTATTAAAGTGCCTAAGATGCAAAATTTCGATATTGAAGTCAATTAATTATATCCCAAAGGTAGGTTGAATCCATCAGGTAGGCAACAGCATTTAGGTGATGTCGGTCTTTTTTTCGGTGAATTACCGGTTTTTGTCGGTAAAGCACGTGTGTTTATCAAGTCAAAAAGCAATGCCTCCTATTTACCTGTGTGTTAAAAAGATGCTTGTTCAGACACCGAAAAATAATTTGTATAATTTAGTGCAAACATTTGTAATAATCGACTAAATTCCTTTATATTTATCCCGATTCTGAGAATAAAAAAAATAAAGAGCTTAACAATGGGAGATTTTGACAACAAAGAGCGTGAGGAGGTTTTTTCAAAAAAGGTAAGGGCAGGAAAGCGCACCTATTTTTTTGACGTAAAGGCGACCCGTTCAAATGATTACTACATTACCATCACCGAAAGTAAGAAAAGATTTGAAGATGGCGTCTTTATCAAGCACAAGATATTCTTATATAAAGAAGATTTTGAAAAATTTGCGGAGGGATTGACGGAGGTGGTTGACTATATCAAGGCGAATCAAGACGTGGTGGAGAAGCGTTATGAGCCAGGATTTGAGAACAGCGCGGTTGGTGCCGATGACGATTCAAAAGATGATTTTTCCTACTAACCAATTGGAGAAGCATACGTAAAGCATTTGGAGCCTTGCATTGATGTGAGGCTTTTTTTATACCGATTTATCCATAAAAATAGACGACTATGCGCTGGAAAGGTGGCAGAAAAAGTGGCCATGTTGAAGATCGCCGGGGGATGTCCTCTGGTGGCAAGCTGGCTTTAGGCGGAGTGGGCGGTATTATCGTGCTGCTCATCGGTCTTTTCATGGGCGGTGATCCGCAACAATTGATGCAGCAACTGCAGGATGCCGGTATGCAACAAACAGCAGGCCCGTTAGAAGTCAGTGAAGCCGAAGCGGAATTGATGGAGTTTGTGGAGATCGTACATACCAGTACGTATGACGTGTGGGAGAAGTTGTTCCGTGAACGTGGGGAGCGGTTCCGTGGCGATACCATTGTCGTGTACCGCGGCGGCACCAATACCGGAGGATGTGGATATGGACAGGCTACATTCGGCCCATTTTATTGTCCGGCAGATCAAAAAGTATATTTAGACCTCAGCTTTAACGAAGAACTGACCAGTCGTTTTGGGGCAAAGGGTGAGTTTGCACTGGCCTATGTGATTGCCCATGAAGTAGGGCATCACGTGCAACAGCTTTTCGGGGTACTACCCCAAGTGAATGCACTAAGGGGGAAATTAAGCGAGCGAGACTTCAATAAGGTGATGGTGCAATTGGAATTGCAGGCCGATTTCTATGCCGGGGTTTGGGCGCACCATGCCAATAAGATGTCAGACGTATATATTGAATACCAAGATATTGTACACGGTATGGAGGCTGCTGCGGCCGTAGGCGATGACCGCCTACAAATGCAGCACCAAGGCCATGTGGTTCCCGAAGCGTTTACACATGGCACTTCCGAACAACGGGCGTATTGGTTCAAAAAAGGGTATGATACTGGTGATATTCGTCAGGGCGATACATTTAACGATCCCAGTTTGCAGTGAGGTCTGTTTGTTACTTACTGTACCAATAAATTACAGCCCCTGATATCGCTCTGGTCAAAACGCCCCAATACTTCAAAGCTCCCGTCTGGATGGATTTTCCCCAAGTCTTGCGTGGCAATAAACGCGCATGAATGGATATTGGCCAAATCGATGATATTGATGGCGCCTGTCTGGCCGATGGGCAGCAGGGTGAACGGGTCGTTGGTGTCCCGGATGCTGACCTTCATCCAAGGCGGGCAATGAAAGCGGCCCCCACCGGCGGAGTAGGCTTGTGACAGCAATTCCGTCATGCCGTATTCCGAATGGATAGACGGTACATTAAATCCCTGGCGAAGCAGGTCATGCACTTCTTCCCGAATCAGTTCCCGTCGCCTACCCTTCATCCCGCCGGTTTCCATGACGATTAGTTCCGGGAAGTCAATGGTGTATTTCGCTGCAAAATCAAGTAGGGCATACGTGACCCCGATCAGCAAGGTTTTGGTGCTGTCGGTTTGCAGCGCAAGGAGCGTATGGTAAAGTTCGTCGTGATTGTAGAGGAAATACCCGCTTGACGGATGCCCGCTTTGGCGGATGAGGTCGTCTACCATGTAAATCAAAGATGAACCTTCCCGCTCCGAATAGGAGGGAAGCAAGGCTAAGATGACCAGGTCTTCTGGCAAACCATAAAACTGCTCGAACGCGTTTCGGAAACTTTGTTCGTAAACGGCGATGTCTGCTACGTAATGCTTGCTTTGGACGCTACCGGTAGTGCCCGAACTGCTGAAGACGATTTGCTCCTGTTGTTCGGATGATAAGATACGGTGGCTTTTGAACAATTCAATTGGCAGAAATGGAATATCAGCAATCTGGGTGATGTTTTCCGGTTGTATGCCCAGTAGCGACAGGTATTGGCGGTACACGGCACAATGGCGTGCTTGGTGGGAAAAAACCTCCAAGCACGTCTCATTAAATTCGATGGATGAGTTTATCTTAAATATACGGTCTGGCAGTGCCATATTCCTTAAAGCATCCCCCCACACACGGAAAGCACCTGCCCATTCACATAGGAGGATAAATCCGAGGCGAGAAAAAGGCAAACGTTAGCCACGTCCTCGGTCTCACCGGCACGTTTCAGTGGGATGCCCTGTTCCCATCCTTCCACCACTTTAGGGTCCAATACATCGGTCATTTCCGTACGGATAAATCCGGGAGCAATCACATTGGTTCGGATATTACGTGATCCTAACTCTTTCGCTACCGATTTGGAGAATCCAATGATACCCGCTTTGGATGCTGCATAGTTGGATTGGCCGGCATTGCCCTGTACGCCTACGACCGAACTCATGTTGATAAATACGCCTTTGCGGTTTTTCATCATGATCTTTGAAGCAGCTTTGGTGACATTGAATATGGATTTGAGGTTGATGTTGATCACGTCATCCCATTGTTCCTCGGTCATACGGAGCAATAGGCCATCTTTGGTGATGCCAGCGTTGTTGACCACAATGTCAATGGTGCCAAATTCGGCTACGATATCATCGATAAGTTGCTCGGCCTCATCAAATTTAGAGGCATCCGAACGGTAACCCTTTATTTTCGTGCCATGTACTTGCAGCTCTTTTTCGAGCGCTTGGCCTTTCTCTACCGACGAAAGGTAGGTAAATGCGACATTTGCCCCTTGCTCGGCAAATTTCTCTGCGATTTTACGGCCAATCCCTTTTGATGCACCCGTGACCAATGCGGTCTTTCCTTCAAGTAACTTCATACGTTGTTGTTTATATGCTATGTAAGGTTATGATTGCAAAGGTGCCAAAACGTTGGCTAAAATACAACGCTCTTGGAAAAATGAGTGGGGGAGTGTTTACCGGCATGCTTCCAATGACGCCTGTACTTCCTCCAACGTAAAGATACCCAATTGATTGCCGAATGAATTGCCGATATAGGTTAACACATAGGCGATTTCCACGGGCGCAAGTTGAGGATTGGATGGCATTTCGGTGTCAAATACCTTTCCATGCACTTCAATTGGCCCCGATAGCCCATTTCTCACCATGCAAGCCAATTGCTCGCGGTGATCGGTCAAATATGTGCTATCCGTAAGTGGGGGATATAGCCCGCCTAAGCCTTCGCCCTTGGCCCCATGGCAGTTTTGGCAATGTGCCACATACAATTTTTGTCCATTCACCACGTATTGAGCGGTTCGTATGGCTTGTTCGCTTTGACAGGAATAGCACGATACGTATACTGCCAATAGGGCAAAACAAAGGTACAGGCAGGTATTGCGCGTCATTCGTATTCCTTCAACAGGATGGCTAATTCCTCGGTTAACAACTGCAATTGCATGTCGTCTGTGCCATCATAAGCACCCCGAATATGCCGGTCTTTGTCGACCAATAGGAAATATCCGGAATGGTCGTATCCACCGGGTACGCTGCTGTCTTCTTTCGTGTATACCATGTAGCTGTCAGCCAGGGTGTAGATGTCCGCTTTGCTACCCGTCACGAATTGCCATTGCTCGTTGGTGACCCCCAATTTGTCGGCATACGCTTTCAGCACTGCGGGTGAGTCATATCGGAAATCGATGCTGTGCGAGAGAAACTTCACCCGTTCATCTCCTTTGTACTGTTCGTAGACCTTCAGCAGATTACGCTGCATGGTTGGGCAAATACTGGGGCAGTGGGTGAAAAAGAAATTGGCAATATACACCCCGCCTTCAAACATTTGGTTACTGATCAGCACACTGTCTTGGTTGAGAAGCTGGAAATCAGGGATATGGTGATATTGGGTGTCAACGACTGTTTGCCCGTCGATCACCGCGGTCATTGGCTCCCGCGGGCCCAATATGGGAAGTGTTTGGCTATCCTGTTGATTGCCACATCCCATCACAGCCATAAAGAAGAAAGTACCGGACAATAAAGTTAATGCACGCATGAGTCACTTGGGGATTGAAAAACAGTAAAGGAAAGCTACACTCAGAATTGAGCGAGTTTGTCTGTACTTTCTTTGGATACTTCGTCAAACAGCGTTTTCATTTCTTTTACGCGCTTTACTTCACCCTCGTAGTATTCCTTGATTTCTTCCGTCGATTTGTCTTGCGGATCGACATCAAACGCCGTCATCCATTCCATCATGGCATCGGTCGCCTGCTCGAGTTTGCCTTTTAGGGCGGTGAGTTCGGCGCGGGTCTGTATGGTGTCCAAATCGGCGTTGGCGGTCTTTAGGTCGGATAAGTTAGCCAATAGGGAATCGATTTTAACCGTATTGCGATCAAAAATGCTGATCTGGGGCATGATTTCATCGTGGACATCAATGGCTTCTTGGCGTAACCGGTCGACTTCGTTTGCGTCATTGCTCCCGCCGTTGCAAGCGGAGGCTAAGAAAGCGGCCACACCGGCCAGTAATAATAGCTTCTTCATGGCTTTTTTGTTAAAAATGAATCAATGTTGATGAGTGGTGGTGGTGCCTTAAAAATCGTCGTAATGTTCAAACCGTCGGCTTTTTAACCTCCACTGCTGTCAGCAAAGATAGGCAAAACTATAACTAACTAATCTGTTTTTTCGGCATAATATTCCCCCTGATCACCGTGGTGCGTCTCGATTAGACCTGCTATGATGAGGTTGACGAGGATGTGTTGGGTTTTACGACGAGGGAGGCGGAGGTGTTTGCACAATTCGGGCAGTTGTGGCTTGGTATGGGTTTGGATGTATTCGAGCAATGCTTTTTCGTTTGCCGTATAATGGATGAAGATGCCTTTGGGTTGGTGGCTCTTGCGCAATACATCGACGGTCACCTTGCCTGCCAACTTGCTTTGGTCATTTACGCGCACATACACCCACCATTTTTTGTCTTCTCCGAGGGCGTAATGTGGTTTGGTGTCGCTTTCTGCTATTTCGGCTAATAGCACCAACTTGTCATCCACGTATATTTCATCGAAACGAAGCTCGATGGCCGGTCGGCAAAAGAGGTTTCCGGCCCGTTGGAGCATGTATTTTTCTTCCTCTTCATTTTTCACGCCCTTGATATGGCCATCGTCATTCACGCCGACTAACAGCTTGCCGCCTTTATGGTTGGCAAAGGCAACCAATGTTTTAGAAATCTTTTCGCAACTACTGATCTTGTTCTTGAAATCGAGCTGCTCACCTTCTCCTCGCGATATTAATGCTTTGATGGTCACGTCTCTGGATTTAGCTAGTTAAGTACTGACGGTCTGTTGCTTCGATTGATGCTGAATAGCCTTGATGTACACCTCATTGTGCATGATCGCGCAGGTATCTCCATGCTTATCTCGGATAGCAATAGGATAGGTCTTCACAAACTTGCCATGCGAGGCTAAGGCCTCTTCTACTACCTGTATTTCTTGTCTGTCGATGGCAATGCTGAAGTACAGGGCCGACCGCGCAGGTTTGATGTACTGGATGGATGCACTTTTTAACCAAACCACGGTTTTGAATCCTTTGCGTTGAAAAATCTGGTCAAACATCAAGGCGTAGAATGGATCAGCCGCAGCGAAGATGGTGCCGCCGAAAATGGAGGCGTTGTAGTTGCGATTGAATACACTGCGGTTAATTTTGACTTCCACCCCCATGAAATCCTTATGAAAGCGCAGTACCCATATCCGTTGGAAGAAAAAAGGAGGATATAGACGCATCACCCACTTCAGTGCTTTTTCTGACAATCGCATACGGACTAAGGTAGCCAGAAATTTTGAAAGAAGGAAACATTTGGAGATAGAAGACCGAGGTCCGGAGACCGAAGACGGAAGTTTGGAAATAGAAGACCGAAGTCGGAAGATATCGGTTGGGGTTAGTTGCCTGTATGGTTTTCCAATTAAAATGATAATTTAGCGGGGCAATAACCGATTGACATATGACCACAGAAAACCTATCCAATTCCCAAGCCAAGAATGTTTGGCTACTGGTAATTGTGGCCGCATTGGGCTACTTCGTCGATATTTATGACCTGGTGATTTTTTCCATTGTCCGCGTGCAGAGCTTCCGGGATATTGGTATTCCCGAAGCGGATATGCGTATCGACGGGGAGTATGTCCTTAATATGCAAATGGGCGGGTTGTTGATCGGCGGACTGCTATGGGGGGTATTGGGCGACAAGTTTGGGCGCATTAAAGTGTTGTTCGGTTCGATCTTGCTGTATTCGCTGGCGAATATCGCCAATGGGTTTGTGCATGATATCCATAGCTATGCGATTATCCGTTTTATTGCGGGGATTGGCCTCGCCGGGGAATTGGGTGCTGGCATTACACTCGTTAGTGAGAGCATGAGTCGGAAGAAGCGGGGATACGGTACCATGATCGTGGCTTCGGTCGGTGTGTTGGGTGCCGTGGCCGCCTATTATATTTCCGAAGTTTTCGATTGGCGGAATGCCTATTTCGCGGGTGGTGCGATGGGGTTGTTGCTGCTCATTCTTCGGGTGGGTACGTTTGAGTCTGGTATGTTCAAGGGGGTGGCCAACAAACAGGTGGAGAAAGGGAAACTCAGCATGCTTTTTACCAATAAAGAGCGGTTTAAACGGTATGTGTATTGTATGCTAATCGGTTTGCCGATATGGTTCGTGGTGGGTATTTTGATTACCCAGGCTCCGGAATTTGGCAAGGCACTGAATGCACCGATCACATTGAGCGCGGGTAAGGGGATCTTATTTACCTACTTGGGGCTGTCGCTGGGCGACGTGTTGGCAGGATTATTTGCCCAGATCACGAAATCGCGCCGATTGGCGGTTTTCATTTTCCAGGTACTCATCATCGCGTCCACCATATGGTACCTAAGTAGCGATGGGCTCACCGAACAACGGTTCCATTGGATTGCGTTTTTCATGGGGATTGCTATCGGGTATTGGGCGACATTCGTCACCATCGCTTCGGAGCAATTTGGTACCAACCTGCGGGCTACCGTGACCACTACCGCCCCTAACTTCGTGCGTGGCGCATTGATCCCTTCTACCTTGCTGTTTGAGTTTTTCGTGCATCGATCAAACATTATCACGGCCGCTTACATCATGATATTTTTGCTTACGGGTATCGCCGTCTTTGCACTTAGCCAATTGAAGGAAAGTTTTAGTAAGGATTTGGATTTTGTGGAGAAGAATTGAGTAAAGGGAAGAGGGGGAAGTTATCGTTTCGGACACTTCTTGCATCTTTTCCCCCGTTTGTACTTCTTGCAGCATTTTTTGAAATCACAACCGCAACTATCCCGATACGGGTTCAATCCCTTGAAGAGCGAAGGGTCGGTTGCCCCTAGCATAGGGCAAACCGATTGATCTGGGAAACATAAGTAATCCTCTTCTGTCATGGCGGGCAAAGATAAGGATTCTATTTTTATTTAGAAAAATTCTACATATGACGGGACGGGATTTATTTTAGGCAGGCAGGGCAACCTATTCGTTTTGCTGACATGCATTCAGCTATTACTGCTCCCTTTTGCTGGAATTTTCGTATTTTGCGAGTGTTTAAAAAAGGATGAAAAATGTTTGATAAGTTGTTTGAAGCACGGCAGAAGGCCGAGGAGGTGAAAAAGCGATTAGCTGGCATTAGCGTAGTAGGGGAGGCTGAAGGTGGCCTCATCAAGGTGACGGCCACGGCCAATAAAGACATAACTGAGGTGTCGATCGACCCGGAATTCTTAGCGAGCACCGATAAGGAAGCGCTAGAGGAACTGCTGGTGGTAGCCATCAATAAGGCCTTGGAACAGGCCGATAATATCAGCCAAACAGAGATGCAGGCGGTAGCAAAAGATATGATGGGTGGATTCGGTGGCTTATTTGGCCAGTAGCATCAGTGAGTTTATCATTTCGCTCAGACGTTACATACACGAAAAAGGATAAAAACTATGAATCCGACATGATTAAAATAATCATTATTCACTGTTCTGTCCTGTTTTAAACGGCGTTCATGAATGCTTCGCAGTTAAGCACACAGGGCAATGATTATTTTAATCATCAAAGGTTCCATCTGACAACTAAAAAGCAAAAAATAAACAGATGAAAGCAATCTATTACGGACATTCCAGCGTAGAAATGCAGTTGGATGGGGCGACGGCACTATTCGACCCATTCATCAGCCCTAACCCTCAAGCGGCCGGAATCGATATCAATGCCCTAAAACCAGACTACATCATTTTGAGCCATGCCCATGATGACCATGTGGCAGATGTAGCGGCCATATATAAAAATAGCAATGCTAAAGTGGTAGCCGTGGTCGAGACAGCCATGTGGGCCAATCGGCAGGATATTCCAGAATCGGATATCATCCCCTTTAATCTCGGCGGTACGATACAGACCGCGTTCGGAAGCCTCAAAATGGTGTATGCCTTGCATACCAACAGCACTCCGGATGGTCAGTATGGTGGAGTTCCCGTAGGGTACATCATTGAAAGCGGGGGAAAGAAGATATACTATGCCGGAGATACAGCATTGACCATGGAGATGAAGCTGTTGGAGCACATCGGATTGGATTGGGCATTCTTACCCATCGGTGGGCACTTCACCATGGACGTGGACGATGCCATCACTGCCAGCCAAATGATCAATTGCCAACATATCGTAGGGATACATTATAACACGTTCCCGCCGATTGCCATCGATACGGAGGCGGCCAAGAAGAAGTTTGCGGCGGCAGGGCTTAACCTTTATCTGCCACAAATCGGAGAGGACATCAGCCTGTGATATCACCCGGTTTAGCGGGTTGCAAAAATGGAAAAGGGTTGAAGCGAGTCACTTCAACCCTTTTTTACCTTGAATAAACAAGGGTTTATGGGTTTATTTTCTTGATTTATTAATGTGGTATTGCACCAAATCATCTATCGGGGAGCGGATGATTCGTCCGACTGTCATGCCGTATTTGGCAGCGGTTTCTTCCAATACATTCCTGAAATTGTACCCTACTGATCCGATGCAATTGAATGAATAGCTTTGGTAGTTTGGATACCGCGAAACCAAGTTGTTGAAAAAATCATCAAATGCGTTTTGTACGATACCCCTTGAATAGCTGATGTCAACCATCACGTCATATACAAACTTACTGAAGCTTGCACAGAAACGGTTGGCCAATGGTTTGGTATACACCGCGTCCATCACGTCGTCTGGAGTAAGTTTGTACGTCTCCCAAAATACCTCACGGACACTTTCCGGCATATAGCCACGAATGTAGTCGGTGAGCAATTTTTTGCCGATATGGCAACCACTTCCTTCATCACCGAGGATATATGCCGCTGAATCGATGTTGTGTGCCACATTCTCCCCATCATATATACACGTGTTGGTTCCAGTGCCCAAGATAGCTGCAAATCCGGATTGGTCGCCGAGCAACGCCCGAGCAGCAGCGAGCAGGTCATGCCCTACGAATACCTGTGAATTGGCAAACACCTGTTTTAATGCTTCTACTACAATGTTAGCTTTCTCTTCGTTGTGTACACCGGCACCGTAGTAATTCACTTCCACAATCTGGTCGTAAGGCAAATCTTTGGGTAATCCTTTCTTCAGAGAATTTACGATGTACTCGCTGTTCACGAAATACGGATTATAACCTTCGGTGTTGAAATACACTTTTTTCCCGGTGTCATCCAGTAAACACCAATTCGTTTTGGTTGATCCTCCGTCTGCGATAATAATCATTTGTTGGGTTTTAGTTTTTTGGTATACTTTTTAAATTCAATGATATGCATCATAATGTATGCGCCGAAAATACAGTTTTCTATGAAAAAAAATGCATGATTGACGTGCTTATTTGAAAAATCTTCCGCTGTTTATTTTCTGCTGGATCAAAATCGGCTCTCTCGGTGCCAAGATGACCTTTTTCGTGTTAAAACAGTTAGTGTACTTTTTACAATTAGTTAGGGTATATAGTGGAACAGCCTAATGCCCGGACTCCATATCCAGATTTTCAATATCATATCCTTGTTTCTTCAGTATCCCCGATACCTTCCAAGCAAAGAAAGCTAGGTAGGCGAAGCAAAATACGGGAACCCAATAAGACAGGTGGATATCGTGTACCACGTCGGCAATGCTTCCCTGCAGCGGAGGGATAATCGCACCACCTAGGATCATCATGATCAATAAAGCTGACCCCTGGCTGGTGTATTTGCCTAATCCAGTAATACTCAATGCGAATATACTCGGCCACATAATGGAGCATACAAGTCCGCCGCTGATGAAGGAGAATATGCCGATTTGCCCTTCCGTATAAAGGCCGATCAGCATGGCTACGACCCCCAAAATACCGAGCGCCATCAGCAGCTTAGCCGGTTTCGCTTGGGCCCAGAAGTTGGCCGCGATCATCACGGCGATGCAAACGGCATAGATATACAGGTCGGATACATCACGCCCGCTGACGCGGTTCACAATCAAAATAACCGCAAAGGCAATGTAGGGCACGAGCACGCTCAATATTAAGCGCATGGTCTTGCTGGTTTTGAAGACGGTGACCGCTCCCATCCAACGACCAATCATCAAACTACCCCAGTATAGGGAGATGAAATGAGAAATCTGTGATTCGTCATATCCACCAAACGCCGGGGTTTTCAATAACGCTCCCAAGTTACTCTGTATCGTCACTTCCACGCCCACGTATACGAAAATGGCCAACATTCCTAAGGTCAGTTGGGGATATTTCATCGCCCCCCAACCATTGCCGTTTTTTTGAGCGGAAACGTTTGATAAAAGCAGCGTGATCACCACGATGGATAACGCCACGACTAGCAGCGCTAGCGTACCCTGGTTCCCATAATCGTCAGGTAGGATGAATCCAACGGCGATGACTGCCAAAAGTGAGCACGTAATGATCAACAATGCGCGTGTCAGCCGGCTACTGGTTTCTGGCTCTTCATCAGAGGTGACCCGGGGCATTTTCTTGATGGCAAATAGGATAGCGACCAGTAGGAATACACCTGCCAAAATGATGTACAAGATATTGATGGAACTGATCGGGGCGTCAGCCACTTGTTCTGGCGTGGCAACCACGGTTCCAAATAGAATCAGCGTGATGATAATGGGGCCAATAGTGGTGCCAAAAGAATTGACGCCGCCAGCCAAACTCAGTCGATGCGCCCCCGTAGCGGGATCGCCCAATGCCACGGCAAATGGATTGGCCGCCGTTTGCTGCAGTGAAAAGCCCAGCGCAATGATGAAAAAAGCGATGAGAATGAATGAATATTCCGAACTGTGGACGGCCGGGATCATGCACAATGCCCCGACCACGGAAATCAATAGCCCGTAGATAATCCCCTTTTTATAGCCTATCCGATTCAGGAAATCATAGCCAACCCCGCTGGAGTAGAGGTATAGCAACAACGAACCGATATAGTAGGCCCCATAAAAAGCAGAGTCTATCAGTTGTGATTGGAATTGCGTGAGGTCAAAATGCGATTTGCAGAAGGGGATAAACACGCCATTGGCTCCCGCCAGAAACCCCCAGAAGAAAAATACCATCGTCAACGAATACAGTGCCGATGCATAATTTTTATTTGATGCTGTTGTCATAAGACTATTAACGGTTAGCTGAAATTTTCGCCTAACTTAGTGCTTTTGACACCAATAATTCAAACTTTTTCTTTTTTTTGTGGAAGACCTATTCAGTAAAACGTTTTACTTATTTGACAAACAGTGTTTTAGGATTGGTTAGGTATTGATGTAAAAAAGCGTGCCACTTTCCATTAACAATACTGGGAGGCGATCATCCCAGAGGTAGTAAGAGGCGATCATGCCACATAAAGCCATTCGGATTTTTTTAATATTTTTTTGAAATTACAAATGGAATCCTTTACTTTGCGCAATAATTCTCAAAATTTATCCTACACTTCATTGAAAATCATTGATTTCTGGAGGCCATAAGCTAAAACCAAAAAAGTTAACATGAGCGGGAGAGCAGGGTGGATAAATTTCTGTGTGTAACACGAAATCCTTATTTTATTTTATAATTATAGTTGATGGATATTAATGAATTGAATACGAAGCTCGTATCCGAACTGCGCGAGATAGCTCGGTTGATCGGAATCGTGGACGCAGACAAGCTTCGGAAGCAGGAACTGATCAGTAAGATTGTTGAAACAGGAGAAGAAGAATCCAACAAAACTGAACAACCCGAAACCACCGAAATTGATGATACGGTAGCCGCCGAAGGTCGCCCGAGGAAACGGGTAAGAACGGTAAAAGGGGTAGAACCAATAGGTATTAAAAGTAGCAGGGAAGATTTATTCACTGAAAACCGAGAAGCTATCCGCTCGGCAAAAGATGAGGCACCGGCCGAGCAGGCGCACCCCGTCCAGAAGCCCGCTAACGGAAGCAAAATAGATGGGCCTGCCACCAACCTTGATTTTGACAATGTCATCGTCAATGAAGGTGTGTTGGAAATCATGCCAGACGGTTACGGTTTCCTCCGGTCGTCAGATTATAACTACCTGACCTCCCCAGACGATATCTATGTTTCCCAATCGCAGATAAAATTATTCGGATTGAAAACGGGCGACACCGTCCGCGGAAGCATCCGTCCGCCCAAAGAGGGTGAAAAATATTTCCCGTTGGTGCGTGTAGAAGCCATCAACGGGCATAATCCAGCCGAAGTCCGCGACCGCGTGCCTTTTGATTTCCTTACGCCATTGTTTCCTACCGAACGGTTGAAACTTTTCACCGGTACAGGGAATCACTCGACACGTATCATGGATCTGTTTACCCCAATTGGTAAGGGGCAGCGTGGACTCATCGTCGCGCAACCAAAGACCGGTAAAACGATGCTGTTAAAAGACGTGGCCAATGCCATTGCCAAGAACCATCCGGAAGTCTACCTCATTATCTTGTTGATTGACGAACGCCCGGAAGAGGTAACGGATATGGCAAGGAGCGTACGTGCCGAAGTGGTTTCATCCACATTTGACGAACCCGCCGAAAGGCATGTCAAGATCGCCAATATCGTATTGGAAAAAGCGAAACGCATGGTTGAATGTGGGCATGATGTGGTTATCCTATTGGATTCGATCACGCGTTTGGCCCGTGCATACAACACGGTTGCCCCCGCTTCCGGTAAGATCCTATCGGGTGGTGTGGATGCCAATGCACTTCATAAGCCGAAACGTTTCTTTGGTGCGGCCCGTAATATCGAGCACGGTGGTTCATTGACCATTTTGGCTACGGCACTGATCGATACCGGTTCGAAGATGGACGAGGTGATCTTCGAAGAGTTCAAGGGAACGGGTAACATGGAATTGCAGTTGGATCGTAAACTTTCCAACAAACGGATATTCCCAGCTATCGACCTTATCGCGTCAAGCACGCGTCGTGACGATCTCCTTAATGACCGCGAGACGCTGCAGCGTATATGGGTACTGCGTAACCACTTGGCAGACATGAATTCGACCGAAGCGATGGAATTCTTGCTGGCTCAGATGCGGGGTACCAAATCCAACGAGGAGTTCCTCATCAGTATGAACGGTTAATCTGCTTAAAATGGTTGTCGGTGACGGCAAATCAAAAGCCGACAACCATATCTTATGAAGAAGCATCTCCCTAATCTCATCACCTGTTTGAACCTATTCAGTGGTTGTGTAGGTGTGGTGTTTGCTTTGCAAGGTAATTTTGATATTGCCGCATATTGTGTCGTTGCATCGGGCGTATTTGATTTTTTCGACGGACTGGTGGCCCGTGTGCTGCGGGTCAAATCAGCTATCGGGAAGGAGTTGGACTCGTTGGCAGACGTGGTGAGCTTCGGTTTGCTGCCGGGAGCCATACTATACCAGATGTTGGGGGAGGCATTGCCTGAAAATAACTATTTGCCATACCTGGGTTTTTTGGTAACCGTGTGTTCGGCACTCCGCCTAGCCAAATTTAACATTGACGAACGCCAGACGGTCGATTTCATCGGCTTAAATACACCCATGAATGCGTTTTATGTGATATCTCTGCCATTTATTGGAGTGGGCTATCCATTCATCTATCACCCCGTGTTTTTATTGGGAAGCATTGTGGTGAGTAGCGTATTGCTGCTGAGCAACATCCGGTTGTTTTCCATGAAGTTGAGCGGGTGGTCATGGCGGGAAAACAAATGGAAATTCCTGTTTGTGCTATTCAGTGCAGTAGCGATTGGCGTGCTGGGTATCTCGGCTGTACCGGTGATTTTGGTCTTGTATTTCCTCTTCTCGTACATCCACTTCAAGACGGTCGCACCAGCTGCCTGAGGAAACTGATTAAAATAACATTATTACCATACTACTTAATGACGGCCGGATGTCGGCAATCAAAAGGTTTCCAGATATAACTCCAATTCCCTGTAAAGGGTATCAAGCCTCGGAATTAACCTATTGAATTTATCCTGTAGTAGATGGAGGTCTTGCCTGTTTTTGGCATGGCTTTCTATTTCTTGCAGTTCTTCACGCATCACATTGGCGCCAACGTAGGCTAATGTTGGTTTAATGTGGTGTGCTTGCTTATACGCCTTTTCCCATTCGCCTTCTTGGATATAGGTCGAAAGTAACTGCATATCAGCGGGCGTTTGCTTGATAAAGAGGCCAACGATTTCACGAATAAGATGGGGATTTCCGCCTGACAAATCCTCTAAGTATTCCATGTTGGCTTGCTCAAATTTCATGTTGCTCATAAGTGGTGTTGGTTTGATAGCGTTGTACGGTTAAATGGTCAGACGTGCGCGCAAGCAGGTTAGAAACGGATAGATTAAGTGCTGGATGAATCAAAAACGGGGCGATTTCCTGTAATGGAACCAATGCAAACCTACGATTAGGCAATTGCGGGTGCGGTATCTGGAGGTTGGGCAAATCAATAAGCTGGTCGGCATAAAAAAGGATGTCGATATCGATTAGCCTTGATTCCCATTTGGAAACTCGTTGCCGGCCCATTTTGCGCTCGATTCCATTGACTGCGTGCAATAGCTGCACCGGAGTTAACGGGGTGGCCACTGACACGACTTGATTCAAGTAATGGGGTTGGTTTTCATTTCCCCACGCGGCAGTCTCGTAGATAGACGAGCGTTGCAGAATCAGGCCGATCTCTTGGGCAATGCTAGCCAACGCCTGATGGAGCAGCTGCTCCCTGTCGCCTAAGTTTGTTCCCAGTAATAAATAAGCCTGTTGCGTAACGAGTGTTGACATGTTAAAAACAAATACCGTTAGGTGTGTGTCTGACAAATGTAAAAAAAAGATTGATTACTATTTCTCAAAAAAGAACGGAAAATCATAGATCAGCTCCTCCGGAATGTAACTAATGCGGGGTTTAGCGGTCAAATGTATCGTCAAATACAGGTAAACGTATTACTCGTTCATTTTTGTTATTTTTGGAAACACTTAGAACACACGCAATATGAAATCTTTTTTTAAATATGTGTTAGCTACGGTTACGGGCATTATCATTTCGTTTGGTATTTTAGTAATTGTAATGCTCATCGTCGTCGGTTCGATTATCAGTTCGATGAGTTCAGATAAGGACGCCATCGTGGCCAATAATTCGGTATTGCATATCGGGCTGAACCATGTCATTAGTGAACGCACCATCCCCGATCCGTTTGAGGAACTGGAACTGCCGGGTTTTGTGACTACGAGGAGCTTTGGCTTGAATGATGTACTGAGCCGCATAGCGGGTGCCAAGGAAGACGACCGTATCAAAGGTATCTATCTCGACCTTTCAGCGGTGTCTGCCAATTTTGCGACCCTACAGGAAATACGCGATGCATTGTTGGATTTCAAAGAATCTGGGAAATTCATGGTGGCCTATAGTGAGGGGTATACCCAGCGGGCCTACTACCTGGCGTCTGTAGCCGATAAAATCTATGTCAACCCCGAGGGAACGGTAGATTTTAGGGGTTTGGCTTCGCAGACCATGTTTTTGAAAGGTGCCCTTGACAAATTGGGGGTAGAGGCACAGGTTGTCAAGGTGGGAACTTATAAAAGTGCTGTCGAACCTTTTATCTTGGATAAGATGAGCGACGCCAACCGGGAACAAGTCAATTCGTTTCTCGGAAGTATATACGAACACTTCATCGCGCAGGTGGCAGAAAGCCGTAATATCAGTCGCGATTCATTAGCGGCAATCGCCGATGGCTACTTGGTACGCACAGCCGATGATGCGATTACCTATGGATTGGCCGATGCCAAGGTATATAAAGATGAAGTGTTGGCTGAGTTAAAAGAACTGCTTGATATTGACCAAAGCAAGGACATCAACGCGGTGGCATTGACCAAATACAAACCGGCGGCAAAAAGTGGGAAAGCATCCGTTCGCGACCGCATAGCCGTGGTGTATGCGGTAGGTGAAATCGTTTCGGGAGAAGGGGGGGATGAAATCATTGGCTCGGAGCGTATTTCCCGTGAACTACGGAAAATGCGGCGTGACGATAAGGTAAAAGCGGTCGTGTTCCGGGTGAATTCGCCTGGAGGAAGTGCCTTGGCATCGGACGTGATTTGGCGGGAGGTGAATCTATTGAAACAGGAAAAGCCAATCATCGTGTCCATGGGCGATGTAGCCGCTTCAGGCGGATATTACATCGCGGCAGCGGCTGACTCCATTTTCGCGCAACCGAATACCATCACGGGCTCAATCGGGGTGTTTGGGGTAATACCCAATATGCAAAACCTGATGAACAATAAGCTCGGGATTACCTATGACCAGGTAAAAACCGGAAAACACGCAGATTTCCTCACCAATGTGGATCGTCCGCTTACCGCCGATGAACGCAACATCCTGCAAATGGAAGTCAACCGTATTTATGATACATTCCTGCAGCGGGTAGCCGATGGGCGAGGGCTTTCGAAAGAACAAGTAGATAGCATCGGGCAAGGCCGTGTATGGAGTGGGCATCAAGCATTGGAGCTCGGTTTGGTTGATCGTTTGGGAAGCATCGAAGACGCCATCGCAGCAGCGGCTAGTAAAGCGGGGATAGAAGACTATCGGTTGGTTACTTACCCCGCTATCAAAAGCCCTTTTGAGTCCTTTTTGGGCACTTCTACAGATAAAATCAGCATGTGGTTTGCCAAACGCGAGTTGGGTGAGCAATACCGGCATTACGAGGAGGTGAAGAAAGCACTCCAAATGCGCGGTATGCAGGCTCGGCTCCCTTATAGTATTGAAATCCATTGATGGGAAAGGTTTGGATAACGGAGTGCCCGCGCGATGCCATGCAGGGGATACCACGTTTTATCCCTACGGAGGTGAAGGCACGCTATCTGCAACGGCTATTGGCTGTCGGCTTTGACCGGTTAGATTTCGGTAGTTTTGTGTCGCCCAAGGCCATTCCGCAAATGCGGGATACCGCGGATGTACTCGATGCGTTGGACACATCGGCGGGCCTGACGAAGTTATTGGCTATCGTGGCCAATGTACGGGGAGCTGAGGAAGCTGCCACGCACCCGCAAATCGGGATAATAGGCTTTCCGTTCTCGGTATCCGAGACGTTTCAACTGCGTAACGCCAATAGTACCCTAACGCAGGCACTGGAGACTGTCAGACAACTGGTTTCGATTGGCGAAGCGACCAACAAAAAGCTGCTGGTATACCTGTCGATGGGGTTTGGTAATCCTTATGGGGATGCCTGGAGCCCGGGCATTGTGGCAGATTATACTGCGAAGTTGGTGGAATTGGGCGTCAAGCATTTTGCGCTCGCTGACACCGTGGGCGGATCTACCCCCGACTCGATTACAGATTTGTATACCTATATCAAAACCAGTTTTCCGACGATTGAACTGGGATTGCATTTGCATAGTACACCAGATGCCAGCCGTGATAAGCTGACGGCTGCACTGGATGCGGGATGTGACCGCTTCGATACCGCGTTGCGCGGCTTCGGCGGCTGTCCGATGGCCGAAGACCGGTTAACCGGTAATATTGCGACGGAAATGCTACTGGGGTTGTTGTATGAACGGGGCATCGACACAGGATTGGATATGGATGCTTGGGCAGAAGCGATGCGCTATAGTCAAGAGGTTTTTGGTTGAGGGAAGACTGGAGACGGAAGACCGAAGACGGAAGTCTGGCAATGGTCTGGCTTATGGGGATTTTTAGGTGATTAAAGTTTATGAATTTCCAATTCTTATGTTAGCTTTGTTTCCCCAAAACGAATCGAAGTATATAATATGAAAACCATAGACAAGTTAGATTTTTCAGGAAAAAAAGCATTGATACGGGTGGATTTTAACGTGCCGCTCGACGAACACTATCATATCACGGATGACAATCGGATACAGGGCGCTGCACCCACCATCAAGAAAATATTGAATGATGGTGGTTCGGTCATCTTGATGTCGCACCTGGGGCGCCCTAAAGAGGGGCCAACGGAAAAGTTCTCGTTGAAGCACATCGTAGATCACTTGTCAAAAGTATTAGGTGTACCGGTTCAATTTGCCGATGACTGCATTGGCGAATCGGCTGTGGAGAAAGCGGCTGCGCTGCAACCTGGCGAGGTGTTGTTATTGGAAAACCTACGCTTTTACAAGGAAGAAGAAAAAGGTGATGTGGAGTTTGCCAAAAAATTGGCTCAGCTCGGTGACGTGTATGTCAATGACGCGTTCGGTACGGCGCATCGTGCCCATGCATCTACGGCGGTCATTGCCCAGTTTTTTCCCGACGCCAAATATTTCGGTTACCTGATGGCGGCCGAGGTCGGCAATGCCGAGAAAGTACTGAATAGCCCCCAACGCCCGTTTACCGCCATCATGGGCGGCGCGAAAGTGTCAGACAAACTTGAACTGATCGAAGCCCTGTTGGATAAGGTGGATAACCTGATTATCGGTGGTGGTATGGCTTATACCTTTGTGAAAGCGCGTGGGGGATCGATCGGGAAGTCATTGGTAGAGCTGGATAAATTGGATTTGGCCAATGATTTGGTGAAGAAGGCCGAAGAAAAAGGCGTTAATCTCGTATTGCCCACGGATTCGCAGATTGCGGATGAGTTTGCGCCGGATTCCCCGGCTTACGACGGGCCAAACGACCAGATTCCAGCAGATAAAATGGGATTGGATATCGGTAAGGAATCGGGTGAACATTTTGCCCAAGTCATCATGGCATCCAATACGATCTTATGGAATGGCCCGATGGGGGTGTTCGAGATGGATAAATTCGCAAAAGGCACCAAGGCTGTTGCTGATGCGGTGGTGGCGGCTACCGAACGGGGTGCGTTTTCGCTGATCGGGGGTGGTGATTCTGCTGCGGCCGTGAGCAAATTCGGCATGACGGAACATGTCAGCTATGTCAGTACCGGTGGCGGTGCATTGCTGGAATACATGGAAGGCAAGGAACTCCCGGGGGTAAAAGCAATAAATGAATAACAGGGAGTGGTATTGGGTTGCTTCGGCAAGTCGGTGTACCCTTCTCCAACAAATCGTTATTTAACCGGCATTCGCCGGTTTTTTATTTTAATCGTAAATTTGTCTACGGGTTTACGGTGGATATAAAACGTAGACCGGGAATAAAATGAGCAAACTCTTCATCAAAAATATGGTATGCAACCGTTGTATTATGGTTGTGCAAAGTGAATTGGATAAACTGGGTTTCGACGTAAAGAATATTAAGCTCGGTGAGGTAACATTAACCAAAGAGCTGACCGACGAGCAAAAAAAGAACTTGGAAGCAACGCTGATCCCACTGGGATTCGAACTCATTGACGATAAAAAAGGCCGTATCATTGAAAAGATAAAAAATATCATTATCGACCTCGTCCACCATCAACATAACGATGCCAAAACCAATCTGTCTGATATATTGAGCGACCAGTTGCATCAGGATTATAACTATCTGTCCAACCTGTTTTCCGAGGTAGAGGGCACGACGATTGAAAAGTACTTTATTGCACAAAAGATAGAAAAGGTAAAAGAACTATTGGTGTATGACGAATTGTCTTTGAGTGAAATCGCGTTCCGGCTCAATTATTCAAGTGTTGCTTATTTAAGTAACCAATTTAAAAAGGTAACCGGGCTAACACCAAGCCATTTTAAGCAAATCAGGGCGGATAAACGGAAGCCGTTGGATGAGGTGTAGGCAGGCCCTGTCAGTTAAAGAGGTGGTACGTCACTCGAAACGGCAGCTTTCTTTCTCGTCGGTATTTTCGTAACTTCGCGGCATACTGACCAATTATAGATTGTTATGCAAGAAGTATATATCGTTTCCGCAGTAAGAACACCGATCGGAAGTTTCGGGGGAAGCTTGTCCGCCTTATCAGCCACCCAACTGGGTGGGATAGCCATCAAGGATGCCGTGCGCCGTTCGGGTCTCTCGGCTGAGCAGGTTCAGGAAGTCTACTTTGGCAACGTCTTGGCGGCTAACTTGGGGCAGGCTCCAGCAACCCAAGCGGCTAAGTTCGGTGGGCTTCCCGATATACCGGCTACCACGGTAAATAAAGTTTGCGCATCAGGAACGAAATCGATCATGCTAGCCGCTCAAAGCATCGCCCTAGGCGTCAATGACATCGTAGTAGCCGGCGGGATGGAAAGCATGAGCAATGTGCCGTATTACCTTGATAAAGCGCGAACCGGTTACCGGTTGGGGCACGGGCAACTCATCGATGGATTGGTGAAAGATGGGCTTTGGGATGTGTACAATGATTACCATATGGGGTCGGCTGCTGAGCTTTGCGCCTCGGAATGCGGTATCAGTAGGGAACAACAGGACGCTTATGCCATCGAATCGTACAAACGCTCGCAAGCTGCCCAAGAGGCGGGGCGATTTGCCGATGAAATCGTGCCGGTGGAAATTGTTGGAAGGAAAGGCGATGTGACACTAGTTAACCAGGACGAAGAGATCCATGCCGTTACATTCGACAAGATACCGGGGTTGAAGCCCGTGTTTAAGAAAGAAGGTACGGTGACAGCCGCCAATGCTTCCACGCTCAATGATGGGGCCGCCGCCTTGGTATTGGTCAGCCGTGACAAAGTAATGGAACTCGGTTTGACACCATTGGCACGTATCCGTGGGTATGCCGATGCCCAGCAAGCACCCGAGTGGTTTACCACCGCGCCATCCAAGGCCATTCCACGCGCATTGCAACACGCGGGAATATCGGCCGATGAAGTGGATTTTTACGAAATAAATGAAGCCTTTTCCGTGGTGTCCATCGCCAATAACCAGGAACTGGGACTAGCCCCGGATCAGGTCAATGTCAATGGGGGAGCGGTTTCCATGGGGCATCCGTTAGGGACTTCTGGTGCACGCATTGTGGTGACGCTGCTTTCTGTGCTGGCCCAGCGTAATGGGCGTATTGGCGTGGCCGGGATTTGCAATGGTGGCGGTGGCGCTAGTGCATTGGTGGTGGAGCGGATAGGATAAGGGAGATTTTAGATTTTAGATTGACGATGCGCTTGCGGTATACCTTTTTGTTGTTTTTATGCCTATCGGTAACAGCTACGGTTGGCCAACAGCGGGGTGACGACCAAATCCAAGCACTTCAAGACAGTCTCGCCAAGCTGGGGTATACGATGTATAATGAGCCGAGTGAACCGGAGCGGCTAGACGCGGGTTTCACATTTGTCAAAACATTGGTGCAGGCACTGCAAACCCCGTATTCTTACCAATTTCCGTTCGATTCCTTAACGATGGTGTCCATTCTCCGAGCACCTGACGACCGATTCCGGATTTTTTCTTGGCATATCCAGTTAAATGATGGCTCGTACTTGTATTACGGTACCATACAGTTGAACACGCCCGATGGGAAGCTAAAGATGCATCCATTGCTTGACAAGACCTATGAAATCGAATCGCCCGAATCGGCCGTTACTTCCAATAGGGATTGGTATGGTGCGCAATATTATCGCATGGTGCCGATGGGAGACGACTATGTATTGTTGGGTTGGAAAGGGCATTCGGCGGGCATTACGCAAAAAGTGATCGAAGTGCTCCATGTCACAGATGACACCGCACGATTGGGCAAGACGATCTTTGACAGCGAAGATACACGTCAGCATACGCGCATGATCTACCGGTACAGTCGGCAGGCGAGCATGTATTTGGATTACGATGCAGGCGAGCAGCGGATCGTGTTGGATCATTTGGCGGCCGCTGATGCACGATACGAGGGGCAATATGAGCAATACGGGCCGGACATGTCCTATGACGCTTGGCACGTGGAAAATGGCAGACTGGTGCTGGTGCCCGATATCCCGCTCATGAACCCTCCCGATGTGAGAGATGAGCTATATAATGATCCTAAGAACCCGTCAAGCCATCCCAGAAGTGGCTTTCCGACACAATGAATACCTATCCAATAGATTACTATTTTTCCCTACTTTCGGGTAAAATATCAAAAAGTTTATTTTATTTGCAGCCTAACAACACCTAACAGCATGATGCAACAAACACAACAAGATGAACAACTGAACAGCCACCTCATTCAGAATGGGGTGAATACCAAGACAGTTTTTGAGCATCCGGTAGGCTTATTCGTACTTTTTTTCACGGAGATGTGGGAGCGGTTCAGCTACTATGGCATGCGGGCCCTGCTCACGCTGTTTCTGGTATCGGAATTGATGAATGGCGGTTGGGAATGGTCGCGCGAAGACGCCATGAAGTTGTATGGTTGGTATACCGGTTTGGTTTACCTCACACCACTCATTGGAGGGTTTATTGCAGATCGATTGACAGGATACCGTAAGGCGGTCATCCTCGGGGCATTTATCATGACGCTTGGCCATGCGTCCATGGCATTGGAAGGTATGGGAAGTACCTTTTTCTATTTGGGGCTATTGGGAATCATCTTAGGCAATGGTTTGTTCAAACCGAATATTTCCTCCATCGTTGGGCAGCTTTACCCGGATAATAGTAAGAAGAAGGACGCCGCATATACCATTTTCTATATGGGCATCAATGCGGGTGCTTTTCTAGGTATGCTGCTTTGTGGGTATATCGGTGAGAAAGTGGGGTGGCATTACGGGTTTGGTTTGGCGGGCATCTTCATGTTTTTCGGGATGCTGCAGTTTTATTTTGCACAACGTATTTTCGGGGTATTGGGTGAGTCACCCAAGGAAGCCCGTGAGCGCAAGGAGGTGGCGGCAGTTGCAGGCCATGCGGAAGTGGATGCTAAAAAAGAAGACACGTCTAGCCATGTCGTCAGAGATCGATTGATTGTGATCATTGTACTCTCCTTATCCAGTATTTTCTTTTGGATGGCTTTTGAACAGGCTGGTGGATCGATGAACATTTTCGCGAGAGACTATACCGAACGTATATTGGATGGAAATGCGGCACTTACGTTCAAATGGGTGGACGCTGCCTTGACCATTTTTCCGTTGTTGATTGTGTCATGGGTACTGTTTTCGCTGTCAAAGAAAATCTTTGCTGAATATCCGCTGTCGATTTTCTTCACGGCATTGAGTTTTGTAGTGATCTGGGCATTTGGCATCTGGAAGGTGCAACGGGAGTTTTATGCATTGGAAACCGAAGTAGCGGCCTCGTGGTTCCAAATCCTGAATTCATTTTTTATCATCACCTTAGCCACCCCATTTAGCAAAATCTGGGAAAAAGTGATTAACCCGAGCGGGCCGGTGAAATTCGCGATCGGCCTGATCCTGCTGGGGATTGGCTTTGCGGCCCTGGCGTACGGCAGTAGGAGTATCCCACAAGGGGCGGCCACTGCGCAGGTCAGCATGATCTGGCTTATCCTCGCTTATTTCTTCCATACTTCCGGTGAGTTATGTGTGTCGCCCGTTGGGTTGTCATACATGAGCAAGCTTTCGCCAAAGAAGTTCGTGGGCCTGATTTTCGGTGTGTGGTTCGCGTGTAGTGCGGTGGCTAACTGGCTGGCCGGTATGTCGGGAAGTTTCATCGATAAAATCAGCGAAGCGTACTCCTTATCGACGTTCTTTATGGTTTTTGCGGTCATCCCCGGTATCGCGGGGTTGATTTTGATTGTATTTTCTCCACTGCTGAGGCGGATGATGCATGGCATCCATTAAGTGATTTAAGCAGCTGCGCGTTATACCAAAGCCGTTACAGTTTAGGACAACTGTAACGGCTTTTTTGTATTTATCCTTTTAGTTATATTCATTACCTTTACCAAACTATAATCTCAAGCAGCAGTGTCAGACAGTATCGTCATCATACCCACATACAATGAAAAGGAGAATATTGAAAAGATCATTCGTAAAGTGTTTTCGCTATCCGTACCTTTTCATATCCTAGTGGTAGATGATAGTTCCCCTGACGGCACCGGAAGCATTGTCAGGCAATTGCAGTCTGAGTTCCCTGATCGCCTGTTTCTGGAAGAGCGGGCAGACAAATCGGGATTGGGCACGGCCTATATTTACGGATTTCGTTGGAGTATCGCTAGGGAATATGAATATGTTTTTGAGATGGATGCTGATTTTTCGCATAATCCGGATGATCTATTGCGCCTGCGGGAAACGTGCTTAGCAGGCAAGGACATGGCCATCGGATCGCGGTATATCAAGGGCGTTAATGTCGTCAATTGGCCAATGAGTCGGGTATTGATGTCGTATTTTGCCTCGGCTTACGTGCGTTGGATTACGGGATTGTCCATTCGAGATACCACTGCGGGCTTTGTATGTTATCGGCGGCAAGTATTGGAGACCATCCCACTAGACCAGATCCGGTTTGTGGGCTATGCATTCCAAATCGAAATGAAATTCACGGCCGTGAAGTATGGGTTTGACGTTGTGGAGATACCCATTATCTTTACCGACCGTACAGAGGGTACATCCAAGATGAGTACACATATTTTCAGGGAAGCGTTTTTTGGAGTGATACAGATGAAAGTGAGTAGTTGGTTTAGGAGTTATAAACAATAAGCATACGCTGATTTGCATATTTGCGAATTCGCGCATCAGCAAGAAAAAATGAACGAGCATTTGGATCCGAATCCAGAAAAGTTGACCAATACCGAGCGTGAGCTGGAGAAGGTGTTGCGTCCGCAGGTATTTGAGGATTTTACGGGGCAACAAAAAATCCTGGAAAACCTCAAGATATTTGTGCAGGCGGCAAAGCTACGGGGCGAAGCACTGGATCATGTGCTGCTGCACGGGCCCCCCGGACTGGGGAAAACCACGTTATCACACATCATCGCCAATGAGATGGCGGTCGGGATTAAAATCACTTCGGGACCTGTGTTGGACAAGCCAGGGGATTTGGCGGGTTTATTGACTAACCTGGAAGAGGGGGATATCCTGTTTATCGATGAGATACACCGACTGAGCCCCTTGGTGGAAGAATACCTGTATTCGGCGATGGAAGATTTTAAAATCGACATCATGCTGGAGACCGGCCCTAATGCACGCTCCGTGCAAATCACACTCAATCCCTTCACGTTGGTGGGAGCTACCACCCGGTCTGGATTGTTGACCGCACCGCTGCGGGCTAGGTTTGGCATCAATGCCCGGCTGCAATACTATGATGCGAAGCTGTTGACCACCATCGTGCTGAGGTCTGCCAGTATCTTAGGTACGCCCATTACTGAGGAAGGCGCTTTCGAGATTGCGCGTAGAAGCCGGGGAACGCCACGGATAGCCAATGCGCTATTGCGCCGCACCCGTGATTTCGCACAAATCAAAGGCAATGGGAAAATTGATACGGCCATTGCCCAATATGCGCTGAATGCGCTGAATGTGGATGAACATGGATTAGATGAAATGGATAACCGGATTTTGACGACGATCATCGATAAGTTCAAGGGGGGGCCGGTAGGGGTCAAAACCATCGCGACGGCTGTCGGCGAAGATGAAGGGACCATCGAAGAAGTATACGAACCTTTCCTGATCCAAGAGGGTTACCTCATGCGTACCTCTAGGGGCAGGGAATGCACCGAATTGGCGTACCGGCACCTAGGAAAAACAAATCATCCGAAAGGAAATACCTTGTTCTGATTTTTCATCTCGGAAAATCGTACATTGAAAACCGTACTATCTGCCTCAAAATGGTATGAAAATTGACCCTAATTGAATAAAGGTTGTTTGCATCTATAACTGAAATATGAAAAGAGTTTGTCTTGTTAGTTGTTTACTGGTTTTCCTTTTCCCACCGCTTATAAAAGCCCAATTTGGCGACGAATCGCCCATTCCTTATTTCCGTTATTCAGTAACGGGCGGATTAGGCCCGACACTGCTATATGGGGATTTGGATAGCAAGCAAGTCGGAGGTGCAGTTTACTTGAAAGGTAATTATTTCCTTGCGCATGGGGTCAGTATCGGACTGGAATTGCAGGAAGGGTTACTGAGGGGAACGGATGAAACCTATATCGGCAATTCGTTGCGGGAGACCAACAATTTTTATCACGCGGGAATCTTAGGCGTCACCTTTCAACCCTTCAAGTATTTCCAAGACGACCACCTCAGGCGGATCGAATTTCGTGAATCTTATGGCAAAAGAGTACTCAATAGTGCTTTTGTTGGGGCAGGAATGGGTGCCCTTTATAGTTTGCAGTGGAGTAAAAACAGGGATTGGGTGCAACCGGCGCATCATGGGAATGATCAAGGCTTCAGCTA
The DNA here is from genome assembly GCA_964498395.1 of uncultured Parapedobacter sp. Taxonomy (GTDB): domain Bacteria; phylum Bacteroidota; class Bacteroidia; order Sphingobacteriales; family Sphingobacteriaceae; genus Parapedobacter. Next base: position 28,563 of record CAZCHE010000003.1, on the reverse strand, counting down.
TATCGTCAGTACCAATGCGGGCTTAGAACTTCCGTTGCACAGTTTGAAACCTAATCTGCTTGACTCCTATATTTGGAATCTAGTCGCGAGGGCCCAGCTTAATTTCTCCCTGGATGACGAATTGGATGGGTACAGTGGTAACTATCCGGGCAATGATCGGAAGGATGTTTATGGCCTTTTTAGCATTGGGGTTAACCTAAGATTTTGATTTCCTTAATTTTTCCAGGATTTTTTTGCCACGGCCCTGCATAGCAGGCGAACCATCACGCATGAAGAATTCGATTTGGTTTTCTAACTCGTCAGCTATCCAGTCGAATTCCTTACTCATATAGAATAGGATATCCATGCAATTGACCTGCACAGCTATCGGGGTGTCTGGGTCGATCAACCACCCGAAGACGGTTTCCACCAAAGCCTCACGGTCGATTTCCCTATAGGCGTCCTGAAAAAAAGAGGGTGCTTTGGGGTGTGTAATCTGCATCAGTATCTTCGTGAAGTGCCGTTGGCAACTCCTGTTTTTTTGGTCGGGTAGTCGATGGATGAAGTCGTGGAAGACGGGCATGAAGCGATTGGGGTTGTGTAGGGCGATATGTTCCAATACCCAGGCGGCTCTGAATGCGATGGATTCTTTTTCTTGGTAATAGCAAAGGTTGTGCAGCGGCGTGACGGGGAGCGTTCCATCTGCTGCCAGCGCGGCCAATTCATGAGCTTTGGTTTTCGTCAGGGTGGGTGCGAATCGCGCAATCAGTTCATGTTCTTCCATAATTGTATTGCCAAACAATACGAGGATAAGAAAAAAATGGGAGTTTTGAAAATGCTTACGCTTTGGGGTAGCCAGGAACGCCTGCAACCAGCAAACAAACCCTACTTTTTTTTGTTCCCCATAAAACTAATGCAATATGGACCTTCATGCAGGCCTAGCCTATTGGATTGTCAAAAATAGGCTCTACAATTATTTTCATCCATTGCGCGAAGATTTTACGATTGACGTAGCCATTATCGGGTCGGGAATTACCGGTGCATTGGTTGCCCATGAGTTATGTGCTGCTGGGATTCCTTGTGCTGTGTTTGACAAGCGTACCATCGCTACGGGTAGTACAGCGGCAAGCACAGCACAATTACAATACGAAATCGATGTTCCGTTGGCTAAGATGATCGACATCGTAGGGGAGGAAGTAGCGGTAAAGGCTTACCATGCCAGCCTTCAGTCCATCAGCGATATCGAACAGGTGCTGAGCGCCACGGGGGTAGACCCAGATTTTAAACGTGTATCCAGTGTATACCTAGCCAGTAACAGGCGCGGGCTTCGGATGTTGGAAAGGGAATATGATGTACGGGTGAAGCATGGGCTGCCGGTTGATTTCTTGGATAAGAAAGCGTTATTGAAACAGCATCAGATCAAGGGTAGGGGCGCATTGAAGAATAATGAGGCCGCGCAGATGGATTGCTATCAGGCTGCCGTTGGACTGTTCAAGCACCATATCCAGCACAGCGACCTGCCACTTTTTTCGCATACGGAAATCGTACAGTATAAAGCGGAGCGCGATGGATATCAGTTGTTGACCACTGATGGGAAAAAAATCAGTTGTAAGTATGTGGTCGTCGCAGCGGGTTTCGAGGCGGGGAAATTCCTGCCCCGTAAGGTCATGGATCTTAATTCTACCTATGCATTGGTTTCGCAACCGGTTGAGGAGTCACAACTTTGGCCGGAACGAAGTCTGATCTGGGAGACCGAAGAACCGTATTTCTATATGCGCACCACGGCAGATAATCGGATGATGATTGGTGGAGAGGATATCGTATATAGCAACCCCAGGAAGCGGGATGACTTGCTGCGGAAGAAGATTGGCAAACTTGAGCGCCAGTTTAGGAAAATCTATCCAGCGATACCGTTTGTCGTTGACATGGCGTGGTGTGGCACATTCAGTTCTACAAAAGACGGATTGCCCTACATCGGTTGCTGGCCCGGTAGGGATCGAATGTTTTTTGCATTGGGATATGGTGGTAACGGTATCACGTTCAGCATGATTGCTGCCCAAGTGATTACGAATAAGTTAGCGGGTATCAAGGATGAACGGGAACGGATCTTTGGCTTTGATAGGACGGGATAGTTGACAATTGATGGTGGATTTTTCCATCAATTGCCAACTATCCACTATTCATTAAATAAACCGATTCACCAAATTTTCCAGTAGCTCCTGCTTGCCGCTGATGGTGTTAGGTTCACCGGATGCCGCTGCAATATCGCGGAGGTCAACCAGGCTCAATTTACCCTCTTCAAAATCCTTGCCTTTCCCGCTATCAAAGGATGCATACCGTTCAGCCCTTATCTTACGATAATCTGATTTCTGAAGGATATTATCCGCTGCAATCAATACACGAGCGAACGTGTCTGCACCACCGATATGGGCGTAAAATAGATCAGCCCGATCCGTCGAATTGCGGCGTACCTTCGCATCGAAATTAATACCACCACCTGCAAAGCCCCCAGCTTCGAGGATAATCAACATGCATTCGACAAGTTCGTTGATATTATTCGGGAATTGATCGGTATCCCATCCATTTTGGTAGTCACCGCGGTTGGCATCGATCGAACCGAGTAGGCCGGCATCGGCGGCTACCTGTAGCTCATGTTGGAACGTATGCCCAGCCAATGTGGCGTGGTTTACTTCAAGGTTGAGTTTGAAGTCGCCCAGCAAATCATATTGCCGGAGGAAGCTGATGACCGTTGCGGCATCATAGTCGTATTGGTGTTTGGTCGGTTCGCAAGGTTTGGGTTCGATGAAAAATGTGCCCTTAAACCCTTGACTGCGTGCGTAATCTTTTGCGATGTGCAACATGCGGGCCAAGTGCTCTTGCTCCCGTTTCATATAGGTGTTCAGTAAGGTCATATATCCCTCGCGACCACCCCAGAAGACGTAGTTTTCGCCTCCCAAAGCGATGGTGGCATCCAATGCCGCTTTGATTTGTGCTCCGGCGTGGGTCACGACAGCGAAGTCCGGATTGGTCGCCGCCCCGTTCATATAACGTTTGTGTGAAAACAGGTTGGCCGTACCCCAAAGCAATTTTACACCACTTGCGGCTTGTTTTGCTTTGGCGTATTCGACCAATGTTTGGAGCCGTCTTTCGTTTTCGGCCACGTCATCACCGTAATCGACCACATCGACGTCATGGAAGCAATAATAAGGCATGCCGATTTTGGTGAAGAATTCAAATGCGGCATCCATTTTGTCTTTGGCGCGTTGGATGACATCGTTGCTTTCATCCCAAGGGAAAAACAAGGTGGGGCCACCGAAGGGGTCACTGCCGTTGCCATTGAACGAATGCCAATAGGCCACGGCAAACCGTAGGTGTTCTTCCATGGTTTTCCCGGCAATGACTTTCTTGGCGTCATACCAGCGGTAGGCCAATGGATTGTCCGATTCGGGGCCTTCGTATGTAATTTTCCCGATGCCCTTGAAATACTCTTTATCTCCGATAAGTACGTTTGACATGTTGTGTTTTGTTTATTCGTTAACTAGTTTATTCGATTATCCGTTTGTTTTTTTCTGATGGTATCAGTCAATCCATTGATTTCAATTGGTTGTCCAGTACCTGCTTCCAGGTTTCGTATAGTTCTTCGTAAACCGGTAGGTCTTGTGGTTCAACCGTTTTTACGGCTTTCAATCGGCTGAACGCTTCATCAGGTGAGGCAAATATTCCCGCGCCGATACCGGCTCCCAAGGCAGCCCCTACGCTGCCGTCGTTTTCATATAATTCGACCGGTGTGCGGGTCACGTCCACAAAGATCTCCGTAAAGAGCTGACTGAGGAACATATTGGCCTGGCCGGCACGGATGACGGATGGACGCATGCCATTTTCCCGGATAATATCCAGCCCGTACCGAAATGCGTATGCAATGCCTTCTTGTGCTGCCCTGAAAACATGCGAACGCCCGTGTCCATTGAAATCTAAGTCGATGAATTGCGAACCGAGTATCCTATTGTTGAGGATACGCTCGGCACCGTTGCCAAAAGGCAGGATTTTAAGCCCGTTGCTGCCCGGAGCTACCGCTTTGCCTAAGACGTTCATTTGCTGGTAGCCAATGCCGTGCCCAAAATGATCCTTCACCCAACGGTTGAGTATGCCGGTGCCATTGATGCATAGCAATATACCTGTTCGGGGTGTTTCCGGTGCATAGTTGACATGGGCGAAGGTATTGATGCGTGATTCGTGGTCGTATATCAACTGGTCGCTCACCGCATAGATCACGCCCGAAGTGCCTGCCGTAGCGGCCACTTCGCCGGGGCGAAGCACATTGAGTGAGAGGGCATTATTGGGTTGGTCGCCCGCCTTATAGCTTACCGGGATGCCGGGCTTAAGGCCTAGCTTGGCCGCAACATCCCTTCGTAAGGTGCCATGTTCGCCAAATAGTGGCCTGATTTCAGGGAAGATGTTTTCATCAAACCCGAAATAGCCTGTCACATCCCGTGAAATGCGGTTCTCTTTGAAATCCCAAAAAACTCCTTCCGATAGCGCCGATATGCTTGTGGTGGCAACGCCGGTTAGCTTCATCGCAACGTAGTCGCCCGGCAGCATGATTTTATGGGCTGTGGCGTATGTTTCGGGTTCGTTGGCTTTCACCCATGCCCACTTTGACGCCGTGAAATTGCCGGGAGAGTTCAGTAGGTGTGCTAATGCATGCTTTTTGCCGATTTTCGCGAATGCTTCTTCACCGATATCGACCGCCCGGCTATCGCACCAGATAATGGAATTTCTGAGGGCATTCCCATTTGAGTCTACCACTACCAAACCATGCATCTGGTAAGCAATCCCGATAGCGCCAATATCTTGTGTTTTGAAAGAAGCCTCGGTAGTGAGCTTTTGGATCGTCAATACCACCTGTTCCCACCACATATCTGGTGCTTGCTCCGCCCAACCGGGTAAAACGGAAAGGATGCTGTTTTCCTGATCGTCAGGATAGTGGGCAGCTGCAATACATGCTTGCGTGTCGGCATCCACTACCGATACTTTAATGGATGACGTGCCAATATCAATACCTAATAATAACATGGTCTATAACAACGGCTATAATAGTTATGCTAACGTTGGCATAAAGGTAAGCGATTTCCTTTCGATTTCCAAAATCTATCTGTATTTTTGTTGTATATTCGGTGAAATTTCCAATTTTAACCCCATTCAACTTGAAAAAAATCACGATTTTAGATATTGCAAGGGAACTTAATATTACCTTTTCAACCGTTGCCCGCGCATTGAATGACCACCCCGGTATCAGTGCATCTACCAAGAAAGCCGTTCGCGAGACAGCCGACCGGTTGGGTTACCGCCCGAATAAGGTGGCTTCTTCACTGCGTTCGGGCAAAACAAAGATCATCGGTGTTTTGGTGCCTCGTTTAGATGTGAGTTTTTTTAGTTCGGTGGTACATGGTATAGAAAATGTGATGAATGAGCATGGGTATACGATCCTGCTCTATCAATCACAGGAATCGGTCAAACACGAAATCAAGGGCATCGACACCTTTCTGCGTTCGCGGGTCGATGGGATCATCGCATCTATTTCGCTTGAAACAGAGAATAGCAAAGGGTATGACGAGATCAAGGAGCGCAATATTCCGCTGGCTTTTTTCGATCGGGTGCCTACAGGGCTTGATGTGCCATCGGTGACCATTGATGATTACCGAGGTGGATTCATGGCCACCGAACACTTGATCAAATCAGGGTATCGGCGGATCGTGCACATTAACCAAGATCGCAACATCAATATCTTCAACGAGCGGCTACGTGGCTACCTGGATGCGCTGACACAATACGACCTTCCTGTGGATGAAAACCTGATCATCAAAGGAGGGTTTTCCATCGAATTTGGCCGCCAGTGCGTACGCGATTTATTAACCAATCGAGTAGCTTTCGATGCCATATTTACCTTGGAAGACTTTACGGCCATGGGGGTCGTGCAGGAATTGAAAGCTGCGGGCATGCGTATCCCCGAACAGGTAGGGGTAGTGGGCTTCGCCAATGAGGCATTTACCAGCTTGGTAAGCCCCACCATTTCTACGGTAGACCAGCGCACGGTGGAAATGGGGGAGGAAGTAGCCCGTTTATTCCTCAAATTGCTCAAAAAGGGCGACTACTACAAGCATAAGCCTGAGAAAATCATATTGGAGCCCGAACTCCTCGTGAGGGAAAGTTCATCGCGTTAATTTTTATAGATGGTCTGCAGGCTATTGTGCTGATGATTTCGTCAATTATTCGTGCTCCTGGTGGTGGTACCCACGGTGGTTTCCGCGGTGGTGAGTGTCGCTGATTTAGCGGTAATCCTAATTTGGCCAGTAATGTTTGGTTTTGCGCGGACCACCACAAGTGCGAGACCATTGAATGCCTTTCTTTCTGTAGCATGAAATGTCACCATGTCTGCTGGATTACCGTTGTCGGTGGCCACAATCTCTCCAGGGCCCGACAGCTCAAATTGAATGGTATTATCCGCACGAGGTACTAAGTGACCGTCCTGATCTAATACCTGTAAGGTAATGAAGGCAAGATCCTTTCCGTCTGCTTTAATAGTATTTCGGTCGGCGGTAAGCTGTAATTGTGTGGCTTCACTTGCAGTTCTTACCGTGTCGGTAGCCCATGGTTGGCCGTCTTTATAGGTCACTACGCGGAGCTCGCCAGGGGTGTAGGCCACACTGTCCCAACGGAAACGGTATTCGTATCGCCCTTTCCTTTTTCGACTTAATGATTTATCATTTAAGAATAGTTCGGCCTCATCAGCAGCTGAAAACACATGCACCGGTGTAATTTGCCCTTCGCGCTCAGGCCATGTCCAATGCGGTAGTATGTGCGCCATTTTATGGTCGGGCCGCCAGCGCGCTTGGTAGAGGTAAAAGCGGTCTTTCTTGAACCCTGCTAAATCGACGATGCCAGAGTATGAACTGCGGGCGGAATAATAAGGTGTGGGCTCGCCCAAGTAATCCCAACCGGTCCATACAAATTCTCCTGCCACAAATGGATGTTGATCCTGTGATGCAAATACTTTATCGGGCGATGCGCCGAAAGCTGCGGTATAGAGTTCGTAGGCACTGACATGCCGGGATATAGGGTCACCACCGATACCATCGCTCACAGGGGCGCTGAAACCTTCGAAAACGGGGAAAACATAAGTGCCCCGTGTGCTAAGGGTAGACGCTGTTTCACTGCTGATGATTAATTTGTCAGGAAACTTTTGGCGGAAGGCGGGATAAAGCGGCGTCGTTCTGATGCCGGTGAGGTGGGCATATGCAGGTGCGTCACGTATCCCTTCGCCCTGGTAGTTGAGGCTGATGACATCCATGGTGCCGGCAAAGGGCATGTCTGGTTTGGCAAAATTCATGGAGGCAGTGGTCGGTCGCGATGGGTCTTCTTCCTTGACGATCTGATGGAGCTTTGTGGCGATTGATGCGCCTTCCTCTGCCGTGTATTGTTCACCCACCTCATTGCCAAAGCTCCAAGCGATGACGGAGGGATGGTTTCGGTCTCGCCGGATAAATGCTCGAGTATCCGGCTCGTGCCACTCAGGGAAAATGAGATGGAAATCCAACGGTGTCTTTTTACGTTCCCAATTGTCGAATATTTCATTGATGACTAAAAGCCCCATGCGGTCCGTGAGGTCCAGCAATTCGGGTGCGGGCGGGTTATGTGCCATGCGGATGGCGTTGCAACCCATTTCTTGGAGGATTTCTAGTTGTCTTTCTGCGGCCCTTGTATTAAATGCAGCACCCAATGCCCCCAAATCGTGATGTTGGTTTACTCCTTGGATGCGTATGGGTTCGCCGTTGATCGACAGCCCTTTTGTGGGATGGAACTCCAGGGAGCGAATACCAAATCGGGTCTCGTATTCATCCACTGGCTTCCCGTCGATGTAAAGCCTGGTGACAGCGACATAGAGATTTGGCTGTTGGGTGGGCGGTGGTCCCCATAACGCGGGATTTTTCATTATTGTGGACTGCTGTATGGTCAGCTTTTGGCCAGCATGTACCGTGGCTTCAGCACGCGGGAATGCGACGGTCTTACTAGACGACCGTTCGAATTGGTCACTTAGCATATACACGTCGGTGGTGGCTTCGACCCGTTGGTCAACACTAGATTTGTTTTCGAGTTGCAAAGCTAGGTCTAACGTTGCCGATTGAGATGAAATGTCTTTCGATGTGATAAATGTACCCCAATTGCCGATATGTACGGGATCCACTTTCGTAAGCCATACATGACGATAAATACCACCACCTGGATACCAGCGTGATGAATGGGGTGGATTATCCAACCGTATTGCCAGCTGGTTATCGCCGCCGAGGTTGATATATGGAGTGAGGTCAAGGCGGAAGGAATTGTATCCATATGGCCATCCACCTACCAGGTGGCCGTTGAGCCATACCATGGCGTAGGACATGGCGCCATCGATATCGAGGTAAATAGATTTGCCTTGATCGTCTACCGGTACATCCAGTTTCCGGCGGTACCATGCCACACCATGCACAGGCAGACGGCCCATGCCTCCACCGATTATGGGATTGGCTTCGGTATAAAACGGCCCTGCAATCGCCCAGTCGTGCGGTAAATTTACCGGTTCCCATGCAGTATCGTCAAAATCGTGTTGCACAAATGGAAAGTCGCTGCCGGGGCTGCCTTCAGGGCATCGATGATGATTCGCCGGGTTGTTAATGAATTCATTTGCTGTAGGTAAGATCCATTTCTTGAGTGCCCGTTCTGAAACCTCGAGCGAAATAGCTTCCGTGGGCTTCGTGTCTGCCACCACATTGTCATGATGCGTATCTACTGCCGGACGTATATCGTATATCAGTGTGTCAGGTTGTGTTTCGTACCGCATGAATCGCCATCCGTCATCGATGTTGATGCGCTCTCGCGGCGATTCAGGTGGATTTGTTTGGACACTGCAACTAACGAATAAGAGTAAGCTGAGAATAATGAATAAGGGTGTGACGTTTGGTAAAGGCCGGTTAAATGAAAAGGAACACTTCATGATTCTAATGGTTTCTTGACGGATGTAAAAAGAGCTAGTGGTTTTCTGGTTTATATGCCTGGAACGAAATAATAATGTAGGTTCTCATAGTATTCCAATGGGTGCTTCGGCGAAGTTAACCCATCAGGGATCGGCATACCTGAGAATTGCTGGAAGTATAGTACACACGCATCGCGCCATAGGGAGGCTTCCTGGTGTTGTATCGCCAGCAAATCGCTTATTTCTTGAAAGGCGGTATGATTTACTTTACCTCGCTGCGCTTCCCATATCGCTTGCATATTGGCGACTTCCGCCGCCCCTGCATAGTAGTGGTGGCATAGCGCATCCCACAGTGTCTTTCCCGATTTCATTTGGAAATCCCAGGGAAGGTGGTGGAACCAGAGGAGGTATTCGTCAGGGCAAGTCTCCGGGTCTTCAAACATTGCCCTAACTTCGGGGGCATATTGGCTCAGCGCATCGCTTCCAGAAGCGGTCCGGTCAAAACCGATACCATTAGCGTCGGCTTTGTGGTAATAAACGGAGGTCCAGTCGTCGCGCATCTTGTCTTTGATCCAAGGGCCTGGCCCGTAATGATGATCCCAGCCCATAAGGTGGTGGAGTCCGAGGGGAGTCATGTAATTTACGGCGGCTTCCCTAGAATTCATCATGAGGGGAAGCAGTGCGTCTACCAGGGATTGATCGTTGCCAAAGGTGCGGCGTAGCCAATCTTCTGCGATTTCGCGTGGGTCGGCGTCGGGATCCCAAGCCAGTCGCCCATAGGCATACCAGTTGGCTTGTGCAAAGGGGTGCCCTGTCCAGTTGATAGCCGTACCGGTATTGGCCACGCCGGCCATAGCGGTAAGTGCTTGGTCGGTTAATGAACCGTCGATGACACGGGCCACGGTCGAATTTGGACCATGGCTATAGGTGTCTGCCTGCAACGCTTCGCTAAACAGCGTACCCAGGTACACTAAGTGTGTGGCAAAACCCAGGTACTCCTGTGTGAGCTGGAACTCCATCATGAGCTGTGAATGGGGCATGGCACCGAAAAGCGGGTGGAATGGTTCCCTTGGCTGGAAATCAATCGCTCCGTTTTTCACTTGCACGATGACATTGTCGCGGAATTTGCCATCAAGGGGTTTGAATTCATTGTAGGCCTGTTTGGCACGATCTTCGGGTTCGGTGTCTTCATATACAAATGCGCGCCACATGACCACGCCTCCGTGCGACTTGAGGGCGTCGGCCAGCATGTTGGCCCCGTCGGCATGACCACGGCCATAATTTTGGGGGCCGGGCTGCCCCTCGGAGTTGGCCTTGACCAAGAAACCACCAAAATCAGGGATATAGCGGTAGATTTCGTCTACTTTATCTGCCCACCATTGCTGCACTTCAGGGTCGAGCGGATCGGCAGTGGCCAAACCATCCAGCTCGATCGGTGCGCTGAACCTCGCCGATAGGTACACTTTGATGCCGTAAGGGCGGAATATATCAGCGAGTGCCGCCGTTTTTTCAAGATAGGTGTCGGTGAGGGATAGCGCATTGGTGTTGACGCTGTTGACCACCGTTCCGTTGATGCCGATGGAGGCATTGGCGCGTGCGTAGTCGGTGTAACGGGGATCGCGGTATCCCGGCAACCGGTGCCAATCCCACAGCGAGAAACCCGCGTATCCACGTTCAATGGTACCATCGAGATTATCCCAATGGTTGAGCAAACGTAGGTTAACCTTTGGCCAGGAGGTAGTCGCGAGGACGCTGATGTCGTTGCCCCCCTGCAGTAGTCCGATAAACGCATAGACACCATATAATACACCAATGTCTGTGTTTGCTAGGATGACGGTGGTTTGTTTGCCTTCTATGGATCGCGTTTGGATATGGTACCCTTCGTCACCGCTATCCAATAAAGACTTGAATAGGTCATCTTGCGCAAACTGGGGTAGGGTAGATGGCGTACCGATTAACAGGGTGCCCTCAGCATCGATGTTTGTGACATCGGTAGGCGTAAAGTGGAGCAGCCCATCAAATGCGGCAAGCAATTCCTGCTTCGCGATGCTATCGGTTTTGCTTGCCACAGGAAACCAGAGGGCTCCAAGCTGTTTTTTGTACATATTGGAGGTTTCCGCTGGAAGGGGGTGGTAATCCATCCAAAGTCGGTAACCCGATTGGGCAACGCAAATGGATAAGAGCAGCGTGGTAAGCACGAAGAATGTTGCGATGTGTCGGGTTATTTTTTTCATGGATGTGCTAGTTTTTTCGTTGCGTGGACTCACGGATAATCAGTTTGTGCCGTAACATAATGGTGGCCGCTTGGTGTTCATTCTCCCCATCACCATTGAGCAAATTGATCAGTGTTTTCGCTGCTATTTCGCCCATTTCATGGCCTTGGTAATCAATGGTGGTTAGATTCGGTTCCACTACGGTCGCCAGTGGGTCATTATTGAATCCGGCCATGAGTATGTCATCTGGAACACGTAATCCATTCCGCTTGAGCTCCTGCATACAGGCGACGGCGCAGGTATCATTGGCGACAAAAATCCCGTGGGGCCTGTCGGGAAGTGCAAGGACGTGCTTTGCCGCTTGTATGCCGTCTTCGGCGCTCAGGTTGTTGACCACTAACCAATCATCTTGAAAAGGAATCCCGTGGCTCATCAACGCATCCCGGTATCCTTTGAATCGCATTTCATACACGTTTCGGTTTAGGCTACCTGTTACGTGGATGATTTGGCGGCACCCTTGTAAAATAAGGTGCTCGGTGAGTTCGTAACCAGCTTTATAGTTATTGATGACGATATTGGGGCAATTGGGGTGCTCGAATACACGGTCGAAAAATATCAGCGGGATATTTTTGTCGACAAAACGCTTGAAATGGCCGATATCGGTCGTGTCATAGGCCAATGATACCAACAGTCCATCGACGCGGCTATTGAACATGGTCGCGGCATTCTTGATTTCCTTTTCGACGGTTTCCAACGATTGGCTAATAATAAGGTCATATCCGGCTTCATTGGAAACTTTTTCCATGCCGGCGAGCACATCGGACATGAACATACTGTTTAGCCGAGGTACGATAACACCGATCGTATAGGTTTTTTTGACCCTTAAATTGCGTGCAAAGGTGTTGAATCGGTATCCCATCCGCTCGGCTTGGGCAAAAATCTTGTCTTTGGTGGCCTGCTTGATGGCTGGATGGTTTTTGAGACCCCGGCTTACAGTGGCTGCCGAAATGTTCAAGGCTTCGGCAATATCGTATATGGTAATTTCCTTCTTAGTATACATGGTTTATCCGATATTGGAAAATTGGCTCAACAAATGGTTCGGCTAAAATAAACAAAAAAAACAAATTTGCAATCGGTTGCATTTTATTGAGTTGAAAATAGAGAGGGCTAGGGGCGTATGTCGTTTGCTGCGGTGGCATGCAAGCCAATCAGCGCTCCTGTGAACCCACCCGCGACGTTGGTGGACAGGATATCCCCCGAAACGGTACCGCCAAGGTTTTTAAATTCCTGGTTTCTGATCGCGTAGCTGAATTGATAATCGTCACCTTGGGCTGCTACTTGCAGCCGAATAGGGCTATCGGTAGCTATCTTTTCGCTTGCTAAAACCGTTGATTTACCATCAATTGTACGTTGTAAAACCACGTAATGGCTCTTGCCTTTTTTGGTCACTCCAAATACATAATGGAATGTTTCTTTTTGCATACAGACCAGACCGGCTAATTCTCTTTCCGTTGCCGGCATGTAATCCATTGTCGTCGTAGCCGTAAATGCATTATGCTGTTGCCTGTAGAAAAGTGTTGATGTGGGTTTGACCTCATTGATAGTTGTCGGGTATGGCGTGATCTGCAACCCCTGTTCGGTCACGGTAGCGAAGCCCTCACGTGGGCCTCTTACACCGATCCATCGGAAATCCAGGTGTTCGTTTTCAAATTGGTCACTAAAAGTGAAATTGCCGTTAGGGAAGAATCCGTTCTCTCCGGTGCGGTTTTGGGTTCCTTTGGGCATTTGCAGTTTGATGTGCAGGGGTTCGAGCCCTCCTTCAAATACCGGGAATTCGCCGCTCCAATCAACTGGAAGGATAAATGTTTCTCGGCCGGTATTAACGCGGCCTTTCTCATTGGGGCGAACACCTAAGAATACCCCGTAGTACTTGCCGTCAGGCCCTTCGACCATATCGGCGTGCCCAGCCCAGTCCACTTTGTCTTTCCGATCATCGGGAAGGTGCCGCTGTGAAAGGATGGGGTTTTTTGCGGCCGGGATATAGGGGCCTCTGGGTTTGTCGCTTGAGAAAATCACTTCACTATGCTGATCACCGGTACCACCTTCTGCACACATTAGGTAATAACGACCGTTTTTCTTGTAAAGGTGTGGCGCTTCAATCCAAATGGGTTTTTGGGAAATATCAACGCCGCCATCAACGATGATTTGATCCGTTCCCGCGATGACTTGATCCGTCGCGAGGTCGTATTCCCAAATCTTAATGACACGATGCCCCTCATAACGTTCCGTTCCTTCGTATGGTGCATCATTGTGCACGACGTACGCCTTCCCGTCGTCATCGAAAAAAAGTGCAGGGTCTATTCCGTCAAACTGGAGTTTGACAGGGTCACTCCACCCATTTGCGGGATCCTTAGTTTTTACGACGATATTTCCAAAGCCGCCGGCGATCTGTGTGGTAATGAGGTAAAACGTTTCGTTATGTGGATTATACATGATGTCTGGCGCATAGATGCCCCTGCTCATGCCAGCATCCTGCACCTGAAGTTGTGTAGGCCTGTCCAAGACATGGCCGAGTGGCGTCCAGTTAACCAAATCGTTGGAGTGGAAAATCGGTACACCGGGAAAAAAGGCAAAGGAGGAACATACTAAATAGTAGTCGTCGCCTTTACGGGTAATGCTAGGGTCAGGATAGCACCCTTGAAGTATGGGGGTATAAAACTCGTCGGATTGTAAGGGGGTGGCTCTGTAAATAGCATCATCCCCTTGATAGATGAAATCTGCAAAAATCGGATTGTCGTGGTTGGTTTTTGCTGTTGGCTGCTTACTGAGCAGGGTAGGAACAACGATGCCAATAAAAATAAGGGTAGGTGAGGTATGGACAGGTGACTCCTTTTACTTTTTTTCATGATCATATCAGCTACGGTGGTTCTACAGTAAGTTTATAATTATCGTATATGGTATGCGGCGTGAACTAGCTTTGGCCGAATACACAAGCCAAATATCAGATATAATTTCAATCGATTGCATAAAAATTTAATTTTTCTGTTTTTTTAGTGCATTGGCGGGCAGTGGCTGCTTAGTCAATTGGCCCATTAACCGGTGTATGGTGTTAAAAACTAGTAAATGGTGGTTATTTTGGTTATTGTCGGTATTTTTAAGTAACCAGAATAAAAAATTTGCAATCGGTTGCATATTTAATTTTTTGTTTCTACCTTTACCAACAGATTGTGAATAGCCAAGCGTCCGTAGGACATATAAACCTTATCCATGAGTGATTGCATATAATGGAAAGGTGTTTGTAAAATATTGAATGCCAACGTTGGAATTTGATGATGGGCTTTTGCGGATGAGCTGATTCCAATGGTGTGCTTCAACAATGCACAAATAATTAATTATTAACCAATAAATCCTTAAAGTATGATCAGCGTTTACAAAATGAGAGCGCGACAGCATGCAACTTATATTGCCCGATTGGCTTGCTTGTTGTTGCTTGGATTTTTCTATTCCCTTTGTGCCGAGGCGCAGCAAAGTGGTATACAGGTGTCGGGGAGGGTTCTCAACGAGGAAGGGGTGGCCCTCGGTGGGGTTTCGGTGAGGTCAAGCAGCGGTACGGCTAGTACATCTACCGATGATGCTGGGCAGTTTGTTATCCGAGTACCGGCAAACAGCATATTGGTGTTTAGGCACATTGGCTATTCGAGCCAAGACATCACAGTGGGCTCGTCTGACCAACAGTTGACGGTGACGTTGTTAGCGGAAGCAAGTGCATTGGAAGAGGTTGTTGTCGTAGGCTACGGCACCCAACGAAGAGAAGCTGTAACTGGTTCAGTAGCCTCTATCGGCGGTGACGCATTGCGCGAAGTTCAATCGGGAAACTTTTCACAGGCACTCCAAGGACGTTTACCCGGTGTTGATCTCACCCAAACATCGTCTCAACCAGGCGGTACTATGCAGATTCGTGTCCGCGGTTCACGTTCACTTACAGCAAGCAACGACCCCTTGATTGTATTAGACGGTATCCCCTTTGTGGGATCAATAAATGATATCAATCCAAATGACATCAAGAGTTTGGATATCCTGAAAGATGCTTCTGCAACTGCTATTTATGGGTCAAGGGGTGCCAATGGCGTAATCTTGATAACCACCAACAGGGGGCAAATGGGGCAGAAACCAAGGGTAACTTACAATAGTTTTACAGGATTGAAGGAGGTATTCAGTAAATTTCCCTTAATGAGTGGACCGGATATGGTCAGGCTTCGAGAGCTGAACATTCCATATTCTACCTACGGACAGGATGAGTCCGTAGATGTGGACACGGATTGGCAAGATTTGCTTTATAGGCAGGGTACGATGACCAGCCATGACGTCAATATTTCAAACGGAACAGAAACAGGCAATTACAGCTTTGGTGGAGGCTACCTGCTGGACCAAGCTGTTATCCCGACACAGCAGTTTAGCCGTTATTCATTACGGGGTAGTGTTGACCAAGGAATAGGCAAACATTTCCGTTTCGGTTTTACCACGAACAACAACTACAATATGTCAGAGGGTGATCAGGTAAATGTGGGAGGTCTGTTACGGATGACACCTGTGGCCGATCCATTTAATGAGGACGGCAGTTGGAAACGGACTGTGCGGACAGCCATCGATGAGCCATGGGTGTATTCGCGGCAAATCGTGGAAAATAATAGAGATCGTTGGCTAAGTGAGTCTAGGGCTTTCGCTAGCTTTAATTCGCTATATGGTGAGTTCAGCATCCCTTGGGTCGAAGGGTTGAAATATCGTGCTAATGTTGGCTTGGATTATCGCCAGACCAATGGTGGCTCTTATACCGGGCAGGGAATCATGAGTACTAACCCTAACACGATATCCAATGCTTCCATTAGCAATTCGCATACTTACCATTGGTTGTTGGAGAATATACTGACATACGATCGGACATTCGCTAGCAAGCATAATTTAAACGTAGTGGCATTGTATTCGGCAGAGCAAAACAAGTTCAATCGATCTCGAATAGTAGCTACCGATATCCCTGCAGACCATTTCCAGTTTTATAATCTAGGGCATGCGACGGGGGAGATTACCGTACCTCCTGGAGATCAATGGTACGAAGTGTGGGGATTGATGTCCTATATGGGACGGGTCATGTATTCGTACGATGATCGTTATATGCTGACGGCCACGTTGCGTTCTGATGGCTCATCCAGGTTAGCACCTGGCCATAAATGGCATACTTATCCCGCGGTATCTGCTGGTTGGAATATTGCGCAGGAATCTTTCATGCAGGAAGTGGATAAAATCAATATGTTGAAATTACGTATGGGGTGGGGGCAGACATCCAATCAAGCTGTTAATCCCTATGCTACACTCGGCTTGTTATCTACCCGTCCGTACAATTTCGGCAACCAATTCGATGTCGGAAGCTTTGTGACACAGTTACCCAGCTCTCATTTGGGTTGGGAGTTTTCGAATACAGTAAATTTCGGATTAGACTTTGAGTTATTGAATCACCGACTTTCAGGAACGGTTGAATATTATGTCACGAAAACTGAAGATTTGTTGCTGAATAAGGGGCTGCCGGCCACGTCAGGGGTGAATTCAATTACGGAAAACGTTGGCCGTACACAAAACAAAGGTATCGAACTTGCGTTAAACGGCGTGATCTTGGATAACCATAATGGTTGGACATGGGAAGCAGGTTTTAACCTGTATGCCAACCGAAACCTATTGGTATCGCTTGCTTCCGGTATGGAGCGTAATACAAACAATTGGTGGTTCGTCGGCCACCCCATAGATGTAATCTTCGATTTTGAGCGTATCGGGCTTTGGCAGGAAGGGGATCCGCACCGTGATATTCTAGAGCCAGGTGGAAATACGTTAGGTATGATTAAAGTTAAATACACTGGAGACTACGATGCGAATGGCGTGCCTACTCGTCAGATCAACGATGATGATAGACAAATACTTAGTCTACAACCCGATTTCCAAGGTGGTTTTCATACTCGCGTCGCGTATAAGGGATTTGATTTGAGCACAGTCGGGGTATTCAAAAGTGGAGGCCTTCTCAATAGTACGATTTATGGTTCGGGAGGATACCTCAACTTACTGAACGGGCGGAATGGGAATATGGCTGTGGATTACTGGACACCGGACAATACCGGGGCGAAGTACCCGAACCCAGAAAGCTACAGACAAGGTGACAACCTAAAATACATGAGCACGATGGGTTACTTCGATGCCTCTTATCTTAAAATACGTACCATAACACTTGGATACGATTTCAACCAACTTAGAAATTCAGGTATCAACCTGCGGTTATATGTTACTGCACAGAATCCATTTGTCATGTTCTCGCCTTACCACCGGGAATCTGGCATGGATCCGGAAACCAATTCATTTGGAAATGAAAATGCCGCGGTTAATTTATCGGATGATCTAAGGCGAATAACGACGCTAGGCACTAACACACCTTCTACGCGCAATTACTTGATTGGTGTTAATTTTACATTTTAAAAAAAAAGCGATGAAACGGATACATATCACTCCTTATCTTTCGGCGGTATTAATGACACTGGTTATGGTTTCCTGTACAAAAATATTGGAGGAAGAGCCGCGCCATATCTATGAACCAGGTTTTTTTAGAACGGAAAAAGGTGTCTATGGTGGATTAACATCTATGTATGCTCACTTGCGCTGGATTTACGGGCAACCCTATTATTATAATACCTTGGAGACCGGTACAGATGAATACACATATGGGCAAAGCGCTGACGGTAATTTCCTGGTAATGGACATCAGTGGACAAGGAGAGATCACGCCAGCTGATAGTCGTTCAGACGCAATTTGGGGCATTGCATTTAGCAATATCAATACCGCAAGTGGCATTATTGAGAATGCAGAATCGGTAGGTACCATTCCGGCATCATTGATTGCTGAAGCTCGATTTTTCCGTGCATTCGACTATTTCCTGTTGGTGCAGACATTCGGCGGTGTTCCATTGGATTTGGGTGCTGGGGAACTCATGTTTAATACAAGCGCGTCCACGACTTCGGTACGTAACACGGTGCCTGAAGTCTACACCAAGGCGATATTCCCTGATTTGTTGACTGCAGTCAGTGATCTGCCCGTTGCTGGACGTGTGACCGGTGGAGCAACTAAAACCCTAGCGCGCCTTTATCTAGCAAAAGCGTACCTCGCATATGGCTGGTGGCTGGAGAACCCCAATAGCATTCCAACATATCCAGAGGCCGCCAGGGTCGATCCTGATGGTCAGAACGCACAATGGTATTTTCAGCAAGCATACAATATTGCTACACAGGCCATTGATGACCCTGGCCCCTTCGGTTTAGTGGAAACATTTTATGATTTACACGTAGGCGGTAATGATCGAAATAGTGAAATGCTTTTGTATGCAGATCACACTCAAGATAGCGAGTTTTATAATGGCACTTGCATAAATTGTTTTGCAGGCACTGATCCAGGTGGTAATGCGGCTGCTTGGATGGTGACCTGGAATTATACCGAAATCAGAAGTGCGGCAAATCCTGACGGAACCGGAGGGGTGAGTTCTGTGCAACGTGAAGCAGTACAGGCCCTAGGGAGACCATGGACCCGTATGGCCCCCACCATTGGTGCCATCGAAAATACATTTGCTGACAAAACACTTGATTCGCGCTACGATGGAACTTTTACCACGGCTTATCGGGGTAACTGGCCAAAAGGAGGAATTGCTAATAGCGTGCTGTACAACGCCAACGATTTGGCGGTCCAACCGGAGGATGCAATATTGACATTCCTTGATGATGAATCTCAGGCGGGAGATATCGTTTATCCACAGGGGGCGAATTTCCCGGGTAAAGATTATTCAGGAGTGGGGGCCGGAGTATTGCCGGGCAGGTCTGACTTCGTCATTTCACCCAGAGGTATAGGTCGTAGGGTGTATCCTGGACTTTGGAAGATCGGAACCTACCGTACGGACAACGGCGCAGGCCTTGGCGAGCCAAACGCTAACCTGACGCGGCCTTTCAAGATAGCAAAATTTTCCGAGCTATATTTTGTTGCGGCTGAAGCGGCAGTTAAAGGAGCTGCCACTGTTGCGGGAAAAGATGCTCGTGACCTCATCAACGTCATCCGTGCTCGGGCTGGAAAATGGCGTTGGTATAACAAAGGCAATGAGGAAAAGATTGCTGATAACAGTGCCGCAATGGTCGCTGCCACGCCAACGACGGTCGACCTCAATTATATTTTGGAAGAGCGCTCAAGGGAGTATTTTGGTGAAGGTTACCGCTGGTTAGATTTGGTACGGACACAGAAATGGAATGAATTAGCAGCAACCTATGAGATTTGCGGTTCCGATTTTGGAGATCACACTCCACAGTTAGTTACGCGCAATATTCGTCCTCACCACTATCTGCGCCCCATTCCGAGAGATCAAATTGATGCGTTGGAAATGAGTGAACAAGAAAAACAAGCTTATCAGAACCCGGGGTATAATTGATTGTTGTACCACTGGATATTTAACGAGAAATATACGGGTCTGCCCAACGCATCGGCGGATCCGTTTTTGTCGGTTGCATACGCATAACGTCTTGCCCATGAACAGATTTTACGTGGTTTTTCTAGTGTTGATTTATACTGTGGGTGTGCGGGAACTAGTGACAGCTCAACCCAGTTCAGCCCGAAACCCCATCATATATGCCGATGTTCCGGATGCATCGATGATTCGGGTAGGTGACAGCTATTATATGAGTAGTACTACCATGCATATGGTTCCCGGTGTACCCATCATGAAGTCGGACGACCTGGTCAACTGGAAATTGGTGGGGTATGCTTATGACACGTTGGCGAATATCGAAGAATTGAACCTCGTGGGAGGGAAAAATGCCTACGGCCGGGGATCCTGGGCCAGTAGCATCCGATACCACGACAGCACGTTTTATGTTTCCACGTTTTCGCAGACAACGGGCAAAACGTATATCTTTTCGACAAAGGACGTCGAATCTGGATATTGGAAGCGGTCCGTGTTCAGCCCAAGTTATCACGATAACTCGCTGTTTTTTGATGATGACGGACGGGTGTATATGGTTTACGGCGCAGGAACGCTCCGCTTGGTCGAGTTGAATGAAGAACTTTCGGGCCTGAAACTGGGTACTACCGAACGGGTGCTCATCGAAAATGCAACCGCGCCATCCGGCCCCGATGTGATGCTACCTGCGGAAGGCTCGCAACTGTTCAAGGTGAACGGCATGTATTACCTGTTTAACATCAGTTGGCCCCGGAATGGGATGCGTACGGTAATTGTCCACCGTGCCGGCAAGCTGACCGGACCGTGGGAAGGGCGTGTGGCCCTGCAAGATAAGGGGGTAGCTCAGGGCGGACTGATCAGTACTTCTGAAGGAGACTGGTATGCATACCTGTTCGGGGATTACGGTGCGGTGGGCCGTATCCCGTATCTGGTGCCGGTAACGTGGGTTGATGGTTGGCCGGTGCTCGGGGCGGATGGCAAAGTGCCGGATGAGCTCGAACTGCCTGCAAGTTCGGGGCTGATGCCGGGGATTGTGGCATCAGACGAATTTGAACGGGGCAATGACGACCCCGCATTGCCCTTGGTGTGGCAGTGGAACCACAATCCCGTAGACAGCCTATGGTCCATCGGCGAACGGCCGGGTTACCTGCGCCTGCGGACGGGGCGTTTGGACACCGCTTTTGTACAGGCAAGAAACACCTTAACGCAGCGTACATTTGGTCCGGAATCTGCGGCCGAGACCGCAATCGATATTTCCCGGATGAAAGACGGCGATGTAGCCGGTCTGGTGTTGCTGCAACGTAAATTTGGTTGGGTTGGTGTTGTGGCAGCCGATGGAAACAGGTCAGTCGTGATGGTCAGCGGCGAATCGGGCGAACCCGTAGAAATGGGGCGCGTACCGGTAAACCGGTCGATGGTATACCTCAGAGCCGAATGTGATTTCACCGATCGCAGGGATATGGGTTATTTTTACTACAGTCAGGACGGAGATCGGTGGATTCCCATTGGTACCGCATTGCATATGGAATACACCCTGCCTCATTTCATGGGCTATCGTTTTGGCCTTTTCAATTATGCAACGAAGACCGTTGGAGGGTTTGTTGATTTTGATTACTTGAGGGTTTCAGGGAAATGAGCGAATGAAATCAGCATTGGGTTGTACAATCATCAAAAGGATATTAAAATGTAACATACATACGTGTTTGTGAAACATAAGCATGGACGCCTGAAGGCATTTGCTGAGTAGATTTGTGCCCCGCTGCTCACGATCGGAGCTGCGCTGACTGATATATGTAAACATAAAGGAATTAATTTGTTATAAGAACATGAGAAACGCACTGGTATTTTCGATGGCACTGACAGCATTCGGCTATCTGGCATGCAATGCGCAACGAGGAGAACAGGAAATAGGGCCTGTTTTTAAGGAATTCACTTATCGCGGAGACGATCAGGTATACAAAGAACATCCGCTAGAACTTGGTGAGTTTTATTCGCCGATACTCCAGGGGACCTATCCTGACCCCAGCATCACCCGTAAAGGAGGTGATTACTACCTTGTGTGCTCGTCGTTTGCCTTTTTTCCCGGCGTGCCGATTTTCCATTCCACCGATTTGGTCAATTGGACGCCGATAGGCCACGTGCTGGATAGGACCTCGCAACTTAAGGTCGACTCCGCGGGCATGAGCATGGGCATCTATGCGCCCGCTATCCGATACAATCCTGTCAACGAGACCTTTTATATGATAACCACCCAATTTGCCGGTGGGTTCGGTAACATCGTGGTGAAAACGAAGGATCCTCATCAGGGGTGGAGCGATCCCATCAAACTCGCCTTCGATGGGATAGACCCATCGCTTTTCTTCGACGATGATGGCAAAGCCTACGTGGTGCACAATGATGCGCCGGACAAGGGAAAGGAACAATACCAGGGGCATCGGGTCATCAAGATTTGGGATTACGATTTGGAAAAAGATCAGGTTGTGCCGGGTACGGATAAAATCATCGTAGATGGCGGAGTGGATATCAGCAAAAAGCCCATCTGGATCGAGGCACCGCATATTTACAAGAAGAACGGTCGCTACTATCTCATGTGTGCGGAGGGCGGCACGGGCGACAACCACAGCGAGGTCATTTTCTCGAGCGACCAACCGCGGGGGCCGTACGTCCCGGCAGCCGAAAACCCAATATTATCGCAACGCCACCTTCCGAAAAACAGGCCATACAAAGTGGACTGGGCTGGACACGCCGACCTGGTAGAAGGGCCTGACGGCAAGTACTACGGGGTGTTTCTGGGTATCCGGCCGAATGAAAAGGGCAGAGTGAATACGGGGCGGGAGACGTTTATACTGCCCGTCGACTGGACCGGGGAATTTCCGATTTTCAAGGGGGGCATGCAACCTTTGTCTCCTAAACTGAAAATGCCCGCAGGTGTAAAAAACAAGACCGGCGAGCACGGTTACTTCCCTAACGGTAACTTCATCTTCGAAGAGGACTTTAAGGGTGACGTGCTGGACTTCCGGTGGTTCGGTTTAAGAGGACCGCGTGAGCGGTTTATCAGTTTGACTGAAGAGGGGTTACACATCACGCCGTTTGCCACAAGTATTGACGAAATCAA
This sequence comes from uncultured Parapedobacter sp., assembly GCA_964498395.1. GTDB lineage: Bacteria > Bacteroidota > Bacteroidia > Sphingobacteriales > Sphingobacteriaceae > Parapedobacter. Next base: position 5,722 of record CAZCHE010000003.1, on the reverse strand, counting down.
ACCGACTTCGACATTATTTTACCGACAACAGCACAACGCCTTTACCGCAACGACCACGTTGGATTATGCGCCCGCGTCCGAAAAAGATTTGGCCGGACTGGTATGTCTACAGAAGGAGACTTACCACTACGTGTTCGGTGTGACGAAAATGGAAGACGACTACTACATTGTGCTGCAGCGTACCGAAGATGGCAACGCTGCCGTACTGGCCAGCGAAAGGGTAGATTTGGAAAACCCCATACGGTTGCAGGTAACCGCCGAAGGCGATGATTATCGCTTCAACTACGCCGAGGGCGGGGGTGGTTTCAAAAACCTTGGCGGCACCGTTTCCGGAGACATCCTATCTACGAATGTAGCGGGCGGATTTACTGGTGCGCTGATTGGACTGTATGCGACTTCGGTAAATGACATTCAGCCCCAATAAGTGAAAGCAGTGAAAGGGAACCTTATATAGCTGCCATTGTTGTTGGTTTGCCTGTGCCGTCCGGCGTTCGGCCAAGACAGCTTCTACCGGGGGACTTTCCCCTTGGAGCGTGTCTGGCTGCTGGACGGCCTTTTTAAACGGGCATGTGACGTAGATACACCCGTCGAAAATAAAACATACATCACAGTACGGTTTCAGCCGGCAGCGGGGCAAGAGACCAGACGCGTGTTCCACATACGTTTGATGGAAAGTAAGTGATGGCCGCTTAGGTACCGAGTGGTAATGCTAAGGCTTAAATAAAAGCTGGCTAAACCGAAATAAATCCTTTTTCCACACGGCAAAGTCATGTTTGCCGCCCGCTTCCACATGATAGACGTGGGGTATCCCGTTTGTGTCGAGGTATTCGTGCAACTGCTGGCTGATCCGGATGAGATTGTCCTGGTCGCCGCACGACACCCAAAGCAGGCTAAGCGCTTTGCCGGCAGCTTTTGGATCGGGAATCAATTCGGCCGGCGGCTTGGTGTTCGGGGCGGAAGAAAAGCCGCCTACCCAAGCGAACTTATCGAGGTTACCCAACCCAATGTTCAGCGATTGTCCACCGCCCATAGATAGCCCCGCGATTGCGCGGTGTTCGCGGTCCATGTAAACCGGATAGTTGGCTTCGATGTACGGGATGAGGTCCGTAAGCAGATCCTTTTCGAATGCTGCGAAGGCTGCCACCTTTTCCCGGTCGAAGATATTACCCTCGGCGCGGTCATTTTTCATGGCCCTCCCGTTGGGAAGAACAACTAGCATCGGAGCCAGTTTTTCCCCGGCGTAGAGATTGTCCAGAATGACATGAGGTTGGCCGTTGGTTAACCATTCAAACTCATCCCCTCCTATGCCGTGCAAGAGATACAGTACGGAATATTTGGCATCCTCGGTAAATCCCGGAGGGGTGTAAACCAACGCTGTCCGGTCGTTTCCGACCATTTTGGATGGATAGTGAATCGTGTCGACCTTCCCGTCCATAATGTCCGCTGTGACAACGTCAAAGTAGTCCGGGATAGTGGGTAGGATTTCTTGGGACTGCGCTTGGCTTAGCCCAAGGGAAACGTACAGCATGAAGGCAATTTTCTTTTCCATGGTTTGATGATATTTATTGTGGTTTATACATTTAATCGCAGACAGCCTGACTGGTTGTTTGGCAACAGACAATTACAAACCTACATACTAATCTTGAATTGTACAACCCGATTGCCGACAATCAATGATTTTTTGGATTTGATTTATATTGCTGATTTTCTGTTGTTTATGTAGTAATGTAACATGCCCGATGATTTATGTAACATGTTTTTTTTGCTTTCTTTTTTCGCTGTGTTATCATTGCGTCTCAGTTTCAAGATCACAGGCTGAAGATTATTAACCAAGTATTATTAACCTTTTATTCGACTTTGATTATGAGAGCTTGCCGTTTTGTTCCCGTTTAAAAAAGTGTTTTAATAACATTTATAAAGGTGGCCCGTGTGAGCTAACGCTTGGTGCTACAGATAGTGCTACCTGAATTTTTGGACCATATAAACCAATGAAGTGATGTTAAACCTAATTGATACCTAAAGGGTAATTGAACCGCTAATACACACCGTTTACCTAGAGTGTCTTGATGCTGCACTCCATGGAAACGAATGACCTGACATTGATTAACTTAATTGAATAAACATGATCATAAATTTTTATCCGATTAAATGCTGGAAAGATTTATGGAGGTATGCGCATCGAAAAGGGGGGTGGCTGTTGCCCTTTTTGGTGATGGTTTATCTCCAGCTTTCGGCACAAGATTACCGGCAGGTACAGGGAATCGTAATGGATGCCGCTGAGACGCCGATAGCAGGAGCATCGGTAGCCGTGAAGGGAACAAGTATCGCTGTGGCGACGGACAATAACGGCCGTTTCGTTTTACGCATACCCAGTGGAAAGCAGGTTTTGGTGGTCTCCCATTTGGGGTCGGAACGGCTGGAACTGGCTGTCGAAAATGAAACGGACATCAAAGTGGTATTGAGCAGTGCGGATATTATGCTGGAAGAAACGGTGGTGGTCGGCTACGGCCAGCAAAAGCGTGAAACGGTGGTTGGCGCCATCACCCAAACAACCGGCAAGGTATTGGAGCGAACGGGCGGGGTCTCCAGTCTCGGGGCTGCGTTGACCGGTAATTTGCCGGGTTTGGTCACGCATGCGAGTACCGGGATGCCCGGCGAGGAAAACCCTCGTATTGTCATCCGGGGGCAAAACAGCTGGAACGGCAACGACCCATTGATATTGGTGGATGGTGTGGAGCGACCGGAGTTTTTCAGTCAGATGGATATTCTGTCGGTCGAATCTATATCGGTTCTTAAAGATGCGTCGGCGACAGCGGTGTTCGGTTCCCGGGGCGCCAACGGTGTCATCATCGTGACTACCAAGCGGGGGGCTGAGGGTAGAGCGGAGATCACTGGACGGGTAAACACCACGTCCAAATTTGTTTCGCAGCTACCCGGTAAGATGGATGCTTATGACGCAATAGGTGTTCGCAATCGGGCTATCGAATATGAGCTTTCATTGAACCCAGCCAGTTGGAACGATATCATCCCTTATGATATTCGGTATAAATACCGTTCGCCGCTTAATCAGGAAGAAGCCGAGCGATACCCTAACGTCGACTGGCAGGATCTGATGTTTAAGGATTATGCGATGGCATATAATGCCAACGTTGCTATCCGGGGAGGCACGAGGGTCACCAAATATTTCTCGAGCGTCGATTACCAAAAGGAAGGCGATTTGTTCCGGCAATTTGAAAACAATCGCGGATACACACCTGGCTACGATTACAATCGGTTGAACTTACGAAGTAATTTGGATTTCCAGTTAACACCGTCCACCAAACTGCAATCCAGTCTTAGTGGTACATACGGCGTTAGGAAAAGTCCATGGGGTGGTGGGAATGAATACGGATTCTGGATCGCCGCCTACCAGAATCCACCCGATGCATTGATTCCACGGTATTCAGACGGAACGTGGGGCTATTATCAACCGAATGAGCAAGCAGCCCTGAATTCCATAAGAATACTGTCGCTCGGGGGGGTATCCTATACCACCACCGCCCAATTGTCCACCAATTTCGTGCTCGACCAACAATTGGATATGCTGCTGAAAGGCTTGAATTTCAAAGGGACGCTGGCGGTAGACAATCGTTTCGTGGAAACGGGGAGGGGTGTAAATGACCTTTACAACAGTTTTCAGCAAAAATGGATCAATCCGCGGACCGGTCAGGTCATTTTTAAGGAGGCTTTCGACAGCCAAACCGGCTTTGATTATTATGATCAGGGGGCCGCTTGGTCGCCTACCGGCGGAAGCGTAAGCGGCGGGCAGACACAGCGTAGGCTATTCTACCAGTTGCAGTTGAACTATACGGGTACAGTTGCCAATGACCACAATTACACAGCGATGGGCTTGATGAGCCGTCAGGAGGAAGCTACCGGCAGCATGGTGCCGCGCTACCGCGAAGACTGGGTGTTCCGGGGAACCTATAACTTCCGCAACAAGTACATGGTCGAATATAACGGAGCCTACAATGGCTCGGAACAGTTTGCCCCCGAATATCGGTTCGGATTTTTTTCATCCGGCGGAGTGGGGTGGAACATTTCCGAAGAGCCGTTTATGAAGAAGGTAAAGGGCCTCGACCTGTTGAAGATCAGCGCATCTTACGGGGAAGTCGGTGCCGATAATATCGGTCCGGATCGCTTTCTGTTCATGAACCAGTGGGCATATGGCGATGCGTCTCAATTGGGCGTGGTTGGTGAAGCCGGAGAATTCAGCCCATACACTTGGTACCGCGAAACGATGGTGGGCAATCCTGCAGTTCGGTGGGAAACTGCCTATAAATACAATCTCGCCCTTGATTTCGGTTTCCTTGATGGCCTCATCGGTGGAAGGTTGGACTATTTCCAGGATAACCGCAAAGATATCCTAATGGCAGGCGATCGATCGGTGCCGGGCTATTACGGCACGGACGCCCCCGCGGCGAATCTGGGCCGCATGCGGACCAAAGGTTTTGAACTGACGCTTCACTTCAACCATACGTTCAGCAACGGCATCCGCATATGGGCCGATTTTGCCATGACGCACGCCAAGGATGAAGTGCTTTTCCGCGATGATCCGCAGCTGCTGCACGATTATCAGAAGCAGCAGGGGTATCAGCTCGGCCAAGCACGCACGCACATCGGCCATGGGTATTACAACTCTTGGGATGAGCTTTATGCCAGCACGCCGCACAATACTAACGATGCCAATAAATTGCCCGGAAACTACCATATCCTCGACATCAACGGGGATGGCATAATCGATGCATTTGATTCGGCTCCCTACGGGTATTCCGGTATACCGCAGAATACGTACAACACCAATCTCGGGTTCGAATGGAAAGGCTTCAACGTATTCCTCCAATTCTACGGTGTCAACAACGTTTCCAGGCAAGTCGTATTCAACAGTTTGACAGGTCAGGTAAACCGGGTTTACGAAGAGGGAACCTATTGGTCGAAGGATAATATCCATGCGGACGTTCCCATGCTGCGGTGGCAGACACTGACCGCCGGGTTCAACGCCGGACACCGCTATTTCTACGATGGCTCTTACCTGCGGCTGAAAAATGCCGAAATCGGCTACCGTTTCCAACCTGAATGGACGCGACGGCTTGGCGTAGCCAATTTCCGCGTATTCGTCAGTGGCAACAACTTGTTGTTGTGGACGGATATGCCCGACGACCGGGAATCTAACTTCGCCGGCACGGGCTGGGCTTCGCAAGGGGCGTACACCACCGTGAGGCGGTTGAACCTGGGCTGCAATGTTACCCTTTAATACAGATG
>CAZCHE010000003.1:0-411 GCA_964498395.1 uncultured Parapedobacter sp. | reverse complement strand
CTGTGAGCATTATCTGGAACGGACACCGGAGTCAATTATTTCAGAGGAAATTGCTTTCCAGAATTTTGTCAATTTCCAGGGATTTACCGAAGAGTTGTACCATTGTGTACCCAATTTTGCAACCAGCTACTGGACCACTTCCTTCAACTGGGGCGACGATGAAATCCAATCCACAGCAAACAACTTCCATTTCGGCGTGAAAATCGAAAACGGTGATTTCTGGGGATGGCAGGTCGAACATGACGGGTGGGGAGCCGGTTGGATGGACAAAAGCTATGTGCGTACATCCTACAATTCGGGTAGTGTAGACCAGGATCGCATCGACAAGGGACTTTGGATACTGGCGTGGTATGGAATCCGTAAAACCAACCTGGGGTTGGAAAACCTGCATATGCTGACCGACGGTACACA
>CAZCHE010000002.1:680657-682476 GCA_964498395.1 uncultured Parapedobacter sp. | reverse complement strand
ATGAGCGTGAACCCGGCGTACACGCTCATCGAGTTGAAGATGTACTGCGTGAACTGGATGTTCTGCTGGGCCATGCCCTTACCGGCCACGATAAACAAGGCCAGCGTAATCATTGGTTTTATCAGGTTCTTCATTTACAGACGTTTTATCAATACCCATCCTTTGTGCACTTCGCTTGCGTTGCCCAAGTGGGTAGTAATCAAATAATAATAAGTACCTTCGGTAAGACCTTGCCCATCCCAATTATTGCGGTAGTTATTGTTTCGGTACACCTCATTCCCCCAACGGTTTACCACCGTCACTTCGATGCGATCGAATCCTTCGCTTCCGATAATCTCAAACTGATCATTCTTACCATCACCGTTCGGCGTAAACACGTTCGGTATCTTAAGCGGATTCACAACCACCACCGTTACGGTTGCTATTGAACAATTCTCGGGATTTAGCTTCTCGCATATTTGGTATTCCAGTGTATACGTACCTCCCCTCGTACCGGGTATTACATCGACAGAACCATCGGGATTGAGTCGCAAGGCAGGATCATTACTAACCAATGTCAGCGTCACTTCCTCAGGTACAACAGGTGCTCCGTTTAGTTGGTCATTGACAAACACGTTAGTTACATTCGATGTGCCGTCGTAACCATTTACACCCGTCACCTGATCAGATATAGCTTGGATATGGGAAGGTTCTACCAAAACGCTAACGGTTGCCACACCGCAATTATTCGGATTAACGACGTCACACACTTGATACTCCAACGTATACATCCCAGCCGGTGTATTCGGGCTGACCGATACCGTACCGTCTTCTTCCAGCACCAGTGGCGAGGGATCACCCGATGGCACACGTGTAAGGGTGACCTCTCCGGGAATTAACGAACCGCCGTTCACTTTGTCATTTGTAAACACATTACCTGCACTTCCCCCTGTCTTACCATTGATTGGCCCGAAATCATCATCCTCTGCTTCGATTTCCTTGTAATAGACCTCAACTTCGTGGGTAGCCGAATGGCCTATGTTTTCTCCGTCTGGAGCTTCACCGGTTACCACTGCCGTGTTGACGATTTTGCCGGCGACCAAATCACTTGTCGTCGCTATATAATGTGTCCAGAAAGTATGTGTATACGCAACACCTGGCCTGATGCGTTCAATTTGCTGTGAAAAGCCGGTCAACGGATCCTCTACATGCACGTTGTGGAGCGTTACATTACCCGTATTGATCACTGTCAGCTGATACATGATACGATCACCTGCTTTTTCCACGATTTGCTTGTCAGCAGTTTTCTCTATACGTATCGCCGGTGCTTGAGCAACCGGTGTTATGGTTTCATCATTTGTTTCTGGTGTATTCGGATCGTCAGAAAGCACTTCAGGGGTTCGGTTGCCTTCGGGGTCTTCACCCGAAACGCTTGCCTGATTGATCACTACCCCAGCATCGATATCGGCCTGTGTAACAAGGTGGCGAGCCATTATCGTTGCAGATTCACCGGGTTTAAGACGCGCTATGGGTGATCCGGAAATGATTTCAGCATTATCATCTGTCACGATCACATTGGTCAATGTGACATTACCTGTATTAGTGGCTACAATATTAAAGTACCTGATCTGATCACCCACATTGTACGGACCTTCACTAGTCACCCCTTTGGTTAACGACAGCGACGGTTTGCTTTCCATGTCAACAACCGTCGGATCATCCGGTTCGGACGTATCAGGGTTGTCAGACGGAACCTCCGGTACCGGGTTGCCATCCGGGTCGTCACCCGTCACTTTCGCCTGGTTAACCACCACGCCCGCATCCACATCGGACTGCGTCA
>CAZCHE010000002.1:679372-680557 GCA_964498395.1 uncultured Parapedobacter sp. | reverse complement strand
CATCAGGGTCGTCGCCCGTCACTTTCGCCTGGTTAACCACCACGCCCGCATCCACATCGGACTGCGTCACCCGGTGACGCGCGATGACCGTCGCCGATACGTTCGGTGCCAGGCTCGCGATCGGGCTGCCCGATACGATATCCGCGTTACCGTCCGTGACAGCTACATCGGTCAGCGTAACGTTGCCCGTATTGCGGACCGTGATTTCAAAGTTGATGTATTCACCAACCGCATAGGGACCTTCGCCCGTCGCGCGTTTCGTCAGGGACAGTGCCGGTTGCTGCGTCAGCTCCACAACAGTCGGGTCGTTCGGCTGCGGCGTGTCCGGGTTGTCCGAGGGAACCTCCGGTACCGGGTTGCCATCAGGGTCGTCGCCCGTCACTTTCGCCTGGTTAACCACCACGCCCGCATCCACGTCCGCCTGCGTCACCTGGTGGCGGGCGATCACCGTCGCGCTGGCATTCGGCGCTAGGCTCGCAACCGGGCTGCCCGATACGATATCCGCGTTCGCGTCCGTCACCGTAACGTCCGTCAGCGTAACGTTGCCTGTATTACGTACCACGATCTCGAAGTTGATGTAGTCGCCAACTTCATAGTGGCCTTCGCTTGTTACAGCTTTCGTTAACGTCAATGATGGATTAGCGGGCACTTCCACTTCCGTTGGAACTCCCGGGTCGCCCGGCGTGCCCGGGTTGTCCACATCCGGCGTCGAGGGCACCGGTGTGATAGGCTCGGCAGGATCAGCCGGATCTGTTGTAGGCGGAGTGCCAGTTACCGTGGCATTGTTTATTACTTCGCCCGCGTCTTTCTCTGCTTGGGTCACGGTGTAGCTTGCCGTACCCGTGGCCACTTCACCCGGAGCAAGCGCGGTGGCGGTCAGCGTAATCGCACCGGTGATTTTCGGGTCGTCAACCGTGATGTCCTCCAGCGTCACGTTGCCCGTGTTGGTAACCGTGAATGTATAGATTACCGTGTTGCCATCCGCGGACAGCACCCCTGTCTTCACGAATGACAAGGCAGGATTGGCCGGTATTTCCACTTCCGTTGGAACCCCGGGGTCGCCGGGCGTACCGGGGTTGTCCACGTCAGGCGTCGACGGAACAGGGTCTATTGGCTCGGCCGGGTCATCCGGATCCGTAGTCGGGGGCGTGCCCGTTACCGTGGCCAGGTTCTCAACCTCGCCCG